>CAVTEC010000048.1:0-23120 GCA_963733475.1 uncultured Alphaproteobacteria bacterium | reverse complement strand
CTGTTGTAGGCAATGCGCCAGTGCCCGCAGTCCTCGCAGGCATCGACGTGGCCGCCGAGCGCCGCGGTGCGGCAGTTCTCAATCGCCGACATGACCTTGAGCTGGGTCAGGTTCAGGTGGCCGGCCTGAGCGGCACGATAGCCGGGGCCTTCAGCGCGAAAGATATCGGCGACCTCGATCGAGGTGCGCAAGCCGCTTCAGCCGCCTGGACCCTCCCGCCTTGCATCAGCAACGCCAAATGCTCGAGAGGACTGGTCACCCAGCGGATCGTTTTGGTGGCAACGCGCGCATAGAGCGCGGTCGTATCAAGCTTGCTGTGCCCCAGCAGTCACGAGTCATAATGCGCATCCACCTATGTCACTGAAACTCAAGGATCTGCTGCACTGGATTGGGTGTTACCGGATCAGTTGACGAGCTCGGGGTGTCAAATGCAGGCACATCTTCTGCCTTGATGACCCAGGGCGCACCTTTGCAGGCTTGGCGTCCCTTGAGATCGCCTCTCCGAATCATGCGAAGTGCCGTCATCTTGGCGACGCCAAGGGTCTCTGCGGCTGCATCAAGGGTGATCTCACCCCGTTCGGCCCATTCGTCGTCGCGATATACCGCGATATCATGGTGGTTGCGGAAGCCACGCACGCGCTGCTCGGTCCAGCCATTGCCATATCCGGTCGACTTGCCTGAACGATTGAGGAGACGGGCGATCTGTCGATCTGGCATCAGTCGTGCCAACTCGCGTACGAGCGCTACCGTGTCCTCAGCTGGCGGCCAATGATGCCGGCCGGCGGCGTTCAATCTCAGCTTGACCTGCAATGCAGTGTGGTCTCCGCCCTTCCAGTGCAGAACCGCGTTGATGACTGGTCCCTCCTTGCGCACCACGATCTCGTTGAGCGCCGTGCGCAAGATGCGCTTGCGCGTGGCGGCTGTGGCAGCAGGATGTGACCAAGCCAGCTCGAGATCTGCGCCGAGCCGTATCAGCTGCTGCCGCTCCCGTTCGCCCAGTGGTGGAGGCCTGGCCGCTACGGTGGCAGCGATTTCTGCTTCTATCCTGCGCACAGTCTGCAATGCCTCGTTCCAGCGGCGCTCCAGCTCGGCGGCCACCAAGCGATTTGCCGGATCGACCGCATCGTATTGCCGACGAGCGTGCGCGGCCTCGTACCGCGCCTGTTCAAGCGATAGCTCAAGCTGCCGCTGCACGGCCGATGTCGTGGTCATCTGAGTCTCGACTGCCTTGGCGGCGGCCTTAATGCCAAGCGGCTTCAGGATGCGCAGTACCTCTGCGCTGACGGCACCATCGATGCTCAGGCCGCTGATCGAGATGCAGCGTGCCGTACCGTGGTTCATGCGGGCGCCGTAGCAGCTGTAGCGACCGAGCTTGCCACTGTAGGACGCGTGCAGCTTGCGGCCGCAATGACCACAGCGCAAAAGGCCGGGCAGCAGCAGTTCACCGCGACGTACTGCGCCCTTGACTACGGCGCTGCCTTTGCCGGTTGCATTGTTGGCGATCACGCCCTGGTTCCTCTCGAACTCCTCCCAGGTGATGTAGCCAGCGTGATGATCCTTGATCAGAATGTCCCATTCGGCCATTGGCCGATGCACGCCGCGCCTGACACGTTTGCGTCCTTGCTCAATGCTCACTTTGCTTGTCGTGCGCCCGAAGACATAGGCACCCGCGTAAATTGGATTCGTCAGAATGTTATGCACGATGTTATAGGCCGGCAATCGCCAAACGACACCCCGCGCTTCCCCTTCGCGCGACTTTACCGGTAACTCGATGCCATCCTCGCGCAACCAGATATGGACCTGACGGGCGCTTTGGAACTCGGCAAATTTTGCGAAGACGAGCTGCAAAGCCTCCTGAACGCGTTGGTCGGGGTTCTTTTCGATCCGGTCGCGCCCAACTCTGACATAGCCAGCAGCAACCCCGAGGATCAGTGCACCACGGCGCGCCTTCTGCTTTAATGCCTCTTGCGAGCGCTGGCGAAACAGCGACAGCTCAAGTTCGCTCATCGTGCCCTTCATTCCGAGCAATAATCGGTCATTGGGATGGCGAGGGTCATAGATCCCATCTTCGTCGACGATAAGCGTCCCGACCAATCCGCAGAACTCGATCAACGTGTGCCAATCACGGCCGTTACGTGCCAATCGGGACGCCTCGATCGCGAGCACGGCGCCCACGCGGGCTTCGCAGATCGCAGCCAGTAAGCGCTCGAAGCCGGGCCGAGCGATGCCGCCGCCCGAGCGACCAAGATCATCGTCGATGACCTCAACTGTGGTCCAGCCGAGCTGACGGGCGCGATCGGCGAGACCATATTGCCGGCGTCGGCTCTCATGGTTGTGCGTCAGCTGATCGGCCGTCGATTGCCGGATATAGACGCACGCACTGCGCGCAAGATGCTCAGTCGTGATCTTGCTCATCGCTGGCCTCCCCGTTTGCCAGTGCTGTCGCGATCTCGCGCAGAAGGGCTTCCACCTGTGCCGCCAGATCGACCATTTGCGTGGCCGCCAACACGACACGGGGTGCCTCCTTCCCCTCGAACAGGCTTAGTTGCAGATCTTTCGATCGGCACGACATCATTCGCTTCCTCCGCCTTCGATTCGGGCTGGAGGAAGCCTAAAAGCGCGTCGATCTCGGCACGCACGGATCGTAAAATGTCGATGGAGAAGTTGGGCTTCTCACTGAGCATATATTGACCCGCGAACTCATGCGTCATCCACGCCGGAATGCAGGCGAGCGAACTGTCCGGTTGCAAGATGACCACGAGCTCGACGCCGTGGTACTCAAGCTGTCGCTTGATTAGCACGGTCTCGCCGCATTGCGGATGGAACTGATAATAGATCCGCCCCTCAATTAGATGTTTGTGGGCAGTATGTCGCCGTTCCGAACAAGACCTGGATGACGCGGATATCAACGCCGTCCTCGAGGAGATGGGTGGCAAAGCTGTGCCGCAGCGTGTGCGGTCCGACCCGCTTGGTGATCTCCGCGGCCTGTGCCGCCTCGACGACGATGCGATGGAGTTGCCGGGTGCTGATCGGCTTCATGGCGTGCTGTCCTGGAAACAGCCAACCGTCGCGATGCATCACGCCCTGTTGGTGCCCGACCTTCCACCACTCGCGCAGCAGGGTGAGCAGATCTGCCGGGAGCATGGCATTGCGATACCGGCCACCCTTGCCACGCTCGACCCGGATCAGCATGCGCTCGCTGTCGATATCGGCGACCTTGAGCGACGCGACCTCGGCCACGCGCAGGCCGGCGCCATAGGCGACCGAGAGGGCCGCCTGATGCTTGAGGCAGGTGGTCGCGTTGAGTAGTCGCGCAACCTCGTCCCGGCTCAGCACCACGGGCAGGTTGCGCGGATGCGCCACTCGGATCGCCTTGCGCGCCAGGTCAGGCCGGTCGATCGTGTGCGTGAAGAAGAACCGCAACGCCGAGACGATGCTGTTCATGGTCGGCGTCGGCATGCCGGCGTCACGCTGTTCGATCTGGAACCGGCGCACGTCATCCGCCGTCGCCGCATCAGGTGAGCGCCGCAGGAAGGTCGCGAAGCGTCCGACGTCGCGAATGTAGTTGCGCTGCGTCTCGCGCGAAAACCGGCGCACGTTCATATCATCGATCAAACGTTGGCGCAGTGGGCTGATCGCAGTGGCGGGACTGGACTGGTTCATCGGTCGGCTCCTCTCGGTTGAAGGAAGCCGAAACGCTCCGCCCGCACCGGGCTGTGCTCAATCGAGGCGCACCAGTTAGGCCACTACTCGTCCGTCAACACCCGTACCCCTCCCGCGAAGCGGGTTCGTTCATCGGCCAACTTCGCCCGTTCCACTTCGCGCCCATGGCGGTCGTTCCGGGCCGCCTCGCCGTCGCTCGAATGCAGCCCGTTCAGCCGAGTCCCCGCCTTGTCGCGCTACCGCCGCGTCTCGATCACCAGTGCACACAGCTCCGTTTCGAATGCGCCTTCGCCGAATTGTTCCGCGATCGCGGCCGCTGCGGCAGCGGTCGCTGCTTCCAGACCAGTAGGATCGAGCGCTTCGAGCTCCGCTCGCATCGGCGAGCCCTGACAGAAGCCGATCGCCGGCGACATCGGCGACGCTGCGCAACCGCGCAGTGTCACCGTCTCGATGCGACAATCGGCAAAGCCGCCGGCAGCGAGGTCGGAGCGGATGACATCGGTTTCGCGATAGCCGCACGGCGTACGCTCCAGGAACCAGGGCGGATGCTGCGGATAGCGCCGCGACAGGCCCATCAGAGTTGTCGCCACAATCGGGTTCTTCGCAACGCTCTCCCACACGTTGAACACGAACTGTCCACCCGGCTTCAGCACGCGGTAGGCTTCCCGGAATGCGGCAACGCGGTCGGGAAAGAACATCACGCCGAACTGGCATACCACGGCGTCGAAACTCTCGTCATCGAACGGCAATGCCAGTGCGTCCGCTTGGCGAAACTCGACACCGCGCAGCTCCGGCTTAGTCGCGGCGTGGTCTAACATCGGCTGGTTCAGGTCAGTGGCGATCAGCTGGGCGCGCGGTAACGCCAGCGCCAACGCAGCAGTGACGATGCCGGTGCCCGCTGCAACTTCCAGCAACCGTCCCGTCGCCATGTCCGACAGGCGAGCGGCGATGTCGCCTGCATACGGTACCATCATCAGCGGACCGACATTGCGATCGTAGAGATCGGGAATCGAGCCAACGAAGCCTGAATTGTTGTTGGTCATAGGCAGCTCCCCCTGGATCTATCTGGCGTTCCCTGGGCGAAGGCCAGTTTCAACAGTCTCCAGTGAACGATAGGCATCATTGATCCGTCGGGGAAAGGTCCCGGCCGATTGAAGCACTGCAAAAGGAGCCTTGGCGCGATGCACTCTCCCTGTCGGCCAGTCGTCGCTGATTCGCGCCCATCTCAGTCGTCAGCGCACCGCGTTCGGATTGCCGAAAGCGAACGAAGCATTCCGGCCCAGCACGACCGAGTTAAGTGGCTTTTTTCCGATCCGCCTGAAGGTCGGGATGCGTCCAGATTGAATGTTCAGTTCAAGGGCGAGTTGGGCCGAAAGCAGCACGACGGCCCTCGTAGGTACCGGAGCCAGAGCAGACCTCAAGCTGGGAGGCCCAGTACACTGCTCGGCTGCGAGCGTGCGCCACTCGCGAAACGCAGCCGCCGGCTCGGCGGTGTGGTTCATCGCTGTCGATTGGATGGTGAGCAGCAACCCGTCTGTCAAGCGGTGGCGTGCGGCAGGTTGCGATGATAAGAGCCAGCGAACAACCAAGCTAGGCGATAACCAAGGAGGAGACCATGTCCCGGTTCACGAGACGTAGCTTGCTGGCAGGAGCCGCCGCGAGCCCTCTTGCGATGCCATTCATTCGCCCGGCGTGCGCGGCGACGACGATTCAGCTAATCAGTCATCGGTTCCCCGCGTTGGAGTATATCGCAGGGAATATTCAGAAGGCGATACCAGGCGTGGAAGTGAACACGCAGTTGATGCCGTTCGATAAGGCGCTGGAGCTGTGCACGATCGCGTTTTCTTCGAAGTCCAGCACACCGGATATCGTCTATGCGAATGACAGTACGTTCTTGCAGTTTGCGAAGAATGGATGGGTCCGTCCGCTGGACGACTTGTGGGCAAAATACAAGGACGAATTCCAACTCGATGACTTCACACCAACAGTCCAGAAAGAACGGGCGTGGCAGGGACATCAGTGGGGTGTACCGGCGACGGCCAATGCGATGCTGTTCTTCTACCGGCAGGATCTGTTCGAGAAGGCCGGGAAGCAGCCACCGACGACGTTGGCCGAGTATCTCGATTTGGCAAAGTCCTTCAACTCGCCGTTGCGCGCCGGCACGATCAGTTGTCAGCGGCCGGTCGATGCGGCACTGAATGAGACATCCTGGTATATCAACGCACTCGGGGATGGGTGGTTCGACAACGCGTGGCATCCGATCTTCAATGATCCAAAAGGCGTCGAGGCGATCGAGATGCTTTACAGGATCACGCGGTATGCGCAGCCGGGTTATACGAACGCTGCGAATGATGAGTGCATGATCACGCTGCAGCAGGATGCGGCAGTGATGGGTGTGCAATGGGCGACGCGCGCGCTGGCGATGGATGATCCGAACAAATCGCGGGTCGTGGATAAGATGGCTTGGGCGGTGCCGCCGCAAGGGCACGTGCCGTTTGGCGGCGATGGTTATTGCATCTCTGCATTCAGCAAGCAGGACCCGGATCTGCTGTTCCGGATTTTGGCGACTGCGACCACCGCGCCGAAGATGCGCGCCGCGGCGGGAATGATGGTTCCGACCCGTTCCTCGTTGCTGAACGACCAGGAGCTGATTGCGAAATACCGATTCTTCCCTGCGGCGAAGGCAGCGGTGGCAGCGGGCCAAGGCTATCCTCGGCTACCGGAGTTCTACGCGGTCGGGCAGTTCATCACCAAGCGGATCGGTCAGTATCTGACGGGCGATATGCAGGTAAAACCTGCGCTCGACATGGCGGCGAAGGAGACCGAAGACTTCCTGAAGGGTCACGGCTATTATCAGTGATGGCGTGATTGCCGTACCCCTGGATGGGGCTCGGCAGGCAGCACGCAAGCGGGCCTGGGGACCGCAGGCGAGCGCCTGGATGTTCCTAGCGCCCAGCGCGGTGGTGCTGGTCGCTGTGATGGTGTTCCCGCTGGGCTACGCGATATATCTCAGCCTGTTCAATTACGATATTGGAGCTGGAATTTTCGAGTTTGTCGGACTCGACAATTACGGCGCGCTGCTCGGTGAACAGGAGTTCTGGGATGCGCTGTGGCGGACGGTGTTGATCGTTGCGTCTGCGGTCGCCTTGGAGTTCGTGACGGGCCTGCTGGTCGCATACGGGCTGTATCGGCTGACGTTTGGCGTGAAGGCTTTGAACACGCTGATGTTCATGCCAAGCATCATCACTCCGGTGGTGGCCGCGCTGTTCCTGCGGTGGATTTTCATCGGTCGGTGGGGCCTGCTGAGTGGCTTGCTGATCAGTTGGGGGATATTCCCGCCGGATTTCCTCGGTGATCCTAATTGGGCACGGCTGACCGTGATCCTGGCGGATGCATGGCAGTTCACGCCGTTCATGATTCTGGTGCTGTATGCGGGGCTGAACACCGTGGATCAGAGCCAGATCGAGGCAGCGCAGGTGGATGGCGCCGGCCCATGGATGTTGCTGTTTCGGATCATGGTGCCGGCTATCCGGCCGCTGATTCTGTTCGTGTTGGCAATCAGGGTGATGGATGCGTTCCGGTTCTTCGACCAGATTTACGTTCTGACGGCCGGGGGACCGGGAAACGCCACCGAGACGGTCACGATCTACACGTATCAACTCGCGTTCCGGCTGCTGCAGATCGGGAAAGCCTCGGCGCTGGGGGTGATCACGCTGCTGATTACCGCGGCGGTGATCGCGGGGATCATCGCGGCGCTATACCGGCGCGAACGGGGGGCATTCTGATGCGGCGGTCGGTGCGGACTCAGGCTCCGCTGTTCCTGGCGCTATGCGCCTTCACGGCGGTGACGCTGGTGCCGGTCGTGTGGGCGGTGCTGACCAGTTTCAAGCGGCCGGTGGATGCGTTCGCGGTGCCTCCGAAGTTCATGTTCCCGCCGACGTTTGAATTTCATTATCAGGTGTGGGTGGAGAAGCGGTTTTGGCGGTATCTGATTAACAGTACAATCGTGTCCACGAGCGTGGTGGTCATCTCGGTTTCAATCGGGACGATGGCGGCTTATGGCTTGTCGCGGTTACGGAGCAGGACGGCGCGCGGAGTACCTGTTCGGGATCTTGTCGATGCGGATGTTTCCCCAGATCCTCCTCGCAATTCCTTTTTTCGTGCTCGCAAAAATGACGGGGTTGATCAACACTTACCCGGCGCTGATTTTCGCGCTAATCGCGATCAATCAACCGTTCACGATCTGGCTGATGAGGAGCTTCTTCCTGGATGTGCCGCATGAGCTGTATGAGGCGGCGGAGATAGACGGGTGTGGTCCTTGGCAGGTGTTCACTCGGGTGGCTTTGCCTGTGGTACGGCCAGGTGTGGGGGTGACAGCGCTGTTCAGCCTGCTGCTGGCCTATAACGAGTTCCTGCTGAGCCTGGTGCTGACAGGGCCAGATACCAAGACTCTACCGGTGGCGCTGGCAGAGTATGGTGCTGAGGATATCAACTACTGGACGCTGTCGGCCGCGGCGGCGGTGGGGATTATGCTGCCGATGGTGGTCTTCATGATGTTCATGCAGCGACATATGGTCCGGGGTTTGGCGTTCGGTGCGGTGAAGGGATGATCCGGATGGAGGTTTGTGGCCAGAGCGGCGGAAGCCGGTAACCTATCCGCCCACACCCTCCCCGCTGTTCCCGGGCTGCGACAGCTTTCACGGCCCCGCCTACCATCCCGCGCGCTGGCCGCAGACGCGAACGCGCCGCAGCATCACCGACATTGCGCTGTCTTGCGGCTTCTCGTCTTCTCAGCATTTCTTGACCGTCTTCAAGGCACAGTAGGTGTGCCTACCGATTACGCCATCCGAGTGTACTGACGATGGAGGCCGCCGAGCCATGGGATTGATGCGATCCTACCGACTGTCTGCGGTGGTCGGCGGAACGGTGCATCCTTGGCGAGCGCAAGGTGCGTGCGTGCGCCATTATAATATGCCTGGTAATTGGTGAGCAGATCGCGAACATGCCTCTCTCCCAACGCCACGACATGATCGAGGCACTCGCGCCGGATCGATCCGATCAGCCGTTCAACATGGCCGTTCTGCCACGGCGAGCGTGGCGAGATCGGCCGATCCCGGATGCCCATGGCTCGCAGCCGGCGGGTAACCGCGACACCATAGGCGGTGTCACGATCGCGGATGAGGTAGCGTGGCGCCTCGTCCCATGGGAAGGCTTCGGTAATCTGTCGGGCGATCCATTCGGCGGTCGGATGTGCGGTCACATTGATCCAGACGAGCCGTCGCCGCTCCAGACGCAGGATCACTAACCCGTAGAGAAGTTTGAACCCGATGGTCGGAATGACGAACAGATCAACGGCGGCGATGTGCGCAGTGTGAATGCGCAGGAACACTCTCCAACCTGTAGAGGGTGGGCGGCGACGCCGGCACATGTACTTAGCAACAGTCGACTGGGCGATGTCGATACCAAGTTTCAGCAACTCACCATGAATACGCGGCGAGCCCCACAGCGGGTTATCGCGGCTGATTGTGCGAACCAGATCGCGGATCTCGGTCGGGACCTCCGGCCGGCCGACACGGCGTCGCGACTTCCAACGCCAGTAGAGACGGAAGCCGCTTCGATGCCAGCGAACCAACGTCTCGGGCTTGAAGATGATTGCGGCTCCGAGCAGCGACGGAAATAACCGATAGAGCCAAAGGAAGATCAGTCGATCCCCGGTACGCAGTCTGAGCCTTCGTGGCGCCGATCGCCTCAAGATGAGAAGCTGGTGGCGAAGGAACATGATCTCGGCTTCGCGGCCGGCATGCGATCTGAACAGTCCGACCAGCCATCCACCAAGCAATTTGAATAGGTCGATCATCCCGCCAAAGCTACCGCATTGCTGCGCCTGTGCCAGCCCGGATGAGATTTTCGGTTGGCACAGGCCAGAGATGTTGGCGCGGGTGAAGACGAGCAGGTTCAGCAGAGCATCATAGGAACGGGACATGGACGACAGACGGATCCCGCAGCACGAGCAGGCTGTGAGCTACTGGCGGAATGTCGAACGGCAAGGCCAACAGGATGAGGCCCAGGCCCAGCAGCACATCCGCGCTGAGCGGCAGCAGGAAGATGCGGAGAGAGTGACCAGGCGGCAGGGCCAACGCCTGTGAGATGATGCTGCAAAGCGTCGTGGGCGCAGCTCAGCCTCCGGTGATGAATTGGGCGCACCACGAACGGTCGGTACCGCAGTGGTCGACGTCCACGGCTGTTCGCCGGACCCAAACGAGGTCCGGCGGTGCCAGCTGTTGTCAGAACGGTATTTCGCTTTCGTCGAAATCGTCCGGCCGCGTAGAACGTGTCCATACGATAGTTGTCTCGTCACCAGCATCCAGGTGCCGGGTCTCGATATACGCGAGCTCATAGCCTCGCCGCAGCAACCGGCGGACATCCGCCTTGCGAAGATCGAGCGTGGTACGAAGAACTGTCATGTGAGCTACTCCCGTGCACCGCATCAGCCCGATTGCTGACAGGCAGCGGGAATGGCGGCCTTCGTGGTGGCTCAATCCTTGAGGCACGTGAACGAGCGGGGCCGCGTTGCGGCAAGCGCGGGTCTTCTTCTGACCTGCGCTTGATGAGACGCGGCCCTGGCGTAGTGAGCGTGCTGAAACCGCGCGCGTAGCGCGGCGCGAAACGGGATTGAACCGGCACGACCTTGGGCGGCACTACAATGAAAAGATCAGCCAGAGGTCCTCTCCTCAGCATGCCAGCGCTACATGCCTTCATCGACGTGCGTCGGCGCATGTGCCTAGACCCACGGACGAGGTAAATACCTCTCCGTCCCTCAGTCACAAAATTCCTTTCCATATGCCGTGTGACCATCAAGATATGGCTTGCATCGCGATTCTCACCGAATCAGAATCGGCGCATGCAAACGCCGCTATCTCCCCTTCCCTCTCATATTGGTCCCGCTGAGTTTGGAGAACTTGGGCGGTTGGTCGCGATACGGTGCCCGACGGATCTTGCACCGATCATGCGCAAATCAGGCGGCGTATGGGAGCCTGGGTCTAAACGTTGGCTCATTGAACGTCGGCGTATAGGACCTGTCGTGCGAGCATTGCAGCGGGAAACTGATCCACTGTTTCGACGAGCAGGACTGTCTCTGGACTAATTCGCGCAGGTGAGCCGCGGGCATTGGCAAGTGGGTGGCGTCGGCGCGGTGGGTTCATCTTGTCGCGGCAACTGCCACCGAATGTCTCAGCACTCGCGGCCCGAAACGGGCGATGCCCCGCCCGGACCGGCCGGACGGGGCTTTTTGAGCCGTGTCAGTCGCTGCTGCGGCGACCGTTGGGGCGGGACCAGATCAGGCTGTAGCCCTCGCCGTCTTCGTCCTCGAAGAGATTGGCGAATATTGGAGCATTGAAGCTCGGATCGTCGAGCTTGAGGCCCAGATAGTCGCGGCCCTCGTTGGAGCGTTTGGACCAGGCTGCGCCGATCTCGACGTAATGCGGTGCACCGCATTATGTCGATTATGCGTAGCGTGTGATTATGCGGAGTTCTGGTGCCGGGAGTGGCGGTTTTCGGCACTTTGACGGCGATATCGCTCGGCATAATAACGAGGCGGTGTCCGCGACGCCCGGCTGTTGAGCGGGGCGCCGCGGGTGCCGGTCAGCGCGACCAGATCAGGCTGTATTCGCCGTTCTCGCCCTCGAAGAGGTTGGCGTAGATGGGGCCGGTGAACGACGGATCGTCGAGCTTGACCGAGTGGTAGGTGCGGTCGTCCTTCGAGGTGCGGCGCCATGCGGCACCGATCTCGACGCCCGAGACGACCACCCGGAGGTCGGGCGCCTTGTCGCTCGTGGAGGCGGGATCGCTGGGGACGAGGCGCGCCTTGGCGTCGATCGCGAGGGTCTTGATGGTGCCGGTGTAGATGCCATCGTTGCTGCGGGTGAACGAGCCGATCTGGGACATGATGTAACTCCTTGTGCTGTGTTCCAAGCCCGCGACCATCGCGGCCTTGTGGCGATCAGGAGCCCCGGGACGGCCGACCCGCACCTCTGGCCGAAGCACAGCGGAGGACGGCGGAAGCCCGAGCTTGTTGTCCCGCGAGGAGCCGCCCCAAGAGGGCGGCGGGGAAGAAGGTTGGCGACGCCGTTGCGGGGACGAGGCCGGGTCGAAGACCGCATCCTGGGGCCGATCCGCCCAACAAAGGTCCGTTGGTTGCGAGGCGGAACACCGCACCCAGGGAGAACACCCCCAGATCAGCCATCATCAAAACGATCGCAGCCGTCCGGCACACTCAACTCACGTCGGCACGGCATGCGCATCGGCCATCAGCGATGCGATCAACGCGTCGGGCGCTTTGAACCGACCACGTCGCAGGGCGGGCGGGAGCACCGCTTCGACGGCCTCGAGCTTTTCGGAAGGGTCCATCCCGAGGTAGACCTCAGTCGTCCTGATATCGGCATGACCCAGCCACAGTGCGACCTTGCGGATGTCACGCGTGGCCTGGAGCATCAAGACCGCGCAGCTGTGCCGCAGGAGGTGCGGCGACAGTGCGCGGCCAACCAGCGTCGGGCATTTTCGCGCGGCGGTCGCCCCATGCTTTTCAAGGATGTATTCAAACCCGGCGCGCGTCATTGCCATGCCTTGCGCGTTGACGAACAGCTCAGGCACGGGTGGATTCCCGCGCACCGCAAGCCAGGCGCGAACGTCGCGCGCGGTTTCCCTCCAAAGCGGCAAGCTGCGCTCGCGACGGCCCTTGCCGAACACGAGGATGCTCGGGCTGGGTTGCAGGGTGACACGGTTCATCGTCATCCCGACCAGCTCGGAGACGCGCAGGCCGCCGGCGAAGCACAGGTGCAGCATCGCCCGGTCGCGGATTCCCGATCTGGTCGATGGGTCTGGCGCATCGAGGATGGCGCGCACCTCCGTCATCGTCAGATGGCGGATGAGCTTGTGGTCATGGCGCTTGCCCGGGATCGCGTCGATCTGCGCGACCTGCGCCAGTGTACTCGGGCACTGGAGTTCGACGTAGCGCATGAATGCCTTGATCGCGGCAAGCCGCAGGTTGCGCGTCGCCGGGCTGTTGCCGCGATCCTGTTCGATGTGCGCGAGGAACGCGAGCACCATCGCGGCGTCGATATCCTCGAGCGCAAGCCGCGAGGGCCGCGTCTTGAGCCGATCGGCAGCGAACGTCAGCAGGAGTTGGAAGCAGGTCGCATAGGCCTCGCAGCTATGGGCACTATATCCGCGTTGCCGCGGCATGTGCTCGCGCAGGAACGAGGTGATGAGCGGCGCGATCAGTGTCATGCGATCACCTCCGCACCCAGCATTTCGGCGGCGGCGGCGATGTCGCACATCAGCTCGGGCGTCGCCTCCAGATACCAGTAGGTATGCCGGATATGGCCGTACCCAAGATAGGTCGAGAGCGCCACGAAGTCGCGGGCGACGTCCTCGCGGCGCATCGCGCATTGCCCCAGCACACGCGTCGCGAAGGTATGGCGCAGGTCATGGATGCGCGGGCGGCGCGGCCGACCCGGCGCGATCCCGGCCTTGTTCAGGATCACATGGAACGCGGCATGGACGGTCCCGAGACCCATCGGTCTGCCGCCGACCGTCAGGAACACATGGTCGTCCACGCCCGCGACCGTCGCCCGGATGCGCAGATAAGCGTCAAGCGCGGCGACGACGCTTGCGTGCATCGGCACGAGCCGGCTCTTGTTGAACTTGGTCTGGCGGATGTGCAGCACGCCGTCCGGCAGCAGATCGTCGAGCCGCAAATTGAGCGCTTCCGAGACGCGCAGGCCCGTTGCCGCAAGCAGTCCGATCAGCATCGCATGGACGTGCCGCCTGAGCGGGCTCGGCTTCTGACGCCGCAAATTCGCAGCGGCGCGGAGCATCCTTTCCAACTCGCCGGATGTGTAGATATACGGCGCGGGTCGGACACTGGGACGGTAGTATCGATGATGCTGCGGGATCTCATGCGCGGCGTTCTCGGCGTGCAGGAAGCGGGCGAAGTCGGCGATTTCCTGAAGTCGTCGATATCGCCTGTCCGGCGTCGACGAGACCGCCGCCGTCCATGCCAGCGCCGTTGCGCTGCGGATATGGCTATCGCCATTGGCCATGGCATGGCGGATGAACGCGGCGAGGTGGCGGGCGGCCTTTTCGAGCTTGAAGCCAAGCGCATGGCGTAGCCCGACATAGCGATGCGCATCGTCGATCAGCATGACGCATCTCCCGGCCAGGGCTGTGCGATTGTCGCCAGCAGCGTCATGTCAACCTTGGCATAGTGCGCGGTCATCGCGGGTGAGCGGTGGCGCAGCACCGTGCCTACGCCTGCGAGGCTGACACCGTGCCGCAGCATCGACGTCGCTGCCGAGTGGCGCAGCACATGCGCGCCCTTGTATCGGCTGTTCACCCCGGCACGTTCGAGGGCGCGGCGCACCACGCATTTGATCGTGACGCGGTCGATCGGCCTGAGCGGCGCATATTCGGTGAGGAAGATTGCACGCGCCGCGAGCGCAGGCCGTCCTCGTTCGATATAGGCGATCAGCGCGTCACCAACCTCCTGGCTGAGTGGCAGCAGCTCTTCGCGGCGCCCCTTGCCATACAGGCGGAGACTGCCCTGTCGCCAGTCGATATCATCGAAGCCGAGCCGCGCGACTTCACTGGCGCGTATCCCGAGCCGGACCAACAGCAGGATGATCGCGCGGTCGCGCAAGCGCCGTTCGCCGTCGCACGCGGCAATGACACGCGCGATGTCATCCTCTGACAGGAAGCGCGGGGTCGAGGCCAGCCGCCACCCCGCCGCCTGCGGCATGGCGCGGTCACGTCCCGGCACGCAGCGATCTGTCGCGATCAGGAAGCGCAGGAACGCGCGGATCGCAACACCGATACCGTTGAGGCGAGCGGCCGACACGGTGCCTGCGCGGCCCAGCATATAGCCCCGGATCGCGGCGGCGTCATAGGCGGACGGGCCGTCGCCAAGCGCGACGACGAACGGGGTGATCGCGCGCACGTATGTTCCGAGCGTCGTTTCGGCCAGCCCGTGGTGCCCGCGCGCCCAGGCCATATATTCGGCAACGAGCGGTGGTACCCGTGGCGACGGCAACCTCGGCAACTGCCCACGATCCTCGAGATATCCGATGAACAGCTTGCCCGTTTCGACGGCGTCCTTGTTGACGTCGCCCCGGAAGCGCGGGCGATATCCCGCCTCGATCAGCGCAGACGACGCGGCATGCGCGGCGCGGACCGTGTCGAACGCATACCCTGCCTCGCACGCCCAGTGCGTCCAGCACGCCAGCAGCCTGATCCGCTCGATGATCGTCTTGCCGGTATAGCGCCGTTGTCGCAGCCACGCGCTAAAATCATCGACGTGATCGGCGGCAAGTCCTGCGCGCAGGCGGTCTTTGACGACACTCTTCGTTCTTACATAGATACCTATCGGCACGGTTCGCCTCCTCGTTTGTGGGAGGCGGGACTGTGGAGCGAGAGCTTCTTCTATCCGCAAACGATGATGGCGCGCTGATCGACGGCTGCGATCGTTGCGATGATGACTGATCTGGGGGTGTTCTCCCTGGGTGCGGTGTTCCGCCTCGCAACCAACGGACCTTTGTTGGGCGGATCGGCCCCAGGATGCGGTCTTCGACCCGGCCTCGTCCCCGCAACGGCGTCGCCAACCTTCTTCCCCGCCGCCCTCTTGGGGCGGCTCCTCGCGGGACAACAAGCTCGGGCTTCCGCCGTCCTCCGCTGTGCTTCGGCCAGAGGTGCGGGTCGGCCGTCCCGGGGCTCCTGATCGCCACAAGGCCGCGATGGTCGCGGGCTTGGAACACAGCACAAGGAGTTACATCATGTCCCAGATCGGCTCGTTCACCCGCAGCAACGATGGCATCTACACCGGCACCATCAAGACCCTCGCGATCGACGCCAAGGCGCGCCTCGTCCCCAGCGATCCCGCCTCCACGAGCGACAAGGCGCCCGACCTCCGGGTGGTCGTCTCGGGCGTCGAGATCGGTGCCGCATGGCGCCGCACCTCGAAGGACGACCGCACCTACCACTCGGTCAAGCTCGACGATCCGTCGTTCACCGGCCCCATCTACGCCAACCTCTTCGAGGGCGAGAACGGCGAATACAGCCTGATCTGGTCGCGCTGACCGGCACCCGCGGCGCCCCGCTCAACAGCCGGGCGTCGCGGACACCGCCTCGTTATTATGCCGAGCGATATCGCCGTCAAAGTGCCGAAAACCGCCACTCCCGGCACCAGACTCCGCATAATCACACGCTACGCATAATCGACACGGCCGATATAGACCCGGTGGCTGGGAGCGTTCTCGCCTGAGCGGCTGGTCTCGCGGACGATGCGGACGTTCTTGGCCTGGACCGAGAGGGTGACGATTTCGCCGGTGAACTCGTTGTTGCCGGTCTTCTTGAAGGTGCCGATGGTCGCCATGGTCGTTCTCCTTGATCTCTGTTTTCGAGCCCGCACCATGCGGCCTCGATGGTGATCGACGGGCCGGAGGCGATCGACGGCGCACCCCGAAGGGGCTCGACAGCAAAGGAGGAACTTTCTTGTTTCGCGAGGAATGGCGGCGAAGCCGCGAGGGGAAGAAAGTTTTGACGCCGCTGTTGCGCCATAGGCGATCGAGGCTTCAGCCGGCCTTCGGCCAGATCAACCCATCGAAGAGGCCGTTTGGTGCGCTCGATCTGAACAGAGTCGACATCCAGGAGAATGCGGCGACGTTCGGGCCGCTGCTGAGATTACGGCAACAGTATTTTAAGGCGAATGAGCAAGTTCGGGACCGGTGGCGCATCGGTCCACACAACCAGATGCCAAAGTCGGGCCGCATGTCGCGTGCTCGTCCGTTGTGGGCCGTACGTGGCCGAAACCCGCCGGTCTCCTTTGCCCCGAGGATGCGTCGGAATCGGACAATCGGCTCAAGGCTGGATCCCGGCCACATCGAGCGAGCCCGGGCCGCAGGTCGGCAGCGATACTGGCAGGCAGGCGGTTCAGGAAGGCGTTGCAGCCGAGGCAATGCGGAAGCCCCGCTGATCACTCGCCGGTCATAGCCACGGCGCCCGATCGCCGCGTCACGCAATGCGGGGAATTGGGCCGTCATTATTGTGCTGTCGTTTCATGGGTTGACCGCGGCCGAGGGTGATCGCCCGCAGTGACAAGTGCCTGGCCCGACGTCGGACCTGCGCGGCGACGAGGCTGAGCGACGATGCGGCCCAGCCACTCGCTGAGCCGCTCCATATAGAGGTAGGTCACTGGAATCGTGAACAGGGTCAGCGCCTGCGACACCACAAGCCCACCAACCACGGCGACACCCAGCGGCCGGCGAAATTCCCCTCCGGCACCAATACCGATCGCGACAGGCAAGCTGCCCAGTATCGCCGCCATCGTCGTCATCATGATGGGGCGAAAGCGAAGCGTCGCGGCCTCAAAGATCGCCTCGTCCGCGAGTTTGTGTTCGTGACGCAGCCGTTCGAGCGCAAAATCGATCATCATGATGGCATTCTTCTTAACGATACCGATCAGCATAATCAGCCCGATGATCCCCATGACATCCAGGTCGAAACCGAACAAGCGAAGAAATACGAGCGCCCCGACACTTGCCGGCGGCAGGCTCATGAGGATCGTGATCGGATGGATGAAGCTCTCGTACAGGATGCCGAGCACGACGTAGACAGCGAAGATCGCCGCGGCGACCAGATAGGGTTCCGTCGATAGTGAGCTCTGAAGCGCCTGCGCCGTGCCCTGGAACGAAGTCTCCATCGTCCTGGGCAGCCCCATCTGCTCTGTCGCCTGATTGATGGCGTTCACGGCGTCGCCCAACGAAGTTCCGGGCGCGAGATTGAACGACAAAGTCACCGCAGGAAACTGGCCTTGATGGTTGATCGATACCATGGTCGTTGTCGGCACGACGTCGGCGAACTCACTCATGGGGATTACCCTGATCGCCGTAGCCATGAACGTAAAGGCGGGACAACGCGGAAGCATCCATCTGGAATTCCGGCGCAACTTCCTCCACCCCACTGTATGTATTGAGCGAACCGTAGATCTTGGGTGACGTAACGCTGGCCAAAGGCACCGTACAATGTGCTCTTGTATGATCGGCCGCATTGACGCCCAGACGTAGCAGCAAGGTCGCGGTTGATGCGTATCATCAATTGCGGGCTCACCTGCTCCAGGTCGCTCGCGACATCCTGCAGACCGGGAAGACCCTTGAGTCTGTCCTCCACCCATGGTGCCCATTGCAGGAGTTCGTCGAAATTGATGTCCTGCAGAGTGTATTGATATTGGGTGCGGCTCGCCGGCCACCGATCTGGATGCTTTGCACTGGCTGCAGGTAAGTCCTGATACCGGGAACTTGCGCAGAGCCCGCGGCCGAAGCCGCTGGATGATCGCCATCTCGGACGCAGTGCGATCATTCCATGGCCCGAGAGTGATGAAAAGCCGGCCCGTGTTCATTGCCGGAACTCGCGCTCCACCGATCGCGGATCCCGCCGTCGCGACATCGGGGTCTTGGAAGATGACCGCGGCCACCCTTGCTGCAGATCGGCCATTCCCAGGAAGGAGATATCAGGCGAGGCCTCGGTGACGCCGAAAATCTGCCCCGTGTCCTCGTCGGGGAGAAAGCCTTTGGGTATGGTGACGAGCAGCCGCCGCTGCCCACGATCAGCGCCAGGTTGAGCAGCATCGCCCAAAGCCGAAAACGCAGAACGGTCTTCAGCCAGCGTTGTAGCCAAGCAACAGGCGCTGGAACGTGCGCTCACTCCAGTGGTACAACCGCCCGCGCTGTACTGATCGCGGGTCCCGGAGGAAAAGCGCTGCAAGCGTTGGCGACAAGGTCAGCGCAATGACGCCCGAAAGCAGGATTGCAACGGTCACCGTTACCGCGAACTCGCGGAACAGCAGGCCGAGGACGCCGCCCATGAACAACAGCGGAATGAAGACCGCCACCAAGGAGATCGTGATCGACGCAATGGTGAAGCCGATCTCGCCGGCACCCTTGAGCGCGGCCGTTACAGCTTCATTGCCCTGCTCGAGATATCGGTAAATGTTCTCGAGCATGACGATAGCGTCGTCAACGATCAGCCCGACGGCGAGGGACAGTCCCATCAACGAGAGATTGTCCAGGCTGTAGCCGCAAAAATACATCACGGCAAATGTCCCAGCCAGCGATAGAGGCACCGTGATGCTGGGGATCACTGTCGCCCAGAAGCTGTGCAGGAAGATGAAGACCACCAGAACGACCAGAACGATAGTGAGCACCATAGTGAGCTTCACGTCGGCGAAGCTTGCGCTGATCGACACCGAGCGGTCGCTGACCATGATCAGATTGATCGAAGGCGGCAGCCCCGCCTCAAGACGAGGCAGCATCTCCTTTATGCGCTTGACCAGCCGCAGAGCGTTCGACCCGGGCTGTCGCCATATCCCGACCATTTCGCCAATATGATTGTTGACCCAGTCGAGCTGCAGCGGAACGTCGGATCCCTCGACCACGCGGCCGAGATCCTGAATGTGTACGGCAGCGCCATTGCGATACGCGACGATGACCTTGGCAAGCTGAGGCACTTGCAGAAGCTGGCTGTTGGCCCCGATCTGGTAGGCCTCTTGCGGTCCTTGCAAGGTGCCAGCCGGCTGCTCGACCGTGTTGTTGCTGATTGCCGTCGCAACATCGTCCATCCCAATTCCCCGCGCCGCAAGTGCCGTTGGGTTCAGTTGGACCGTCGGCGCATATTTCTGCTCGCCAAAGATCACGACCTGGCCAACATCGGGCAGCATCGAGATGCGTTGGGCCAGCTCGAGATCGGCATACTGATCAAGTTCTTGCAGAGTCATCAGATCGGAGGTGAGCCCGAGAAGCAGTATCGGCTGATCGGCGGGGTTGACCTTCTTGTAGGTTGGCGGATTGGGAAGCTGCTTCGGGAGCAGACCGCTGGCTGCATTGATCGCAGCCTGCACATCCGCTGCCGCGCCGTCTATGTTGCGCGAGAGGTCGAACTGCAGGGTGATGCTGGTGACACCCTGCACACTCGACGAGGTGATCTGGTTGACGCCCGGCAGATCGGCGAATTGGCGCTCGAGTGGCTGCGCCACCGATGATGCCATGATTTCGGGCTTGCTCCTGGCAGGGTGGCGCTGACCATGATGGTCGGAAAATCCACGTTGGGCAGCGCCGCCACTGGAAGCAGGTTGTAGCCAACGATGCCGCCGACCAGCAACGCTGCCATCAGCAGCACCGTGGCGATCGGGCGCCGGATGAAAGGCGCCGAGATATTCATCGCGGCTTCAGCCCACCGATACCGGCCGGACCGGTTGTGATGCCGGTGCTGCCGACGCCCTCCGGACCGATTTGCGGCTCGCGAGCGATCATCTCGCCCGGGGAGCCGGGCTGCACGCTGACCTTGACGCCAGGCACCAGGTTGATCTGCCCGGAAACCACGACATTGTCTCCGGCTTTCAAGCCGTTGCCAATCAAGGCAGTATTTTTATCGACGTCGGTTATCTTCACCGGTCGCGCCTCGACCGTCGAATCCTCCCTGATCACGTAAACGAACGGACCCGTTGCCCCCATCTGCACGGCTGCCGCCGGCACGCTCATACCTATCCTCAGAATGCCTGACCGATGATGGTCCATTGTCGATGGGCGATGGACATGATCTTCCAAGGCTGATCCACGAGCCTGTTCCAGGCATCGCAGCAAATGTCGACGATGTTGTCGAAGCCTGTGAAGATACGGTTGGACAGCCAATTCTGCCGCATGAACTGCCAGACGTTCTCCTGCGCGTTGAGTTCCGGCGAGCGCGGCGGGAGCGGCAGCAGCGAGATGTTGCTGGGCATCTGCAAACACTTGGCCCCATGCCATCCCGCCTGGTCGAGGATAATGATGGCGTGCGCCCCAGAAGCGACGCAGGTGGCAATCGCATCGAGGTGAAGTTGCATGGCCTCGCTGTTACAGCTCGGCACCACGATGGCGGCGCCCTTCCCCAGCGCCGGACATACCGCGCCGAACAGATAGGCTGATTGCGTTCGTTGATCATGTGTGGCCCGTGGGCGAGACCCCTTCCTGGCCCAGCGGTAGGTGAGCTTGTTCTTCTGGCCTACCCGCATCTCGTCCTGGAACCAGATCTCTATCGGTGTGCCAGGTACGAGCGTCCGGCGGATTTCCGCCACGCGGTCGGCGAAGTTTTTTTAAATGCTTCCATGGCTTCGGCGTCCTGCTTGTAGGCTCTCGGCCGAGCACTGAGGTGGGCAAAGCCCAACCGCTTCAGCGCGCGGTAGACCGTGTCGTCCGACACCTCGATGCCAAACTCCTCATGCAGCAGCGCGATCAGGTCGCAGGCCCGCCAGCGCACCACACCGTGCACTGCCGGGATCGGACCCTCCTCGACCACACGGACGAGAAATGCCCGATGCTCTTCGTCAAGCTTCGCCGGTGCGCCAGGCGAAGTCAGGTTGATCAGGCCATCCGGACCAAGCTCGTTGAACCGGATCACCCAGTCTCGCAACGTTTGACGGTCCATCCCGCCAATCCGTGCCGCTTCCGCTCGAGGCGCACCATCCAGGATCGCCGCTATCGCCAACAGCCGCCGGGCCTGGGCCACATCCTTCGTGCGTGTCGCAACTCGCCGCAACTCCGCCGACGTGAAGTCCTGGCGCACTACAATCGCCTGGCTCATGGCAAACCTCCTCAGTTTGCCAGCTTGAATCACGCCTATGCCGATTCGGGAATCCGCGAGCATTCGAAAGTCACCAACTCAGCGGATTGGTATTACACCATTCTGGACGACGTCGAGCACGAGATGGGCGTTGATGAACTCACCCGGCCAAAGCCTCTCGATCTGGTTCGCAAATTGCGCCTTCAGCGTTACTGTCCCGGTGCTCTGGTCCACAGTGTTATTCACCAGCTCCAGCACGCCTTGCGAGAGCTGCTGGCTGTCGTCGCCGTTGAAGGCCAGCGCGGAGAGCTGGTGTTGCGCCATGGCCTGCCGAATGCGGTCCAGGTTGCGCTCCTGGACGGTGAAGGTCACATAAATGGGCTGGATCTGAGTAACGATGACGAAGGGGTACCCGCGCTGGCCTGCACCAGATTGCCGATGTCGAGCAACCGTAGCCCCGTGATGCCACTGATCGGCGAGGTGATCGTCGAGTAGGCGATGTTGAGTTTGGCGGCATCGATCTGCGCCTCATCAGACTGGACCGCAGCCTCGAGCTGAGCCACCAGCGCACGCTGCGTGTCGTATTGCTGCTGCGTCGCCGCGAGTTGATCTTTCAGCAGTAACGCATCGCGGTCGAGATCGCGTCGCGCATTTTCAAGATTGGCCTCATCCTGGCCTTGTTGGCCTGAGACTGTGCGAGCTGGGTCTGATAGGGCCGCGGATCGATCTGGACCAGCAGATCGCCCGCATTGACCGGTCGCCCTTCAGTGAAGGCAATTTTGACGATGTTACCATCGACCCTGCTCTTCACAGAAACGGTATTGAAGGCGACGACGCTGCCAATGCCACGCACGATGATCGGAAAATCCTCCGCCGTTGCAATAGCGGCGAGAACCGGGACGGCTTGCTGTGGGTGACCAACTGCGGCCTGCGCGGCGATGCTGCCGTCAACCACCCACGATGGTAAGAACCACACCCACGACCCGAGGCCGGCGAGAGCGAAAAGCACCAACACTAGCCTGATCGAGGAGCGTGTTCTCGGCTTGACGCCTCGCGTCAACTGGATAGGTAGAAGCAACCTCGGCATTGCGCCATGTCTCCCGCTCCAGCAGCTGGCGGTCCGGTCCTTGTTAGGGCCCCTTGACCGCAGAGCAACTACCGTAACCGGCGGTGGTGGTGTCTCCTGTCGCGAGCGAGAACGACATGACCTGATCCTTTTCGTAGATCAGTAGTTGCCAGGCGACGGCGTTATCGACGCCTTGCAGGATGAGTTCATCGTCGGTCCGTGCGAGCGAGACGATCCGGCTCGCATCGACCCAGCCATCAGGATGCACACCAGCAATGATCCCGATTGCGAGATCGGCCGTGATTTTGACCGGGAGTTTCTCGCCCCTGAGATTGTCGAGCGGCGAACAGCTACCGTCCGCCTTGCACGCGCGCAGCGTCTTGAGCAGGCAATTTTCCTGTAGCATGGGTGGAGGGCTACTGATGGTCGGCGCGTTGGGCTGCATAGCACCTTAAGCAGAGAGCCACTCATTGCCAACATACTCAGTGCAACGGCAGAGTTGGTTCTTGGAAAATGATCATAATTTTTCCTTCTGTCGGTGCGGGCGGGGACAACGGATCGACGGTTACCGAGGGACACGCCATGAGCCGTCAGGTTGCAGGCAAGCCGTGCCGACGATCGGATTCGGCTTGCCGTTGATTGTCGCCGTCGTCTCAATACTCGTGGCACACCTGCGGCGGAGGCGGGGGCGAGAACGTGATATAGACCGGAGGTGGGGCATAATAGATCGGTGGCGGCACGTAGTAGACCG
>CAVTEC010000047.1:0-174742 GCA_963733475.1 uncultured Alphaproteobacteria bacterium | reverse complement strand
GAAGGACTCCGGGGTGGTGTGCACCCGCACCCCGCACCGAGTTCCCGGCCCGGCGCCCGGCGCAGCACCGTGTGGACGGTCAAGGCGCGGATGAAAGCCATCCGTACGCTGGGCCGCCAGCTTGAAGAAGGACGGCATCGAGATCGTGACGCTGGAGTCCCACCTTCGGACTACTGGCGTATCTGGCTGCGCCGCGAGGCGCCTTGTTGTATTCCCGGCTTAGCCGGGAGGAATTTGGAGGATATTCCTGGGTCCGATGGCTTACTCAAGATCCGAAAGGTGAAGGGGACAACAGCATGCCAGGAAACCAGTGGCCGCGCCAATGCGTATGGGCGGCGCACTGGGGACCCGCGCGATATGGCTAAAGCTAGACTGCCTCAACCCTAATCTCCAGAAGGGGTAACGTCACCCCTGCCGTCTGCCAGGCTCTCCAGGATCTCGAAGCCCTTCAGCATGCGGGCGACGTCCACCACCACTGGGAATGGCATGCGCTTGCGGATGTTGCCCCAGAGATGCGTGGCGTCGCCGGCCAGGACCACCCAACCGCGCTCGGTAGGAACGCGGATCGACTGGATGCCACCGGAGTGGCCTCCGATAAGGTGTAGTGTGATGCCAGGTGCGATTTCGGCAGTCGCCCTCGTGGAAGCGCAGGCGTTCGGCGTAGAGGGCTCGGATGGCGCTTTGCACATCAGCCACGTCGAACGGACGGCGGAGGAAGGGCTGGCACATGCAGGGGCCGGTGCAATAGGCCATCTCGGCGGCCTGCAGGTGGAATGTCGCCTTCGGGAAGTACTCCATGCCGCCGGCATGGTCCCAGTGCATGTGGGTCAACACGACGTCGGGCACTTCGGTGGGATCGATGCCGGCCTGCATCAGTGCATCGGCCGGAGAACGACAGCAGTTCCCTGCCTCGGCGCTTGGCCGAGATCGGGTTGAAGCCGGTGTCCATCACGATGGTGCGGTCGTTGCCGCGAATGGCGAAGATGTAGAAGTCGAGCGGGTCGGGCGCGGCGTGATCGTCTGGGATGATGTAGTTCTGGAATTGCAGCCGGCCATCAAAGATGCCGTAGCGGAGGGCAAGAACTTCGTAGGTGGGGGTGGCAGACATTGGGGTGCTTCCTCGGGGTCGGTGCGCGAGTGTTTGATGATAGTTTTAGCACGGCGGAAGCGTGGAGGACCACGGACGGTCACTGGAGTTCGAGCGCGGGGTCCGATCCGCTCGGATTTGCATAAAATCTTAAAACCCTGTCATCCAAAGGTTGCGAATGCATTGACCCGGATCAATGCGGGTTGCGTTACGGCTGCCTCTCATGTACGCGGCGCACCGGAACGGCTCACTTAGACTGGGAGAGAAACGACCATGACGACCACAAAGGTTGATCGCAGGACGCTGCTCGGCGGCATGGCCGGGGTAGCGGCATTTACCGCGGGCCGTGCTTTTGCCGCGTCAGCACCGCCCCTCCCGTCGTCACCGGTATCGCTCAACGTGGTGGATGTGGCTGGCCAGTTGCAGCTAACGCAGGCCGCGATGGATGGGTTTGCCAAGGCGAACCCGACCCTGGTGTCGAAGATCACCTACTCGCAGGCCCCGGCTCCCGAGCTGCCCGGCAAGATCAAGGCGCAGCAGGCCGCCAACAGCGTGGACATCGATCTGGTTCTCACCGGCACCGACGCGCTTTCCGCCGGTATCGACCAGGGTCTGTGGATTCCGATCGCGACCGATTACGCGTCTGTGCTGCCGAAGCTGCAGGAAATCTACCTGCCGGGCGCCTGGAAGATGCAGGGTCTGGCGCAGAACCAGGCGGTCTGCGTGGTGTTCTGCCCGGCCGGTCCGATCCTGGAATACATGCCGGACATGGTGAAGACGCCGCCGAAGACCGCGGATGATCTGCTGGCCTGGACCAAGGCGCATCCGAAGAAGTTCATCTATGCGCGTCCGGCGAACTCGGGTCCTGGCCGCACCTTCCTGCAGGGTCTGCCCTATATCCTGAAGGACAAGGATCCGATGGATCCGAAGAATGGCTGGGACAAGACCTGGGCCTACCTGGTCGAGCTCGGCAAGAACATCGAGTACTACCCGACCGGCACCGGCGCGGTGATGAAGGAACTGGGCGAGGGGTCGCGCGACATGATTGCCTCGCATCTTGGGTGGGACCTCAACCCGCGCATCCTCGGCGTGGTGCCGAAGGAAGCCGAGATCAGCACGATCGACGGCTTCCACTGGGTCACCGACGCGCAGTACTGGGCGATCCCCAAAGGCGTGTCGAACGACAAGCTGGCGGTGCTGCTGAAGATGACCGACTATATGTTGAGCAAGCCGGCACAGGCGATGACATACGATAAGGGTTATTTCTATCCCGGTCCGGCGGTGAAGGATGTGCCGCTGTCCATGGCCCCGGCCGACAGCCAGAAGCTGGTCGGCGACTACAGGCGGCCCTTCATCGACAAGCTGATCGAGACCGTGCCGTCGGAAGTGCCGCTCCCGCCGGATAAGCTGGTCTATGCCTTCCAGCGCTGGGACCAGCAGGTCGGCGCAAAGGTTGGTAAGTAACTGTGGACTTGTCCACCGTGATGCACGACTTTCACTCGCTCTGACGGGAGGAGCGGTTAGCGGACATGCCTATCGCATCGCGGGACTTTCGCGAGCTGCGGCTCGAAGGGGTGGGCCGCGACTTCGGCCAATTGCACGCGTTCGCGACGTGAACCTGACGGTCAAGCGGGGTGAGTTCGTTGCCCTGCTCGGTCCGTCCGGCTGTGGCAAGTCCACCGCGCTGAACTGTATTTCTGGACTGCTGCAGCCAACACGACGGCGCCATCTGGCTCGACGACAAGCGTCTGGACGAGATCGGGCCAGAGGATCGCGGCTTCGGCATGGTGTTCCAGAACTATGCCCTGTTCCCGCACATGACGGTGCGGCGCAACATCGCGTTCGGCCTGACAACGCAACGCCGCCCGCGTGATGAAATCGAGCGACGCGTTGACGAGGCAATTGCCCTGGTGCGGCTGGAGACACAGGGCGACAAGCTGCCTGGCCAGCTCTCCGGCGGCCAACAGCAGCGTGTGGCGATCGCCCGCGCCATTGTGGTCGAGCCGCCGCTGGTGCTGATGGACGAACCGCTGTCCAACCTGGATGCCAAGCTGCGGCTGGAAATGCGCGCGGAGATACGGCGTATCCACACGATGCTTGGCTGCTCCACCATCTACGTGACGCACGACCAGGAAGAGGCGCTTTCTCTGGCCGACCGCATCATGGTGATGATCGATGGCCAGCCGCGGCAGATCGGCACACCCGAGGACCTCTATGTGCGTCCCACCAGCGCCGATGTCGCCGAGTTCATGGGCTATCGCAATCTGCTGAGTTCGCCGGTTCAGACGGTGTCTGGTGGCGTGTCCGTCATGATCGGAGGAGTGCAGATCCTCGGTACTGCAATGGCACCGGTCGATGGCCAGGCTACCGTGGCTATCCGCCCCGACGATCTGCATCCCACCCCTGATGGACCGATCGCTGCCACAGTGGAGATCGCAGAATATCACGGCCGTGACTTCTATGCGGTCGCCCGCGGCAGCCAAGGCGAGGACCTTTATTTCCGCTCCAACGAGCACGTCTCCGCCGGCGAGGTCGTGCATCTGGCCGCAGCGCGCGAACGGGTGCTGGTGTTCCCCGCATGAGCGTTGCGCATTTGTCGCTGCGCCGTCGCTTGCAGGAGCGTGGCCTGGATGCAGTGACATTGCTGATCCTGCCGGGTGTGTTCTTCGTGCTGGCGCTGTTCATCTACCCGTTCATCTACGGGCTGGTGCTGTCGTTTCATCCGAAGGATGGCGGTGGCTGGCTGGCGAACTACCAGAAGTTCTTTACCGAGCCGTTCCTCTACGAGACGATCTGGCTGACCTTGCAGATCGCCATTCCGGCAACGCTGCTGAACACCGTGCTGTCGGTGCCGGTGGCGTTGCGCGTGCGGCTGATGAAGCGCCAGAAGCTACTGACCACCATCCTGGTGATCCCGATCACGCTTGGTACCGTGATGGTGGCTGACGGCTTGCTGACATATCTCGGTCCGCGTGGCTGGCTGAACCGTACCTTGCTGGAGTTCGGCATCACTGATTCCCCCGTGCGGCTGATCCACAACTACTGGGGCGTGATGCTGTCGCTGGTGATCAGCGGCTTTCCGTTCACCTTCCTGCTGACGCTGTCCTACGTCACCGGCATCGATCCCGCACTTGAACAGGCCGGCGCGATGCTGGGGGCGAGGTCACGCCAGCGCTTCTTCCGCATCCTGCTGCCGCTGCTGGCGCCGGGGCTGGCGATCACGCTCGCGCTGGCCTTCGTGCAGGCGTTTACCGTCTTTCCATCCGCAATTCTGCTGGGCGCTCCGGCCGGGCCAACGCGGGTGATCTCCATCGTCGCGTATCAGGCGGCATTCGAGCAGTTCGACTATCCGCTGGCCTCGGCGATCGCGATGCTGATGGCGCTGATCCAGGTGGTGATCATTGCCGCGCTGCTTGGTGCGCGAACGCTGGTGTTCCGCGGACCGGTCAGCACGGGCAAAGGCTGAGCGCGATGCATCGCAGTCTCGGCGAGAAGCTGTGGTCCTTCACGGTCTGGGCGGTGGTGGTCTTCTTCGTCCTGAACCTGCTGGCGATGATCGGCAGCGTCGTGGTGGATTCATTTGGCACCCGCTGGTTCAACACCTGGCTGCCGGCAGGCTTCACGCCGCAATGGTACGTGATGGCGTGGGATGAGTTCCAGTTGCCCGATATCCTGATCGTGACGGCCGAGGTGGTGGGCGCCGTGGTGCTGATCTCCGGCCTGATCGGCGTGCCGACAGCATACGCCATGGCGCGGCGCAATTTTCCCGGCAAGCAGGTGGTGATGCTGCTGTTCCTGCTGCCTCTGCTGGTGCCGCCAATCACCTACGGTATTCCGATGGCGACGGTGCTTTACCAGGCGCATCTGGCGGGATCGATCTCTGGCGTGATCCTGGCGAACCTGGTGCCGACGGTGCCGTTCGTGATCCTGATCATGATCCCGTTCGTCGAGCAGATCGACCCGCGGGTGGAGGCGGCGGCGCGGGTGTTCGGCGCCGGCATGGGGCGGCTGTTCGTGCAGGTGCTGGTGCCGCTGCTGACGCCTGGCATCCTGGCGGCGCTGCTGCTGGTGCTGGTGCGCACCATCGCGATGTTCGAGCTGACGTTCCTGACGTCGGGGCCGACGAGCCAGACGCTGGTGGTGGCGCTTTACTATGCGGTGTTCGCGGCGGGGGTGCGGTCGCAGCAGTCGATCGACGCGATGGCGGTGGTGTACATGGTCACCACGCTAATCTGGCTGCTGATCGCGCTACAGTTCGTGAACCCGACGCAGATCGTCACGCGGGCGAAGCAGTAGGAAGGAGGAAGGGTTCGCACGGAGACCACGGAGGACCACGGAGTTGTCCCTGTTGCGCGACGCACGGGAGTATCCCAGATATTGGGGTGCCCAAGAGGATTGACGCCATGCGGATCACTGTCACGCCGGAACAGGAGGCACTCATTCGGCATGCCATCGAGAATGGCGGTCTGGATCGGCCTGCGGATGCTGCGACCGAAGCCCTTCTGCTGTGGGAGGAGCCGGGAGTTGCTGCGCTCGGGCCTGATCGCGAGCCTCGAGGAGGCCAACGCGTCAATCGAACGTGGTGAGGGGCGCGTGATCACCAAGGTGTCCATGCAGGCTTTGGCCGAGGAAGCCACCAAACAGCGTTTGCGTGCTCGTCTGGCCGCGGACCAATTCTTGGGTACCTGATGGCGCACCGCCTGTCGAAAGAGGCCGAGCATGACTTCGACGACATTGCCTACCACGTCGCGAATGCGTCTGGCAGTCTGACGATCGCAGAGCGACTGATATTGTCGCTTACGGCCCGGTTCTATCTGCTGGCAAGACGTCCCAGGATCGGACGCCCCGCGTGAAGAATTGCTTCCTGGTGCTCGCAGCTTTCCTGTAGGTAACTATGTAATCGTCTACACGGTCGATGGTGCTGATTTGCGCATACTTCGCGTGATACACGGCAACCGGAACATTGCCGCGTTGTTTGGGCGCTGAAGCCGGCAGGGAGCGACAGCCAGCCCGTTGTGGCGTAATACTGCACCCCCCTCATCAACTTATCGTCCAAGAGACTGCCTTGACCCAGATTGCGATCACCAAGACCACCACTCCGAAGCAGCCACCGGCGGACGAGACGCTCGCCTTCGGCAAGGTTTTCACTGACCACATGTTCCTGATGGACTACAACGAGGGGCGTGGCTGGCATGATCCTCGGATCGTGCCGTACGGGCCATTTACGCTGGATCCGGCGACCTGCGTTCTGCACTACGGCCAGGGGATCTTCGACGGCATGAAGGCGTTCCGTGGCCAGGACGGGCTGGTTCGGCTGTTCCGCTTGCCGGACCATGCGCGCCGGCTGAACCGGTCGGCGCACTACCTGTGCATCCCGGAGATCGACCCGCAACTCGTCGAGGAATCGATCCGCGCCCTGGTGGAAGTTGACCAGCGCTGGGTGCCGTCGCTGCCGGGCACATCGCTGTATATCCGGCCGACGGTGATCGCGACCGAGACGTTCCTCGGCGTGCATCCTTCCAGCAGCTATCTCTATTACGTGATCCTCGGCCCGGTGGGTGCCTACTACAAGGAAGGCATGAACCCGGTGCGCATCCTGGCATCGGACCAGTATGTGCGTGCGGTGCAGGGTGGGTTGGGCGCGGCGAAGACGGCGGGCAACTACGCTGCCAGCCTGTTCGGTGCCGAGGAGGCACAGAAGGCCGGTTACACCCAGGTGCTGTGGCTGGATGGTGTCGAGCATCGCTATCTCGACGAAGTCGGCACGATGAACATCATGCTGAAGATCGACGACGAGGTGATCACGCCGCCGCTGAACGGCGCGATCCTCGCCGGAATTACTCGTGATTTGGTACTGACGCTGCTGCGCGACTGGGGGCTGCGCGTGTCGGAGCGGCCGATCGCGATCGACGACGTGACCGCCGCGGCGAAGGCGAACCGGCTGGAAATGTGGGGCACCGGCACCGCAGCGGTGATCTCGCCGGTGGGCGAGCTCGGCTACAAGGGCGAGCGCTACCTCATCAACGGCGGCAAGACTGGCGCGCTGACACAGAAGCTCTACGACACCATCGTCGGCATCCAATACGGAACCGCGCCCGACCCGTATGGGTGGACGCGGCTGCTGGGCAACCGGTTGGGCGGTTAGCGGCTGGCGCGTTTCCTCTTTGCCGGACGCTTGGCTTTTGCCTTCGCCGGCGCTGCGGCTTTGTGCTTCTTCGCACCGGCGGCCGAGGCGCTGCTGTCCACCGCCGACCAGTCCGGTTTCCTTGCCGGCGGCGGCGCACCAGATGGCGAAGCCGGCGAGGTTTTCCACCTTGTCGTCGTCGAGCGACATGGCGAGCAGGATCTTGGTGTCGCCCGGCTAAATGACGACGTGCAGACCGTCTTTTGTTGCCGTTGCGGACCCCCTCGTTTTGATATTATCCAACCGCGGCGAGGCGAGGCAACGAATATCAGCCGGTTCGCAGAAAGTCGTCGGTGTATTCGCCGCGCGAGACTTTGACCGGGATTTCTTCCTCGGCCGTGCATTCGAGAATTTCCGAACCGGCGAGGCGCGCGGGTTGCGCGAGTGAGTGGATCTGATCGGCGAAGCTTTGTGCGTGAGCGGCGTCAAGGCGCCAGAGGAAGGCGCCGGGGCCCCCAGCCGGGTGAATACCGAGCGGACCATCGGACATGGTCAAGCGGATGCGCGAGGTATCGAGCGGAACGTCAGCAGGTTCGCGCGCGAAGCGGCGCAGCGTGGCGGCGAGGCGGTGCAGGTCTTCGGCCTCGCCGAGCACCAGCACCATTGGGTTGAAGTCGCTGGGCAGGAAGGCAATGCGGAGCATCAGGTGATGACTTCGATTATGTCAGTTGCGTGACACAGCTCTTCGACGCCGGGTTCGCCGTTCGGCGCTTCGATCAGGCGCACCTTCGCCCATTCGTCGTTGACGAGCTCCAGCACCTCGGCGGTAATGCCGCCAACGAGGCGCAGCTTGTTCCCGACGGTGATGGAGGAGAGTTCGATCATCGACACCCCCACCCTGACCCTCCCCCGCTTCGCGGGAGAGGGGACGCTGTATTCCCTCTCCCGCGGAGCGGGGGAGGGTTGGGGTGGGGGTGCATGTTCAAAAGAATATACTCAGGTTTTTCGCCATCAGCACGTTCTGTTCCAGGATCAGCTCGCGCCGGGCGATTTGCCACGATGAGCCAACCCGTCGCAACTCATCCGTGCGGCGGCCAATGAAAGTGAAGTTCTCGTACTCCACCCGGTTCTGATAGACCAGGAAGCGGCAGCCCACCGTGACCTCTTGTGCATCCTCCACTGACGGCCGCACGTCCAGCAGACGCACGTTGCTCACCATGTGCGTCACGCGCGACAGTGGTTCCTCGGCGTAGTGCACGCCGGTCAGCACCTGCTCCACGCGCTTGGTGAGCGTCCACTTGTCCTCGTCGAACCAGCTTATGCCTTCGCCCTGCTTGGTGTTCTCGCGCTCCGCATGCTGGCCGAACTTCACGTTGCGGCGCATTGGCATGAAATACACGAGGTCCTCGGCCAGCAGTTCCAGCCACTCCTTGAATCGCCGCTGGTCCAGCAGATCGGCTTCCGTGTAGAGGAAGTCCTCGATCTCCTCGCGGAGCTGGTACCAGGCGAGTGGGCGCATCACTCGGCTGCCGCGCGCATGGAGGTTCGTCCGATCAGCGCATCCCACGGCGCACCGTCGAGATACTGCGCGTAGACACGATAGTAGTTGCGCGGTGTCTGGTCGGTGATCTGCAGCGAAACGTCGCCGGGGATCGGGTCGTTGGTCTTGTACGCCCCCATCGACATCTGATAGTTGAACGGATACCGCCGCGCGATGGTGCCTCCGACGCGGCCGTGGCATAGAGCCAGTTCTCCATGTCGTCCTGCTCGGTCATACCGGCGGGGCCGGAATAGCGCATGTAGTAGCGGCGCAGCACATCCTTTACCTCGGCGGGCGCATCGGCATCGACCAGGAAGAACCGCCAGCCCTCCGTTTCCGTGGGCGAGTGCGGATGCCAGACGCAAATGCCGCGCGGCTGGCGGCCGTGATACGAGGCGTTTGGGAAAGATGGTGCCCACCAGGGGCATGTTGCGCGCGCGTTCGCCAAGGCGGCGCTTCCGTTCGTGGAAGCAGTGGCGGAAGTATTCGTCGACGATGGGGTGGTGCTGATAGGTGGACACGTAGTCGGTATTGTCGGGCATCAGCGCGCCAGTCATGCCGTGGCCTTGCGGGAAGCCAACCCAGAAGTGCTGGCCGCCGGAGTATTCGTTGTCGCGCCGGCTGGAGGCGCCGCGCGCGCCGCTCGGCCCCATGCCGATCATGTCCACCGAACGATGCGATGGATTATGGTAGGTGTCGCCTAGGAAATTCTCCGCCGCGAACTTCCAGTTGGATGGGAAGCACCCATTTGTGGACGCCGATCACTTCGGCGCCGCCGGGACGGCCGTCACGGCAATCCACACATGGTCCAGGTGCTCGATCGCGTCGCCCATGTAGTCCAGGAAGTCGGGGGCCGTCGGGTCCCAGGAGGCCCAGATGGTCCCGTGGTAAGCGCGAGCTTGGGGACCTCGATCAGCGACCAGTCCTCGCGATTCAGTGTACCTTCATAGAGGGCGCGAAACAGCGGCACGCCTTGCAGCTTTCCGTCGGTCGTGTAGCTCCAGGAGTGGTAGGGGCAGACGAACAGCGAGGTGTTGCCCTGTTCGTAGCGGCAAACCTTCATGCCGCGGTGACGGCAGGAGTTGAGGAATACGTGCATCTTGCCTTGGGTGTCGCGGCAGAGGATCACGGATTCCTCGCCCATGCGGGAGACGAAGAAATCGCCTGGGTTGGGGATCTGGCTTTCATGGCCGACGAACAACCAGGCGCGGGCGAACAGCTTCTCCAGTTCCTCGCGGTAGAAGTCGGGGGAGACGAAGATCTCCCGGCTGATGACGCCATGCTGGTGGTCGATCATGCTGACGAGATTTGTGGTCATTGGCCAAGCTCCCCAATCACCTCGCCCGCTTGCGGGAGAGGGTGCTGCCCGGTTGGCGAGACCCTCTCCGGCGCTTCGCGCCTGCCTCTCCCACTTCGTGGGCGAGGCGAAGATGTGTGAGATTCCACTATTCCGCCGCCACTTGCGTCGGACCGCGATCGCGGCCGATCAGTGTGTCCCAGTCGTCGCCGTTCAAATACGATGCGTAGACACGATAGTAGTTGCGCGGCGTCTGCTCGGTGATCTGCAGCGACACATCGCCAGGGATCGGATCGTCCCGCCGATACGCCCCCATCGACATCTGGTAATTCAATGGATAACGCCGCGCGATGGTGCCTTTCGACGCGGCAGTGGCGTAGAGCCAGTTCTCCATGTCATCCTGCTCGGTCATGCCGGCGGGACCGGAATAGCGCATGTAGAACCGGCGCAGCACGTCCTTCACCTCGGCTGGTGCATCGGCATCGACCAGGAAGAAGCGCCAGCCTTCCGTCTCGGTTGGCGAGTGCGGATGCCAGACACAGATGCCGCGCGGCTGGCGGCCGTGGTACGAGGTGTTGGGGAACAGATTGCCGGTGAACGGTAGCAGCCGCGCCTTGTCGCCGAGGCGGCGCTTGCGCTCCTCGAAGCAGTGGCGGAAGTATTCGTCCACCGCCGGATACTGTGCATACGATGGTTCATACTGCATTGTCGGCGGCATCAGCACGCTGTGCATGCCGTGGCCGGCTGGATGGCCGACCCAGACGTGTTGGCCCTTGTTGTATTCGTTGTCGCGCCGCTGGCCGCGCATCGCACTGGGACCGATGCCGATCATGTCCACCGAGCGGTGCGACGGGTTGTGGTAGGTGTCGCCGAGGAAGTTCTCGGCGGCGAACTTCCAGTTGGAGGGGAACACCCATTTGTGGACGCCGATCACTTCAGAACCACCCGGGCGTCCGTCGCGGCAATCCAGCACCTGATCCAAGTGGTCCACCGCGGTGCCGAGATACGCCATCAGGCCAGGCGCGTCCGGATCCCACGACGCCCACACCGTGCCTTTGTACAGCGCAAGTTTTGGCACCTCGATCAGCGACCAGTCTTCGCGCTTCAACGTGCCTTCGTAGAGCGCGCGATACAGCGGCACGCCTTGCAGCTTGCCGTCTGTGGTGTAACTCCAGGAGTGATACGGGCAGACGAACAACGAGGTGTTGCCCTGCTCGTAGCGGCACACCTTCATCCCGCGGTGGCGGCACGAGTTCAGGAACACGTGTACCGCGCCGGCTGCGTCGCGGCAGAGGATCACCGATTCTTCGCCCATGCGGGAGGTGAAGAAGTCGCCTGGCTTTGGAATTAGGCTTTCGTGGCCGACGAAAAGCCAGGCGCGGGTGAAGAGCTTGTCCAGTTCCTCGCGGTAGAATTCGGACGAGACGAAGATTTCGCGGCTGATCATGCCGTGCTTCAGGTCGATCAGATCGTTGACGGGCAGCGACGAAGACATCCGCCGTACCTCCCTATGGTTGGGCGGATTGTGCTCCTCTGGGTCGCTCGGGTTCAAGTGTGACCGGCTCCCACGTCTGTGGCTGCTGCATGATCGCCGCGACCAGCATGTTGTTGAGGTCGTGGCGCGGCCGGTGGCCGGTGACGCGGCCGATCAATGGTGCGCCTGTCAGTGCCAGGTCGCCGACCAGATCGAGCACGCGATGCCGCACCGGTTCGTCGGGCACGCGCATGCCGTTGATATAGCGGCCTCGGAACGTCAGGCCGACGGTAGCGAGGCCTGCGCCGCGCAGCCGTGGCTGACGCGTCGCGCTGAAGAACAGCTTCGACGGAAAGCTAAGGATTGGGCCGTGGCTCCGCGATGGAGCAATGTCGCACAGGAAGGTCCACGGCGTTGGCTCACCGTCCCAGGTCAGCATGCCGAACCCGGGTGGATCGGAGGTAACGCTGATCGAGAATGCATCCGCCGGTTCGATGCGCAGCCAGGAGCCGGAGTCCTCGTGCACTTCCACGGGTTCGAGCATGCGCAGATGTATGCGCGGTGCATCCTGTTCGAGCACACCGGCCTTCAGGATCGCATGGCACCAGGGCACAGCACTGCCGTCGAAGATCGGCAGTTCGTTGCCGTCGAGCTCTATCAACGCGTTGTCGATGCCGAACACGGACAGGCTGGCCAGCAGGTGCTCCACGGTGCGGACGATCGTGCCGGTGTCACTGCGGATGCCGGTGCACAGGTATTGCTGCACGCGATGGGTCCAAAGCGCCGGAATATCCTGTCCCATGCGGCGCACGACACGGCCGGTATCCGCCGGCGCAGAATGCACCGTGACATGTGCCGTCTCGCCACCATGCAGGCCGATGCCGGAGGTCGACAACGAAGTTGCCAGCGTGGCCTGCCGCCACGGCAAGCGGATCCAACTGAACGGGTCGGGTGATGCCAAGTGCTGCCTCGTCTGTTGTTGAAGGCATAGCACGGTTTACCGTTCTACTGGCCATGTGGCCGGAGTTTCACTTGACCGCACCCAATCGTCCACCGTAACGGCATCGCCAGCATTACGTCTCGGTGCCGAATGCGTTTGAGCCCGGTTTTCGCTTTCATTTCGTTGCTGTTCGTGGCGGCATGCCAGAGCCCAACTGACCCTTCCGCCGCGGCGCAGCGTTGCACCGTCGAGATTGCTTCGCTTCGCTCGCAATGACACCAATTCGCTCGGCAGATAACCCGATGCTGCTCTAAGAGGCGTGCGCGACCGCGAATACGGAGAGCTGGCGGCGCGAACTGCCTCAACTCTCGGACCAGTCACGACAAGCGGCGCGCATCCCCCGCATTCCCGGTTCCAGTTCACCCTCCATCACAGCCCAATTGCGAAGCCTCGTAACGCCAGCAGCACCAGCAGAGCCGCATTCAGCAGCATCACCGCGGGCGCGGCGACCGTGTTGCCGCGCTGCCAGCGTCGCCCGGCGGCCTGGCCAGCGATGCCCACCGCGATCAGCGCCGGCGCGGTGCCAAGACCGAATGCCAACATCGCTGCTGCGCCGAGTAGCGAACTGCCGCTTGCCGCAGCGCTGGCAAGCGCGGCGTAAAGGAACCCGCAGGGCAGAAAACCCAGTGCGACTCCAAGCGGGTAGCCGCCACCGGCACGCCGTGCCATCGAAGTAACGAAACGAGCCCATCCGGCCGGTGCGCGGCTCAGCCCCGGCAGGATGCGCGCCACATGGATCAGGAATAGCGCCGCACCGAGCAGCAGCAGCGCGGCCGAGATCTTGCCGAACCACGGCAATTGGCTTGCGCCCAGGCCGGCGAGCGCACCCAAACCGGCGTAGGTTGTCAGCCGGCCAAGATGATACGGCAGCAACGCGCCGCCGGTGATCCGGCGCCACTCGCATAGCCGCGCCATCGGCATTCGGGCCATGTTGTCCGCGACCTGACCCAACACGAAGCCGCCGCACATCGGCACGCAATGCATCGTGCTGCCCGCCGCGCCTGCCAGGAACAGGCTTAGCAGCAGTCCGCCGGACAGTGGCAAAGAGCCGCAGAGTTCGGCCAGCACCGGAGCCTTCCTCACCCCCGTCATGGCCGGGCTTGTCCCGGCCACCCGTTGCGACATGCCGCTACGGGTGGCCGGGACAAACCCGGCCATGACGGGAAAAAGAACGGAAAGGCCAATCCATGCGCTCACTCCTGAGCCGATGCGGCTACATCACATTGATCCAGATCAATGATCCGTTAACTCGAAGCCGCCATGGTTCTGCGGACCCCGTACCGGAGCGTACCATGGACATCGAGGCAAGTGACTTCATCGTCGGCCTGCTGATGCTTGTCTTCGGCATCATCGGCCTGTTCCTCGCCTCGGGCGCGATGGACGACGAGATGTATGTCTTTGGTCTGACGTTGTTCGGCTTCACCACGGTCTTCGAGTTCGGGCTGCTCCGCCGCCATTTCGATAAGGCCGAGGCCCGTCGGCATGGCTGAGCCACTCTACAACGAGGCGATCGTCAAGAAATTTCTGATTGCCTCGGTGTTATGGGGCATCGTGGCGTTTACTGTCGGCGTCTATATCGCGACCGAACTGGCTTGGCCGCAGTTCAACCTGGGCCTGTCGTTCACCAATTTTGGTCGTCTCCGTCCGGTGCACACGTCCGCGGCAATCTTCGCCTTTGGCGGTTGCGCGCTGTTCGGCACCTCGTTCCATGTTGTGCAGCGAACCTGCCGCGCACGGTTGTTCGGCGGCGAGGCGCTCGCGAACTTCGTGTTCTGGGGCTACCAGTTCTTTATCGTCATGGCCGCGCTGTCCTATGTGATGGGGTTCAGCAAGAGCCAGGAATACGCGGAACCACCTTGGCACATCGACGTCTGGCTGACCGTGGTATGGGTCGCATATGCGGTGATCTTCATCGGCACGCTGATGAAGCGCGAGGAGCCGCATATCTATGTGGCGAACTGGTTCTATCTCGCATTCATTCTGACCGTCGCCGTGCTGCATATCGGCAACAACATCTATCTGCCGATTTCGGTGTATTCGGCGAACGCTTACTCGGTCACGGCGGGCGTGCAGAACGCCATGATCCAGTGGTGGTATGGGCACAACGCCGTTGGCTTCTTCCTGACCGCGGGATTCCTGGGAATGATGTATTACTTCATTCCCAAGGCCGCGAACCGCCCGGTCTATTCCTACCGGCTCTCGGTGGTGCACTTCTGGTCGCTCATCTTCCTGTACATCTGGGCCGGGCCGCATCACCTGCACTGGACCGCGTTGCCTGACTGGACGCAGACGCTCGGTATGGCGTTCTCGGTCATGCTGTGGATGCCGTCCTGGGGCGGCATGATCAACGGCCTGATGACGCTCTCCGGCGCGTGGGACAAGTTGCGCACCGATCCTGGCCTGCGCTTCTCGGTTACTGCTGTCGGCTTCTATGGCATGTCCACCTTCGAAGGCCCGGTGATGTCGGTGCGTGACGTGAACGCGCTCGCCCACTACACCGATTGGGTCATCGGCCACGTGCATTCCGGCGCGTTGGGCTGGGTGGCGTTCATCACTTTCGGCGCGTTTTATTACCTCGTTCCCGTGCTGTGGAAGCGCAGCGGGATGTACTCGACGCGGCTGGTCTCGTGGCACTACTGGATCGCCACGCTCGGCATCGTCTTCTACATCACCTCGATGTGGGTGGCTGGCATCATGGAAGGCTTGATGTGGCGCGCCTACGACCAGTTCGGCTTCCTGCAGTACTCGTTCGCAGAGTCCGTGGTGGCGGTGCATCCGTACTACGTCATCCGCTGGCTTGGCGGCGTGATGTTCCTCACCGGTGGCCTGATCATGGTCTACAACATGATCATGACGGTGCGCAGCCCATCCACCGCGCGATCGGTGGCGCCGCCATTAGCTATCGCCGTGGCGGGAGAGTGACCGATGAGGATCCGCCACGAATTCATTGAGAAGAATGCCTTTCTCCTGCTGATCCTGACGCTGGTCACGATCGCCATCGGCGGCATCGTCGAGGTGGTGCCGTTGTTCACCATCGAGACGACGGTGGAGCATGTCAAAGGCGTGCGTCCATATTCGCCGCTTGAGCAACGCGGCCGCGACATCTATGTGCGCGAGGGCTGCTATCTCTGCCACAGCCAGCAGATCCGGGCGTTGAAGGATGAAGTGGAGCGTTATGGCCACTTCTCGCTCGCCGCGGAGAGCATGTATGATCATCCATTCCAGTGGGGCTCGAAGCGTATCGGTCCCGATCTGGCGCGGGTTGGCGGCAAGTATTCCAGCGACTGGCACTATGCGCATCTGAAGAACGCACAGAGCGTGGTGCCGGAATTGCTGATGCCGCATTACGCGTTCCTCGCCGAAACGCCGCTGGAAATGGACGACATCCAGATGCGGCTGCGCACACTGCGTGAGGTTGGCGTGCCCTACACCGATGAAGACATCGCCGACGCCAAAAGCGATTTGGCAACCCAGGCCGATCCGAATGCCGACGCCACGGCGTTGTTGAAACGCTATCCGAAGGCGGTGGTGGTGCCGGGTGACGGCCGCGAGGTGACTGAAATGGATGCGCTGGTGGCGTATCTCCAAGTGCTCGGCACGATGGTGGATTTCGCCGATCCCGCCAACGAACATCTGCAGCAATAGCCATGATGGGCATCATCACCTGGCTGCAGCACAACTGGATCGCGCCAGTCGTTGTCGTGTTCGTGCTGATCCTTGTCTCAACCTACTGGCCGGGACGCAAGTCCAAGATCGAGCAGCATGGCCGTATTCCGCTCGAAGATGATCGCTGAGGAGCCGGAACAGTGCCCACCAAGATTGAGAAAGACTTGGTTACCGGCACCAACACTACCGGCCATGAATGGGACGGTCTGAAGGAGCTGAACACGCCGCTGCCCAAGTGGTGGATCTATGTGTTCTACGCGACCGTCGCCTGGGCTCTGGTCTGGTGCGTGCTGTATCCGTCGGTCCCAGGGATCACCGGTTACTTTCATGGCGTGCTGGGCTATTCGCAGCGTTCCGCGGTGAACCAGGATGTGCAAGCAGTGCTGGCGCAACGTGCCGGCAGCATGGATAAGATCAAGGCGCTTTCATTCGACGACATCCGCAAGGACGCGCAGCTCATGGCGGCGGCGGACACGGCTGGGCGGATTGCCTTCGCCAACAACTGCCAGCCGTGTCACGGGGCGGGCGGTGGAGGGCAGCCTGGCTATCCGGCACTGGCGGCTGGCGCGTGGATCTGGGGCGGCACGCTGCCGGCCATCCAGCAGACGATCACCTACGGCATCCGCAGCGGGGATGAGAAGGCACGCGATCAGCAGATGCCTCGGTTCGGCGTGGATGGGATTTTGAAGCCGGAGGAAATTCAGCAGGTCGCTGACTTTGTCACGAGGCTTTACGGTCATGCGGAGCCGGGCAAGGATGTGTCGGCGGGCAAGAAGCTGTTCGCAGACAATTGCGCAGTGTGCCACGGCGACGCGGGCCAGGGGGATCGCGAGAAGGGTGCGCCTCGGCTGGCCTCGCGCGTGCATCTTTATGGTGACAGCCGCGACATCGTGGTGGGGCAGATCACCAATCCGCGGATGGGTGTGATGCCGGCATGGCACACGCGGCTCGATGAAGCGACGATCAAGAGCCTCGCGCTGTATGTGCACTCTTTGGGGGGAGGGGAATAAGCGTATGGTCCGACCATCGCCCGCCATGACGACTGCGGCAATGCCCACCGCCCTGATCTATAGCCATGTCCCGCATCAGCAAGGCTGATCGCCAGCTCCAGCTTCAGCGCGAAGAGGCGGGCGATCATATGTACGCCAACCGTGTGCGCGTCTATCCAAAATCAGTGCACGGCCCGGTACGCAACTTCAAATGGGCGGTGCTGATCGTCTGCCTTGGCATCTATTATCTGCTGCCGTGGCTGCGCTGGCACCGCGGCGTGAACCAACCGGACCAGGCGGTGCTGCTGTCGATCTGGCACGAGCGATTCTATTTCTTCAACCTCGAGTTCTGGCCACAGGACATCTATTACCTGACCGGCCTGCTGATCATGGGTTCGATCACGCTGTTCCTGGTCACCAGCGTGATGGGCCGCGTCTGGTGCGGCTATACGTGCCCGCAGACGGTATGGACCGATCTGTTCATGTGGATCGAGCGCCTGATCGAAGGCGACCGCAACGAGCGCATGAAGCGGGATGCGGAGCCGCTGTGTTTCGATATGGTATGGCGCAAGGCGGCGAAGCATGCGGCGTGGCTGGTGATCGCATTCTGGACCGGCGGCGCGTGGATCATGTACTACGTCGATGCACCGACGGTGACAGTGGAGTTCTGGACCGGCACTGCGTCGAAGGAAGTGTATTTCTTCACCTTCCTGTTCGCCTCGACGACGTATTTACTGGCCGGATGGGCACGCGAGCAGGTCTGCACCTATATGTGCCCATGGCCTCGGTTCCAGTCGGCTATGCTGGATGAGCAAAGCGTCACTGTTACTTACCAGGGCTGGCGCGGAGAACCGCGCACCCGGGGCAAACGTCACGGCGACATGCCCGCAGGGGATTGCGTCGATTGCGGCGCCTGCGTGACCGCCTGCCCGACTGGCATCGATATTCGCGACGGCATCCAGTTGGAATGCATTAATTGCGGTCTGTGTATCGACGCATGCAATCACGTGATGGAGCGCACCGGCCACCCGAAGTGGCTGATCACCTGGGATACACTGGCGGATCAGGCAGCAAAGGCTCAGGGCAAGCAGACGACGCTGCACCTGCTGCGGCCGCGGACGTTGATCTATGTCTCGGCGCTGGTGATTGCTGTGGTCGTGATGACAACGGCACTGGCGATGCGATCTTCGCTGGGACTGTCCGTGCTGCATGATCGCGCACCGTTGTTCGTGCGCCTGCCTGACGGCGATCTGCGTAATGGCTACACCGTGAAGATCATCAACAAGGCGGCCGCGCCTGTGCTGTACGAACTGCGCGTCGATGGACTGAGCGGAGAGATCCTGACCGAGGCGGACGAGGGACTTGGTCCGGCCAGCCGCCTTGGGCTGATGGTCGGCGCGGATACCGTCGGTTCATTCCGCGTTACCGTAGCGGGCGACCCGGATCGTCTGGTGGATGGTTCGCAGGGTATCGACTTCGTCCTGCGCAACACAGAAACAGGTGAGCAGACAGTCTATCACTCGCTGTTCATGGGGCCTCGATGAGCTATATCGACTGGAGATCTGCACCGTCCCGGCGCCGTTCGGCGTGGCGCTTCTTCCCTGTAGCGGTGATCGTCAGCATGACCATCGTCGTCGCGGTGAATGCGGGGATGGTCTATACAGCGCTGCACAGCTTTCCTGGCGCTGCCGAGGGCGACGAAGGGTTCGCGCTAAGCAACCACTACGACAATGTGCTGGATCAGGCGCAGCGCGAGGCAGCCCTGGGTTGGAATGTGGCAGCGCAGACTGATGATGCAGGACGCGCCGTGGTGGTGCTGACCGATCGTCTGGGTGCGGCTCTGCATGACGCGGCGGTCGCAGCATCTGCCGAACGGCCGCTCGGAGCTCCGGAGACCCGGTCGTTGGTATTTCATGAGGTGGATGCGGGGCGTTATGTCGCGGATGCTGTATTGCCGCTGCGCGGCCAATGGGAGCTGACGCTGACGGCCTCTGCTGGCGGCCACACGATGGCGGTGACGCGGCGAGTCATCGTGCGGTGAGTGTAGCGGGGGTGGAGGCACCAATCTCCCCCTCCCCTCGCGGGAGGGGGTTGGGGGGAGGGGGTACTGGTGAAACTGGCTCTACCCCCTCCCCCTATGCCCCTCCCGCGAGGGGAGGGGGGATTTCTTCTCATGCTTCCACCGCGCTTTGTCTGCACTGCAACCTGCGGGTTCCCTCCGGTCATCGCTTTTGCTGTCCCGGGTGCGCGGCGGCTTATGAGACGATCCAGGCGCTGGGACTTGGCCGTTATTATGCGCAGCGCGTTATGGATCCTGGTTTGCGCGCACTGCGTCCCGAAGCAGCAGAATTGCGGGATGTGTCACGCTATGTCGTGACCCGCCAGGACGGCAGCCACGAGCTGACGCTGGCGGTTGATGGCCTGCAATGCGGCGCCTGCGTCTGGCTGATCGAATCCGTACTGGCGCGCGAACCGGACGTGCTGCAAGGCCGAGTGAACCTGACGACGCGGCGGTTGCATCTGGCATGGCGCGGAGCGATCACGCGCGCCAGTGCACTCGTAGATACGATCGAAGCGCTTGGTTACCGGCTGATGCCGTTTACCGCCGAGGCACTGGCGGCGGCGCAGGACATCACTGGCAGAGCGTTGCTGCGCTCGCTGGCCGTGGCGGGATTTGCCGCGGGCAACGTGATGCTGCTGTCGGTCGGTGTCTGGGCCGGCGCCACGGACGCCACGCGCGACCTGTTGCACTGGGTTTCCGCGCTGATCGCCATGCCAGCGATCGCTTATGCTGGCCGGCCATTCTTTGCATCTGCTGTTGCGGTGCTGCGGCATGGCCGGACGAACATGGATGCGCCGATCAGCCTCGGCGTCATCCTGGTGACCGGCATGAGTTTGGTCCAAACGATGCAAGGTGGAGCGAACACTTACTTCGATTCCGCCTGTGCTCTGGTGTTCTTTCTGTTGATTGGCCGATTACTGGACCATCGCGCACGTGGACAGGCTCGCGCGACGGCGGAGCAGTTGCTGATGCTGCGTGCCACAGATGTTGCGGTGCTGCGCGACGACGGCACCGTTGAACGTCGCGGTCAGGAGGCGATCGTAGCAGGCAATCGCATCCTGGTAGGACTTGGCGAACGCATCGGCGTCGATGGCGTGGTCGAGCACGGTTCGTCGATGTTGGACGCAAGCCTGGTCACGGGCGAAAGCCTGCCAACGCCGGTAAGACCTGGCGCGCAGGTGTTCGCCGGAACCCTGAATCTCGGCGAGCCACTGACAGTGTGTGCGACTGCCACTGGCGGCGGCACGCTGCTGGCGGAATGTGTGCGGTTGATCGAGGCGGCCGACGCGCGCCGGTCGCGTTTTGTCGTGCTGGCCGACCGGGTGGCGCGGCGCTACGCGCCGACGGTCCATGTGACAGCGCTGGCCACGTTCCTTTGGTGGTATCTCGTCGCTGGAATACCGGCAGGAGAGGCACTGCTGACCGCGAGTGCCGTACTGATCGTTACTTGTCCTTGTGCATTGGCGCTGGCAGTGCCGGTTGTGCAGGTGATCGCAACCGGGCGACTGTTCCGGACGGGCGTTCTGTTGAAATCGCCCACCGCGCTGGAGCGTTTGGCTGATGTAGATACAGTTGTATTTGATAAGACAGGCACGCTGACCGAACCCGTCCTGGCTCTTGAGCACGGCGACCGGTTCGATGAGGCGGTGTTGAAGGTGGCAGCGTCGCTGGCGGTGGCGAGCCGGCATCCTTTGGCCAGGTCGTTGGTAGCTGCGGCGGGACCGGTGGCGATGGCCGGGGGCGCGGTCGAGGTGCCGGGGCAAGGCGTGCGTGCCAGGGACGTACGGCTAGGTAGTTGGGCCTTCACTCAAGGCGTGGATGGCGAGCCTCGGCCCCCCCATGCAGGAAATACCGGGCCAGAACTGTGGCTGGTGCGGCCGCGCACGGGAGCCGTGCGCTTCGGCTTTGCCGAGACGCTGCGTACGGACGCCGCCGCGACGCTGGACCGGCTGCGACTGCTGGGCGTTGATATCCGGCTTCTGTCTGGCGATCGCGCTTCCAGTGTGGCGGGCATTGCTGCGTCGCTTGGCATTAGATCATGGCAAGCGGACCAGACGCCGATCCAGAAGGTCGCCTCAGTCGAGGCGTTGGTGGCTGAAGGCCGCAAAGTCCTGATGGTGGGCGATGGATTGAACGATGGTCCATCGCTTGCGGCCGCTTCCGTTTCCGCCTCTCCGGCGAGCGCTGCCGATATCAGCCAGACCGTGGCCGATGTGGTATTCCAGGGCAATCGATTGGCGCCCGTTGCGGCGGTAATCGAGACGGCGCGACGCGCGCGCAACGTCATGCGGCAAAATCTCGCGCTCTCGATCGGCTACAACGTGCTGATGGTGCCGCTGGCGGTGGCCGGCTTTGTCACCCCGTGGCTCGCGGCCGCAGCGATGTCGAGTTCGTCGCTGATTGTCATGCTGAACAGCTTCCGTGTGCGTGGCAGAGCTGCATGAACGTCATTCTATATCTGCTCGGGCTGGGCCTGATCCTGGGTGGAGGCGGCCTGGCGCTGTTCCTCTGGTCGCTGCGTTCCGGTCAATACGATGACATGGACGGCGCCGCCAATCGTATCTTGTTTGACGACGACAAATAGGCGGTTAGCGCCGAACACTCCTCGGCATTGAATTGTAATCCAATCTTGCTCCGTCGCCAAAGCAAATCTTCTGCCATACGCGCCCACTCATTGCGTACCAGCCAATCGACCTCTCGTTCGGTCAGGTCAGCGCCAAAGCAACGGCCCAGATCATTGACGTTTCGCGCATCGCCAAGCACGTCCTCAGTGAGCGTCCCATAGGCACGAACCAGGCGCTGGACTGTCGAAGCGGCAAGAAAGGGGTAGCGCCTGGCCACGTCGGCTTGGAGGTCATTCAGGCTATTCCAGGGAAAATCACCTCCGGGCAAAGCAACGCTCGAGGTCCATGTGCGACCCATACTCGGAAACAGCGGTGCCAGTTTCGTCATGGCGGCTTCGGCAAGCCGGCGATAGGTAGTGATTTTGCCGCCAAACACCGACAGAACAGCATCGCCATTCAGTTCCAAAACATAATCTCTCGTGGCTTCCTGCGCCTTGCTGACGCCATCATCGAGCAGTGGTCGCACACCAGCATAGCGCCAAACGATGGCCGCAGGATCTGGCGCCCTTTGCAGGTAATCGCCGACCGCATTGCACAGGTAGCGAGCCTCGTCATCGCAGCACGACACGTCGGAGGGATCGCCATGGTAGTCCATGTCGGTCGTGCCGATCAGGCTGAAGTCGTCCTGATAGGGAATGACAAAACAGATCCGTCCGTCGGCATTTTGCAGAATGTAGCTACGATCGTGTTGATAGAGCCGCGGCACTACAATGTGGCTGCCCTTCACGAGCCGCACGTGACGTGATGTAGACTCGCCAACGGTGCGGGTCACCCAAGGACCCGCCGCATCCACCAGCACCCGCGCCGCTGCCGATGTGCCACCCTCCAGCGACAAGTGCCAAATGCCATCAACGCGCCGCGCGCCGAGGCAGCGGGTTCGTGTGCGAATATCGGCTCCGCGCGCGGCCGCATCTCGCGCGTTCAGTATCACCAGGCGCGAGTCATCTACAGTGCAGTCGGAATACTCGAAACCCTTGGAGAATGTTGGCTGCAGCACTGCGTCACCGCGCAGGTCCAACGAGGACGTGCCGGCGAGGATCTCGCGCCCGCCCAGATGGTCGTAGAGGAACAGGCCAGTGCGGATCAGCCACCACGGCCGCAGGCCGTTGTGATAGGGCAGGATGAAGCGCATCGGGCGGATCAGATGAGGCGCCATGCGCAGGAGCACCTCGCGCTCGGTCAGGGCTTCGCGGACCAAGCGGAACGCGTAGTACTCCAGATAGCGCAGTCCACCGTGGATCAGCTTGGTGGAGGCAGACGACGTGGCACCTGCCAGGTCGCCCTGTTCCACCAGCAGCACCGAAAGCCCGCGCCCCGCGGCATCGCGGGCGATGCCACAACCGTTGATGCCGCCGCCAATGACAGCAAGGTCGAACAAGAAGAATTATGGAACCACAGATGGACACAGATAAACACAGATCATCTGTGTCCATCTGTGTTCATCTGTGGTTCCATTTCCTTAGTCCTGAACGAACTCACCCGACTTACCGCCTGCCTTATGTGTCAGGCGCACCGCCTCGATGCGCATGCCGCGATCGACGGACTTGCACATGTCATAGACGGTCAGTGCGGCGACCGAGGCGGCAGTCAAAGCCTCCATCTCCACGCCGGTTTGTCCGGTGGTGCGGACCGTGGCGGCGATCTCCACCGCATCTTCGGCCACCGTCAGATCCAGCGACACAGCGCTGATCGGCAGCGGGTGGCACAGCGGGATCAGCTCCGACGTCCGCTTTGCCGCCATGATGCCGGCGATGCGCGCAACCCCCAGCACGTCGCCCTTCTTGGCGCCCCCGCTGCGGATCAGCGCGGCGGTGGCGGGCAGCATCGCCACGCGGGCACGGGCCGTCGCGGTGCGCTCGGTGATGGGCTTGGTCCCAACATCGACCATTGCCGCATGCCCACGCGCGTCGAAATGGGTGAAGTCGTCCGTCATGCCGTGCCTAGCAGGGCCTGCGTGGCAGCCTTCACGTCTGGCTGGCGCATCAGCGTCTCGCCGACCAGAAAGCATTGCGCGCCGGCGTTAGCGAGACGCCGTACGTCCTCATGGCTGCGTATACCGCTTTCAGCGATCAGAAACCGATCGGGCGGCACATGCGGCGCAAGTTCCTCCGTCACCGAAAGATCAGTCAACAATGTCTTGAGATTGCGGTTGTTTATGCCAATGAGCGATGTCTGAAGGCCGAGCGCGCGATCCAGTTCGCGCTGGTTGTGCACTTCGGCGAGCACGTCCATGTCGAGGTCGCGCGCAAGCGTCTCGAGCTCACGGGCCTCCGTATCGGTCAGCGCGGCCATGATGAGCAGAATGCAGTCGGCACCTATCGCCCGGCTCTCGTAGACCTGCCAGGCGTCCAGCATGAAGTCCTTGCGCAGGACGGGCAGGTCGCAAACCTTGCGGGCGGCCATCAGGTGGTCGGGACTGCCCTGGAAGTGCGGTGCATCGGTCAGCACCGAGAGGCACGTAGCGCCTCCCTCGAGATAAGCCTTGGCCAGTGACGGTGGGTCGAAGTCCCGGCGGATCAGCCCACCCGACGGCGATGCCTTCTTGATCTCTGCGATCAATCCGTACTTTCCGTCCGCCACCGCCTGCTTCAGAGCCGAACCGAAGCCGCGTGGGGTGTCGCTGCGGGCGGCGATCGCGGCGCGCAGGTCCGCCAGGCTGGCGTTCGATTTGGCAAGCGCTACAGCAGCGCGGGTGTCGGCGCAGATCCGGCCAAGCACGTCGCTCGAGGCGATATTCGCGGTATCCATCCTGTCCTTCAGTTCGCCGTCGTCTCGCGCCGCAGCGTCTCCAACGCTCCAAGCGCTGCGCCCGAGCCTATGGAACGGTCCGCCAACGACACGCCCTCGCGCAAGTCGTTGGTGCGCCCGGCGACGATCAGTGCGGCGGCGGCGTTCAGCAGCACTGTGTCGCGATATGGGCCGGTGGCGCCTTGAAGCAATGCCTGAAGCGTGGCCGCGTTCAGTGCCGCATCGCCACCGCGAATGGCCTCGACGGGCGCGCGCGGCAGGCCCGCATCCTCGGGGGTGATGGTGAAACGGCGGATGGTGTCCTCCTGCCAGGCGGTGACCACATTCTCGCCGGCGACGGTGAGTTCATCGAGACCCTGGCCGTGGACGATCCACGCGGTCTCCGTGCCGAGCCGTCCCAGCGTCTCTGCCATTGGCTCTGCCCATTCGGGCGCGAATACGCCGGTAAGCTGGCGGCGTACACGGGCCGGGTTCGCGAGCGGACCGAGCAGGTTGAAGATCGTCCGTGTGCCGAGTTCCACGCGCGGGCCAGCGGCATGGCGCATCGAGGGATGGTGGCGCGGCGCGAACAGGAAGGCGCAGTTGGCGGCACGCAGGATATCGGCGAGGCGTTCGAGCGGTACATCCACATTGACGCCAAGTGCGGCCAGCACGTCCGCACCGCCTGTCCGCGACGAGAGGGCTCGGTTGCCGTGTTTGGCGACCGGTACGTCGCAGCCGGCGATTACGAAGGTAACAGCGGTCGAGACGTTCAGCGTGCCAGCCGCGTCACCTCCCGTGCCGCAGACGTCGATCGCATTGGGCGGCGCGGCGATAGCGGTCATGCGGGCGCGCATCGCACGGACCGCGCCGGTGATCTCGGGCACCGTCTCGCCGCGGACACGCATCGCCATGAGGAGGGCCCCGATCTGCGCAGGCGTCGCCTCGCCGGACATGATGATGTCGAACGCGCTTTCGGCTTCCTCCTCGGTCAGCTTTGCGCCGGCGGCGAGGCGGGCAAGGACCGGTTTCAGGTTGTTGGACATGCGGCGCATCCTTGCCTGCGGGTGAGCGGCGGGTCAACGACAGGGAATGGGACGATTGCCGCTCCCGGCAAGAATGCCAATTGTCTGCCAGACTTCGTGCGGAGGTGACGAATGACTCGCCGGGTCGGATCGATAATTGATGTGTTGTGCCGCACGCATGCAATGGCTGATGAGGTGTTCGGCGATCGGCGCAAGGCGCATGCATGGCTGCACAGGCCGAATGGCGCTCTAAGCGGACAGGTTCCATTCTCTTTGCTGGATACGGAAGCAGGCAGGCAGCAGGTCGAGGCTATCTTGGGGCGCATCGCGCACGGCGTTGTCGAATAAGAGCTGGTCCGCTGTCGAACGGCGACCGCAATTCTCATATCAGTTGTAAGTATCTACTTTGCGTATCTACACGATCACGCTGCCCGTGCCGGCTCGTTCGTGCCGCGGGCGATCGCCAGGAAGTTGGCGAGCAGGTCGTGGCCGTGCTGGCTGGCGATGCTCTCGGGGTGGAACTGCACGCCGAAGATCGGCAGCGTGCGATGGCGCAGGCCCATGACCAGACCATCTTCGGTCCAGGCCGTCGGGACCAGCACATCCGGCATCGTCGCGCGATCGACAATCAGGCTGTGGTAGCGCGTCGCGCTGAATGGGGTGGGCAGGCCGGCGAGGATGTCGGTGCCGGTATGAAAGATGCGGCTAACCTTGCCATGCATCGGCACCGGGGCGCGGACGACATTGCCACCGAACGCCTGGCCGACAGCCTGGTGGCCCAGGCAGACGCCCAGGATCGGAACCTTGCCGGCGGCTGCCGCGATCAGGTCGAGGCAGATGCCGGCCTCGTTTGGCGTGCATGGGCCGGGGGAGAGCACGATCGCCTCGGGTGCGCGCGCCAGCACCTCGGGGACGGAAATCTTATCGTTGCGCCAGACCTCGCAGCGGGCGCCGACATCCCCGAGGAAGTGGTATAGGTTGAAGGTGAATGAGTCGTAGTTGTCGATCAGCGCGAGCATGTCGGCATCCTTGCGCGGGGTGGCGGGGCCGAGTCAATGGCCCCTGAGGTTCAGTCCAGGGCAATCGGGTGAACCTGGCTGCTTCGCCGTGTGGGTAGCAAAGCAAGGTTTCACACGGAGGCCGCGGAGGCACGAAGACACCGAGGGCTCCGAGCAGGAACTCAATGCGCTTCGCGCGAAGCGCATAGCAGTTTCTCGGTGGTTCTCCGTGGCTTTAGCTTCTCCGTGCCCTCCGTGTGAAACCTCGCACTGCCGCGCTGCACACCGGTTAGGGATCGTTCACCCGATTGCCCAGAGGTTCAGTCCGGAAGACGGGTGGATTGCCAGACGACCATTTGCCATTTGCCGCCGCGGTTGGCGTAAACGTCGGTGAAGCGGACGGAAAATGCGTTGGGCTTGCCCCCAGAGGTGACACGGATGCGCGCGACGCCAGTCAACGCGACGGCGCTGCCAAGGTCCTGCGCCTTCACGTCCGACGGCTCGACCGAGTTGTAGACGGTCGCGCCGGACTCCATGTTGCCGATCAGGCTCTGCTTCGTGTCGATCCGCGCCGAAGAGTGCGTGTAGACAAGATCGTCCGCCAGCAGCGTGTTCAGCGTGGCGATGTCCTTCTCAGCCATCGCCGTCATGCGTTTGCGATCGAGCTCGATGATCGTCGGTCCATTGTCGGCCATTTGCTTCACTCCCTATGCTGCGCCGCAAGTCTAGCGTGACAGGGCAACCGATGACAGACGCCGTAAACGCCTTCGTTCCTGGCCCACGTGTTCGTGTCGAGGGCGCGGCAAGTGGACCGCTCGCCGGGATGACCTTCGCGGCGAAGGACCTGTTCGACGTCGCGGGAGTTCCGACGGGCGGCGGCAATCACGACTGGGCGCGCACGCATCCAGTGCCGACACGGCATGCCTGGGCCGTGCAGATGTTGCTGGATGCCGGCGCGACACTGATCGGCAAGACGATCACCGATGAAGTGTCGCTGGGCATCCTGGGCGAGAACGCATTCGACGGGACGCCGCTGAACAGCAAGGCGCCGGATCGTGTGCCAGGGGGTTCGTCATCCGGGTCGGCGGCCGCGGTCGCCGCCGGCCTCTGCGATACAGCGCTGGGCACGGACACGGGCGGGTCGGTGCGCGTGCCATCGAGCTTTTGCGGGCTGTTCGGCATCCGTCCAACGCACGGTCGTCTGGACCTGACTGGCATGCTGCCGCAAGCGCCGACTTCCGATACCACCGGCTGGTTCGCGCGGGACGCAGAAACGTTCGCGAAAGTCTCCAGCGTGCTGCTGTGCGAGACGATCCCTGATGTGCTGCCAACGCGCCTGATTGTCGCCGTCGATGCGTTCGGCTTCGCTGATCGCATGGTGGCGGACACGCTGCGGCCGATGGTGGAGCGGCTGGCAAAGCTCATCGGCAACGTGCGCGACGAGCTCATGGCGCCGCAGGGCCTGTCCGTCTGGGCGCAGGCGCAGCGCACATTGCAGCCGATCGAGGCATGGCAGACGTTCAAGCCGTGGGTGGAGCGCGACAATCCCCGCATGGCGTTCAGCGTGGCGCGGGGCCTGGTTCAGAGTTCGATGATCAGCAAGACGGACCGAAGCTGGGCCGACCTGATGCGACAGGAAGCGCGAGGGCGAATGGCGTATCTGCTGCCACCCGGTACGATCCTGTGCGTGCCGACGACGCCGTTCCCGGCACCGAAGAAGGGCTTGCCGCTGCCGGTACTGGGGCCGTTGCGTGAGCGTATTTCCTGCCTGTGTTCGCATGGCGGGCTGACCGGGGTCCCGCAGGTCAGCATCCCTGGTGCCGAGATTGATGGGCTGCCGGTTGGACTATCCATCGTGGGTGGGCGCGGCTGCGATGCCTCGCTGATCGCAGTCGCGCGTCACTTGGTGCCGTAAAGCCGATCACCTGCATCGCCGAGACCGGGGCGGATGTAGCCATTCTCGTCGAGGCACCGATCGACTGCCGCGGTGAACACCGGCACGTCGGGCTGCTCGTCGCGGAACACGCGCAATCCCTCCGGCGCAGCGATGAGGCACATGAAGCGGATCTGCGTCGCGCCGGCCTCGCGAACACGCGCAACGGCGGCGCTTGCGGAATGTCCGGTGGCCAGCATCGGATCAACCACGATCGTCAGGCGCTGTGGCAGATCGTCCGGCAGCTTCAGATAGTACTGCACCGGCAGCAGCGTCTCGTGATCGCGGTACAGCCCGACATGGCCGACGCGCGCCGAAGGCACGAGGTCCAGCATGCCATCGAGAATGCCATTGCCAGCGCGCAGGATCGACACGAAGCACAGCTTCTTGCCGAGCAGGCGCGCAGACTGCATGCGCTCCAGCGGTGTGTCGATCTCGACGCGTTCGAGCGGCAGGACGCGCGTGACCTCATACGCCATCAGCAGGCTGATTTCGCGCGCAAGGAGGCGGAACTGCGCCGTCGGCGTGCGCTTGTCACGCAGCAACGTCAGCTTGTGCTGGACCAGGGGATGATCCACGATCGTTACGGGCTCGTCCATGGGTGCCTCCGTGGCGATAGACTAGACCAAAAACACCCCGCCCCTTGCGGGAGGGGGTAGGGGGAGGGGGGCTGTGCAATGTCCGCGGCCCCCTCCCCCCAACCCCCTCCCGCAAGGGGAGGGGGAGAAGTAGAGTGGCGGAAACGTCGAGGAAAACGCCATGCCGTCCAAAATCCTGTTTGCCGGTACCAACGCGGAAGCCATCGAGGAAGCGCGGGCGGTCGCTCCCGCCGGCTTCGAGTTGGTGATCGCCGCCCCAGGAACGGCGCGCTACGCGGAGGCCCTAGGCGAGACAGAATACCTGCTCGGCAACGTCGATAATATGGACGATGCGTTTTATCGTGGGGCGCCGCGCTTGCGCCTCGTGCAGTTGTTCAGCGCCGGCTACAACCACGTGGACCTGGAGGCCGCACGCCGTGCTGGCGTACCGGTGGCGAACAACGGTGGCGCCAATTCGCGCGCGGTCGCGGAGCACACGATCCTGCTGATGCTGGCGGTGTATCGAAAGCTGGTGCCGCAGCATGAAATGACCGCAGGCGGACGGTGGCGCGGTAACACGCCGATGCCGACGTTCTACGAGATGCACGGTAAGACGCTCGGCATCATCGGCTATGGCACCATCGGCAAACGGGTGGCGCGCATCGCGGCTGGTGGTTTCGACATGAACGTCCAGTACAACGACATCGTGCGCTTGGCCGAGCACGAGGAGGACCTGCTGAACGTCCGCTATCGCCTGTTGCCGGAACTGTTGCGGACCTCGGACATCGTCACGCTGCACGTGCCGCTGACGCGGCTGACGCGCAACATGATCGGCACGGCGGAACTGGCGCTGATGCAGCCGCACGCGGTGCTGATCAATTGCAGCCGTGGGCCGGTGATCGATTTCCCCGCGCTGCATGATGCGCTCACTAGCAACAAGATCGCTGGCGCCGGGCTGGATGTGTTTCCGCAAGAGCCGCCGTCGCCATCGGAGCCGGTGCTGTCGCTGGACAACGTGGTGCTGACGCCGCACCTTGCCGGCGCAAGCCGAGAGACGCGGGTGAAGCAGACGCGCAATTCCTTCGATAATGTGCTGCGTGTGGCACGCGGCGAGCGGCCGCTGTGGGTCGTGCCCGAACTGCGCGACTTGCTGATGAAGCCATGACGGAGCGCGGTGGATTGCCACCAGTCCGGGTGGAAGTAACGGCGAAGTTCCTTGCTGAAGCCTCGGAGCGGCAGCGCGCTTATGAGGCGCGACGGAAGATGTGGACGTCAGCGTTTCACCCGTCGGAGCCGCGCGCGCAGGCGGCCTCGCGATCGCGGCGAGCGGGAAAGATCAACGATCCGCGGCAGGCGAAGTTCGAATTGTGAGGTAAGGGAGGGCAGCGCAGTTGCGCACTGCACTGCCCTTGTTCATGACTTAGTGCTGACCGCCCTTTCGGCCAGCCTCAGAGGCACGTTCCCGATCCTGAGTGAAATTGCCGGAGCCATGCTGGCCGCCGCTGCTGTGGCTCTGCTCGCCACCTTTGCGGCCGGCTTCCGCGGCGCGCTCCCGATCATTGGCGAAATTGCCGGAGCTGTGCTGCCCACCGGTTTGGCCGGCGCGCGATGCTTTCTCACGATCTTCAGCAAAATTACCAGGATTGCCGGTGTGTCGCTGTTCAACCATTACGGTACTCCCTCTTTTATAGCGAGACGAGCAAAGGGCCCGTCTCCCGTTCAACGGGAGGGACGCCACCTGGTTTTCGTCACGATGTATGTGAGTGAAATCCGACCGGGGAAATCCTTGCACATATAATTAAATCGGGGTCCGGCGGCGGCACGGGAACTCGGATCCGGATTGCAATTTATGGGGCATGCGAAACTTTTGACCGGGAGAATCGGAATGCCCCGCGGGGACAAGTCTGCCTATTCGGAGAAGCAGAAGCGTCAGGCCGAACACATCGAGGAAGGCTATGAACATCGTGGGGTGTCGGACCGCGAAGCCGAACGTCGCGCCTGGGCTACGGTGAACAAGGAAACCGGCGGCGGCAAGAAGAGCGGTAGCGGGCGTGGCAAGCGTACCAGCCATGCGCCCTCTCGAAAGGGCGGCAAGCTCGGCGGAGCAGCATCGGCAAAGCGCCCGGCCCGTGCCCGTTCGGTATCAGCGAAGAAAGCGGCTGCCACGCGCCGACGCAAGGCCGCGCACGGTTAGGTCCCGCACCACAGTCATTCCCGCGAACGCGGGAACCCAGAGGCGCTGATACAGCCCTTGCACTGGGTTCCTGCTTTCGCAGGAATGACAGGAGGGTCGTGTCAGCGGTTCATCCACTAGGGACTGCCGCCGAGTTCCATCGATAAAGTTCGGGCCGCGGCAGTCACCACCTCGATCGTGCGCGTACGGACAGGGTTCGAGTAGCGACTAATGGGGATCGAAACGGTCAGCGCGCCCATGATTTCGTTGCCCGCGCCCCGTACCAACGACGAGATCGATGCGCCCTCGTCAATGCGTTTGTTGTGCGTCTCGGCAAAACCGTTGCGCCGCGTCTCGGCGATTGCGCGTCGCAGCGTCTGTGCATCGATTTTAGCTCCCGGGAACGGCGGCACGAACTCAGTCCGAGCGATATATGCGGCAATTTCATCGTCAGGCAGCGCGGCAAGGATGACGTGGCTGGTACTGCCGACATAGAGCGGGCTTGGCTTGCCCAGCGTCACCACACGGCGAAAATCCCGGATGCCTTCGAGCTGGTCCACATTGATCCGCTCGTCTCCAACCCGGACCGCGATATAGACCGTTTCGTTCAGCTCGTCACGGATCTGGCGCATGAATGGCCGCGCCTGGGCGACGAAGCCTGAGGTGGTTTTCGCCACTTCTGACATTGCGATGATGCCGTAACCAAGCCGATAAAGGCCTGTCCGCGGATCCTTCAATGTCATACCGCCCTTGCAGAGAGTGGCGAGCAGACGAAAGACCGTCGCTTTGTGGAGTCCGGTGGCTGCGGCGATGTCGGTCAACGATAGCTCCGGCTGGCGATACGTGAAGGCACGCAGAACCTCCAACGCTCGCTCCACCGTCGATACGCTGTATCGCGCCGTTTCTGCTGCGACATCCATCAAGGTTTGCCTCTTCCCTCAGCTTGACAGGGCGGCTGTCGTGACTAGCATGCCCTCCAGACATAAAACTAAGTTTCAATATATGAAACCATTGAGGAAGTCCAGGACGATGCGGTCCGTCATCGATCTCGGCGCATGAGCGCCTCGCCAATGGCTGTGGCGGCATCGCCACCGGTCATCGAGGCGACCGACGTCGACCATTTCTATGAGGGCCAGCTCGGCTGGAACCACGCGCTGGATCACTTGACGTTGACGATCCAGCGCAACGAGTTTCTGTGCATCCTGGGACCCAGCGGCTGCGGCAAGAGTACGTTTCTGAAAATCGTCGCTGGCCTGATGCATCCGAGCAGCGGACGTGTCCTGCTCAATGGCAAGCCAATCAAGGGACCGGGGCTGGATCGTGGCGTCGTCTTCCAGGACCCGGCGCTGTTTGCCTGGCTGACCGTGCTGAAGAACGTCGAATTCGGGCTGCTGATGGGAGGCTGGAAGAAGTCAGCGGCACGCGATCGGGCGATGCACGTGCTGGAGATCGTTGGCCTTGCACGGCAGGCATCGCTGTATCCGTTCCAGTTGTCCGGCGGCATGAAGCATCGGGTCGCGGTGGCGCGTGCCTGGGCGCTGACCGATGCGGCGCTGTTGCTGATGGACGAGCCGTTCTCGGCGATCGACGCGATCAACCGCATGACGCTGCAGGACCACTTGGTGAATACCTGGCTGACGGAACAGCGTACCGTGCTCTACGTCACGCACGACCTCGAGGAGGCGGTGTATCTCGCCGATCGCATCGTCATCCTGAAGCCGTCCCCGGGTCGTCTTGCCGCCGACATCCGCAACGAGTTGCCGCGCCCACGCGATCGGCATTCGGCCGAGTTTCTCGCGATGAAGTCCACCATCATGCAGGAGATGCAGCGACATGGCGTTGCCACCGAGTGACGGCGCGCGCGCGTCCACGCGCCTGAAGCAGCTTATCCATCGCAAGGGGCAGGTGCTGTCCGTGATGCATCCGCCGACGGCCGCGCTGGCGCGCATCATGGAACGCAGCGGCTGCGAGGCCCTGTTCGTTGGCACCAGCGCCGTGGTTGGCGGCTATACCGGCATGGCCGATGTCGGAACTGCGACGATGACGGAGTGCGTGCAGATCGCTGGATGGATCGCAGGCAGCGTTTCGACGCCGGTGATCATAGACGGCGATACCGGGCATGGCGGCATCATGGCCGTACGGCGGCTGGTGAGGGAATGTATTCACGCGGGTATAGCCGGCATCCGTATAGACGATCAACCGATCGAGGGGAAACGGCGGACCCAGAGCGCGGGGCTGGAGGTGGTGCCGCTGGAACAGGCGATCGTGCGCTACCGGGCAGCGGTGGACATGAAGAACGAGCTCGACCCGGATTTCGTCGTCATGGCGCAGTGTTACGCGCGCGACGCGGCGAATGGCGGGCTGGAGGAAACGCTTCGCCGGCTGGCCGTCTACCACCGAGAAGCCGGTGTCGACTGGGTGCAGCTTGAGTCACCGCATTCGATCGACGAGATCAAGCAGGCACGTGCCGCTGTCGCATGTCCGTTTTCCTTCATGAAGGGCAAGCTGCCGCGCTATCTGTCGCTGGACGAGCATCTGGCGCTCGGAGCGACCATTGCCTGGCTGCCGAGCTTCTCGCACCACGTGATCTGGGCGGCGCTGTCAGACTTCATGGCGGAGTTTCGCGAGCGCGGCATCGGCGCGTGGGAAGACTTCGTCGAGCATCGCAAGAATCACCCTTACATCGTCCCTGAACTTCCGCCTGGGGGGGAGGGGCTCGATAAGCAGCGTGCACTCGAGGAGCGCTATCTCTCGGCGGCCGCGCTGGAAAAATACCGTCGCTCATCCGGCGGCGAACTGTCCTGAAGGAGAAGCAGCATGGCACGTGGCGGTTATAAGTTCTTCGATACGGATGCGCATGTCGGACCGTATGTCGATGTGCTCGAAACGTATCTGAGCGCGGATGACAAACGGCGGCTGGAGGCTTGGTCGCAATATAAGGCCAGCAGCAAGAACGGCCATGTCTCTTACAACAAGGGGCAGCGGCGGTATCAGCGCCGGCTCTATTCGGAGACGACCGAGCCCGCGCCGGGCGGTTACATGGCAGGGTTCACCGGCGTGAAACGAGAGCGCGCGATTTCGCCTGACGTGGATCGGTCGTCCGTGGCGCGCATTGCCGATATGGACTTCGAAGGCGCCGACGTGAACTTCATGCTGCCATCGGGCTGGTTCGGCACGTTCACGGCTGGTGATGACGTGGCGCTGGAAATGGGCATGTACCGCGCCTTCCATCGGTGGATGAAGGACTATTGCGCACCATACTCCGAACGGCTCGGCGGCGTTGTGCTGGTGAGCTCGCGCGATATCCAGGGAAGCATCGAGGAGATGCGTCGCGCCGGGCGCGAGCGCTGGGCCTGGGGCGTCCTGGTCTATGCACCATACGGCACGCCGATCGACCTGCCATCGCTCGATCCCATCTGGGCTGAGGCACAGGAACTGGACCTGTCGGCGGTGCTCCACACGTTCACTGTGATGCCGCCCTACGCTCCGGGTGGCTTGGACACGTGGGACAATCTCTGGCTCCAGCGTTCAGCGGCGCACCCGTGGTGCGGAATGCGCAACATGGCGGCGCTGATCGGCAGTGGGCTGCTGGATCGTTTCCCCAGGCTGCGCCTTGGATGTCTGGAAGCCGGCCATGGTTGGCTGCCATTCTGGATGGCTCGGTTGGACGAGCACATGGAGACGATCCGTTCGGCGCTGCCACCTGATCTGAAGCACCATCCGAGTGAATACGTGATGGGTGGACGCTACTATCAGAGCATCGAGATGTCGGAAGGCGAGAAGGTCACCAATATGGTCGCCGACATCGTGGGTGAACATGTGCTGATGTACGCCTCGGACTATCCGCATGGCGAAAGCGCATTCCCCGAGTCGACCAACATCGTGCTCGGCTGGAAGAACATGGCGGAAGATCGCAAACGTAAGCTATTCTGGGAAAATCCCGTGCGGTTCTATGCACGTTGCGGGCTGGCCTAGCGGCGATGTGCGGCGATGGCGGCGTTGCGAGCTGCCAACGTGCGGTGCAACGTGCCTGGCACGAGCTGTGCCGTCTGGGGACCGATGAGGTGAGTGCGTTTCGTGCGTGCACGACACTCTACCTCATCAGGCACCCGGCGGCTTCGCCGCGCGAGGCACGCGATCTCGTGGCCGAATGGCTTGACCACGTGGAATGTGACTCATAGCGTGCTGCTTCGAAGAAGGCGCCGTAATTAACGCGGCGGAATCCGGGAGGATCCTGCGATGAAGCGACGTGGCTTGCTGGCGCTTCCTGCTGTCGCGGCCTTGTCTGGACTTGCCCGGTCACGTGCCTTTGCTGCTGACAAGATCAAGGTCGGCATGCTGAAACCGAACATCGTCACGGTCATCTACTGGATAGCGGTCAAGACCGGCGCGTTCACAAAGAATGGCCTCGATGTCGAGGAGAACCCGTTCCCCTCTGGTCAGACTGCCGCTGGTGTTGAGCAACTGCTCAGCAATAACATCAACTTCTATCTCGGTGCCAGCGGCGAGGTGGCGCATGCAAACTCGCGCTATCTCGAAGCAGGCAAGAAGCTGCCGATCGCGCTGATCGAAGGCGGCATCTCCGCTGGGTCATTCTTCGTGATGCGCAATGACCTGAAGGGAAAGTCGCTCGACGAGCTGCGCACGATGAACCTGCGCATCGGCTTGTCCAATCCATCTTCATTCCACCTCATCATGTTCCGCGCTTTTCTGCGCACGAAGAACCTGACGACGGACGACTTCAAGTGGCAATTTCTGACCATTGGCGGTCCTGAGATGTTGCCGGCGCTGGTCAGCCGCCAGCTCGATGGTTTCATGCACGACGCATTGACGACGACGCTCGCGCTGCGTGCCAATGCCGGTTTCGAGTTCATGAACAGCAACCGCGGCGATTTCGGGCAGGAAGCCAGGCTGGTGCCAGGCACCGGAGTTTGCGGCAACATGGATTTCATGAAGGCGCATTCCGACGTGACGCGACGCTTCACCCAGGCTTTGCGTGAAGCGAGTGCCAGCTATTCGGCAGCACCAAAGGCGGAGATGGTGGCGATCATGAGCGAATGGTCGCGTCAGGACCCGGCTGTCATCGAGGCCATGTACGACCGGTTTGATCCTCGGGTGGGTCTTACCGCGGCGGCTGCCAATGCGTGGTGGGATATTCTTGGGCGCGCGATGCTGGCCCGTGGAGAGATTTCGCAGACGATGACGGTGAATGATGTGTTCGATCTCGACTACGTGCAGCAGAAGTCATGAACACTGTCGATCGCGTCGCCGAGATTGCCGCGGAGCCAAAGGTCAGCCATGCGCGGGAGGACTTCACTCGCCACATAAGACTGCGCAACCGGAGAGTGCGTCTTCGGCGTCTTATTCGTGGTGCCACAGGCGTTCTGCTCATCCTGCTGGCATGGCAAGTCATGTCGCAGGTTCTGGATCTTGAGCTGCTGCTGCCCGAGCCTTTGACTGTATTGCGTAATGTGATTGTGACGCTGACGGTTTCCAACCCTCACTGGCTGTATGGTCCCAACATTTACGTGCATCTCTCGCACAGTTTCCTTCGTGCGATGGCGGGCTTTGTGTCCGCGGCCGTGATCGCGATCCCGCTCGGATTGGCATTAGGGCGCATCATGACGCTACGCGAATTCCTGATGCCGGCAATCCAGGGCATCTATCCTATCCCCGGCATCGCATGGATTCCGTTGGCCATCCTCTGGTTCGGACTTGGCAATGCGGCGGTGATTTTCGTCGTGTTCGCGACAGTGTTCTTTCCGCTGCTGTTCAATGCGGAGGCAGGCGCCCGGCTGATCAGTCCGACCGTGCTGGATGCAGGGCGCTGCTTCGGCGCGCGGGGGGTGACCTTCTTCTTGCGCGTCGTATTGCCGGCGACAGTGCCCTATATCATCACCGGATTGCGGATCAGCCTGGGCGGTGCCTGGCGCATGATCGTCGCGGGGGAAATGCTCGCGTCCCAGGATGGCATCGGCTATTTGCTCATGGAGTCGCGCTTCCAGTTCCGCGCGGTGGACCTGATGACTGCGATGATCCTGGTCGCAATCGTCGGATATGCCACGGAAAAGCTCATCGTCGGCACTATCGAGAAGCGCACTATCGAGAAGTGGGAGATTCTGCCGTCTTGAGTGAACCCCCTTGTGGCGGGTAGAATTTTCTCCTGGTGCACTCATCAGGAGAAAACCGTGATCTTCCGTCAGCTTTTCGACGCGACATCCGGCACCTACACCTATCTGCTCGCCTCCCGCCGAGGCGGCGAGGCGCTGATCATCGATCCGGTGCTGGAGAAGGTCGATCGGTACCTTCAGCTGATCCGCGAACTCGACCTCAAGCTGGTGAAGGCGATCGATACCCACCTGCACGCCGACCACATCACCGGTCTCGGCGCGCTGCGGGACCGGACACGCTGCATCACGGTGATGGGCGAGCAATCCAGCGTCGACGTCGTTTCGATGCGCATCGCCGAGGGCGACCGGCTGGGGATCGAGGGGATCAGCCTCGATGTTGCCTATACGCCCGGCCATACAGATGACAGTTATAGCTTCATCATGCCGGATCGCGTGTTCACCGGCGACACACTGCTGATCCGTGGCACCGGCCGGACTGACTTCCAGAATGGCGATCCGCGTGCGCAGTACAAATCGATCTTCAATCGCCTGCTGCGTTTGCCGGACGACACGATGGTGTTTCCGGCGCACGACTACAAGGGCGATACCGTCAGCACCATCGGCGAGGAGAAGCGCTGCAATCCGCGTCTTCAGGTGAAGTCGGCCGATGAATACATCGCATTGATGAATAACCTGAACCTGTCCAATCCGAAGATGATGGACGTCGCGGTGCCGGCGAACATGCGGCAGGGCCTCGCGCAAGTGGAAATTGCGCGCCGCGGCTGGGCGGTGATGGCCGACGAGGCAAAGGTGCTGATCGGCCATCGCGATGTCGTGCTGATCGATCTGCGCGAGACTACCGAGCGCCAACGGCATGGGGTCATTCCCGGTTCGCTGCATGCGCCCTATCCTGACTTGCAGGAGAACATCCAGGACGGCGGCATGCTGCACGCCCTTGCCGACGCGACAAACAAGCGCCTGGTGTTCTATTGTGCGTTCGGCGAGCGCTCGGCCATGGCGGTGCAGGCGGCGCAGGATGCGGGGCTGGCCACGGCATGCCATATTCACGGCGGTATCGATGCGTGGAAGAAGGCCGATGGGCCGATCACGCACTGAGGAAGGAGTTGTTGATGGACGCACTGGAACTGCTCGTCGGACGTGAGTTGGCGACGAAGCTGACATCGCCTGGTCCCGATCAGGAGGAACTGGATCGTATCTTCCAAAGCGCGCTTCGGGCGCCGGACCATGGGCGGCTGCGGCCGTGGCGGTTCGTCGTGGTGCCCGAGGACAAGCGTGAACGCTTCGGCGAGCTGATGGCCGATTGCCTGCGCCGCCAACAGCCGGATGCGTCGGCCGACATGCTGCAACGTGAGCGCGATAAGGCGATGCGTGCGCCGGTGATCGTGGTGGCGGCTGCGACGGTGCAACGGGGCCATAAGATCCCCGAAGTGGAGCAACTGGTATCAGCGGCGGCGGCGGCTGAGAACATCATGCTTGCAGCGAATGCGCTCGGTTATGGCGCGATGTGGAAGACAGGCGCGCCGGCATACGATGCAACGGTGAAGCATGCGTTCGGACTGGATGCCGACAACGACATCGTTGGGTTCCTCTATGTCGGCACGCAGGTCGGCAGTGGCTCGCCAGCGGCCCGACCCACGGTGCGCGATCTGGTCTCGGTCTGGCAGGGGTAGGCGAGGCCGGCCCTATTCGGCCGCCGTCGCCTTCGCCAGCGCTGCGTCGATCTCGTCGATCGAGCGTCCTTTCGTCTCAACTGCCACGAACGCGAAGGCGGTGGCAGCGAGCGCATACCAGAATGCCAGGAAAAGGAACGCCGGCCCGATCGCACCGATTGTCGCCTTCGGACTGACGTAGTTGGACGAACCGATGATCAGCGCGAGGCCGAGCGGACCGATGATCTTGCCCAGATTGCCAAAGCCATACGCCAGGCCCATGCCGCTGGCGCGCAGGCGAGCAGGCCAGATCTCGGCAATGTACGGGCCGATGATCGCGTAGCTGCCGTCGCCGAAGAACCGCTGGGCCATCAGCAGGACGAAGAATATCGACACGCCGCCCAGCCAGACGCTGTTCATATACCCGGCGAGCGCCATGGTGATCGCCCCGGCATAGCCGATGATCGCTCCCGACGCCTTGCGGCCGATCGCATCCGACAGATACGAGCAGAACAGGCGGCCCAGGATGCCGACGATCGACACGTAGATCATCAGGTAGGAGGCCTCCGCCGGCGTGATCCGCAGCACCAGCACGAACAGCGCGGTGATCCACAGCAACAGCCCGACGCCACCGGTCTGGCTGATCGCGGTCAGGCACCCTGCCGCGACACTGCGCGGATAGTGGAACAACTGCCGCCAGGGCAGGGGTTGCACCGCGTCTGGAACGGCGGTTGGCAGCGTGATCTGTTGCGGGTCCACTTGCAGGGCCCAGGCCAGTGACTTGCGCGCTTCCTCCATCCGGCCCTGGCGCAGCAGCCAGTGCGGTGATTCGGGAACCCAGTAGCGGATCAGCAGCACGAGCGCTGCCGGGGCGAGGCCGACCAGGAACAGGCCGCGCCAGCCGATGACTGGCGCGAGGAACGCGCCTGACACCGCACCGAGCATGTTGCCGGCCGGCAGCAGCACGGTGGTCAATCCACTGACCCAGCCGCGCTTGAACGCCGGAACGAATTCCTGCACGAGTGGGATGTCCACTGCGATCAGGCCGGCATTGCCGAAGCCGACGAAGAAGCGGAAGAACGCCAGGAAGAACCAGCCGGGCACCAGCGCGTCCTGGTCTGGCGTGAAGGCCATGATGCCAGTTGCGATCGCCACATTGAGTGCAGTGGTCATGAAGATGGTGCGGCGGCCGAACTTGTCAGCCATCCAGCCCCAGAAGAACGCGCCCGGCACGGCGCCGAGACCCGATGCCATCAGGATGATTGCCGACTGGCCGAAGGTGAGTTTCCATGAGCCGATGATGAAGGCGAGCACGTAGCCGATGAGGAAGAAATCGAAAAAGTCGAGCATATCGCCGAGATTCGCGGTGGCGATGATGCGCCATTGATTGCGGGTGAGTTTCTGCTGCTGCTCCAGATGTTCGAGCATAACGTCCTCCCGTGTTTCGTCTTGTCCGGCACGGCGGCGGCAAACGATTAAGGCGAGTACATGCTCTTTCGCTCCGGCGGCGGAATTGCCACTACCAGAGGCGCGGGCTGGTCTATTTGCCAGCCATCAAATACCATAGGTGCGCGCTACGAGATTGTCAGCAACTATCTGACTGGGAGCGAGACATGACCAACGCAATCGAAAGCGAGCAGCTCACCAGGATCGGCCCAGGCACGATGATGGGCGAGCTGATGCGGCAATACTGGTTGCCCGCGGTGAAGTCGTCCGAGCTTGTCGCTGGCGGGGATCCGCTCCGGCTGATGTTGCTTGGCGAGAAGCTGATCGCATTTCGCGATCACTCTGGGCGCGTTGGCGTGATGGATCACCGTTGCCCTCACCGTTGCGCATCGCTTTTTTTTGGCCGCAACGAGCCGGGTGGCATGCGCTGCGTTTATCACGGCTGGAAGTTTGACGCCGACGGCAACTGCATCGATATGCCGAACCTGCCGCCGGAGCAGGATTTCCGGCAGAAGGTACACGCCAAAGCCTACAAAGTGGAGGAACGCGCCGGTGTAGCCTGGGTATATATGGGATCGCGCACCGAAGTGCCGCCGATGCCCGAGATCGAAGCGACGCTGCTGCCTGAGAGCGATCTCTCGATCACATTCACTCAGCGCGAATGCAACTGGTTGCAGGCGCTGGAAGGCGACATCGACACCTCGCATTTCAGTTGGTTGCATGTCGGCTCGGTGAAGCCTGAGCAGGTCGACCCAAGCAATTGGCTGATGTATCAGGTCAACAATCGCGCGCCTGACTATCATGTCACGGATACCGACTGGGGCACGATGTACTGCGCCTTTCGTCCGGCCGAAAACGATCGGACGTATTGGCGTTTTGCACATTTCGCATTTCCGTTCTGGACGTTCATTCCGCAGGGAGACTTCGTGGATCGCGTGATCGCGCGTGCGTGGGTGCCGATGGACGACACGCATGTGATGTTCGTCGGGTTTGCGTGGAAGCAGGCGTCGCGGACCGCAGCCTTGGCCGGTGGAGCGCTGATCCCTGGTTCAACGCCAGCACCGGACTTGTTGCCGAATACGACGGACTGGTTCGGCCGATGGCGCCCGGTGCAGCGCGCAGCGAATGACTACCTGATCGATCGCGATGCGCAGCGCAATGACGTCATCTACACTGGCATCACGCACATTGCGATGCAAGACCAGGCGATCACCGAAAGCATGGGCGATATCGTCGATCACTCGTTCGAGCATTTGGCGCCGAGCGACCAGATGATCACGCGCACGCGGCGGCGGTTGCTGATGGCAGCGCGTGCATTGCACGAGAAAAGCGAAGTGCCGCCATGTGTCGATCAGCCGGCCATCTTCTGGCAAGTCCGTAGCGGCGAGGCCGTGCTGGAGACAGATGACTGGCAATCGGCATATCGCGATCGGCTGACTCAGGTCGTGCGGCCGACAGGATGGCGCGACGCGGCAGAGTGACTCGGCACAGGAGTTTGCCATGGCAGACAAACCGCGGCTGGAGCCTGAGCTCGTGCGGCAATTCGTGAACGATGCACATGCGGATTTCGCAAGTGTACGCGATTTACTTGGCGATCATCCGGCGCTGGTCAATGCGGCATGGGATTGGGGCGCTGGCGACTGGGAAACTGGTCTGGGTGCCGCCGCTCACATGGGCCGCAAGGACATCGCTCAGTTTCTGCTCGAACATGGTGCGCGAATGGACATCTTCGCTGCTGCCATGCTTGGCCATCTGGACATTGTGCGCGCGACGATAGCCGCTGTGCCGCAGGCAAGGACGTGGCTCGGGCCGCATGGCATCCCATTGCTGAAGCACGCCGAGGCGGGCGGCACCGAAGCGGCAGCCGTTGCGGATTATCTCAAGGGGCTTGCGACCAGTTAGGTTTCGCCCCGACGCCGCAACACGAACGTGGCGAATGCGCCCAGTCCGAAGTTGATTGCGATGCCTGCCAGCGATAGCAGAACCAACGCCGCGAACATGCGTGGCACTTGCAGCCGGTAACCAGCTTCAAGAATGCGATAGGCCAGGCCGGACGCAAACCCGCCTGATCCAGCGACGAACTCCGCTACGACCGCGCCGACCAGCGCCAGTCCACCTGAGATGCGCAACCCAGCGAGAAAGTAGGGCAGGGCGGCTGGCAGGCGTAGCAGCAACAGCGTTGCCGAGCGGCTTGCGCCGTAAAGACGAAACAGGTCAACCAACTCGGGCGGTGCCGATGCCAATCCCGCGGCCGTGTTGGCGAACACCGGGAAGAACGCGACGATGGTCGCGCACACCACGAGCGACGCGAATGGATTGCCGACCCACACGATGATCAATGGCGCGATCGCGACGATGGGCGTGACTTGCAGGACTACGGCCCAAGGCTGAATCGCAGCCGCCAGCAGCCGGTTCGATGCAATGGCGATCGCCAGCACGACACCCAGTATTGCCGCCACCACCAACGCGACGAAGGTAACCACCAGAGTTGAGCCAAGCGACAGCAGCAACAGTCGCGGGGCGGCCAGGAATGCGGCAATGATATCGATAGGGCCGGGCACGAGGTAAGACGGCACGGCGGTGATCCGCACCGCCGCTTCCCAGATTGCCAAAGTGGCGAGCCCGAACAATGCAGGGGCGTATTTCATGCCGCCAAGGCTCGCTGCATTTCGTGCGTTATTTGCGCGACCAAAGCGGCGTAGGCGGGATCAAGCCGCGCTTCCGCACCAGGGCGCAGCGGCGAGGCGATCTCGTGGTCGATCCGGCCGGGGCGCGGAGTCATCAGTACGATGCGGCGCGCGAGGAATGCGGCCTCGTAGATCGAGTGAGTCACGAACACGACCGTGCAGCCGAGTTCCTGCCAGAGCGACAGCAGATCCTCCTGCAAGCGATGGCGGGTGAATTCGTCGAGTGCGGCAAACGGTTCGTCCATCAGCAGCAGACGCGGACGCGTGACCAGGGCTCGCGCGATCGACACGCGCATGCGCATGCCGCCGGAAAGCTGGCGCGGGCGCGCTGACTCGAAGCCAGCGAGGCCGACGCGGTGCAATGCGTCCTGAATGCGTGGCGCCGCCTGCGTCCGCGGCAATTTGGCCAGGCGTAACGGCAGGTAGACGTTGTCAAACGCGGTCGCCCAGGGAAGCAGCGTCGCGTCCTGAAAGACGAAGCCAATCTCGCCGGACTTCGGCTGGTGTCCTTCGTCCCACGTCAGATCGCCACCGTCCGCATGGTCCAGACCTGCGATCAGCCGCAGCAGCGTCGACTTGCCGCAGCCGGATGGTCCAAGCAGCGCCACGAAGTCGCCGGCGCCGATGCCAAGCGAAACGTCATGCAGCGCTTCAACGTTGCCGAAGCGTCGGCGGACTTGGGATATTTGCAACATGATCGAGCTGTCATTGCGAGCGAAGCTAAGCAATCTCGCACGGGATTGCTTCGCTTCGCTCGCAATGACAATGGGGGCGGGTTGGCACGCTACTTCTTCAGCTCCATGCCGATACGCTTGTCCACGAAGCGCAGCGTGTAGGCTTTCGTCACATCCAGGCCCTTCGGGTAAACACCGACATCCGCCATTGAGCGGTAGAACTCCGCCCAGCGCGCATCGGTCATCGCGCCAATCCCCAGCTTCGGCGCATCACCGGAATTGACGATGCCGTGCATCTTCATCACATCGCGGCCGTATTTGAGCAGCGCGTCTGACATCTCCGGATTGTCCTGCTTGATCAGCTTGTTCGCGGGCGACGGATCGCCATAGAGATAGGAGTACCAGCCCTCGATCGAGGCATCGATGAAGCGCTGCACCAGGTCGGGCTTCTCGCTCACAAGCTTCAGGCTCGTCGTCACGATGTTCGCGTAGCCGGCATAGCCCGCATCGGCAATCATCAGCACCACTGGATTGATATGCGCCTGCCTGCTCGATGGCGAACGGTTCGGAGCCGAGATAGCCCTGCTGCACCAGCGTCTTGTCGGCCAGGAACGGCTGCAGGTTGAATGTATACGGACGTATCTGCGCATCGCTGTAGCCGTATTTCGCCGCAAGGAAGCGCCACCAGCCGGAGCGCGTGTCCGCCCCGATCAGGATCGGCTTGCCCTTCAGCGCGGCGAAGCTGTCGTCACCCTGGCCGGGATGCGCGATCAGCACCGATGGGTCCTTCTGGAACATCGCGGCAATCGCGACGAAGGGCAGGTTCTGCTGCACGAACTCGATCGCGCGGCCGCCGCCCAGGTTGAAGTCCAGTCGCCCCGCCATCATGAGCTGCATCTGGTTCACCTGCGGCCCGCCCTGGCGGATGGTCACCTTCAGGCCGTGCCGCGCGTAGATGCCGGTGGCGAGGGCCTGGTAGTAGCCGCCGTATTCGGCCTCGGCGAGCCAGTCGAGGCCGAATGTGATCGCGTCATCCGCGCGCGCCGCGGTGGCGCTGAGCAGAGACGAGCAGGGCGGCGAGCCATCGCATCAGGACCTCTCGATTTCGCGTGGTGGGAGGTGCATCCTGCACAATGGCGGCGCGATCGGGGAGGTGGCATGGCGGAGCCTCGGCTTAAGGCTGGATTGTGGGTGAAGATGGCGCTGCGGATGGCGGACCGCGCGGGCACGGCGGGCGTGGTGCTGCGCAAGGGCGATGCGGATTCCGGCGGCGTGCTGGTGGTGCTGCGCGGGCGCGAAGGGATGACCGTGCTGTCGCAGGTGCGGGCGGCGGATGGTGCGCTGGCGTGGATGCGCGGGACGGGCGCGGCGGCGGTGGATCAGGAAGCGGCGGATGCGTACGTCGGCGCGGCAGGTGCGGTTCGATCCCGACGTCTGGGTGCTGGAGTTCGATGCGCCCGATCTGATGCCTCCGTTCGAGGCGAGGCTGGTGGAGTAGCGTGGAGTCTCACGGCTGTCTCATTGCCCTTTGGTATGGACGGTGGCGGGAACGCACTGATCCTCAGACAGAGTCAGGAAACTTCTTGTTTTGGACCCGTAATCCTGGCTGAACTCGAGCGATCCGACCGCGTGAGCGTGACATCATCCGTCACACGCCATGTGGTGTGACGGCGTGTCGGAGCGCTGCGGCGCTGAACACGGGAGATCAGCCATGAGCACGGCCGTCGCATACGACTATGTCGTCGTCGGAGCTGGATCGGCGGGTTGCGTCCTGGCGCATCGGCTGACCGAAGACGAAGGCGCGACGGTCCTGCTACTCGAGGCCGGCGGGCATGACCGTCATCCTTACATTCAAATCCCGCTGGGGTTGGGCAAGCTTCAACAGCATAAGATGTTCGACTGAGGCTACACGACCGAGCCGGAACCCCATCTCAACAACCGTCGGCTCACGTTGCTGCGTGGCAAAGTCCTTGGCGGCTCGTCGTCGATCAATGTCATGGCCTACACCCGGGGGCACCGCGCCGATTTCGACCGATGGGCGCGCGAAGGTGCGACGGGATGGTCCTTCGCGGATGCGCTGCCCTATTTCAAGCGGAGCGAAACCTGGGAGGATGGCGAGAACCCCGGCGCGGCGGCACCGGCCCCCTGGGCACGCAATGGGCCAGGTCGCGCGACCCACTTTTCGATGCCTGGCGCGAGGCCGGGGAACGTGCCGGATGGCCGGCCACCGAGGATGCCAACGGGATCGAACCCATCGGGTTTGGGCGTGCTCAGTTCACGATCCGGGAGGGACGGAGAGCGTCGGCATCAACCTCTTATTTGAAACCTGTCCTGACACGGCCGAACCTGTCCTTGCGGACCGGTGCGCGCGTAACCCGGGTGACCCTTCGCGGCACACGCGCGACCGGCGTGGATTTCGTTCACCATGGTGCCACTATTCACGTCGAGGCAACGCGCGAGGTCCTTTTGTGCGGCGGCGTCTTCAACTCGCCGCAATTATTGATGCTGTCCGGCATTGGTCCGGCCGGGCATCTGCGTGGCGTAGGCATTGCGCCTCTGGTCGATTTGCCAGTCGGCCGCAACCTGCGGGACCACCTGATGGTCGTGCTGCGATGGCAGCGGCTGGGGCTCGGACCGTTTCGGCGGTTGATGCGGGCCGATCGCATCGCGCTTGCCATGGCTCAGGCCTGGTTGTTCCGGAGGGGGCCGGCGACCGTTCTGCCGCTGGGTTTGTACGCATTCCTCCGCACCCGCCCGGAACTGGAGGCGCCGGACCTTGAATTCATTTTCCGCGGGGCGCCGCTAGACCCACGGCCCTGGTTTCCAGGTGTGACGCCGACCTACGAAGACTTATTCGGTATCAATCCGGTGCTGCTGCATCCACGCAGTCAGGGCTACGTCACATTGCGCTCAGCCGATCCGGTCGAACCGGTGCGGATCATAAACAATTTCCTTGCCGACGACGCCGATCTCGCGACCTTGCGTGAGGGGTTTCGACTCGCCCAGGAAGTTGCACACCAGCCTGCGATGGATGTATTTCGCGGGAAAGCACTGACGCCCGGCACAGAGCTCAAGACCGATGCCGAAATCGATGACTGGATCCGAAATACGGTAATCACCGTCAACCATCCGCTTGGGACCTGTGCTATGGGGTGCGGTCCTGACGCTGTGCTCGACCCGGATCTGAAGGTCCGAGGTGTCGACGCTCTGCGAGTGGTCGATGCCGCAGCGCTGCCGGACATGCCGTCGGCGCATATAAACGCGATCGTCATGATGTTGGCGGAACGAGCCTCCGACCTAATTCGTGGCCGGCCGCCCTTGACTCCGGTAAACGTCTGACGAGTGGTTGCCACTACATCCCTATCGCGGGCCTCCGTTCCATAGGCAGACTACGCCTCCAGTGCGGGAGATGCGGGCCAGCGGACCTCGCGACGTAGTTCGCGCCGCGAGCCGAGCTTGACCGCGCCCAATCCGGCGAGGCCGATGAACATCAGCGCCCAGCTTGCTGGCTCGGGAACGGGTGATGCCACGAAGGCCTGGGTGTTGCCGTTCGCGTCGATGTAGTCGCCGACGATCTGACCCTGGTTGTTGATGCCATCCAAAGTCGTTTCGGTCGCGCCGGGGAAGTTTATTGCCGTGAAGACGCCGCCGACGTCGATGAAGCCCGGACCTGTGTTGTAGCCGTCATTTGACGCGCCGCCGACTATCACACCTTTATCGTTGATAGTCTCGGCACAGGTATTTGCCTCGCCTGGCATGGCGATCGGGCTGTTGACGCCACCAACGTTGACGAAACTATCGCAGTTCAGAGTGTTCACCGAAGTGGGCTCGGAGTCCAAAATGATCACGCCCGCATTGTTGATGCCGGTGGCGAAGGTGGCGTTAGCCGGGGAAGGATCCCCGTCAACGACGGTAAACATGCCACCCGAATAAACGTACCCCTGGGCGGCGGGGGCGCCGAAAATCCCGACGATCTTCCCATTGTTGCTGATACCAGTTGGATAGGTGTACCAGTTGCCGAAGGCGTTGACGCTGTTGAAACTGCCGCCGGAATAAGAGAACCCCTGCCAGGTACCGCCGGGCGGATGATAAACGCCGACAGCCTCACCGCTGTTGTTGATGTCAAACGCGTCCGTGCTGTGCGCTGAAGATCCCGGAAATGCGGGTAGAGGTGTGTACACATGAGTGTGTATATTGTTGACGTCGTCGATGTCGGTGAAGTCAAACGACACGCCCGGAGCCTCGGCATCGACCAGAACCTGGCCATTGTCATTGATGCCGGGAGCAAAAGCGGAGTCACCAACCGGTGTGCCGGGGGCGGTGATGGTAGTGAAGATATAACTCGCAGCACGCGCGGGGCCGCTGGTCGCGAGAAGCGCGCTGACAGCGGCGAGCGCAATTGGTCCAGACCTGCGCATGACGACGTTTCCTTCATGAGGTTGAGCCGAAACCAGCTTCCCGGCGCGGCGGAGCTCAGACGTTGGCGTACCAGAATGTGAGATAGTCAATTCCTTCACAGACCGAGCCGACCTAAGCGCGTCACATTGGCAACGGCGCGGTGAGCTTTCGGGCTTTTGGTTTTGCTCGCCGTGCTTGTGCACTGTCCGAGACTACGCCGAAGGCCTGCGCGAACAGCGTGTTTGATTTCGCGCCCAGTGCACCGTAGCCCATGTTCGAGGTCTCACCAGTTCCGTCAATATAACCGATACAGGTTGGATAAGAGGGATCGACATTCATGGGCTGGTCTGCCCGAAGAATGATCACGCCAGCCCCCGAAGAAAAGGTGGCGTGGGCAGCGTCCATCGCGCCCCCAAATGTCACCTGGAACGACGCAATCGGACACAGGTCGCCTGGTGGCACGCCGCCTCCGTCGGCCGTTGACAGAGGGTAGTTAACAGAGCCAACAGAATTGCCGGACCCGTCTCGAACAGTCCAGGTCGCGCCGGTTACGTTCCCTCCACTATCGTTCTGCAAGTCGATGCCGATTGAATAGCCGGCGGGAATGCGCGCCGCCTGGGGCATGGTTGCTACCGGCTTGGCAACGGACTGGTTCCACAGCATTTGTGGATTGCTTCCTCCCGACCAAATATTGATCCATGGCCAAAGGCCAGTATCGTCACCCATATGGACAATAAACTGCAACCAATCGAGTTTCTTATTGCTATTTGTTTCCGCGTTCAACTGAATTGAAAGTCCTTTGGGACTACCGGCGTCGGTTGATTCCCACACAAGGTCTTCCGTGAAGACAATTACCGCTTTGACGCCAGTGAGCATCGCGCAGCTTGACCCGTTCGCCAGAATGTAATTCACCGCACCCGAATAGCCCCCGGGCGGTACCGGCACAGTCTCAACTACCGAGGGGAAGCTTCCATCAACGAGGGTCCAAAGCTGATTGTCGTACCCGGTGAACTTCCACGGAAATGCATCGAGACCAACTCCGGCTTTGGTGGAAGCGCCTTGGATATCGATGACGTTGCCGTTGGACTTGCTGACAATAAAGCAGTATCCGGAGCCGGCGGGATCAGCGACGAACTCCCAGAGCTGATGGTCATCGCCGCTCGTCCGGGGCAATGCGTCGAGACTGGCTCCGGATTTCCCGGAATTGCCCTTAATATCGATGACGTTGCCATTGAGCTTGCTGACGATGAAGTAGTATCCGGAGCCGGCGGGATCAGCCACAAACTCCCAAAGCTGGTTGTTGTTCCCGTTCGGCGGATATGCGTCGAGACCGGTTCCGGCTTGGGTGGAGGCCTTCTCGATGTCGATCACATTACCGTCCAACTTGCTCTTGATGGAGTAGTAGGTGCTCATCCCATTGTCTCCTTAAATGGGGTTTGATCGATATCTTTCTGGATTTGCGCTGCGCCTCGCGGCTGCGTTGACGCGCTGAACCTCGACCGGCTCAGGCAGTGGCATGCCTCTGGTCTCGGGCAGGAACGGAGCTGCCAGGAACCCCAGCAAATAGAACAATCCGATGAACGAGGCCCCCGGCCCATAACCACCAAGCGCGACGATCAAGGTGCCGGCAATCAGTGGGCCCGCGGCTGCGACGAAGCGCGGCGCATTGAAGATAAAAGCGATCGCGGTACCGCGCATCCGGGTCGGGAACAGCTCGGGAAGCCATATCGGCGCCCAGGACCAGATCCCCAGGATGAAGAAGCCAAACACGCCGACGCAGAACAACAGGACGTGGATCTCCTGGGCCCAAAGATAGACCACCGGGGTGAGGATCAGGCACATCAGATAGAACAGCATCGCCACCGCCTTGCGGCCGAAGGCGTCGGCGAGAAAGCCCAGGCTCACACTCCCGACCACCCCGCACACGGTGAAGACGAGGCCGGCCAGAGCCGACCATTCTGGTGCGGGGAGACCGGCTTTGGCGGCGATTGAGCCGACATAAGTCGGGATAAAGGTGCCAACACCCCAAAAGGCGAACGTTACCGACAGCATCATCAGGAACGAGCAGATCAGCGGCCGTCGAACCGCACGGTCGGCAAACAGATCAACCAAAGTAAAGCGCGTCAGCGCTGCGTGTTCGCCAACCAACTCGACGCCACGGCGGTGCAGGTCGCGCGCTTCGGCGCGGCGCTCGTTCGATCGCTCCCAGCGTGGCAACTCTGGGATGCCACGGCGGATCCATAGCGTCGCGAGGGCCGGCAGCACGCCAACCAGGTACATCCATCGCCAGGCGTTGGGCCCGGTACCGCCGATCACGAGCCACACGCCGGAGGCGAAAATCCCGCCGAGGGCGGCACAGCATTGCAACAGGCCGCCGCCTTTGCCGCGCGAATGATCTGGCCACAGCTCCGACACGATCGAAGCCCCGGTCACCCATTCCGAGCCGATCCCGACGCCGACGAGAAAACGGAGGATCGCGAAAGACTCCCAGTTCCAGGCGAGCGCGCTCAACCCAGTGGTCAGCGAGTAGGCGAAGATCGCCAAAATCATCGTCCGCTTGCGGCCGATGTAATCAGCGATGATGCCACCGATCACCCCACCGATCGCCCAGCCGAAGGCGGTGGCGGCAACGACGTAACCGGCGTAGCGGGGAATAGCCGCGTATTGCGCCGCGTCGAGCAACTGGTGCAAGGCGAAGCCGACGGTCAGGAACAGCGCGAAGAACTCAAAACCGTCGAACGTCCAGCCGAGATTCGCCGCGATCAGCGTCTTCCACTGTGTTGCGTTGAGCGAGCGGTACCAGGCTACGGGCAGCACGACGGATGCGTTGCTGGACATTGATTGGAGCTCCCTCTGCTCATCGTCAGATCCTCATGCCGGGACGTGATCGATTGATTTGTCGTGAAGCGCTCTATACGAATGCCGCCTGTTGCTGAGTCTTAAAGTGCGCCAACAATTGCAGGTAGCTGTAATATCCGATACACCCATAGCTGTTCGGCTATGGGGGGGAACCATGCGATGGACCGACCGCGTCGAACGCCGCATCAAATTGCGCGATCTGCATATCCTGCTTGCGCTGGTCGAGTGCGGCAGCATGGGGCGTGCGGCGAAGCGGCTCGCCATCTCTCAGCCGGTTGTGTCGAAAACGATCGCCGATCTGGAACATACACTCGGCGTCCGCCTGCTTGATCGGACCTCGCAGGGTGTCGAGGCGACCGCGTATGGCCGCGCTCTGCTGGATTGCGGCACTGCCGTGTTCGATGACCTGAGACAGGGCATGCAGGAGATCGCATTCCTGTCAGATCCGACGGTTGGAGAATTGCGGGTTGGCGGCGCCGGGCCGTTCATCGATGGGCTGATCCCTGCAGTGATCGCACGACTTGCCGATCGATATCCGCGGATCGAATTTCATATTAGCGAAAGCGACCCTCCAACGTTATGCAGGATGGTGCGCGAGCGGCAGCTCGACCTCGCAATCTTACGAACATCGAGGTCGATCTACAGCGAGGATCTGGAATCGGACGCCTTGTTCGAAGAGCCTCTGTTCGTGATTGCGGGGCTCGATAATCGGTGGTCACGGCGGCGCAAGGTCGATCTCAAGGACCTGGTGGATGAGCCCTGGGCGTTGCCGGAATCAGACAATATTGCCAGTGCGTTGATCGCTGATGGCTTCCGTTCTGCCGGCATGGCACCCCCCACGCCGCAGGTTGTTTCCAATTCCATGGCGGTCCGCACCAGACTGGTCGAGACGGGGCGGTTCCTCACTTTCCTGCCGGGCTCCACGCTGTATTTCGGCGCTGGGCGGCTGCGGGTTAAAGTGTTGCCGGTGAGTTTATTGATGCAGGCGCCACCGACGGAGATCATCACCCTGAAAAACCGGACGCCAAATGCAATCGCCAGGCTTTTCATTGCGGAATTACATGCGGTTGCGGAGCCGCTGAACAAGAGCCGGCGTCCGGAATTATGAGCGAGCGGTTCGGCAGCACGAGTGCCGCGGGCTATGATCGCGGTTTCGGCAGTATTTCGGGTCAATTCATACCCGCGCTGCTGCGCGCCGGCCGCGTGGGACCCGGCTGCAAATTACTGGACGTTGCCACCGGGACGGGAGTTGCGGCCGAAGCTGCGGTCCAGGTCATCGGATCGTCGGGATCCGTTCTCGCCACCGATCTATCATCGGCGATGCTGGACAGGGCGCGTGAACGCCTCAGCCTGATCCCAAACGTGTCCTTCTCAATCGAGGATGGTCAGTCGCTCAGCTTTCCGGACGGTGAGTTCGACGCTGTGCTTTGCGCCATGGGTCTCATGCTGTTCCCCTCGCCAGGCCGAGGGCTGCTGGAATTTCGTCGTGTGCTTCGCGACGGAGGGTGGGCAGCGGTATCGGTCAATACCGCCCCGGAACGCGCCTTTGTCACAAGGATCGATGCCATCATTTCAAAGTACGATCCCCGGCACGCGGAGATAGGCACACGCCATTTCTCAATCGGAAAACCCCGGCTGCTCGCTTCCCTGTTCACTGCTGCCGGATTCCGGAACGTTGATACATTCGCGGAGAGCCGGCGCTATTCGTTCGTCTCGTTCGACGGGTATTTTGCCCCGATTGCCAATGGTCAAGGACCAACAGGCCAGGCCTATGTCGCTCTACCCGCGGATATCCAACAACTCGTGCGCGAAGACACGCGCCAGCAACTGGAAGGCAACGCCAGTCGTGGCGGTCCTGTCCAGGTGGAAGTGGAGATTCTGTTCGGATGTGGTCAGCGATAACACGCCTCATGCCGCAGCTCAGATTTGATCGATTGTCCGTGGCGTGGCTTAAGGGTGTAATCCGTTCGTGGGATGAATGAACAACAGCCGAGGTGTGACGATGCGACCGAACAAGATCAAGCAGATGTGGCGAGACGGCCAGTGCGTGACGCTGGGTTGGCTCTCCGTGTCCCATGGGTTCACGGCCGAGGTCATGGCACGTCAGGGCTTCGACGCCCTGTGCGTCGACCTGCAGCATGGCACCGCGCAAATGAATGACGTCGGACCCATGCTGGCGGCGATCTCGCAGACCGACACAGTCCCGGTCGTGCGGGTTGCCTGGAACGAGCCTGCGGCAATCATGAAGGCCCTCGACCTTGGCGCCTATGCGCATCATTGTGCCGCTGGTCAACAACGCCGAGGAAGCGGCGAAGGCAGTGGCCGCATGCCGCTATCCGCCCGTCGGCATGCGCTCGAACGGGCCCGTCCGCGCCATACAGTACGGCGGTGCCGATTACGTGGCGCATGCCAACGACGAAATCGTCATCATGGCCATGATTGAGACGAAGGAAGGCATCGCCAACGTCGATGCCATCTGCGCCACGCCCGGTCTCGATGCCGTCTATATCGGGCCAGCCGATCTGTCGTTCGCGCTGGGTTTGGTGCCGCGCGGCGATAACCCCGACCCGCTGCATATTGCCACCTGCGACAAGATCCTTGCGGCAGCGCATAAGCACGGCATCAAGTGCGTCATGCACTGTGCCAGTGCGGCGTTTGCGGCGGGCGCCGTGAAGCGTGGCTTCGATATGGTGATGCTGACGTCCGATCTATCGTGCATGATCGCCGGCGCACGGATGCAGCTCGATGAACTGAAGGCCAAGACGGCCTGAGCATGGGTTTCGGCGGCTGTACATGCCGCCGTCATCTCGAGCACGTTCGGGCTCGGAATCAATGGGTTTCCCAGTCACGTCGAACAGGCTCTAGCGGCCAATTCGTCCTCGCCAGCCTCGGCGGGGACGATCCTGCCGGCGCGCAGGAGCTCAGTCATGGCCAACGCGCCCTGTGGCCTCGCGAAATCGTACCCCTGTGCGATCCGACCGCCCCAGCTCCGCAGCAGGCGGAGTTGCGCGGCGGTCTCGATCCCCTCCATCACCACCTCGATGTGAAGCTCGCGCGCAAGGCCCAGGGCCGCACGGACGATCGCATCATTGCCCGGCTCCACGCCGATGTCTCTTATGAAGTTCTGGGCAATCTTGATGCGATCAACCGGAAAGCGGCGCAGATAGTCGAGCGACGAATAACCGCTGCCGAAATCATCGATCGCGAGGCGATGACCGGATGCACGGAGCTGGAGCAGTACGTGGTTGTCGTCCTGGGATGCTTCCATCAGGACGCTTTCGGTCAGTTCCAGTTCCAGCCGCTGCGGAGGAACCCCGGCATTCGCTGCGGCGGCCGCGATCGTGCCGGTCAGTTCCCGCGGTGTCTTGAATTGCACGCCCGATACGTTGACGGCCACCAGCGGCGGCGCGATGCCGGCGTCCAGCCATTGCCTGAGCTGGCGGCTTGCCTCCTCGATGACCCATCCACCGAGTGGAACGATGAGGCCGCTGCGCTCCGCCTCGGGGATGAACCGGCCTGGCCCGAGCACGCCCTGCGTCGGATGGCGCCATCGGACCAGGGACTCGACACCCAGGATCTCCCCAGTCTCGATATCGACCTGGGGCTGATAGACAAGAAAGAACTGGTTCGCGGCGAGCGCCTCGCGGATCTCTGCCCTGATGGCCACGCGGGCGCGGACCTCACCATCGATGTCGTCGGTAAAGAACCGGAATGAGCCTCGCCGTTCGGACTTGGCGCGATACAGTGCGACGTCGGCGTGGCACAGCACCGTTTCACCGTCCGGCGACTGCGCTCCATAGGCAGCAATGCCGATGCTCGCCCCGGAATGAATGCGGTTGGCATCGATTACGACCGGCTCCGCGACGGCGGAGATGATCCGATCGGCCATGTCGGCGAGGTGGGCCACTGTCGTGTCTGGCGTGCCGATCTTTTGATTGATCGCCGCGAGGAGGCGCGTCGACACCAGTGCCGCATCAACTGGTTCGGCAATGTTTTCCAGCAGGATGGCGAACTCGTCGCCGCCAAACCTTGCGACCACGTCGGTCTCCCGAACGCTTGCCCTCAACCGCTCGGCGATCGCGCGGAGCAGCAGGTCCCCAACCGGGTGCCCCAGCGTGTCATTAACATCTTTGAAATGATCAAGATCGAGGTAGAGCACCGCGAAGCTGGTCCCGCTGCGGTGCGCACGAGCGATCGTCTGCTCCAGAATGGACAGGAACACCCTCCGGTTCACGAGGCCTGTCAGGCTGTCATGCGACGCCATGCGGGCGATCTGGAGCTCTGCCCGCTTGCGGTCCGAGATGTCGCGGATCGTACCGTAAAGGAGTGCCCGATCGCCGCGCATCACGCGGGTGAGCAGGACGTCGGCGGGGAACTCGGTGCCATTGATGCTCCGGCACATCCATTCGAATGCGAGCGCGCCATCGCGCATGGCGATCGCGTTCACCTCCGTCGCCTTGTCGATCGACAAACTTCCGTCCGGTTGGCGTTCGGGGGCGAACTCCCACGGCAGGTGAGCGGAAAGCTCCTGGTAGTCCTTCGCTCCATACAGCCGAATCGCACTCGAGTTGGCAGCGAGCATTTCGCCCGAGGCAGGGTCGGACAGGACGATACCGTCGCGGGTCAGTTCGAACAGATCGCGGTAGCGCCGCTCGCTCGCCAGCAACGCCTCGGCGGCGCGTTTCCGCTCGGTGATTTCCCAGTTGACGCCAATCATTCTTGCCGCACGGCCGTCCGGCCCTTGCTGCTGCTGCTGCACCAACGCGTGCGCTTCGATGTCATGCACCTCGCCATTGGGCCACAGCACACGGAACTCGATGTTGAAGTCATGCACGCCGCGGATCGCTTCACGGATTGCCAAATGGCCGCGCTCGCGGTCGTCGGGGTGCAATCCCGCCTGCCACGCATCGTAGGCACCGCTGAAGCTCTGCTCGCGGATGCCGTACAACTCGAACATCCGCGAATCCCACACCAGCCTGTTCTGAGTTATGTCCCAGTCCCAGATGCCGATGCGTGCCGACTCAGTCGCCAGTGACAGACGCTCCTCGCTCTGCTGCAAGGCTGCTTCCTTGACGCGCAGGGTGTCGACAAGCTGCCGCAACGTAGCATTTTGCAACTCGTGCCGACGCAGTTGCCTGGACACGACCCAGAACAGGCCAATGAAGCCGAAGATCGCGATGAACCCGATTAACGCGTTCTGGCGTGCCGCGCTTCGCCACGGCGCGAGCGAAATTTCATTCGAACTGACAACGTCGATGACCAGCGGATAATTCGCAATGGGCTGCGCTGCAACCACACCTGGCCGGGCACCGAAAAAGCTTTGCGATTGATAGATGCCGCCCCCATTCGCCGTCACCTGGTACCAGGGGGATTGGGCGGGCATCGAGGTTCCGATCGCGTCGGCCTCGGGATACCGTACCAGGACCAGCCCATCCCGGCGGAGCAAGGTGATGGCATTACTACTGTCTGGAAGCAGTACTTTGTAGAACGCCTGCAAATATCCCGCATCAATTGCAATGGCGATGACTCCCACGAACCGGCCATTTGGTGCGGACATCCGACGTGCGAGGATAATTTTCCAGGCTCCTGTGGAGGCAACTCTCACCGGGCGGCTGATAAACAGGCCACCATCGGCATTGACCTGGAAATGCTGGAAGAAGTCGGAGGCCATGGCATTGATCAGCGGCGCGCTTCCAGCCGGGAACTGGCCTACCAATCGTCCGTTGGTATCGATCAGCAGCAGCGCGTTGTTCCCCGGAATGCGCTGCAGTCGCATCGGAAGCTCGGCGCCGGTGTCCGGGCGCGCGAGGCCAGCCGAAAACGCCTCGGCTGAGGTCATGTCGAGGTCGTGCAGCCTTGCCTGCACTGTCTGCAGCACAAGGTCCACGATCGCGATATAGCGCGATGTTTGCTCGGCCAGGACCAAGCTTAGACTCTTCGCGCTCTGTCCTTGCTGGACAAGCGCGATGTTGCGCTCCCGCCAGACCGTGTAGCAGATCTGAGAACCAACGATGCCAACCAGGAGAGCGCAAATCAGCCAGATGCGCCAAGCCGATCCGGATCGGAGCAGAATCACGCCGAACGGCAGCTTCGCGCGGGCGCGCAGAAAATCGCCGAGACCTTGCCTGACGTCATGACATTTCACGTTGGCCCTATGCGTTGTCTCCGACTGCATTGCCACTGGCTCCGCGTATCACCGATCCGACGCGTGCCCTGTCCCACCACGAGGCCACCGAGGTTGCGGTTGCCGACAGCAAGGCAGACCGGTTCCGTCATTCAGTTCCTCACGGTGCCCGGAAGTTCGTCGGACATGGAGTGTCTGGCCGTAATGTGCACGAGAATGATTAAGCATCGGTGGAGGCGCGCCGAGCGGAGCCGCAGTGCTTCGAACCGCTGATTGAGAGGGACTCATCCGAGCATCGTCCCTCGCGTGAGCGCGGAGCCAGGGCAAGCGATGATTGCTGTACACACCTGGGTTCCCGCTTGCGCGGGAATGACGCATGGCAACTTGCTCAGATTGCCGGGAGAAGGCTTACCAGGAAACGTGCGGCGACAAGCAGCAGGAACAGGGCGAAGCTGATTTCAAGTTTGCGCTTTGGTAGCTTGTACGCCAGGCGGGCACCCAACGGCGCAGCCCAACTCGAGAGCGGCGCAACCAGGACAAGGGCGATCACTGATACGAAACCGAGCGACAGTGGTGGCAGCAGGGCCAAATGCGGCAGGCCGGCGAGGACGTAACCAATCGTGCCAGCGAGCGTAATCGGGACACCGAGGCCCGCGGCTGTCGCTACTGAATTGTGGATCGGTTTGCCGTAGAGGGTCAGCACCATCGTCACCAATGAACCGCCGGCGATTCCCATCAATGAGGAGGCGAGACCAATTGCGAAGCCATAGCCGCGCATGGTTGCTGCACCTGGCAGTTCGGTGCGAACGACCCAGCGTTCGCCTCCGATCAGGAACTTTGCGGCAATGACACATGCTATGACGACGAATGCTGCCTTGAAGGTATCGGCTGGCGCGATCGCCGCGAGAACCGAGCCGACCACCACGCCTGCCATCGACGGCAACGCCCAGCGCCGCATGACATCGGGAAGCACCAGTCCTCGCGCTTTGTGCGCACGGTACGAGCGCAGCGTCGTGGGTACGATGATGGCCAGTGACGTGCCGATGCATAATTGCATGCGCACGGAATCGGATACGCCGAAAATTCGGAATACCTGGTACAGTACGGGAACAATGACGCCGCCACCGCCGACGCCGAACAACCCGGCGAGAATGCCGGTCACGAGCCCTCCGGCGATGATGGCCGCCGCCAGCAAAGCGATCTCGCCCGTCATTCTGGCGCTCCAAACTTCAGATCATTGCCACGGCTGAACAGCGGACCGAGGTAAAGGCCGGATGCCTTGAGCCGATTAGTGACACAGGATGCGGGACTGGTGTTGGATTCAACACCAGCCGTGGCGTGAGAAAAACCCATCCACCTCCTGGGCCGCGCGGTCTGGATCTTCGCGGTGCGGGAAATGGCCGACACCCGGAAACGACGCGAGGTCAAGATCGGCAAAGCTCTCTTTCAGCCGATCGGTCCAGGAGTAGGGGCAGAGTGGGTCGTGTTCTGGCCAGCGTACGCAAGTCGGCGTGGTAATCGGCGGAAGCGTAGGCGCCTCGCCCTTCATCATTGCAATGCGTCCAGCGTGCGCCGCTTTGTAATGGGCGAAACCACCTGCGAGATTGCCAGGTTTCAGGAAGTTGTCGGTATAGGCCTCGAGAACGTCGTCATGCGCGTCTTTCCGATGCGCCCAGTGTCGTAGGAAATGGCCGATATAGGCTCGGCAGGTCTCACGCGTTGCCCCAACAAGGGATGGTGCCATCTCCATCTGGTTGAAGGACTGGTACCAGATCTCGTTCATCCGGTCCGGCATGCCCATGCGAGACCCAATACCGGGATAGACGAAATCGAAGAAGAAAAGCCCGACGAGGCGCTCGGGAGCCTTGCGTGCCAGTGGCTGCATTACGGCACCACCGACGTCATAACCCACGACCCCGATCCGGTGGATGCCAAGCGCATCGAGGAGCCCCAGCATGTCGGCCGCATGGCCGTCCGGACCGAACGGACCCGTGGGCTTGTCGCTGTCACCGAAACCGCGGAGATCAGGCGCGATGAGCGTATAGCGATCGGCGAGGCGCCGCATCACGGGTTCCCAGGCGAACCAGAATTCCGGCCAACCATGGAGGAGAGCCAGCGCCGGACCGCTGCCGGCACGCGCTACATGAAAGGATGCGCCATTGGCCGCGATGGTCAAGTGTTCCACGGTCTATCTCCTTTCCGGTCAGGTCGAGTCTCGTGCACTCGCCTCAGCACGTTCGGGATTCCTCAATCTGGAAAATCCGGGTTGAACATTTTCCCGAGCTCGGCGACGCCGATCATGTCGCGCATCCAGGCGAAAGAGCTGTCCTGCCGCATGGCTCGGGCTGCGTTGACGAAAGTTGCGAAAGCAAGGCGGGACAGGGCGCCGCCGACACTGACTCGCTTTGCGCCGGCCTCGCTTAGCTGCGCCAACGTGATGTCGGGATCGAGCCAGCCGGTGACAACGTTGACCGGACGGTTCACTGCACGCACGACCTGACGCACCTCGTCGAGGTTACGCAGTCCAGGCGCATAGAGCACGTCAGCGCCGGCCGCTTCATAGGCTTGCAGGCGGCGAATGGTGTCAGCCATGTCGGTGCGACCGTGAATCAGGTTCTCCGCTCGCGCCGTGAGCAGGAACGGCACGGGCAGGGCATGCGCGACCCGCACGGCGGCACGCACGCGAGCGACGGCAAGATCGAAGTCGTAGATTGGATTGGCGGGATCTCCGGTATAGTCCTCGATCGAACCACCAACGATACCGGCCTCGGCCGCGAGCCGGATCGTGTCTGATGCTGCTTCAGGCTCATGGGCGAAACAGTTTTCCAGGTCGGCATTGACCGGAAGATCTGTGGCCTCGGCAATCACCCGGCAATTGGCGATGACCTCGGCGCGGGTCACTTTGCTGTCGGCGCGGCCGAGCATGTTGGCGAGGCCAAGGCTGGTCGTGGCGAGAGCTTCGAAGCCCAGTCCGGCCAATAGCCTTGCCGTGCCGGCTTCCCACGGATTGGGAATGATGAAAGCGCCGGGCCGCTCATGCAGTGCGCGAAATGCCGCCGCTTTCTCTGCCTGGGTGCGCATTCTGATCCTCCTGGCTGTGTTGAGCGATTTGGGCAGCCCTGATTTCGGCCTGGCGTTAGCCATTGTCCAATGCATAGTTTGATCGATGGGCATCAGGAAACCTGATCGATGGATATCGACGGAATCGAAACGTTCCTTGCCATCGCCGAGCTTGGCAGTTTCACGCGTGCGGCGCGGCGGCTGCATCGTTCGCAACCAGCCATCAGCCGTCGCCTCGAGATTGTCGAGCACGAACTTGGCGCACCGTTGTTCGAGCGCTTGCGCGGTCGGGCACGATTGACCGAAGCAGGCCGCATCTTCCTGCCGCATGCCGAAGCGGCGCTGGCTTCGCTCAGGGATGGGCGCGAAGCGGTACGCGGTCTGCAAGCCGGCATCGAAGGCGCAATCTCGCTTGCCCTGGTCGGCACGCTCGCCGACACGCATGTCGTCGATGCACTGCGCGAATTCGCGGCGCGTTCGGCCCATGTGCGCCTGCTGCTTCGCACGGCTTCGAGCCGCGAGGTCACCGATCTGGTGCGGCGCGGCGAAGCGACGCTGGGCCTGTGTTATCATCGCGTCGATCGGCCAGAGTTGGTCGCGCTGGACGCCGGCAGTGAAAAGCTGCTGGTGGTGGCGGCATCGGGACATCGCCTGGCTGATCGCCGCGTACGCCATACGCATCTGTTAGCCGGTGAGCGGTGGATCGGCTTTCCATCAACGGAAGGCGAGCAAAACTCCGGGCAAACGCTGGCGCGGCAATTGACTCGCGCGGGGCTGGACGACGCCGAGGTTACGCTGATCGACAGCCTGACAGCGCAGAAGCGCCTGGCCCAAGCGGGGTTCGGTTTGGCCTTGGTGCCGGAAAGCTGCGTGCGCGACGAACTCCGTCAGGGCGTGCTGGTGCCGCTCGATATTCCGGTGATGCAGACGACGATTCCGATCACCGCCGTTCACCGTCGCAACGGTTATCTCAGCGCTGCGGCCAAGGCGTTGCTGGCACTGCTGACAACAGGCGGAACGCGGGCCGGCGGTCGTGACTCGTTTCACTCGTAACCAACGATCTGGTCGCGGCCGGTGTTGAGTACCGAGGGGCAGGAGCGGCGCCAGAGACGTTTCGTGTGCCAGCGGGGCGGGAGCGCCCTCCGGAATGGCCATGCCGATCCGGTCGTGCCAGTAGGTCGGCAATCCGACTCTTGCAGTCCCGACCAGGTCGTAAGCTGAGCCCGCTACGAACAGGCACCGCGCCGGCGCAACGCCAAGCTCGCTCAAAGCGAGGACATAAGGGCGGGGATCAGGCTTGTAAAAGCCGGACCGTTCGGCGGTGACAAGTACGTTGAACCTCACTCCAACGCAGCGAGCGGCGATGTGCCCGAGGCGCTCGGAGCAATTGGTCACAACGCCGATCGGGATATTGGCCGCTTCGATTGCGAGCAGGGTCTGAACCACCGTCGACCACGGCTGCAACTGCGCGTAGCGGGCCTCGAGATGCTCTGCCAGGTTCCGTTGCAGACCGACAGCCTCGGCTGCTTCGGCGACAAGATCCTCGTATGGACGGTAGGGCCCGGTCTGGTAGGTGATCCGGAGGTACTCGGCGCGCCAACGCCGTCCCGGTTCGCCACCTCCGGCGACCGCATTCCACAGCGACCGGCTATCGAGCAGCGCAGTCAGGAGGTCGAAAAGTACGGCGTCGTAGCAGCGGGTCATTGCGGACACCTCAGCCAAATTTGGCTCCGATAGTGAGCACAACAACTCCCAAACCGCTATCGCATATCCTGCCGGCTTTGCTGCACCGGCGTCGGATTCTTCAGCGACGTCTTGAAGAATCCATTGCCTTGCCAGACGAGGACTTCGGCGCCGGCGGCAGGACCGTCGAAGCGTCCGATCGCCAGAGCATCCGGCAATGCTGTCAGCCCTGGCGCGGACGTCGCATTGGCGCGCGCATTCAGCGAGACTTGCCAGATCCCGCCGATCGTCAACGCGATGTCGGTAGCCCCGTCGCCGTTGAAATCCGCGGCGAAGGCACCGTTCATCGTGTTGTTGAGCTTCGGTCGCAAGGGTGTCCACGCGTGTGCGCCCAGGGCTGGCACGAACATCCACTGATTATCGACGACGCCGATGACCTCAGTTTTGCCCGAACCGTCGAAATCGCCGAACGCGATGTCCGGACGCTTGAAGCTCGAGGACGCGTAAACGACGAACGGCGCGGTTCCCCCGTCCGAGACCCACCACGTCTGCCCGTCAGCGAAGAATACGTCGGCGCGATTGTCGCCGACGAAATCACCGATCACATAGGAAACGACGCCGGGGTCCGAATTGACGGTGATGCTGGAGCCCGGCGCGGGCGGCGACAGTTCCGGGTTGGGCATGTTGACACGATGGTTGGACGACAGGACCTGCCAGGGCGAACGTCCGCCCCAGGAGACGTACCACGTGTCGCCCTCCTGCTTGAACACGTCGGTGATCCCGTCGCCGTCGAAATCGCCGAACAAGAGCATGTCGGCTGTTTCGGTCTTGGCGCTCAGGAACCGCCACTCGGCGTTGGCGCCGGGCGAATAGTACCAACCGGCGCCTGTCGCCATGAAGACATCGTCCTGCTTGTCCCCGTCGAAGTCACCGACAGGAAGGATGTTCGTCGGATCGGGCGCCGCAAACTTGCTGTCGACCTGCAAGTAGGGAACGCGCGGACGGGCGTCCGTCCAGGCGATGTTGTCGCTGGCGCTGCCATCGGATGGGAAGACCGTCACCGCGTCGGACGCCTGCTTGCGCGTCATGTTGTCCCTGAAGATCGCGTTCACCCCGTTGCAGGGCAGCCCGCGCACGGAGAAGTTCTCGTGCCTTGCGCCGGTGTCCGTGCGCAAAAAGCTGTTGGCGATGACGTGGCCGGAAAGCCCGGAAATGCCGCCGTCATGATGCGTGTCGTTCTTGTCGTTGGTCTGCCCGTGCACGTCGGCGTCCACGCTGTCGTTGCCTGACACAAACAGATTTGCCCGTGCGACGTAGCCGCTGCGGGCCGCTCCGTCGGAGGTCAGCGACGTTCCGTTCTTCTGGAACATGTTGGCGAACACGAGTGGGTAGGCGCCCGAACCGGCAGCCAATCCGTAGCCTTCCGCGTTTGCGTAGTGATTTTCGCGGTTGTCGTGGATGAAGTTGCGCATGATGCGAACGAAGCCCGGGTCGGTCTGCGGTGCGAGCGGGCAGACGACATCGTCGTCGTCGGGGCCCTGGAGATCGATTGCCGAGACGCCCCAATCGGAAATGTCGTTGTGATCGACGATCGCGCGCAGGTAGACACGCGCGCCCGCTTGAACTGACACGGCCACGACGTTCACGCCCTTCATCGGCGGCATCTTGCCGTTGGGATCGCGGCCCGGTCCTCGGATTCTGAGGCCCGTGATGCGGCTGCGCGGCTGGTCGACGAAGAACAGCCCCGGCTCGCAGGTCTGCGTCGGCGTGGAAAGATGTCCCTGCTTCAGCCAGAATTGCGGGCCGAACAGCGTCCCGCGACGGCTGCCCCTGACGGTCACGCCGGCCGGAATTTCGAAGGGACAGTTCAAGTCCTGAAAGTCCAGCTCGGCGCTCGGCGTGAGTTGGATCACGCTGTTGGGCTCGGCAGCCGCGAGCGCCGCAGTGAAGCTCGCGATGTCGGAGGCCGTTACAAAACCGCGCGTCGGGTTCCCGATCGCGCCGGCTGGCGGCACGAAGTCCCACAACTCGTCGTCGCCGAGCCATCGCTCGCCGAGTGCGACCGAGGTGCCCGACCTGGTGACCGCATGCGACAGGCGCACAACAAACTCGGGGTTCGCATCCAGGATGATGCTGTCGCCGTCGAGCGCGAAGCTCTGGTCGGGAGCCTCGGAACAGGGCTCGAGGCGCATCGCTGCGCCTGCTGCCATCGCCTGCGCGCCGACGCACTGCTCGGCCAGATGCAGCCTGACCCGATGTTGCGGATCAATTTCCTCAACGCCGAAGGCCTGGTCCGCCGCGTTGTCGCAATCCGCGATGACGAGCGCCGTCGCCGGCGTCTGCACGGCGAGGCAGCGCCCCAGGTAGCTCTTGATGGCAAAGATCGGGTAGCGCGGTGCGGTAGCGGCCAGGAGGCCGCTCGAAGCCAGCGACCCGAACACGACGGCAGCCAGGACGGCGGAGAGGAATTTGCCGCGCATTGCGACGGTGGGCGACGATCGCGACGCCACTTGCAGACGAGCGCACATTGGCTTTCTTCCCCTCCCCTGGCGAACTGCGTGCCTCGTCGCACGCGGGGGCGTCAGTCACTGTCCACACAGCGGCCGCCGCCGAAGCGAGTTTAGCAGACGAACGACGGGTCCGCGGCGCCCCGCCGCGGGCTGAGTAGCTGGCCGGCTTCCCTTGGAGCGTCATGTCTGTCTATTCATTGTCATGCGTGGCTTGGCCACGGCATGACGCGTAGGCCAAGCGGTCACACGCTCCACTCTCCAGTCAGCCTGATAATGCTCTAGAAAGCACGATAAGTGGCCGAACCCGGAAGGGAGGGGTGAAGTTCGTTTGTCCACATTCCATCCAAAGGTTGCGCCATCTGCGGATCCCTGCTCAGCGCGTCGCGTAACCCGTCCATATAGATCGCGCGGTCCCACACTTGCGCGACGGCAAGCGCAATGCAGAGGAGCGCGGTGGCGATTATCGTCACCATCCAGGCCCGCGCGAGTGCGATGAAGATCTCGCTCGCATCCAGACACCCGCTGAGGCCAGAGAAGAGCTGGAGCATCTTGCGTGATGCCGTCGATCTCCGTTTCCTCGGGCGCTCGGCCATCGCCCTGCCCGGTGCATTGCCAGATGGAGATGACAGCCTCTTGGGGCGTCGACCTGTCAGCCTGATCATCATTGTTGACCCAGTTGGCAGAGGCAGCCGGTGGGACGTCTGGAAGGATTGGGAAAGCGATGCTGATCGGACCGTGAGTGACCGAGTCCGCGCTATGGGGCGACGATAAAAAGTCCTAAATCGCGCGCAAATCTTGGCAACGGTCTGCCCGCGGGTTGAAATAGGGCATGGAGGAAACAGACCAGGACGCGGTTTTCCTGTTCGAGCGCTTTCGCTTTGACCGGCGCGGCGGTGGTCTTCTGCTCCAACGCGACGAAAGCGGCGTCTTTGCCCCGGTAGCGATCGGGCACCGGGCCGTGGATGTCCTTGGTGTGTTGGTTGAGCGTGCGGGGGAACTCGTCACGAGGGACGAGATCATAGCCGCTGCTTGGCCGGAGACGGTGGTCGAAGACAATAATCTGAACATGCAGATCGCGGCGCTCCGCCGGGTTCTCGACGCCGGGCAGACGGGTTCCAGCTATATCCAGACAGTCCCTCGGCGCGGCTATCGGTTCGTCGCATCGGTGACCCGGGTCAGCCGCCCGGAGCAAGTGACGCCGTCTCAGCCGGTAACCTCAAGCGAGTTGGATCGCGCGGATGATCTGCCCGATCCCAGAGCGCCACGGCACAGCCACGTCCGCCGTACAATCGCCGCGGCAGTGATCAGCGCGGTGCTGGTCGTGGCTGCCGCGACCGCGGCCTGGAAAGTGTGGCCGGACTGGTTCCTCGGCGGTGGGCGGGGGCTACCGCTGTCGATTGTGGTGCTGCCGTTCGCCAATCTCGCCGGCGACCCCGGGCAACAGTATTTCGCCGACGGGATCACGGAGGATCTGACGACCGACCTGTCGCGGCTCGCCGACATGCTGGTGATCTCGCGCGATACTGCGTTCACCTATAAGGACAAGCCGGTCAATGCCAAACAGATCGGGCGCGAGCTCGGCGTGCGCTATGTGCTCGAAGGCAGCGTTCAGCGGTCGGAAAGCAACGTGCGCATCAATGCCCAGTTGATCGATACCGCGACCGACACGCATATCTGGGCGGAGCGGTTCGACAACGGCATCGGCGACCTATTTACATTGCAGAACGAAATCACCGGGCACATAGCGGTCGCACTCAATTTGAAGCTGATCGCCTCGGAGGCGGCCCGGCCAAACCAGCACCCTGATGCAATCGACCACATCTTCAAGGGGCGCGCTTACATATACAAGCCTGCTTCCCGGTCGAATTTTGCTCAGGCGATAGCGGAATTCGAGCAGGCGCTTGCATTGGATCCGCATTCTGAAGAGGCGCAAGGCCGGTTGGCCGCCGCACTTGCCAGCCGGGCACTCGACAACATGAGCGACTCGACCAGGTCCGACCTCGAACGGGCGATCGGGCTGGTCGAACAGGCTCTGGCAACAGCACCCAATGATCCGCTTCCGCATTTTGCCAAGGGGCAACTGCTGCGTGCGCAGCATCGTTGCGATGCGGCGATCCCTGAATACGAGATCGTCCTTGCCAGCAATCGCAACTCGCTTGCCTCGATTGGCAACATTGGCAGGTGCAAGATCTATCTCGGATTGATCGATGACGGTGTGGCACTCGAAGAACAGGTGATCCACCTCAGTCCGCACGATCCATTTCTTGGGGTCTGGTATTTCCGGATTGGGCAGGCGAGGCTGCTGCAATCGCGCATCGATGAGGCGATCCAGTGGCTCGACAAAGCGCATGGCGAAGATTTCAGCGTATGGGTTCGTTGCGGCCTGGCTCGCCGCGGCTTATGGCCTTAAGGGTGACTCACGACGTGCCGCCGCGGAACTGGCCGAGGCTCGCAGGCTCAACAGGAATGGGTCGCCCGTGAGCATTGCAGCGGAGCGTATCGGCAGCGCGAGGGATTTCACGGCGCCTGCAACCCAGGCCATGCTGGAAAGCACCTTCCTGGCTGGCCTGCGCAAGGCCGGAGTGCCGGACGAATGACGCTGTGCGAAGCGCAACGGCTTGGCTAACGGCAGCGGTACCAGTTACTTCTTCACTGCTTCCAACGCTGCACCGGTCAGCTTCAGGATCGTCAGACCTGAACCGGCGCGGTCGAAGTTGTAGATGTAGCCGCGGTCATCGACCTCGCCGAGATCGGAGAATGTCGCCTTGCGGCAATAGTGCGGATTGCCGCGATAGGTGCCGCAGTTTTCGTGGGTGTTCTTGTTCGGCGCCTGAATGAAGTAGGCGACGCGGCGCGGATTGTAAGGGTCGCGAATGTCCCAAACCTGCAAGCCGGCATTGAACATCGCGACGATCACCAGTCGGCCGTAATAGGGGGCGTAGATCTGGCGGTTCAGCTCGTGCACGCCGAAGCGCGAGCCTTTGGCACAGAAGTCGCCTGGGAACTGGCCGACAGCGAGCGTTGCAATCGGCCACGGCGCGCGGTCGTCGGTGATGTCGAGCAGGGTCGGGTTCTTCCACGGCTGGGGGGCACAGTCGTTGGTGGTGTCCTCGGAGGTTACCGCCATCAGGTCCCAGCGCTGCGGCTTGCCGTCGAGGTAGTTCTGCTGCTCCTCGGGAACCGGCACGCCGAAGATCGGGATCGCGGTGTGGCCGCCCTGGTTCGGGTTGGTCGCGATGTAGCTGATCTGCGGGTAGAGCAGATCCGCCTGCGTCGGACGCGTGGCACATTGCGGCGAAGCGGTTGGGATGGTGCAGCCGGTGAGCAGTTTTTGGCGATCGAGGATCTGGAAGATGCCGTCCGCATCGACGCCATACGCGACGTAGATACGGTTCTTCTTTAGTCCCCCCGAATAGAGCTGGTGAACGCCGCCTGGCGGGTTGGTGACGCCCTCGTAGCAGGTGGGACCTGGGGCGTTGGTGCAGCTCTGGGCCGTGGCCGCGGCGTCGGGCTGCTGGCCGACCAGGCCGAACTGGCGGATGAAGACTGGCTTTGACGGGTCGCTGAGGTCGTAGATGTAGAGATGCTGGTGCGAGCCGGTCTCGTGCCAGCCGTCACTGGGTGTCTGTGAGATCGTATAGGCGATGCCGGTGTCACACTCCCACCAGTCGTGGTGGGTCCCGCTCAATCCACTGATGATGACCGTGAGGCGCTTGGGGGCCTCGGGGTTGGTCACGTCCCAGACTTCCTGGTTGGTCTGGCCATCGTGGCGGAGGAGGTACCAGTGGTTTCGCTCGCCGTGTGGGAGAGTGTTGCCGCCACAGACGGCTAGATGCGTCGCACCTCCGGTGCTTTCGGTTGGGATGTGCGACAGGAAGCGGGGATGCGCTACGTCGGTCACGTCGATCAGCGAGGTGCCGCTGTTCTCGACCTTGCCGGTCAGCGGGTTCAGGGCCTTGCCGGGGCTGTTGGCCACGTAGGCGATGTAGCGGCCCGCCTGGTTCTCGATCCAACCGTCGTCGGAACTGGGGCGGCCCTGATTGTCCTGGAAGCCGACGACCTGCATGTTCCAGATTGATTGCCGGTCCCAGCCTTTGGGTGGCGGCACCGGTAGCGGGGGCAGGCCTGGCGCACCGCTCTGGCTTTCGTTCAGCGCGATGGTTGGGACGTCGGGGCTGTCTGGGATGTAGGTCGGGGCTGCGTTCGCGGGGCGGAGGAGAGAGCTGAGGGCGAAGGCGAGCAGGGCAACGCCACGCAGTGACCAACGGAGATCCAGCATCCCAATTCCTCCCATGCGGTTGGGTGCAGGTTATCGCTGGATGTGGCGGGGGAGGCAAAACTGGGAGTCTCACGGGCGTCTCATTGCCCTTTGGGTGGGACGCGGGCGGCGGGCGACGGGCGGGCTGGTTGGCTGACGCGGAGACGGCGGAGGGGGACGGAACTTGGCCCTGGATTGGATCCGGGGAAGGGGCGGGGAAGGGGCGTGAAGGGTTGGGAGAAGGGCGGGGATGTTGGGGATGGGCCCCCTCCCCCTGCCCCCTCCCGCGAGGGGAGGGGGGGCTAATTTAATTCGTGGTCGAGCTGCTGGAGGATGGGGCTGGTGCTGGAGATGATGAGTAGCATCAGCCTCGGGTCGGGCGGACCGTAGCGGGCGGTGGGGGGCACACCACCGTCGGCGCGGATCTCGGCGGCGCGGTTGGGGTAGAGGAGGGCGTACTGCTCGGCCTCGTCGCATTTGGCGAACTTGTCGTCATCGTCGTCGGCGGGTGGCGGCTCTGGTTGGGGGACGGGGGCGCCTCGGCGGGCGGCGGCCATGAGGTTGGCGGCGCAATGCTCGGTCCAGGCGTCCTGGTCGCTGGCGGCCTGGATCGCCTCGCGCTTGCGGCGGGCCGTCTGGACGCGGAGCAGCAGGGAGCGGGCAGCGTTGGCGGTGCGCATGTAGAGGCTGGCCTGGCCGTGGCACTTCATGCCCGCGGTGGGGTCGTTGAAGAGGTCGCGGGCCTGGCGGATGCAGTCGGAGGCCTGGGCGTCGGCACTGACCACTCGGGTGGCGATGGTGGCCTCGTCGGCGTTGGCGGGGCACATGGAGGCGATCGTGGCGATCGCGGCGTCGATGAGGAGGGCGGTCTCTTCGGGGTCGTCGGAGCCGGGGGGCGGGAGCTCCTTGTAGAGCTGGTGGACGACGACGCGATATGTGGACACGGAGAGCTGGTGGAGGAGGTCGGGCGGCTCTTCGGGGGCTGGGGAGTCGGACATTGCGGTGGGAGGTTGTGTTAGTATAAATGACTTTCAAGGGGGATAATACTAACTGACCCACAAGGTTTCCGCGACATGACTTGGAAACGCGCCCATCCGTTAACGCCTAACGGCCGCTGATACCGACTTGATAGGGCTCAAGCATTAGAGCAAGTCTCGTGCGAAGGCACGGCAACGCAACGGGGGGTGAATGGTTCGGGAGAGTTTGCGCGAGCGGTTCGTAAGCGCATTGGAGGCCCTGGGCGGCAGCGCCGGGAACGGCAAGCTGCAGTCCGAACTGGGTTGGCAGGACGATACATATTGGAGCGTCCACGCCGCGCTGATCGAGGACAAGACGATCGCCAAGGGACGCGGGCGCGGTGGATCGGTCAGCTTCGCTGCAGCCTCGGACAATACCGCTCAGCCGTGCGCCGCAGTCGTTCCGGCCGACCTTACCCGCCAGGAGCCGAAGGCCTCGCCAGCGCCGCTCTCCGCCCGAAACGCTGGTCGTAACGGAGGAAGCATGTTCGAACAGACCTTCAAGAATATCGACGACGTGCTTTGGAAAGAGGCCGGCTGCACGACCGAGCTGGATTATACCGAGCAGACATCGTGGATATTGTTCCTCAAATACCTCGACGACATGGAACAGAGCCGGGCGATGGAAGCCGAGCTTGTCGGAAAGCCCTACACCCGCATCATCGACGACGCCCATAGTTGGTCGAAGTGGGCCGCCCCGAGAAAGGCCGACGGTTCGTTCGACCACGACAACGCGCTGAGCGGCGACGACCTGATCGACTATGTGAACCGCCAGCTCTTCCCCTACCTGCAAGGCTTCCGTCAGCGCGCCACCGGGCCGGACACCATCGAATACAAGATCGGTGAAATCTTCAGCGAAATAAAGAACCGCTTCCAGAGCGGCTATTCGCTGCGCGACGCCCTGGAACTGGTGGACGAACTGCGCTTCCAGTCGCAGAAAGAGAAGCACGAGCTTTCCCATCTGTACGAAGCCAAGATCAGGAACATGGGGAATGCGGGCCGCAACGGCGGGGAGTATTACACGCCTCGCCCGCTTATTCGCGCCATGATCCAGGTGACCAGGCCGAAGATCGGTGAGCGCATCTATGACGGTGCGCTCGGGTCCGCCGGCTTCCTATGCGAAGCGTACGACTATCTCCGCCAGGGCGAGCTGACCACCAGCCAACTTCAGACGCTGCAGACGCGCACTTTCTACGGCAAGGAGAAGAAGAGCCTCGCCTACGTCATCGCCACGATGAACATGATCCTGCATGGCATCGATGCGCCGAACATCGTGCATACCAACACGCTGACCGAGAACCTGGCCGACGTGCAGGAGAAGGACCGCTTCGAGGTGATCATGGCCAATCCTCCCTTCGGCGGGAAGGAACGGCCGGAGGTGCAGCAGAATTTTCCGATCAAGACAGGGGAAACGGCGTTTCTGTTCCTGCAGCATTTCATCAAGCATTTGAAGGCGGGCGGCCGGGCCGCCATCGTCATCAAGAACACTTTTCTCTCCAACTCGGATGGCGCGGCGCGGGCGCTGCGGCAGGAGCTGCTGGAGAGTTGCAATCTGCATACTGTGCTGGATTGCCCGGGTGGGGTGTTTCAGGGCGCCGGGGTGAAGACGGTGGTGCTGTTCTTCGAAAAGGGCGCGCCGACCCGAAAGGTCTGGTATTATCAGCTCGATCCGGGGCGGAGTTTGGGGAAGACGAATGCGCTCAATGACGACGACCTGAAAGAGTTCGTGGCGCTGCAAGCGAGCTTTGCGGAGTCGGAGAAGTCCTGGACGGTCGATGTGAAGGATATTGCCCGGACGAGCTTCGATCTGTCCGTGAAAAATCCCAGCAAGGCCGAGGAAGACGCTTTGCGCGATCCGCAGGACATTATAGCGGAGATCGCGACGCTCGATCTCGAAAGCGCGGGCATCCTTGAAGGCATCCGGGGGATGCTATGAGAGAGGATTGGAAACTTGAGACATTGGGCGCAATTGCCGAGTTCCGAGGTGGAGGAACCCCATCGACAGATAACGCCCAGTATTGGGACGGCGGTATACCCTGGATTTCACCGAAAGATATGAAATCTGATGAGGTAGGCGCATCGATCGATACCATTACGGCAGAAGCGATTGAAAACAGCGCGGCCTCTCTAATACCGAAAGGGTCCATTCTGATTGTGGTTCGATCGGGGATTTTGGCGCGGACAATTCCGGTTGCGATCACAACTCGCGAAGTGTCAGTAAATCAGGACATTGAAGCACTTTGCCCAATCAGAACGGTTGATAATCGTTACCTCCACTACTTCAGCAGGCGCTTTCAGCACTCCCCGTCACACTTCCGCCCATTGCCGACCAACTGGCCATTACGGACAGGATCGAAGCCATGGCGGCGGTGGTTAAAGATCTAGAAGTGGTCTACCAGAAAAAGCTGGATAGCCTAGCCGAACTGAAGCAAGCGATCCTGCGCAGAGCCTTCGCCGGCGAACTGACTGCACTCCCGGAAAACGCACTGCCAGAGGCCGCTGAATGAACAGGCCAATGCGCGGATCAATCGTCTGGGCCAGGTGGTCAGAACCGTGATCGCGCGCCTGTCAGGCACCAGGCACCGTGGTCGAGCGTGCTGTATATGCCCGGCAGCGCAAGCCAGCGGTAAACTTCAGGGAATTCTCCTGAAGTTGTTCAAGGATCAAACGTTGGAGTTCTGAGTTGCTGACTTTGGAGGTCTGAACCATGGATGAAGAAACCAAGGCGCGGTTTGATGATGTGTCGGCAGCGCTGGGCACGATCAACGCCTTGCTGGCTGAGATCATCGAAGGCATGGCGACCAAGGCGCAGCTCGACGCGCTAATGGCGCGGATGAATGACAGTTTCGAGCGAGTGCTGGAGAAGCAGCAGACGCTGCAAGTCGCCGACGATACGCTGAGCCAGCGCGTCACACGGCTGGAACAAGACATGCGCCAGTTGCGAGGTGGGATATGATGTCATGTGTCGTGTGTCGCAATCAGCCGCCGAGCGGCCCTATGGCGCGACGTGCTTTGAACCAGCCTCGGTCGCCAGCCCAGCCATGAACGAGGCCGAAACCCGCGCTGAACTGATGAGGCCATATACGTGCTGCACGCGTTCCAGAAGAAGACGCAAAAGACGGCGCGAGGCGACATCGAACTGGCGGCGCGCAGGTTCCGCCAAGTGAACAGGAGTACGGGCGGATGAGCGATGAACCAATTCAGACTTTTGCGAGCGTCTGGGACGCTCTGACGGACACGCCGGAACAGGCTGCGAATATGCGGTTGCGGGCGGAACTTGCGCTGGCGATCCAAGGGGCGGTCGAGGGTTGGGGGGAAAACCGCGCAGGGGCCGCGGAGCGCCTTCGAGTGACGCAGCCTCACCTGGCCGAACTGCTGGAGGGGCGGCTGGACCTGTTCAGCGTGGACGAATTGGCCACCTTGGCCGAACGGGTCGGCCTGGCGGTGGAAATGCGCATCGCTCACGCCGCGGAGTAGGCCCGCACCAAGCCATGAACGAGGCCGAAACCCGCGCTGAACTGATCGACCCCGCTCTGAAGGCGGTCGGCTGGGGCGTGGTGGAGGCCAGCCGGGTGCGGCGCGAGGTCATCACCCTCGGCCGTCTCCAGGGTGCGGGGTGCGGGCCGCCCAGGACATCGCCGACTATGTGTTGACCTACCGCAATCACAAGCTCGCGGTGATCGAGGCCAAGCGGCGGGACCTGCCCGATACCGAGGGCGTCGGCCAAGCCAAGAAGTATGCCGAGAAGCTGCAGACGCGCTTTGCCTATTCCACCAACGGCGCTGGCATTTATCAGATCGATATGACGACCGGCGCGGAAGAGTACGTCGCGCAATATCCCACGCCGGACGAACTCTGGAACCGCGTCTTCGCCGAGCAGGACGTTTGGCGCGACCGTTTCGCTGCCATCCCGTTCGAGGACAAGGGTGGCTACTTTCAGGCGCGCTACTATCAGGACATCGCCATCAGGCGTGTGCTGGAGGCCATTGCGGCGGGGCAAGACCGCATCCTGCTGACACTGGCGACCGGCACCGGCAAGACCTTCATCGCCTTCCAGCTCGCCTGGAAGCTGTTCCAGAGCCGATGGAACCTCGCCGACTGGAAGCGCGAGGGCGAACCCAGCCGACGGCCGCGTATCCTGTTCCTGGCCGACCGCAACATCCTCGCAGACCAGGCCTACAACGCGTTCTCTGCCTTCCAGGAAGACGCGCTCGTGCGGATCGATCCTGAGATCATCCGCAAGAAGGGGCGTGTGCCGAAGAACGGCAATGTCTTCTTCACCATCTTCCAGACCTTCATGACCGGACGAGATGCGGCCGGGCAGCCCGCGCCGAGCTTTGGCGATTATCCGCCCGACTTCTTCGACTTCATCGTCATCGACGAGTGCCATCGCGGCGGCGCGAACGACGAGGGCGATTGGCGTAAGATCCTGAACTACTTCGCTCCGGCCGTGCAGCTCGGTCTGACGGCGACACCGAAGCGTCAGGCCAACGCTGATACCTACGCATATTTTGGCGAGCCAGTTTACATCCACTCGCTGAAGGACGGGATCAACGACGGCTACCTTACGCCATTCAAGGTCAGGCAGATCGCGACCACGCTCGACGACTACGTCTACACCAGCGATGACGAAGTGGTGGAGGGCGAGGTCGAGGAAGGGCGGCGTTACACTGAAGGCGACTTCAACCGGATTATTGAGATCACCGCGCGCGAGCGACACCGCGTGAAGCTGTTCATGGAGTTCATCGACCAGAGCGAAAAGACGCTGGTGTTTTGCGCGACCCAGGATCATGCGAGGGCTGTACGCGATCTGGTGAACCAGATGAAGACGAGCAAGGAGCCGAACTACTGCGTCCGTGTGACGGCTGCAGACGGCGCGCTCGGCGACCAGTTCCTGCGCACCTTCCAGGACAACGAGAAGACGATTCCGACGATCCTGACCACATCGCAAAAGCTTTCGACCGGCGTCGATGCGCGCAACGTGCGCAATATCGTGCTGATGCGGCCGATCAATTCGATGATCGAGTTTAAGCAGATCATCGGACGGGGGACGCGACTGTTCGAGGGCAAGGATTATTTCACGATCTATGATTTCGTGAGGGCGTACGAGCACTTCAACGATTGCGAGTGGGATGGCGAGCCGATGGAGCCGGTCGCTCCGCCCGTGCGCGTCCGGCCGGAGGGTGACGGAATGGCGGAGCCTCCGCCGGAAGCGCCCGAGCCGGATCCGCAGCAGCGCCCTGCGAAGATCCGCATCACGCTTGCCGATGGCAAGGAGCGCAGCATCCAGCACATGATGGCGACGACGTTCTGGAGCGTTGATGGAAGGCCTATGTCTGCGGCCGAATTCGTCACGCGCTTGTTCGGTGAGCTGCCGGCGCTGTTCAAGGACGAGGACGAACTGCGCGCGTTGTGGAGCCAGCCGGACACCCGGAAGGCTCTGTTGGATAGCTTGGCAGAGAAGGGCTATGGCCGCGAGCAACTCCGCGAGATCGAGCGCATGATAGATGCTGAGAAAAGCGATTTGTACGACGTGCTGGCGTACATCGCGTTCGCGCTTTCGCCGATCAGCCGTCAGGAGCGCGCCAACGCGAGCAGGCCTTTCATCGCCTCACAATACGACCCAAAGATTTAGGCGTTCCTCGATTTCGTCCTGTCGCAATACGTCGAGGAGGGTGTTGGTGAGCTCGATCAAGCGAAGTTGCCCCGTCTTCTTGAACTGAGATATCGGGCAATCGGCGAAGCAGCGTTGGAGCTAGGCGGCGTTGCCAAGATACGCGAAGCCTTTGTTGGCTTTCAGCCGCATCTCTATGGTCGGTGACGCAAGCCCGCGGTGAGACCTTTCTATACCGTGAACGTAATAAAAATTGATGCCAAGTGCCGCCCACAACTGGATTGCTTCGTCGCTGCGCTCCTCGCAATGACAGAACCACCGTGGCGAACTTCAGCTTTTGTCGGCCAGAGGGTTCATCCTACCAAGAGCTGCGTCGGCACGCCGAGCACCGGCCCAGCTTCTGCGAGGCGCTGATCGAGCGTGTGCACCGTGGCGCCATGCTCCGACGCGGTGGCCAGATGCAGGGCATCGCCAGCACGAAGCCCGAGGCAGCACGGTGAAGCTCTCGGCGACGAGTTTGTTGAACTGACCGCACCAGATCGGCGGCGCCCTCGGCTTGGAGAGGCATGGCCTCCGTCAGGGATTGGAGCACAGTCGCGTCGATCGGCTTGCGCGGCCGGGGTGCTGGCGTGAGTCGTGCGACCGGCTTGCCGCGCCGGGTGATTTCGATCGAATCCCCCGCTTGGACGCGGTCGCTGCTCCGCCAGCCACCGCTGAACTCGCGGCGTTATCGTCTCGTTGGACAGTGCCGCGACGATCAGCGACGTGTCGGATCCAGCGCAGCTTCTCATCAGCGACTGGGTCATCACCAAGTTGTCCTCCGCGATGGCGATCAAATTGCGGACCGGACAGATCGGCCTGGACCGGCGCGCGGGCGCTTGCGATGCCAGCAGGGATGGGGGTGGCAGCACCCCCTCCCCAACCCTCCCCCGCTGCGCGGGAGAGGGGGGATGAGGTCTACTAACGACGACGGCCGGTCCCCACGACTTTGCACACCCTCTTCTGCGATGGGTCGCACAGAGGCACCGACTTCGCACCGATGGAATTCAAAACCAAGGACGCCGGCGTTTTACCGTTCTGTGACTGCAAGCGCAGCAGCAAGGCCCGAAGCTGCTACAGATCGCACAAGAACCTGACGTGATCAGCCGGTCGGGGTCAAGGCTACGCCGCAACCTGGTTGATCATCGCCTCCGACTTCGTATTACGCGCCCATGCCGGCAGCTTGTTCAGAACGTCGGCACGCTTGACCAAGGGTGGCGTCGTCGAGTTGCGAAAGTCGTCTACCCGGTAAGCTGGCGTTGAGGTCGAAACGAACTCCGGCATGATGATGGCGTCATTCGGGATATCGCGGAGTTTCCGGGCAAACAATCGCATGCTGTCGACGGTCGGCTTGTAGTGACCGCTCTTGGCATTGATAAGCAGGACAGTGCCGTTGTCTACAACCATCTCACCAGCCGCCTTGACCGGGTACCCGCCATTGAAGCTGCTGTGATGGAAATGTCCTTCCTGATGGCTGTCCAGGAACAACTGCGTCTGGTGGTTTTCCGCAGTCAACACGAAAATCCCCCAACCTGGTCCCGATTGAACGGTGGAAAATCCCTGCGTGCTGGCACGATCAGCCGTCAGGTTGGAGTACAGCACCCCTGACTGGAACTGGACCTTCGCCGCGGACACGAGCATCGTGTCATCATAGCTGACCTTCGGAAGTCCGCTGGCCTTGCTGGTTCCGCGCAGCCAGTCCCAGAACGAGGTGCCTGGGTGCGGGTTGCGCAGCCAGGTCGCATAATGCTCGGACAGTTTTTGGCCGGCGAAATGCTCGTTCGACACAGCCTCGAGCCAATAAGATCGTTCGGTTGGGGTGATATCTTGCCAGCGGGCCGGCCCGGTCAGAAATTGCACGTTTAGCAGCTTGCCTTCCTGCCTGACTTGAATTGCCAGGTCTTCCAGGGCGGCCCAGCGGTCGGCATTCTTCGACACAGTTGGCCGGTTCGCAGAAGTTCGGGATCGCTCAAAGTCTGCCTTAGGCCGTCGCAGCGTGACCCATGATGTGATGTTAATCATCACTCGTTGCAGGATGTCGACTTTTTCGCTCCGTCTCAGCCCGGCGGTGTTGTACTTGGTGACAAGGCCACGGATTATCGTAAGTTCCTGGCTGCCGGTATCCTTTTGACGGATTGCCGCAGCCTCCAGGGCCGTTATATCGATCATGGTGTTTGTCGCGATGATGCTGTACCTGCGGCGCGACAATGGCAAGAGAAGTTGTCAAGCCCAGTCACTCGGCTGACTTGTGGGGACTGATGGTCTTCGACGGCGTGTCATAGCACTCACTCGCTTTGAGAGCGTGGCGTGGCCGTCGCCCATGCGCGGTTGGCCGTACATGCCGGCAACTTGCCGCTACGGGTGGCCGGGCGCCCGGCCATGACGGTCGGAGGAGGGGGGGATCGCGTGAGTCACTGCATCGGGCCGGACAATTCCAGCGCTGCGTTCAGCTACTCTTGTTGCGTCGCCTTGTGCGCGAGCAGCGCCATCAGACGACGATCGCGCCATTCCTGACGCACGTTCTGCATGTTCAGCGGCAGCTCCGCGCGTCGCGCCTCGTTCAGCTTGTCGATCAGCGGCGCATCCCACTTCAGCGGCTTCATCTGCTGCTGGATCTGCCACATCAGTGGGCCGTAGCGCTCGCAATAGTCGCGCAGGCCACCGGGGGCGTTCAGGTCGATCGTCTCCAGAGGGCCCATGAAGCTCCAGCGCAGGCCAAGGCCGTGCTTCACCAGCGCATCCAGGTCCGTCGGCGAGATCACGTCATCGGCCAGGAGGCGAAATGCCTCGGCTAGCAGTGCGCTTTGCAGGCGGTTCAGCGCGAAGCCGTCCTTCTCTTTGTTTACCGTCGCGGGGACTTGGCCGGCGCTGGTCATCAGCGCGCGGGTGCGCGATACCACGGCGGGGTCGGTCCATGGCGCGGGGCATAGCTCGACCAACGGCACTAGGTAGGGCGGGTTCACCGGATGAGCGACCAGGCAGCGGGCGCGGCCGGGGAGGGTTTCGGTGAAGGCACTGGCGGGAATGCCGCTGGTGGAGCTGGCCAGCACCGCATCGGGACGTGCCAGCCTATCGAGCTCCGCAAACAGCGCCTGCTTGGCGTCGACGCGTTCGGGGCCGTTCTCCTGGACGTGGTCGGCGGTGTTCACCGCATCGGCGAGCGTGGCGGCTGGGTGGATGCGCTGCGCTACCTGTGTTGGCGGCTCGTGCAGCAGGCCGGCTTCCTGGAGTTCGGGCAGGCGCTCGGCGATGAAGGACTGGGCGGCGTCGATCTGCTGCGGCACCGGGTCCCAGAGCGCTACGTCGAAGCCGGCGCGCGCGAAGACGATCGACCAGGCGCGGCCGATCAGACCCGCACCGATGACGGCGACCTGAGTCATGGCAATTTCTCCTGTCGGGGCACTTGAGGTCAGCGCTGCGCGTCCGCAGAGTCAACGCGTGACGTTTGATGCTTCCTGGATGCGGGCGCTGAGTGGCCGGGCGGAGTTGCTGCCGCCGGAGGAGATGGCGCGTTGCGATGCGGCGGCGCCTCGGCTGGGCGTGCCGGGGCCGGTGCTGATGGCGAATGCCGGGCGGGCGGTGGCTCGGGCGGTGCGGGCGCGGTTCCGGCCGTGCCGGACGCTCGTGCTGGCGGGGCCTGGGAATAACGGCGGCGATGGGTATGTGGCGGCTCGGCTGCTGCAGCAGGAGGGGTGGCCGGTGGCTGTCGCCGCGCTTGGGCCTCCGCGTGGTGGGTCTGATGCGGCGGGGGCGGCGGCGCTGTGGGATGGCGTGGGCGCGGCGTTCTCGCCGGCTGAGGCGGAGCGCGCGGAGCTGGTGATCGATGCGGTGTTTGGCGCGGGGCTGGCGCGCGATGTGGATGGGGTGGTTGCCGATACGCTTGGCGCGGCGCGGCGCGTGGTCGCGGTGGATGTGCCGAGCGGGTTGGATGGGGCGACCGGTGCGGTCAGGGGCTTTGCGCCATGGGCGGAGCTGACCGTCACGTTCTTTCGGCTGAAGCCGGGGCACCTGCTGCTGCCCGGACGCGAACTGTGCGGCGAGATTATTCTAGCGGATATTGGGTTGCCGCGTGCTGTGTTGGGTGAAGTGGCGGCGAATGCTTTCGCCAATCTGCCGGAGCTATGGCATGTGCCCAGACCGGGGCCGTTGTCGCACAAGTATTCTCGCGGGCATGTCACCGTGTTGGGCGGCGCGACGATGACGGGCGCGGCTCGGCTTGCTGCGGACGCGGCGCGGCATGCGGGTGCGGGGCTGGTTACGATTGCCGCGGGCGGCAGCGGCGACATTTACCGCACGGGTTCGGCGGGCGTGCTGGTGAGTGATGCGCCGATCGAGGAGTTGCTGCAGGACAAGCGCCGGCATGTGTGGGTGTGTGGGCCGGGACTGGGACCTGATGCCGCACGCGCTGCTTTGCCGATCTTGCTGGCGGCTGGACGCGCTGTTGTTGCCGACGCCGATGCCTTTACCGCATTCGCCGGCAATCCCGATGCGTTGCGTGGTGCCACGGTGCTGACGCCGCATGCTGGTGAGTTTGCCCGCGCGTTTGGCGATCCTGGGGTGGATCGTGTCGCTGCGGTTCGTGCTGCCGCGGCGCGCACTGGTGCGGCTGTGCTGCTGAAGGGCGGCGATACGATCATTGCCGCGCCGGATGGCAAGGTGGCGATCAATGCCTCGGCGCCGCCTTGGCTGGCGACGGCAGGGTCGGGCGATGTGCTGTCCGGCATTATCGCAGGGCTATTGGCGCAAGGCATGGCGCCGTGGGATGCCGCCGCCGCTGGCGCCTGGATTCATGGGCGTGCGGGTATGTTGGGCGGAGAAGGGTTGGTGGCCGAGGATCTGCTCAACGCGCTGGGCGCGGCCCTGGTCGACGCATCGTGTCCACCGCATATGAGCAGCGAGCGCATATGATGCGCTGGCGCAGCGAGGATTTAACTGCATGAGCGATGCCGCTCCTAGTCTGCTTGATCGTGCCATCCGGCGCATCACGACCGTTTGGCGCGATATGGCCTCGGGGCCGGTGGATGAGCCGATCGCTGCGCAGATGCGCGCTTGTCTGGATGGCCGGGGCGGCGAGGTCAGCGCGCGCAATCGTGCCGCCAAGTTGGCGGAGACCTACCAGCTTCTGGATGATGCGGGGCGGAAGGATTTTTTGCTGACGCTGGCGAGCTTTGATTCCGATGCTGATGCGGTGGCGCGTGCCTATGCGGAAGTGCAGGCGGCGGCTGATCCAGCGGAAGTGGCTGTGGCGAAGGCGGCGCTGCGGCGCGCGCTGGAGCCGCCTCGTCTGAAACTGCTGACGCAATTCGCGACCATGCGCGATGGCTGCAAATTCCTGGTCGATCTGCGCGAATTCTCTGCTGCGATTGCGCAAGGATGATCGGCTGCTGGCGGCGCTGGAGGCCGATCTGCGGGGGTTGCTCGCGGCTTGGTTCGATATCGGGTTCCTGGAGATGCAGCGGATCGATTGGAACAGTCCGGCGGCGCTGCTGGAAAAGCTGGTGGATTACGAGGCGGTGCACGCGATCCGCTCGTGGCGCGATATGAAGAACCGGCTGGATTCCGATCGGCGATGCTACGCGTTCTTCCATCCTCGCATGCCGGGCGAACCGCTGATCTTCGTCGAAGTGGCACTGGTGAAGGGGCTGGCCGGCAGTGTCCAGGGGCTGCTGGACGAGAAGGCACCGGTGCTCGATCCGCATCAGGCGGACACGGCGATTTTCTATTCTATCAGTAATTGCCAGCGCGGACTGGCCGGCATCAGCTTCGGCAATTTCCTGATCAAGCGCGTGGTCGAAGAGCTGTCCGCCGAATTCCGCAATCTGAAGGCGTTCGCTACGCTGTCGCCGATCCCGGGGTTCCGCCCGTGGTTGGATGAGAAGCTGGCGGCGGATGAACCGGGGCTGCTGTCGGATGAGGAGTCAGCGAGTTTGGGTTCGGCGATGCCGGCGCCTTCAGGGGAGCAGTCGCTGGCGGGCATCCTGGCGAAGCGCGGCTGGTGGCGCGAGGTTGGGCTGCGCAAGACTGCGGAACCGGTATTGGTGAGACTGTGCGCGCGCTATCTGCTGATGGAGTCGAATGGCGGCAAGCGGGCGCGCGATCCCGTGGCGCATTTCCACCTGTCGAATGGCGCGCGGGTGGAGCGGATCACCATGCTTGGCGACACGTCGGAGAAGGGCGCCAAGGAAAGCGCCACGCTGATGGTCAATTACCTGTATGACCCGGCGAAGATCGAGGACTGGCACGAGGATTACGCCGGGGAGGGGAAGCGCAACGCGTCCACTACGGTGCGGCGGCTGGCGCGCGGGTGGAGTTAATTGGAACCCCCAATGCACACGGATAAACACAGATATCTGTGTCCATCCGTGTGCATCTGTGGTTCCGATCGGCTGGTACGGGGATCGTGCCAGGAAGCCAATGATGGATATACCAGTCGGCGCCGTTCAGTCCCGATGTCGCTCGTCCGGACAGGCGTCTGGTCATACTCCGTCAGCTCGAACGCAAGCTGCTGTGGCTGTCGTCGTGGATGATCCACAACGCCAACCATGTCCGGCCGAACCGCGATGGGCTGAAGGTGGGCGGGCACCAGGCGTCGTGCGCCTCGGTGATCTCCATCATGACGGCGCTGTATTTCGAGATCGCGCGGCCGCAGGACCGCATCGCGGTAAAGCCGCATGCGGGGCCGGTGTTCCATGCGATCAACTACCTGTTCGGGCGGCAGACGCTGGAGAAGATGCAGGGGCTGCGGCAGTTGGGGGGGTGCAGTCCTATCCGTCGCGGGTGAAGGACGGGCCGGAGGTGGATTTTTCCACCGGGTCGGTGGGGCTTGGCGTGGCGATGACGACGTTCTCGGCGCTGATGGCGGACTATGTGCGGCTGCATGGGCTGGGGCGCAGCGACTTGCCGCGGGGCGGCATATCGCGATCGCCGGCGATGCGGAGCTGGATGAGGGGAACATCTACGAGGCGTCTGCTGGAAGGCTGGAAGCACGACGTTCGCAATCTGTGGTGGATCGTCGATTACAATCGGCAGAGCCTCGACAGCGTGGTGCCCGATCGGCTGTTCGGCCGCATCGAGGGCCTGTTCCGCGACATGGGCTGGAACGTCGTCACCATCAAATATGGCCGCAAGCTGGAGGCGGCGTTCGCGCGCGAGGGCGGCGAGGCGCTGCGGGCGTGGATCGATGATTGTCCGAACTCGCTGTATTCGGCGCTGACGTTCCAGGGCGGTGCGTCGTGGCGGCAGGCGTTGCTGGCTGATCTGGGACGATCGAAGGCGCGCGCCATTATCGATCCACTGTCGGATGACGATCTTGGCGCGCTGATGACCAATCTCGGCGGGCATGACATCGAGACGGTGATCGATACGCTGCGCGCCGAAGCGGACGGCGATCAGCCGACGTGCTTCATTGCCTACACGATCAAGGGCATGGGGCTGCCGTTTGCGGGGCACAAGGACAACCACGCGGGGCTGATGACGAAGGAGCAGATGGAGGGTTTCCGCGACGTCCATGGGCATCCGGCCGGGGCATGAATGGGATCTGTTCGAGGGGCTCGATGTTCCGGCGGACGAGTTGCGCGCATTCATCGATGCACTGTCCGTTTGCGACGCCGCTGACGCCTGAAGGCCGTGCGCTGAGCGCACCGATGGTGCCGGTGCCGGCGAGCGCTGCCGGCGCCGCAGGTGGCGGGGCGCAAGATGTCTACGCAGGCGGGGTTTGGCGACATCCTTGCCGAGATCGGCCGCGGGCAGGGCGAACTGAAGGCGCTGGCGGAGCACATCGTCACGACGTCGCCTGACGTGACGGTGTCCACCAATCTTGGGCCGTGGGTGAATCGGCGCGGCATCTTCGATCGGCACACGCGCAACGACGTGTTTCGCGATGCCAAGCTGGCGAGCGCGCAGCGTTGGGGCATGTCGCCGAAGGGGCAGCACATCGAACTCGGCATCGCGGAGCAGAATCTGTTTCTGCTGCTGGGCGCGGCGGGGCTGACACCGGCGATGACCGGGCGCGCGGCTGTTGCCGGTGGGAACGGTGTACGATCCGTTCGTCAATCGCGGGTTGGATGCGCTGATCTATGCCTGTTACCAGGATGCGCGGTTTTTGCTGATCGGCACGCCCTCGGGGCTGACGCTGGCGCCGGAGGGCGGGCAGCATCAGTCGATCAACACGCCGCTGATTGGCATGGCAGCCGATCGGCTGGCGAGCTTCGAGCCGGCGCATGTCGATGAACTGGCGATCCTGCTGCGCCATGCGTTCGATCATATGCAGCGGCCGGATGGTTCGTCGGTGTGGCTACGGCTTGTCTACACGTCAGCTTGAGCAGCCGGCGCGCTTGCTGGATGCGGCGGCGGTGATCGAGGGCGCGCATTGGGTGGTGCCGCCGCGCGGACGGCGCGCGGATTGCGATCGGCTATCAGGGACCTGTGGCGCCGGAAGCGACCGCGGCGTTTGCCGAACTGGTTGCGGAGGAGCCCGGCGCTGGCTGCTTGCGATCACCAGTCCCGGATCGGCTGCATGCGGGCTGGCTCGCGGCATTGCGGGCGCGGCGTGGCGGCGACCGGAGGGCTGTGTCGCATATCGAGCATCTGCTGGCGCCGCTAGCGCGAGGAGCGGCACTGGTCACGGTGCTGGACGGGCATCCGGCGACGCATGCTTGGCTGGGTTCGGTGCGGGGGCAGCGCGTCGTGCCGCTCGGGCCGGATCACTTTGGGCAGACGCGGCGATATTCCGGATTTGTATCGTGAATACGGCATGGACGTTGACGCGATACTGGATGCTTGCGCGCAGGCTTTGCTCGCGGTGTAGGGGCGTTCCATGCGTCGCTTACTGCCTGGCAGGCAGGAGATCGGGCAGTCAGGACCGTGACGTGTCAGAGACGACTGTGGGACTGGCCGGGGCCGAACACGCGAAGCACTCGCGCGTCGCCGGCCGTTTCGTCTCGACCGATGTCGGGATGGACGCGATACAGCGCCCGGTAGCCACTGTCACAGGGCGGCCCGCGTAGCCCTCGATGCTGGCCGAACGGACGGCGGCACGGGTGCTGCATAGCTATTCGATCGCTACCCAAATTGCCGCCAAACGACGACGTGCCCGTGGTCCTTAACCTGGTCGCGTAAGCCAATGGGTGATCGTCTCAAGGTCATTGGGCTAACAACACGTATACCAAAGCTCACTGACCCTGACTCATCTGTCGCCCTGTCGTCATGGCCGGGCTTAATCCGGCCATCAGCGTACATCGGCACCTTTGTGCCGCTGAGGCTGATGGCCGGCTCGGAGGCCGGCCATGACGGTTAGAGCGAATGGGTCGCGGTCAGTGAGCATTGGTATAATTCGTTAGGGTAGGCAGTCCTGCCTCTGTGGTGCCACCCATGCCGACAAGTACAGTTTCTCTCGTCGCGTTGCTCCTCGCAATGACACTGAGGCGGTGCGGCTTGCGCTTCTCCTCGCGATGACGCTGGGACGAGACCACTTGTGCACACTTCCGACCTTGGCTATGGCGACTGACGGAGCAGCACGTCCAGACGTGCTGCGGCGCCGGCCCAGGTGAAATGCTGTTGCACGTTCTCCCGCGCCGACTGGCCGAGCCGGTGCCGCTCGTCCGCATCATTGAACAGCCGTAGCACCGCCGTGGCCATGGCATCGGCAGTGGCGCCGACAAGCGAAGCATGGTCCGGCGGCACGATCAGGCCATTGGTGGCGAGCGTGCTCATCACGACGGGGCGCGCGCAGGCCCATGCCTCCAGCACCTTGTTCTTGATCCCGACACCGGAGCGCATCGGTGCAATGGCTACCCATGCTTCCCCCAGCACCTGCGTCATGTTCGGCACATTGGCTGCAACATCGACGTTTGGGCGAGCAGCCAACGCGCGGATTTCCGAGATTGGATCGCGGCCTGCGATGATGAAGCGCGCATCGGGCCTGGCGGCGAGGATGCTCGGCCAGATTGTGTCGATTGCGAAAAGCACCGCTTCGATGTTGGGTTGATAGTCCAGAGCGCCAGTAAAGGTCAGCGTGGGAGTGGGCGATTCGTCGGCGAGTTGCGTTGGCACGTCGACGCCGTTTGGGATTATGTGGACTGTGTTGCGACCGCCGATATGGCGCAGCCAGCGCGCGTCGGCCTCTCCGACACAGACTGTCGCCGCGTAGCTTCGGACCATGCGCCGCGCGTAGCGTGCCGCGACGAGGATCTCGCGCAGGGCACGGTAACGCTGGCGCAGATCGCGGTAGGACAGGAAGCCGCGGCAGAATTCCAAGGGGTTGCAGTCGATGATATCGACGACGGCTCGCGGCATGTCGGTGCGTCCGAACCACAAGGCCTCGGCGCCGGGCCAGATCAGCGCGCGGTCGAAGTGTGCTTCGCGGACAGTGCGAACCAAGGTCGCTCGCAATTCGGTCTGGTCGAAACGCCACGGATAGGTGGCGCCGCTGGCTGGCAGGTCGACCGGCACGTGAGCAATCGCCAACGGCGGCGACTCAATCGGTGGCGCGATCAGCGTGATCGACCAGCGCGCCGCGAGATGCTCCAGCAGGTGCGACACGCGCAGCGAGTAGCCGTTCATTACCGGCCACGGCGGCAGTGTGCAGACCGCAAGGAGAGACGGCATGTGGCGTGTGTAGAGCGGCGGCGGTGCGGGGGGTCAAGCCCACTTGAGTGGGGTGCCGCGGCCCCCTCCCCCTACCCCCTCCCGCAAGGGGAGGGGGGATTGAGCCTTAGCCTCAGCCCACGCCTCAGTCCCAGCCCACGCCTCAGCCCCAGCCCCAGCCTCAGCCCTAGTCGCCCGCGTCATTGAACCTGACGGCAGTTTGTGACTTCACTCGCAACGTCGTCAACGTTGCCAGGATTCGGGACATGTCAGAGGTCGTCGTGAAGAAGTATGTGGTTCGGCTGGACGCGGAGGAACGCGCGCGGCTGGAAGCGCTTATCGGCAAGGGCAAACATTCGGCCAGCGCGATCCTCAGGGCACGCATCTTGCTCAAGGCAGACATTTCCGAGGTCGGCGAAGCCTGGAGCGACGGCCGTATCGTGAAGGCCCTCGACACCAGCCTCGCGACCGTCCACAGGGTTCGCCAGTGTCTGGTTGAGGAGGGGCTCGACGTAGCGCTCGCCCGTAAGCCCCGCGCGAGACCGTCGATCCTGCGGATCTTCGACGGCGAAAAGGAAGCCAGACTGATCACGCTGGCCTGCTCCAAGCCTCCGGCCGGGCACGCGAAATGGTCGCTGCGCCTGCTGGAACAGCAGGTCGTGGAACTGGGGATCGTCGCCAAGGCCAGTGACAACACGATCGGGCGGACGCTAAAAAAAACCTTCTCAAACCGCACCTGAAGCAACGGTGGGTCATTCCGCCGTCGGCCAACGCGGCGTTCGTGGCCGCGATGGAAGAGGTGCTGGAGGTTTACACGAGGCCGCGTGATACAGCCCGGCCCTTGGTTTGTCTTGACGAGACCTCGAAACAACTGATCCGGGAAACTCGCGCGCCGTTGCCGATGAAGCGTGGTCAGCCGAGGCGCGTCGATTATGAGTACGAACGCAACGGCACCGCCAATCTGTTCATGCTGTTCGCGCCGCTGGAAGGTTGGCGGCATGTCGAGGTGACGGATCGCCATGCCGCCGCCGATTATGCCGCCATGCTTCGCGACCTGTCGGACCGATATTTCCCCTCAGCAAACAAGATCGTTCTGGTGCAGGACAATCTCAGCACCCATACCGCGGCGTCGCTGTACGCCGCCTTCGCACCGGCCGAGGCGCGCCGTCTCGCCGAGCGGTTCGAGTGGCACTACACGCCGAAGCACGGCAGTTGGCTGAACATGGCGGAGTTCAGAACTCGGCGTTCTGTCATCGCAATGTCTGGATCGACGGATCGAGGACAAAGGCAGCCTTGTCGAGGAAGTCGCCGCCTGGCGTGAACATCGAAACAAACATCACGCCAAGGCCAACTGGCAGTTCACCAATGAGCATGCCCGGATAAAACTCAGACGACTCTACCCGTCACTTTGAATGACTCGGGCGACTAGCCTCAGTTCCAGCCTAGGCCAGCCGGCCGTGGCAGTGCTTGTACTTCTTGCCGGAGCCGCAGGGGCAGGGGGCGTTGCGCGACACATTGCGCCAGGTGGCGGGATCATTCGGATCGACCGCGTCGTTCCGCATCGGCTGCGGTGCGGTGATCGTCATCGTGCCAGCGCCCTCCATCGCAGCCTCATGTTCGCCGCCAAACAAGGATGCGGGCTGCGGATGCAGCTCTTGCATGATCGGCGGAGGCGGCGGCTGCACCGGATCCGGTGCCAACTCGACGCGCGACAGCATCATCGTCACGCGTTCCTTCATCTCGTCCAGCATCGCGTTGAACAGCGCGAAGGCTTCGCTCTTGTACTCGTTCAGCGGATCACGCTGGCCGTAAGCGCGCAGGCCGATGCCTTGGCGCAAATGGTCCAGGGCGTAGAGGTGCTCTTTCCACACCGCATCCATGACCTGGATCAGCAGCGACTTCTCGATGAAGCGCATCAGCTCAGGACCGAGATTGGCCGCCTTCGCCGCCATCGCTGCATTCGATGCCTGCTCGACGCGCTCGCGCAGATGGCTTTCGTCGATACCTTCCTCGCGGCCCCATTCCTCGATTGGCAGCGTGACATTCAGCACACGCTGAACGTCCTCGGTCAGCTCCTTCAGTTCCCACCGTTCGTGGAACGCCTTCTCGGGGATGCGGAGCATCACGAGGTTTTCGATCACCTCGGCGCGCATCTCGGCGACCGTCTCGGACACGTCGGTCGCCTTCATGAACTCCTTGCGCTGCGCGTACACTTCCTTGCGCTGTGCGTTCATCACGTCATCGTATTTCAACACGTTCTTGCGGGTGTCGAAGTTGCGTGCCTCGACCTTCTTCTGCGCCTTCTCGAGTGCCTTGTTGATCCAGGGATGGACGATCGCCTCGCCTTCCTTCAGGCCGAGGCGTTGCAGCATTCCACCCATGCGATCCGACCCGAAGATACGCATCAGGTCGTCTTCCAGTGAGAGGAAGAAGCGAGACCGACCCGGGTCGCCCTGACGGCCCGATCGGCCGCGCAACTGGTTGTCGATACGGCGGCTCTCGTGACGCTCGGTGCCGATGACGAACAGGCCGCCCGCTTCCTTCACCTTCTCATGCGCGGCGGCGATATCATCGTTGATTTCGGCGGCGCGAGTGGCTTGCAACACCGGATCGGTGATGCCCTCAAGCTCCTTCTTCAGCCGCATCTCCAGATTGCCGCCGAGTTTGATGTCGGTGCCACGGCCGGCCATGTTGGTGGCGATCGTCACCGCGCCAGGCGCGCCGGCCTGCGCGACGATCTCGGCTTCCTGCTCGTGGAAGCGCGCGTTCAGCACGGCGTGCGGGATGCGCTTTTTGCTCAGAATCTCGTGGATGGTCTCGCTCTTCTCGATTGAGGTGGTGCCAACCAGTACCGGCTGGCCTTTCTTGCGCGCTTCGTCGATCAGCGTGGCCACCGATTCGTATTTTTCCTCGGCGGTGCGGTAAACTTCATCGTCCTCGTCGTTGCGGATGCACGCAACGTTGGTCGGGATTTCAACCACATCGAGCTTGTAGATTTCGGCCAGCTCATCGGCCTCGGTCATCGCCGTGCCGGTCATGCCGGCGAGCTTGGGATACAGGCGGAAGTAATTCTGGTAGGTGATCGAGGCGAGCGTCTGGTTCTCTGCCTGGACGTCAACGTGTTCCTTGGCTTCGAGCGCCTGGTGCAGACCTTCGGAGTAGCGGCGGCCTTCCATCATGCGGCCGGTGAACTCGTCGATGATCACGACCTTGCCATCGCGCACGATGTAGTCCACGTCGCGGGTGAACAGCGTGTTCGCGCGCAGCGATTGCTGCACGTGATGCACCACCGAGACGTTGAAGATGTCGTACAGATTGCCCTCGGTCAGCACGCCCGCTTCGCGCAGCATGTCCTCGACGCGCTCAGATCCGGGCTCGGTCAGCGTGACGGTGCGGAACTTTTCGTCCTTTTCGTAGGTCTCTGGATCCGTCACCAGCACCTTCACCACCTCGTCCACGCGGCGATAGAGGTCGGAGCTGTCCTCTGCCGGGCCCGAAATGATCAGCGGGGTGCGGGCTTCGTCGATCAGGATGCTGTCCACCTCGTCGACGATGCCGAAACAGAATTCGCGCTGGACCATGTCCTCCAGGCGATACTTCATGTTGTCGCGCAGGTAGTCGAAACCGAATTCGTTGTTGGTGCCGTAGGTGATGTCGGCGGCGTATTGCGTTCGGCGCATGTCGTCGTCCAGGCCATGGACGATCACGCCGACTTCCATGCCGAGGAAGCGATAGATCTGGCCCATCCAGTCGGCGTCACGGCTTGCGAGGTAGTCGTTCACGGTCACGACATGTACGCCCTTGCCGGCGAGCGCATTCAGGTAAACGGGCAGGGTGGCGACCAGGGTCTTCCCTTCGCCGGTCTTCATCTCGGAGATCTTGCCGTCGTGCAGCACCATGCCGCCGACGAGCTGGACGTCGAAGTGACGCTGGCCGAGGGTGCGCCTGGCGGCCTCGCGGACCACCGCGAAGGCCTCCGGCAGCACATCGTCGAGTGTGGCGCCCTCGGCCAGCCGCTCACGGAATTCCGCGGTCTTGGCGCGCAGAGCCTCGTCGGACAGCGCCGATATGGCAGGCTCCAGCGCATTGATCTGCGGCACGCGGCGCTGGTAGCCCTTGAGTGAGCGGTCGTTGGAGGTGCCGAAGACGGCGCGGGCAATGGCAGCGAACATGAGACCTTCTCAGAGTGCCCGGGCGGGGGAGGGGGCCAGGCCCGGGAACGCCCGGGCCAGGGTTGAGATAGGACCCGGTCAGGCTCCGGTCAACGACAACGCAATGTCAGAATGGTTGCCTCCCGGCTAGCTTCGCTGCCATGAAGCGGCCAACGAGCTTGTGAACAGGAGTTGATATGTTGCTCGCGCAGCCTCCGCGGCGGAAGCGGTTGGCCCAGGCCGCGGTAATCCTTATGGCCACTCTGTCGGCCGGGGCGGCTTGGGCGCAGAGCCAGGCGCCCACCCACGGCAAGCCCGCTGCCAAGCCGGCCGAGGCAAGACCGGCAGCCGCCGGGCCGACGGAACCGTCCGAGTCGGCGATGAAGCCTGGGGAGGACATCCTGCGTCCTCCCTCGGACCCGGTGGTCGCAATCGTTGAGGGCCATATGATCTATCTCAGCGACGTTGGCCGCGCAGTGCCGCAAATGCCGGAGAACCTGCGCGGCCTGCCATTCCAGACGCTGTTTCCCGTGGTGCTCGATCGGCTGATCGACCACCAGGCCTTGGTTCAGTTGGCGCTGCGTCAGCACCTGGATAACGACCCGGTCGTGCGTCAGGAGATGCAGGACGCGACGGATCGCGTCCTGGAAGGGGCACTGCTGAGCCGGGCGGCAAAGCCTGAGGTGAGGGAGGAGACGATCCAGGCGCGCTACGCCAAGGAGTACGCGGGCAGGCCAGCAACCGAGGAGGTGCGCGCGCGCCACATTCTGGTCAGCACGGAAGCGGACGCAAAGGACCTGATCGGCAGGCTGAACAAGGGGGCGGATTTTTCCAGCCTCGCCAAGCAGCTCAGCAAGGATCCAGACGGAGCCAACGGCGGCGACCTGGGGTTTTTCCGCCGCGACCAGGTATGGCCGGAATTCGCCGATGTGGCGTTTGCATTGCAGCCGGGGCAGATTTCGCAGACACCTATCCACAACGAATTCGGCTGGCACGTCGTGAAGGTGGAGGAGCGGCGTATCGTCGCCCCGCCGTCATACTCGGAGGTGCATGACACTCTGCGCCAGTCGCTGTTGCAAGAAGCGGTGCAGCGTGAGATCGATCAGGCCCGTTCGCAGCTCACCATCCACAAATTCAATGTCGATGGCTCGCCGATGGGCGCGGTTTCGGATATCTCGCCGACGCAGCCGATGGTGAAGCCGCCAGAGGAACCACCCAAGCCGTAGGCTGCTGTTCCGCGCTACCTCAGGAGTTTCCATGTTACGCACTGTTGGTCTGGGTCTTTTTTTGTCCGCCCTGTCGTGGGGCGCGCTGGCGCAGACCGCGCCACCACCGGCAGCGGTACCGGCGCCGGCTGATCCGGTGGTGGCGAAGGTGAACGGGCAGCCGATTCATCTCAGCGATCTGAAGGAGGCGGCGCAGGGGCTGCCGGAGAACCTACGCGGCGTGCCGCCGCAGACATTGTATCCGATGCTGCTGGATCAGTTGATCGATGGGCACGCGCTGGCTGCCGAGGCGAGGAAGAGCGGGCTGGACAAGGATCCGACCGTGCAGCGTCAGGTCGCGGACGCCGAGGACCGCGCGCTGGAAAATGCCGTGCTGAGCAAGCAGGTGGGTCCCACGATCACCGATGCCGCCTTGCACGCCCGCTATGACAAGGACATCGCCGGCAAGCCGGGCGAGGAAGAGGTGCACGCCAAACACATCCTGGTGGATAGCGAGGACCAGGCGAAGAAGATCATCGCTGACCTGAAGGGCGGGGCGGATTTCGCGGCACTCGCCAAGCAGTACAGCAAGGACCCGGGGGCGGCCCAGCAGGGCGGCGATCTGGGCTTCTTCAAGAAGGACGAGATGGTGCCGGAGTTTGCCAATGCGGCGTTCGCGCTCCAGCCGGGGCAGACCTCGCCCGAGCCGGTGCACACGCAATTCGGGTGGCATGTCATTCAGGTGGTAGAGCGGCGACGTGCCCCGCCGCCGACGTTTGAGCAGGCGCGCGATGAACTCCGTCAGCAGATGATCAAGGAGGGCGTGAAGAAGGCGGTGACCGACGCGCGCGCTGACGTGTCGGTGGAGAAATTCAACCTCGACGGCTCGCCGATACGCGCCACCGATACGGCCGAACCACCAAAGCAATAAGCGACTCAACCCGGGGAAACGTTGATGACGACTTCGATCTCGCCGCTTGCCATTCCGTTACCGGAATTGCCACCGCTGGCTGGCATTCGTCTGGGCGCCACGGCGGCGGGCATTCGCTATCAGGGCCGCACCGATCTGGTGATGATGGAATTGGCGCCCAACACGACGGTGGCCGGCGTGTTCACTTCGAGCAAATGCCCCGGTGCGCCTGTCGATTGGTGTCGCGCCTCGCTGGTCGGCGGGAAGGCGCGTGCCGTGGTGGTGAATGCCGGCAATGCGAATGTATTCACTGGCAAGGCCGGGCGTGACACCTGTGTCGCGACGGCGGCTGCCGCGGGGAAGCTGGTGGGGTGTCCGCAGAAGGAGGTTTTCATTGCGTCTACTGGTGTGATTGGCGAGGTTTTGCCACACGAGAAACTGACGGCGGCGCTGCCAGGCTTGCATGCTGAATTGCGCGAAGATGCGTGGCCCGCGGCAGCGCGCGGCATCATGACCACTGATACGTTCCCCAAGGCTGCGACGCGCACGGCGTGGATCGGCGACGCCAGTGTGCGGATCAGCGGTATTGCCAAAGGGAGTGGCATGATCGCCCCCGATATGGCGACGCTGCTGTGCTTCGTGTTCACCGACGCGAAGCTGCCGGCTGGCGTGATGCAGGCGATGCTAAAGAAGGGCGTCGATGCCAGCTTCAACTGCACGACGGTTGATTCGGATACGTCGACGTCGGACACGGTGCTGTTGTTCGCCACCGGCCAGACGAAGCATCCGCGCGTGCCGGCGGAGGGTGGCGCGATACTGGCCGACTTTGCCCGCGCGCTGGACGCGGTGCTGCTGGACCTTGCGTTGCAGGTGATACGCGACGGCGAGGGGGCGCAGAAGCTGGTCCGCATCGATGTAACCGGCGCAAGCAACGCGCGCTCCGCCAAACGGATCGGGATGGCGGTTGCGAACTCGCCTTTGGTGAAGACGGCGATCGCCGGCGAGGACGCTAATTGGGGCCGCATCGTGATGGCCGTTGGCAAGGCTGGTGAGCCAGCAGATCGCGACAAGTTGTCGGTTGGTGTGGGCGGCGTCTGGATGGCGAAGGACGGCACCGTTGTGCCGGGCTATGACGAAACGCCGGTGGTCCAGCACATGAAGGGCAGGGAAGTGGAGATCGCGATCGATCTCGGCCTGGGGCGCGGGAAGGCCAGCGTGTGGACCTGCGATCTGACGCACGGCTACATCGACATCAACGGCTCGTATCGGAGCTGAGGCCTACTCAGCGAAGCCTTGCTTTAGCCGCGATCCGGCTAAAGCGAGGAAGGCGGGCCACGTTGACCGGACGCAGCGCGATGTCCGGATAGGTCTTGAGGAAATCCGCCAGGATCAGGAAGAGCAAGTTCGTCCAAGGCTGACTGGGGTGGTCATGATGAGCCCGATGCATTGGCGGCAGCGGCGCGCTCGGTTGAACAGCCCGCCGGCAGGAGTGGCTCATACGAAAGCTCACTGATCCTGACTCATCCGTCGCACTGTCGTCATGGCCGGGCTTGAACCGGCCATCAGTGCATATCGGCACCGCTGTGCCGCTGAGACTGATGGCCGGCTCGGGGGCCGGCCATGACGGTTACAGCGAATGGGTCGCGGTTAGCGAGTAGTGGTATCAATCTTGGAGATATTGCGGCTGATCGTCGCGAGCGGTGCGTTCAATCGGCGCGCGGCGGCGGATAGACAACCGGCCTCGACTTAGCCCAGGACGGCGCGACGATGAGCAGTGCTGCGTCCTGGATCGGTCATTCGCCGCCGCAGTCGCGCGCGTCCGTTATCGGGCGGCGGTTCGGGGAGGCGTTGCGCGCCGCTGGCCCTTCACTGCTGTTCGGGCTGCGGCTGTGGGCTTCCGTGTCGCTTGCGCTGTACATCGCTTACTGGCTGGAGCTCGACAATCCCTTCTGGGCTGGCACTTCGGCGGCCATCGTGTGTCAGCCACAACTCGGCGCCTCCTTGCGCAAAGGGTGGTTCCGCCTGGTCGGCACCGTGGTTGGTGCGGCGATTAGCGTGGTGCTGGTCGCCTGCTTCCCACAGGATCGCATTCTGTTCCTCGGGTGCCTGGCCGTGTGGGCCTCGGCTTGCGCTTTCGCTGCGACGCTCTTGCGCAATTTCGCATCCTATTCCGCGGCACTCGCCGGCTATACGGTGGCGATCATTGCCGGCGACCTGTTCGGCTCCGTTGGCGGCGTGGATGCAAACTCTGCATTCCTGCTCGCCGTTACCCGGGCCAGCGAGATCTGCCTCGGCATCGTCGGTGCTGGCGTCGTTCTTGCCATCACCGATCTCGGCGGCGTCCGACGCCAACTTGCCGCGCAATTCGCGGAACTGTCGTCGGCGATCACCGCCGGGCTTATCCGCACATTAGCCGTCGCGGGACACGAATTCGTCGACACCCAGCCGGTTCGTCACGAATTGACGCGCCGCGTCGTCGCCCTCGATCCCGTGATTGATCAGGCGCTCGGGGAATCGGCACGCATTCGTTATCACTCGCCAGTGTTGCCGGCCGCGGTTGACGGACTGTTCACCGCGCTCGCCGGCTGGCGTGCGATCGCCAATCTGGATTCACAGCCCGCTGGCGAGATCCAGCGAGAAGCCGCCGCCATACTCGAAAACGTACCGCCTGAGCTGCAAGCGGCATCGCAGCCGAGTATCGCTGAGCGCTGGATCCGCGACCCGGTTGCCCTGCTCAGGAGCTGCGAGCAAACCGTACACCGTTTGATCGCGCTGCCTGCCGCGTCACCCTCGCAGCGTCTGCTTGCCGACAAGACAGCGGAGACCTTCGCGGGCATCGCACATGCACTCAACGGACTGGCGTTGCTTGTTGCCGAACCGGCACGGTCCGTTATGCGCCGCGGCAGGAAGCAAATTCGGGTGCCCGATTTGTTGCCCGCACTGGTCAATGCGGGGCGCGCTTTCGTTACGATTGGTATCGTCGCGCTTTTCTGGGTCGTCACTGCCTGGCCGGGCGGCGGCGGCGCGATAACTTTCGCGACGGTTATCGTGCTGCTGCTGGGGCCACGCGCGGAACAGGCTTACGGCGCCGCCATGTTCTTCACTATGGGTGCCACCGTGGATGTGGTCCTTACGGCTATCGTCGCATTTGCGGTGCTGCCGGCATTGCCGACCGAGACGTTTGCCGCGTTGAGCCTGGTCCTTGCCGTTTGCCTGGTTCCCATGGGCGCCCTGCTGGCACACGCGCGTCAACCTTGGCAGGTCGGATTGTTCACCGGGGTGACGATGCTGTTCATGCCACTGCTGCAGCCGACCAACCCGGAGACGTACAACCCCGAGGCATTTTACAACGCCAGTTCGGCCATCGTCCTTGGTGCCGGCTTTGGGGCGCTGTCATTTCGGCTGTTGCCGCCGTTATCGCCGGCCTTCCTTACGCGCCGGCTCCTTGCGCTGACCCTGCGCGATCTGCGCCGTCTCGCGATCGGTCGCAGCCAACCTGACTGGCAGGGCCATCTGTTCGGCCGGCTCACCGCCATGCCGGACAAGGCGACGTTGCCGCAACGCGCGTTGCTGGTGACGGCACTGTCAGTCGGTAGCGAGATCATCAACCTGCGACATATGGCGCAGGATTTCGGCCTCGGTCCGCGGCTCGACGCGGCGCTCGCGGCACTGGCGGAGGGCCACACGGCGCGGGCGATCGCCCAACTCTCCCAGCTCGACGGTGGGCTCGCCACCGAACCTGCCGACGGACCGGGGAATGCAAGCGTCCTACGCGCGCGGGCCAGCATTGTCGTCCTTACGGAGGCCCTGACAAAGCACCGCGCCTATTTCGATGCCGGAGCACGAGCATGAGGTTCGTCGAGGTCAATCTGTTCGGCGTGTACGTAGCGCCGATATCGGTCATGCTGGTCGCCGCCTGGGTGGTCACGATCGGATTTCGCCGGCTTGCCGTGCGCTCCGGGCTGCTGCGCCATGTGTGGCACCCGGCGCTGTTCATTTTCGCGGTTTACCTGATCGTCCTGTCGGCGATCGTTTTGAGCTTTGCGGGGTGGGGCCACTATGCCTGAAGTCATCGATCGATCCGAAGTCGAAGCCAAGGAGAAACCGGATGCGAGGCGCGCCGATCGTGAGCCCGCGTGGTCACCCGACCCACTTGTCCGGGTACCCCCGACGCGAGCGAGGCGCGTCATGCCGATGTTGTTCACCGCGCTCGCCGTGGCGATCGCCGTCCTGCTCGGGTGGGCGATGTGGGATGCGTATATGGGCGCACCGTGGACACGTGACGGCACCGTGCGCGCCTATGTCGTCACCATGGCGCCGGAAGTCGCGGGGCACATCACTGAGCTGCCAGTCGTCGAAAACGAATACGTGCACAGGGGTGATCTGCTGATGGTCGTTGACCCGACCAATTACACGATCGCCGTCAGTCAGGCCGAGGCCGCAGTGCAGCAGGGCGAGGCGAGCGTGCAGAACATCGACGCGCAGATCGCCGTCCAGCAGGCACAGATCAGCGCCAACCAAGCACAGGTTGATCGGGCGCAGGCAGCGCTGGTCTTCGCAAAGCAGCAGGCAAGCCGCTATGGAAAGCTGGCTGTGGACGGCTGGGGTACGGTTCAGGATGCGCAGCAGTTTTCGTCGCAACTGCGCCAGCAGGATGCGTCAGTACAATCAGCACAGCAAAACCTGGCTCTCGTGCAGCGACAGATCGCGTCGCTGAATGCGCAACGCCTGAGTGCCGAGGCGAGCGTCGCGCAGGCGAAGGCCCAGCTTCGCCAGGCGCAGGTAAATCTTGGGCGGACGCGCATTGTTTCCCCGGTCGATGGGTATGTGACGAATCTGCTGGCGCAGCTTGGCGATTACGTCAACGTTGGCGTGAACACGATCTCGGTTGTCGACGCCCATTCGTTTTGGATCGACGGATATTTCGAGGAGACCAACATCGCGCCGATCCACGTTGGTGATCCGGCCGAGGTCAAGCTGATGGGCTATAGCCCGGTTCTCCGTGGCCATGTCGATAGCATCGCCCGGGGGATCAACGTCGCGAACGCACAGCCGAACGGGCAAGGCATTGCCATGGTCAATCCGATCTTCACCTGGGTGCGGCTCGCGCAGCGAATTCCCGTGCGTATCCACATCGATCAAGTGCCGAAGGGCATCGTTCTCGTGGCCGGGATGACCGCGACAGTCCAGATCGATGAGCCCCGGGATCATCGACAAAATAGCTCGGACTGAACGTTGGTCATTGCTCCGCGCCGTGTCGTGAGCTGCGCGCGGATGGAGATGTTGCGCAACACGGCGAGCCCATTGCCGCCAACGCGGTAGATGCCAGCCACCATGCCAAGGACGCGCTTGCAGATTGACGATGCGGCCATCTTCCGCCGACATCAGCGAACGAAGCGCCGATCGCACGGCATGGCGTTGGGATCAGGCTTCACGCTTCAAACGCAAATACCTGCTTCCAGTCATTCTTCATGCTGACCACGGTCCATCCCTGCTTCTTCGCCTGGTCGTACAACGTCTGCGGGAATGTCCCCACCTTTAAGTCGGGCAACCCCTGCGCCGGTCCGTACGCATATTCGCGCTGTGCATCATCGTGCAGCAGGAGCAGCGACATCCGCGTCCCGTCACCGGCCTTGGTATACTCCAGCATCTGCCGATCGCCTGTTGAGTTGCCGAACGCGAAGTAAGGCCGGCGACCAATCATCAGGTGGATGCCTTCGGGCTTTCCGGCGTTGTTGTCGTTGAGCAGCAGTTTCGGTTCCTTGGTCAGGAACGGCTTGCCGGCCTTGTCGTAGCCATACTTGGTCCCTGCGGCGGTGCCCACCACCTGTTCGCGCGGTATACCATAGACCTTATCGGCGTACACGCGCACGAAATCCTGGCCGCCGCCTGTGACGATGTAGGTCTTGTACCCATTGGCGCGCAGGTATTGCAGCACCTCCTGCATCGGCAGGTAGGTAAGATCCGTATACGGCCGCTTCCATCGCGGATTCTTCGCCGTTTCAAGCCACTTCTTCACTTCCGCCTCGAAATCGTCCACCGACATCCCGGTGAGTGTCGCGACGAGTATCTCCTCCAGATCGTGCATCGAGAGCTTCGCGATTGCCTCGCGGTCGCCGGACAATACGGTCTTGAACGCCGGGACTTTCGCCAGTTCCGGCTTCTCCTTCACCACCGCCGGCACGCGATCCAGGCAGTAGATCACCTGCGAGTACATTGGTTGCTCCACCCACAGCGTGCCGTCCTGGTCGAAGGTCGCGATGCGTTCGGGGGGAGGCACGGAGCTTGGGCTCGCGCTGTCGGTCGTAACGCGCACGAAGTCGAGGATCGCCTGCTTCGCTGGTCCGTCATTCCATGACTGCAGTGGCGTAGTCTGAGCTTGCGCGGCGGTGGCGCCGAACAGGGCAGGCAATGTTGGCAGTGCCGCGAGCACGCCGAGCATGAAGCGCCGACTTGCTGCAGGGGAAGCGGAGGACGGCATGATCGTGTCCCTCTTCATACACTTTGACTGGTTCGTTTCATAAACGGACGACCCTCCCTGGCCGCCCGCTTATTTGCCGTTACTGTGCCATTGTGCCAATCAATTATTACACGCGCGTCCGACGTTCAAATGTTGCCTGGTACCACCAGCCCGGTCCCCAAGGGCCCCAGTCCATAGAGTTCATCTGTGCGGTCATCTGCTGTTCGTTCGCTATGCTCTTCGCGAACACATCCTGGCGGTAGCGGTCGTATGCCAGGTGAATTGGGAGTACCAGAGCCAACCCCACCGGCGAGCGTGAGATCTGCACGCCCGCCGGCTTGGTCATCACAGCCATCGCGTCAGTCGGGACCACCGATGGGATGCAGTATCATTTTGTTCTCGATCTGCTGCTTCAGCAACGGAACCGGGTTGCTCGGCTGCTGAAGGTTCGGAACCAGATCGGTCGAGGCACCACCCACGAAGCGCTGAATGTTGGGGTACTGCATCACCGTCTTGTCGAACGCGACTATCACCGGGCTTATCAGCGCCCCGAGCCAGCCGTTGTCCTGGCCCGCATATTTGCCCGGTGACGTCGACAACACACGAGTCGGAGCGGCGCCGTTGAACGTCATGTCGTACTTCTCGTACGGATCCATGGTGAGATTGTACGTCGCGCCGATCGCGCCCAGGTTCGCCTCCGCCCCGAGCCACGAGTCCTTCGCCGTGTTGAGGTACTTCCACGCGATGCGCACCCATGGCTCCTTCGGGTCGCCGCCGATATCGGCACGTGCGCCGTTGAAGGTCTCGCCATCGATATAGACCCAGGAGTTCCGCGCCGAGTGCTGGGCTTTCCCTAGGATGTAGGCGCTGTTGTCGATGCTGTCGAAGTAGATCGGCTTGCCGTCATTGCCCACCCAGTCATGCGGAGGCGGGGTCAGGCCGACCATCGCCGGCGAGCGTCGCCCAGGCATCGATATGCGACATCATCTCGCCGTACTGCGCACCGGCCGGGATGTGGCCCGGCCACCACATGATGCCGGGCACGCGCCAGCCGCCTTCGAATGGCGAGCCCTTCTCGCCGCGGAACGGCGTGGTTCCCGCGTCCGGATAGGCATCCAGCCAGGCGCCGTTGTCGGCTGTCACGATGACGATCGTATTGGGTGCCACCGCGCGGATGGTGTCCATGACCTTGCCGATGTCGGCGTCAAGCTCCATCAGCGAGTCCGAGTAGTCCCCGAGATGCGACCGGCCGGCGAAGTCGGGCGACGCATTGGTCGGGTTGTGCATCTTGAGGAAATTCACGTCCATGAAGAACGGCTTGTCGCCGCCCGCGTGCTGCTTGATGTAGTCGACGGCGTTGTCGGCCTGGCGCTGGTCGAAGGTGGCGAATCTCTCGTAGGTGATCTTGCCGACGCTTTTGGCCGGCTGGCCGGCCACGCCCTCCCACTCGTCCAGGTTCACGTTTTCGCTGAACTACTTTGGCGAATTCTGGATTGTACGACGGGAACCAGGGATGGAACCACTTGTTGGTGTAGTCGTAGGTATAGACCCCGGCGTAGTAGGCGGCGAAATTCTTCATCTCGTCGAAGCCGTGCTCGATCGGATAGGACTCGGGCTTGTCGCCGAGATGCCACTTGCCGGAGAAGTAGGTCGTGTAGCCGTTCTTCTTGAAGAACTCGGCGATCGTCGGCGTCTCCTTGCGGAGGAAGTTCTCGTCCGCCGGCGCGACCACGATCGACAGCGCCGAGCGGATCGGAATGCGCCCGGTGATGAACGAGGCGCGGCCGGCCGTGCAGCTTGCCTGGCCGTACCAACTGGTGAAGACGGCACCTTCCTTGGCGATCTGATCGACGTTCGGCGTCGGATGGCCGAGCGACGCTGCCGCCGCCCGAATAGCAGCCGAAATCGTTCCAGCCGGTGTCGTCGGTCATCAGCATGACGATGTTGGGCCGCCTCCCTGACGTCTGCGCCATCGCCGCCGAGATAATCTGCGCCTGGGCGGACTGGGTTGGCGCGCTCGCCGCGAGGCTCCCGGCAGCGGCAAATGCCGTGCCCGAAAGAAACATGGCGCGGCGACCGATATCATTGCCGGAATGTTCGTTACTCATGGTCCTGTGATCCCTCTGGCTAACTTCTGATGACGCAACGGAAGCCAACGTGGCTCATGCCTGAATCGACTGGCTGCGCATGGCGCGCGGCCGGCCGATAACGGCGGCAATAGTTCGGCGCGCAGAGATGCGAGCCGCCCTTTACGACCCTGCGCGGGATCCGTACCTGCGGCTCGCACGAGTCGTAGCTGTCGCTCTCCGGCCCACCACGCGGATTTTCTGGGATGCAGCACGCCTTCGGCGCATCGGCGGTGTGACGCGCCGAGTACCAATCCGCGGTCCATTCCCAAACGTTGCCGATCATGTCGAACAGGCCGTAGGCGTTCGCCGGAAATGCCTCGACCGGCGAGGTGCGCGTGTAGCCGTCAGTCGCGAGGTTCTCGAACGGAAATCGGCCCTGCCAGGTATTCGCCATATGGCGCCCGCCCGGCGTCAGCTCGTCGCCCCAGGCGAACTCGGCTCCGTCGAGCCCGCCGCGTGCGGCGTACTCCCACTCCGCCTCGGTCGGCAGCGCCTTCCCCGCCCAGGCGGCGTAGGCCTCCGCGTCCTGTAATGCGACATGCACCACCGGGTGTTCATCCAGGCCGCTGTTCGATCGGCCACGGCCGTAAGGCCGGCGCCAGTTCGCGCCGAACTCGAACTTCCACCATTGCCGCCAATCCCTGAGGTCCACAGGGTGCTGGGGCGGTGTGAATACAAGCGAGCCCGGCTTCAGCATGTGCGGCAATGCGCCGGGATAATCTTTCGGGTCGGGGGCCAACTCGGCGACGGTGATATAGCCTGTCGCCTCAACAAACTGCCGGAATTGCCTGTTCATGACCGGCGTGCGGTCGATGTCGAACGGGGCGACCGTTACGCGATGGACGGGCGCCTCTTCCGGGTAATGCCGCTCCGATCCCATCCGGAATGTTCCGCCCGGGATCCACACCATGCCGGGATGCGGTGGCTCGTCACAAACCTCAGCGTCGATCCTCGGTTCCGTTCGGACCTGGGAGCTCATGCAGTCTGTTTCCTCGACAAAATGCGGCGTCGGAGTTTCCGGATGCGAACGGGCTCAGCCTCGGTTGCCGGACGCATGACCACGCCCAGCCCGCGACGCCTCGCCACCGTCAGCATGTCCGGTCAGGTCACCCTCGATCCGATTTCGTCTCAGTCCCCTGCCAGGCTTCTGACAGCGACGCCCGTGATCTTGCCTGCCGTATCGAAGCCAAAAAGAATGCTGGTCGCGTCACCGCGCGGGAAGACGAACTTCACCACGTGGAATGTCTGAGAGTTCTGACTCGGATCGTGGTCGCAACACGTGCTGGCCTGAATTGATTGATGATATTGGCTGACGGGGGAGTATCAGGCGGCCGCCAGACGGCGCGACATCAGCTTGACGCTGGCGATGTAGAGCCAGGTCACCGCGCTCTCGATGGTGGCCTCGAAATCCTTGGCCAGACGACGATTGCGGTTGAGCCAGGCCAGCGTGCGTTCGACCACCCAACGCCGGGGCAGCAGGATAAAGCCCTTGGCGGTGTCGGATCGCTTGACGATCTCGATCGTCCATGTACCGAGCGCTTCAAGCGCACCCTTCAGCTTGTCACCGGCGTAGGCGGCATCAGCGAACACGTGGCGCAGCCAGGGAAACGCGCTGCGCACGCTGTCCAACAACGGTGGCGCACCATCACGATCCTGCACGTCCCCCGGGTGCACGATCGCGCCGACCAGCAGGCCGATCGTGTCGGTGAGGATATGCCGCTTGCGGCCTTTGACCATTTTCTCCGCCGCGTAACCGCGCGGACCGCCGGCCTCGGTTGTCTTGACGGATTGGCTGTCGATGACCCCGGCGGTCGGACTTGCCTCGCGGCCGGCGGCTTCGCGCACATCCATCAGCAGCGCCTGATTGATGATCTGCCATCTTCCGTCATCGCGCCAGGCGTAGAAGTAGCGTTGCACCGTGGTGAACGGCGGGAAGTCCTTGGGCAACATGCGCCATTGGCAGCCAGACTGGGCAATGAAGAAGATGGCATTGACGATGTCCCGCAAGCAGGCCTTGCGGGTTCGACCGCGGCTTGCGGGCGGCGGCAAATGCGGCTCGATCAGAAGCCACTCCTGGTCGGTGGTATCGCTTGCGTAGCGCAGCCCGTCGCGCTGATACTTGCGTCGCGTGATTTCAGTCCAGGCCATCGGTGTGTCCTTCGTGTCTTCGCAACCACGAGAGAATCGTAGCCGCTGGGATCACGCAACTGCTTTTTTGTTCGGCCGATCACGGTCATCGGGGACGACAGGCTCCGTCGGAATAACCCGTTGAAATGACTCCAATCTTCATTCCGATACAGTTCCGGGTCAGCCTCTAAGGAATGGAACAGCGAGAAGGAGCGGTATCAGCTCATAGCTCTCGCGCCGCATGTGACGGCTTACGTTGTAAAGGAAGACATGCGCGGCGACGAACCGGTTCATTACCTTTGTACAAAATGCTATGGCGACCGACAGAAGGGATTTCTCCAAGGTGTAGTACAGGGATCTAACTACGACAAATACCGCTGCAACAGGTGCGGCGACGAACTTCCCATTAACAAGGGAAGACCTGCGGTGCTTCGTTCCCAAGGGGCTGGTCGCGGCGGACCCAATTCCTGGATGGGGGGCTGATGGAACAGCCATGCGCGATGACCTCCTAGATGCCTATGCTGCCGTCGATTGGGCCGTGTCCCAACTCCCAGCCTTCGAACAGGCTCTCAAAGCCTGGTTCGACGCTCCCCCATTCCTCCTGGTCGAAGAGCCTCACGAGAAGATGGGGCAAAAGTTGTTCAAGCTGGAGATTAACTGTCCGTTCCCGCTCACGCTGAACGCAGCCGCCGGAGCGATCATCAACAGCGTTAGAACTAGCCTGGACCTGCTCGCCGCTTCTCTCGCTAAGCGCAACGGCAAGACACCGCATTCCGACCGTCACTTTCCGATTTACGCTTCTCACCAATGCTTCATCGACCCGATGAACGCGGCGAAACGTGAAAAGTGGCTGTCCGAGAGTGAGCGGCAGATCATCAAAGACTTGGAGCCGTACGACGGAGGGAATAATCTTCTCTTCGCTCTTCACCACCTCGACATAACGCGGAAACACGAGCGACTGCTCGCCGTCCACTTGCCACTGACCAGTGCCATCGTCAGTCCTGAGGCGTGGGCACAAGGATTTGGGACTCCCCCTCAATGGCCAGGCTTCGAAGATGGCGCCGTAATAGCGTGGACCAGCATCAACGCGACGGATTGCGATTTTCACTTCACGACGGAGGTATCGTTCGACGAAGGGGGTGCGGTCAGAAACAAGCCAGTCGTTGCAACGCTTCGTCAATTTGCTGGCTTGGCTGAGGGTATCATCCAACGATTCGAACGAACTTAACGAGTTCCGACCCCGCCCAGCTTTTGTCTGGGTTGTTTTCTTCGGTGGAGGGTTTGCCGTCGCCACTTTGCGCACGGCCCCTGTGAACCGCTCCCATTCCTCGCGGGTAGGTTCGACTTTCGGTAGTTCCTGCTTCGGCTTGTCCGTGTTCTTCGCTGGCATAGGCGCAGCATAGCACACCAGATGCGGAGAACGCACTGGTGGCATCACTCCCCGCAATGTCATCGGTGGGAGCCATGCCGCCGCATATCGTTGGTCGCATAGGAGTGTTCAATGAAGTGTTGGTTTGTAAACTAGCGAGTAACGGTCAAACGCAAGATGTAGAGCTTGGTTTGTCAAAGGGATAATTGCCTTTGTGTCGGGCAATCCTTGCGCCGGTCGGTGCGCGTACTCGCGCTGTGCGTCAGCAAGGGGTGTCAATGCAAAATCTCTTGGTGTCAGGTTAGAAGATCAGAGTGATTTGCGTTCTGAGCTGCCATGTCGAGCCGTATTGCGGGCGCAGCGCGTTGTAATAGGCGCCGATAGCGAAATTGACCGGCAGCTTGCCGCCGATCTTCACGACACGGCCGACCTGCGCGCCTATTGGCAGTGTCCAGGCATTGTTGCCGGACGTGAGCCAGTTCGCCGTGATGATGGGAGCGCTGCCGACGTACCACCCCTCGCCAAAATTGTAGTTCGCGAGGTGTTAAAGTTGGTGTTGTTCTGGAACGGAAAGCTGTAGAGGTCGCCAATCGGGTTCTGCAGCTTCTTGGCCAGCGCGCTCGCGTCGTCCCCGCTGCTGGCATCGGCGGCATCTTCGATCTCCACGCTCATCCTCGAACACGATCCGAATCGAGATCACCCGGCCTGGTTCGCTGTCAGGAACCGGCGAGTGTCAGCTCGACGCGCCGGTTCTTCGCCCGGCCCTGTGCCGTAGCGTTCGACGCAATCGGATCCGTGTCGCCAAAGCCGTGTGCCGAGACAAGGTCCGGCTTCAGACCTTGTGAGATCAGATATTGCATCACGGTATCGGCACGCTTTTGCGACAGGATCAGATTCGAGGTGACGCCCTGCTGCTGTAGCGCCGGGCCGATCGGGGCGTTGTCGGTATAGCCGTTCACCAAGAGCTTGTTCTGCTGCGACGGCGCCAACTGCGACGCCATCTTGGCGATGATCTGCTTTCCTTGAGCGCTCATCTGCCAACTGCCAGGCGCGAACAACTGGTCGCTGTTGACGGTGTACTTGATCGCCCCCTGCAACCGGCCGATCTGCGCCTTGTCGGAGGCAATCTCCGCCGACTGCGTCGTCGCCTGCTGCTGAAGCTGCTGATTTTGCGCTTTGAGCGCGTCGTAATCGCTCGCCCAGAGCCAGGTGCAGCCGCCGAGGAGGATTGGTGCCGTGAGAGGGACCAGCAGGGCACCGCGTTTCAGTGGATTGATCATAAGCTTTGACTCCTTCGATCTGAGACTCGAGTTGGACGCAACTCAACGACGTGGGCATAAGATGATGACCAAATCGCAAGGCGCGCTATGCAAAATCGGCAAACTGCAAGCTGGATCGTCATGATTCGACGACGTGGACAGAATTGGACGGGCGACCCTTGCGAGCCGCCCGCCGTGACGATCATTCGGCCTAGTCGCTAGCCCCGTGAGAGGCTTCCTGCGCCTGCCGCATCCTCTCCTGCATCTCCGCCTTGACCGCGTCGAGATTGAAGCTCGCGCCGCGCTGCATCGGCGGATAGTCAAGGAAGGTCTGGAGCTCCTTGCCCATTAGCTGCTGCACGAACACGAAGCGCCAGAACTGGTATTTGAACCAGTCGAAGTACTGCTGCGCGCCGTCCTTCGTTCCGTTGCCCGGCCACCCCGTGCGCTCGAACGGATCGAGACGCAGATTGGTGATGTAGGGAACGTCCGGGTGGGCCTTTACGCCCAGCCAGCCGTCCGGTTGGTCGATGAAGCGGAACTTGTAATCGTCGATACGCACCGCGCCGACCGTGCTTTCACCGAGATAGAAGATCTCGTGACGCGTGGATGGGCCTTTGCCAGTGATGGCGGCTACCTGGTCATAGCCATCCAGATGGTTCTTGTACGTCGTATCACCGAGCTTCACACCTTTGAGCAACTGGTCGGTGATGTTCGGGTTACCAGCGAGATCGAGGAAGGTGGGGTACCAGTCCAGACCGGAGAAGATGCCGTTCTGTACCGAGTCCGCCGGCACATGACCGGGCCAGCGAAGGATCGCGGGCACGCGGAAGCCGCCCTCGAGGACCGTTCCCTTTGACTGTGCGAATGGTGTCTGACCACCATCGGGCCAAGTGAAGACTTCGGTGCCGTTGTCCGTGGTGAACAGGACAATCGTGTTGTCGTCCTCGCCCATGTCCTTGAGCTTCTTCATGACCAGACCGACGTCGTCATCGAGCTGGGCCATGCCGGCCTCTTCTTCTGACCAGCCATTCTCCGCGTTGCGCATCGCCTCATATTTCGGCGAAAGATGCGTGACGATGTGCATACGCGTCGGGTTCAGCCAGACGAAGAACGGCTTGCCGTCTTTCTTGGCCTTGTCCATGAAAGCGATGGCATCATCGCGGATCTCGTCGTCCACGGTCTCCATGCGCTTGGGATAGAGCGGGCCGGCGTCCTCGATTTTCTGTTTGCCGATCTTGCCCCAGCGCGGCATTTCCGTCTGGTCGTCCACGTCTGTCGCCCAACTATGAATCATGTTGCGCGGACCGACGACGTTCAGGAGATTCTGCGGATAGTTGGGGTGAGCCGGGTCTTCCATCGCATCCAGGTGATACAGATAGCCGAAGAACTCGTCGAAGCCGTGGACCGTCGGCAGGAACTCGTTCAGGTCGCCCAGATGGTTCTTGCCGAACTGGCCGGTCTCGTAGCCCTGTACCTTGAGCGCGGTAGCGATGGTGCTTGCTTCCGCCGGGATACCGATCTTGGCGCCCGCCTGGCCCACCGTGGTCAGGCCAGTGCGGATGGGCAGCTCACCGGTTATGAAATTCGCACGACCCGCCGTGCAACTCGCTTCGGCGTAGTAATCGGTGAACAACATCCCTTCCTTGGCAAGCTTGTCGAGGTTCGGCGTCGTGCCGGCCATAAGGCCGCGATGGTAGGCTGCGATATTCCACATGCCGATGTCGTCACCCATGATGACGACGATGTTGGGCTTGCGTGCGGGCGCCTGAGCTTCCGCAGGAGGACTGACCAACGCCGTGGCGGCTAGCAGTAAGCCGGCGGTTACCGCGCCACAGGTTTGCGAGAATCTGGAAGTACCTGTCATACGTTGGCTCCCCTTGCCTGACATATTCTTCCTTTCGTTCGCTGGTGCCCGGCGCGCTACCCAATTTCGGCAAAGCAGATCGGCATCAAGCTGGCAGCAGTCACGACGGTGAACTGACCGAGACAGCCGTCTTTGCCGAAAATGCATAGCGCGCGCCGACAACGCGATGCGATAACTGGTCCGCCAGAAGGAGCCGCATGCGGTCGGCGCTATTGCACTGCGCCTACGTCCAACAATGGAAATGAAGGGGTTTGGTTATGACGTCGTTCAAGTTGATCGCGGCCAGTGCGCTGGCAATCTCGGCCATGTGCGGAATTGCATCGGCACAGGGGTACCCCGATGGCCGGGTCTACGCCTTCCATTCGGGACCACAGGGCGGTTGTCCCGGCTTGGATTGGCATATCGTCGCATCCGGGAGCGCACTTGATGGAATGATCGCGTGGGACAACATGAAGGCGATGGCGCGTGCGACCGGCACACTGAATTTGGACGCGAAAACCTTCCAAATGACCGCGAAGGAAGTTGGCGGGCAGGAACGCACCGCGACAATTTCTGGCAGTGTCCAATCGGATGGATACCTTGTCGCCGATATCACCGGGCCGAACGTAAGCTGCAAAAACGTGACGGTGAAGTGGTTCGTTGCATCTCCGTCGGGTGGTGGCTGATACAAGGCCTGAAGCAACTGACGCGTTCGGCGGAACAGTGATCCCAGATCTGGTCACTGTTCCCCCGTTCGGCGTTGCTCGCTCCAGGCAGGAGACGAACGTTCAAATCGAGCTAGACCAACGCCAACGTCGATTGGCGGAGCGAGGCTGTGCGACTTCCGAAAAATACACCACTGCCTGCTAATTCGTGCACCGGTGCCAAAACTGGGTAGCGAAGCATTCAAAATACGCGCCGCATCGTCTCTGCAATCATGCGATCTCCGAGGCCAAGGGCGAAGCATTGAGCTACGCAATTGCCTCTATCGTCGGAGCGATAGCGAATGCCGGGCAGCACGGCGTCAGTCTTCAGCGAACCGAGCGACTACGAGGCGGCGTTACAACACAACGACGGATTTGAACTCGTTGTCACTGGCCAAGGTGCGTTCAGGGCCGAGCTGACCCGGATCGAACTGTCTCGCATGCACATCGTGGCTGGTACGGAAAACCTCGCGCGAGTTGCTTTCATCAGCGTGCCGGTTGATCACGTACGGATTGTGTTACCGACACGGGGTGGCGGGGCGCTGTACCTGGGCGGGACTGCGTTACGCCAGGACGAAATCTTTGCGCATGGCCCGGACCAACGCCTACACGAGCGAACGGACGGGCCTTGCCATTGGAAGGCCATAGTGTACCGCTCGCGCGATCTTGTCCGGTACGGCCGCGCGATCACCGGCACCGCTTTCGAAGGGCCCGTTGGCGCGTGCCAGTGGCGGCCGGGGCGCGAAGCACTCGCTCGACTGAGCCAACTCCACGATGATGCTACTCGCATGACCAGGGTCCAGCCCCGCGTGACTGGCACGGCAGAGGCAACGCGCGGACTGGAGCAGGAGATGATCAACGCGATAGTCGAAGTCATGCGGAATATAATGAACCGCGAGGACGCTGACGTCCGCGACCGCCATGCCGACATCATGTGTCGATTCGAGGATGCTCTGCGGAACCACCCACTTAGCCCCCGTTCGGTCACTGAAATCGGCGCGTCGATCAACGTGCCCGAGCGCACTCTTCGCGCGTGCTGCAATGCTTACCTCGGCATGGGCCCACGCCGGTATCTGCGGTTGCGACAGTTGCAGTCTGTTCGCCGGGCACTGCATCGTACCGATCCATCCTTGACACACATATCGGATATTGCACGGCAGTATGGTTTCGGCGGCCTCGGCCGCTTCTCGGCATTTTATCGCGAGCAATTTGGCGAGCTCCCATCAGCCACCTTAAGGCGACGTATGACGCCATAAACCTGCGAGCGGGGAGCAACCGCCACATCTCGCACGATGCAGCGGTCGTCAGAAGCCATTGATCTGGATCAATGGCACGAGGAGATTCACACGTAATGTGAGCACCAGGTAGTGCAGCAGGTTGAGGTGTGGAATGCCGTCGAGTGCCGTTCGACACTTCGGCGACCCCGACGATTATGCGGCATCTATCCGCGGGGCGAAGGCTGAAATGACCGTTGTAGGCCGCGGACGCTTTGCCGCCACCATCACGCGCGTCGATTTCCGCCGCTTACGGCTTCAGCGGTTCTCAGAAAGCTTGCCGAGGATTATGCACTCGGCGGCTACGACTGGCCGAGCCATCCTCTCGTTTCACACGCAGCCCGGACCAAGCCTGCTCCGGGGTGGCATAGAGGTCGGTCCCAGTAGCGTTGCCCGCCTTGGCGCGAATCATAGTTACTTTCAGCGATCGTTTGACTGTAGCCGCTGGGGTTCCATGTCGCTGCCGGTTGAAGACATGCTTGCCGCTGGGGAAGCGATCATCGGATGTGACCTCGCACCACGTGCGCACGAACTGGTTATTACTCCGCGACCCGCGGCGCTGGCGCAGCTCCAGCGACTGCATGCCGAGGCAGGATCCTTGGCAGAAAACAGCCCTGATATCATCGCAAATGAGCAGGCAGCACGCGGACTGGAGCAAGCGTTGATCCAAGCTGCCGTCACTTGCCTCGACACGGCAGATCACACCGAGGATTCGGCAGCACATCATCGTCACGAAACGATCATGCGGCGCTTTCATATCGTGATCAACGAGCATTCCGGCGAGGCATTGTATCTTCCGGATCTCTGCGCGCGCGTCGGCGTCCCCGAGCGGACCTTGCGCCTGTGTTGCAACGAACGTCTCGGTATGGGTCCCAAGCACTATCTCCTGCTCCGGCGCATGGCTTTGGCGCGGCAGGCATTGTATCGGGCCGATGCGGCAACAACCTCGGTAACCGCTATCGCGGCCGATTTTGGTTTCTGGAATTTCGGTCGATTCTCTATTGAATACAAAGCACTATTCGGCGAGTCGCCATCTAGGACATTACGTGGTTCAGCGCCCTAAGGGCTAAACTGTCCAGCCCGGCAATCAGACGCCTTAGGGTAGAAAATGGGTGCGGGATCGTCCCGAGCTGACCTCGCTTCTGCTTAGGCCCGGTAGGAACCATTCCCCATCCGCCAAGCCGCAAGGGTGCATGTGTCGTGCTCCACCAACCGCTGCTCTTCACGAGATGTGGAGCCATATTACCAATGGCTATTGCCCCTCGATCGAGAGCACGTCCTCCCAAACTTCCGTCGGCCATCAAGCGGCAACAACACGCCCGCTTCGTCACCGCCTTGGCGAAGCGGAAGGCACACGGGAGAGATGCATGGCAAAGGACAATTCCAACATTCAGCGCAGCGACGCCACCTTGCAAAGCGACGACATATCCGACGAGGTCGTGTCGCAGGTCAGCAAGGCCGCCGTGCAGATCCTGAAGCTGCGCCAGTCCTTCGAAGAGAACATTGCGGCCGCGGAGACCGATCAGGAGCGTGACGCCCTCAACGACCAGGTAAGCGTCGCAGCGGTCCAGGCGATCGGCGAGCAGGGCCTGAGCATCGACGAATATAACGATGTCATCGCGGCCGCCCAGTCGGACCCAGAGCTCGAAGAGCGTGTTCTGGTCGCCTGCAGGGCCCTTTGATCGGTCCATTTGCAATGGGGTATCAATGAAAAAGTCACATACGGTTGCCGCGGCAGCGGCCATGATGATAGCCGGCGCGTTGCCGGCAGCGGCGCAACAGATGCCAACTGCACCTGCTCAACAGGACCAGATGTCGGATGCGATGGTATCAAAAGTCGGAACGGCACTGCGGCATGTGGTGTTTATTCGCCGTCAGTATACGCAACGCGCTCAGGCGGCACACTCGCCACAGGAACAGCAAACCCTATCCGATCAGACCAGAAGCGAGATGCTGAAGGCGATCAGCGACCAGGGGCTTTCACTGCAACAGTACGATCAGGCGATCCAGATGGCCCAGCACAATGACACGCTAAAGCAGCGTTTGTTAACGGTTGCACAGTCGGGAGATTAGGGGCCCACAGTCGCCGCGCGCACATGTGAACCTGGCAATGCTTGCCGTATCGGCGTTCCCGAGTCAGCTTTGCTGCGAGGGGACGCTCAGATGCGGCCACTGTTGTTGCTGCCACTCTTATTGGCTGGATGTGTCCAGCCGCCTTCTGTACGATTTTGCATGGGCGGTCCAACAGGCTATCCGCAGTGTCCCGACGCGTACCGCGTGGTCACGGCGAGCCGGCAGCAACAACTGCGGCACACCATACCAGTTCAAGCTGTGCAGGATCATTGTGCGGCCGTCACATCGGCCACCGATTTATGCCGAGCAGCTCGAGGATATTCTCGCCAGCATTCCAATAAGCGATATGCCGGCCGTCATCGCGAAGGACACGAAATCCCAGCCAATGCCCGGCCCTGATTCGGCTGATCGGGTCGCGGCCGTTGCTCACTCGCCCACGACGCAGATGCTACCCTGAACGTCCGGACATCGCGTGCTGCGGAAACCCCAGCAGTTCGTTCTCATCCGGTGGTTTCACCACAACCTGGTCAGTCCGAAGCTCCACGGCACGTGCAATCATCTCCGGCGAAAGCGAACCTGTCAGAGCGATGGGCCCCACCGCCATGCAGCGTTGGAGCCCATCAGGTCCGGAACTCAATGATCGTTGTCGGCAAATCTGCCGCTAGGGTGTTCAGGATGCGCTCGATAGACGGCTATGCATCCGGTCTTCGGGCACGGATTATTCGGATCGGGCGTCGTCGAAGTCGGCGGCACGCATCCCACCGGCAGGAATACCAGATTCGAGAACCTGTCGGCGGCGACTGAATGCGACGAAGTCGAAGACGGAACCGACTGATCGAGCTGATGACTTGACGCATCGATCACGCCAAGAATTGGGGCCGGTTTGCCCGCCGCGTCTGTGTTGCTGCGAGCAGCCAGGAAGTAGTGGTTGGTGCCGCGGTCGTACCAGACCTCGTCAGACCCTCCAATTGGCACCCTGGCGACCACGGCACCGTCGACATCGGTGAAGTCGGTACTGGTGAGGTCAATGATGACTGACTGCGTGGTGGCCGGCGTACCAAAGGCCGCGCTGCAGCCGAGCAGCACCTCGTGGTGCGGCCCGAGCGCAAGACCGGCGGGAGAGCAGTTCTTTACCAGGAACGTGCCGGTCACCGTCATCGTGCTTGGATCGATGACGGACACGCCACCGATTGTTGGATCGCTGCCAACCTGCGGAACCGAAACATAGAACATCCCGGTCTCAGGCGACCATTGGGACTGCTCTATGCCATTTTGCGCATCAACATTGGCGTTTGCCGAACCCTTCTGGAACACAAGCTGCCCTTTGATCGTCTTGGTGGTGGTGTCAAACACCGTGATGAAGGGCGGGGTGTCAGCGTTGTTGGCCGCGGCAAGCAGATGGTCGCGCGGATCAAAGGCCATCTCGTCAACCCGGAATTTGCCTCCGGTTGGTATCGTCGTGATGAACGACTGCGTGGCGATATCGATCACCTTGATTTTGCTGTCGCCGTCTCCAGCCCAGATTTCCTTGTGGTCCACAATGACGTCGCCATCAGGACCCGAAAGGCTGTTGTTCGCCGTGCCGTCTGGATTAAGCGCGACACCCTGGAAGCAGAAGTATGGTGCCGGATCGCCGGCAGGGCACATGGACCCAACACGACCGACGAATTGGCCCTTGTCAGAGCCGAACAGATCCACTGACGCGTTGGTTCGATCGGCCAGAATATACAGCCCGATCCGGGGATCCACGAAGCTGATATCGAATGCACCCAGCCCCTTACCGCCTACATTGATCGTTTTGGTCATGACGAGCTGGTCATCGCCATGATGTCGATCACTATCGTTGTCTCCCGCATAAGCCACGGAGTACGTGCCAATGAGAATGCACAGCGGCACCCCATACGCCATAAGGCGTTTCCGAGGACTTCATCTCCTGCCCTTTCAGTATGTTGTTTGACGCGGCTTGGAGTGGAACCGGCTTGCCACCCCGGCATTAGTCAAAATCCGATCCAAATCCGGGGGCAAATCAACTTACAGGCATTTCATTCCAGCGTTATGCAGTTTCGTGACATAACTTTCCGGTATTGGAACACTTCTGACGCGCGATGAAACCTTGATTTAACGATCGTCTTACGACCGCCCGTCCAGGAGCCGTTCGTGCGCCAGGATTTCGTAGCGGCGGCCTTGGGGGAGCATGTTGATCCGCACGACGACGTGAGTGATGAAGCGGCCGCTCTCAGGTCCGCGCGCATCGGCGGTCACCGAGAGCAATTGCTCGCTGGAATCGCTGGCCTCAACGGTAAGCTGTCCGGCCAGGGCGAGCGCTCGGGCCACTACCAGGTCGTGTGTGGTGGTTGGCGGATCAGCATCGGTGAAGAGCGTCAGATGCGGCCTCAGTTGCGCCAGCAGGTCGGGTGTCATGCCAATGACAGCTCCTAACTCATCGATGCTGTCGATCGGCGCGCCGGAAGGCGCATAATCCAGACCTGCCTTCTGATAACGCAGGAAGGTCGCATTCCGTCGAGCGACTGGCCCGCTGCCCAGGCGCCATTGCACGATGGACGTGGCCAACGCCCCGGCAGCAACCGGGTCCGTGCCGACCTCCAGCAGAAGCGCCTGCAACAGCGCAGGCGATGCGATCGTAGGGTTCACTTTATCAGCTTCGCTGTCGATGTGCACCGCAACGACTGTCGCGCCTACTCGGATCATGTGCACCAGGCCGTCTGCGTTCCAATGATTGGAGGAGCCGTCGAGCACATGCCAGACCGCCTGTTGCACAGCACCATCGGCGGCCATTTCCAAAGTAGCCGCACCGAGCTGGTTGTGGGCAAGCTCGGTATCCTGGCGGCTGGTCGTCAGGACTTGAGTGCCCAGCAACGCGAGCAACGCCAGCGACCATAAGACGATCAGCAAGGCCACGCCTCGCTGGCGGATCCCGCTGCGGCTCATGGGCGATTCAGCAGTGGCGCGGCGATGATGTCGGGCCAACGACGTTCCTCGCCCGCGGCAAATACCAGGTGAAAGCGCACCAAGGTTGGTAGGTCAGGCGACTGCCAGGTGTTCACCCAACCACTGCCTGACTGCCAATACGACAACTGAAGCCGCGAAACGCCGTTCAGCAGCCCGGTTTCAGTAAGCGGCGGCGACGGTTTGAGACGGATCGCATGCACGTACGGCCGCCAGCGCAGCACGAGTCGATGATCCGAATCCACCTGCAACAGGATCTGGCTCAATCCAGGTCGGGCGCCAGGCAGTGCCGTAATGCATTGCAGTTCACCGGAGCTTCCAAGGAACGGCGCCGCGTCAACGTCATCACCAGGATTGGCCGCTTCGACGATGTGACGCAGCACGTTATCGACCGTGCTGAACGCATCGCTCCTGTCGGTAAGCCGGGCTTGCGTGTTCCATGCCAGCAAGCCGAAATGGATGCCCTGCGTCAGGCCAACGATCAGTAGCGCGATGACCACCAATGCGACCAGCACCTCCAACAAGGTAAAGCCACCAGATCGTCTCACGTGGACATCAGCCATTATCGGCTTCCCTGTCCGATCTGCTGAGTATCCAGGCGAACCTGCCGTGTGATCTTTCCCTCGTGCCATGCAATCACAACCGCGACCGAGTACAGTGTCAGCGGGAAGGTCGATAAGCCGCTTGGTGTTGCAGCGTACATGGGCCGCACTTCAGTACTGGCGATCGGCGCCACGCGCAGATGCCAGGTAAACCCGCCGCCATCGTCACCCTGCCAGTCGCCACTGATCAACGGACTGGCGTGTACCGCCGCCGTGAGGCGTGACCGCGCACGCGAAATAGCCTGTTCATAGTGCGACGCTGTTTGCTCGGCGCGCAAACCCCCGAGCCCGGCAGCGAACAGGACGCCGAGTGCCAATGCTGCAATAGCGAAGGCAACCAGCACCTCGAGGAGGGTGAAGCCGGACTCCGCTTTCGTCCTCATGCCCGCCGCCATGTTCGAAACAACTGACCTTGGACATTCTCGCGCTTTGATCTTCGACCGATGAATGGATTCTCGATCACATTTTGCTGATTGAACGACGCAAGGTCATCAGACACAGAGTCATATTGGAGCGCATTCAGGCAGACCGGAATCGATGGGTTTCGCTTGCGGCTCAACCACATCCTACCGCGCTGCATCGTTCGTAGGATAGGTTGAGCTGCAAGCGAGACCCATCAGCTCGCCAGTCACGTTGTAAATGGTCCAACCGCCTTTGAAGGTGACACACCCGCCGCGCCTGACCCGCCATGCCGGCGGCGCAGTCTTTCGCGCAGTTGGTATCCGTCGAGGATGGCGGGTCCGCGCCGCAAACAAACCCCTTGTCGGCGCGATAGGCCGATGTCTGCGTTGTGCTATATACGAACGTATAGTCACTGAGCGCCTGTTTGGGCATCATATCCGACGGCGCCGGGGAATTTCGGCCGGGAAAGCAGCCGGGGACATTTCGCCGGGTGATGACACTCGTGCCTCACGCGGCCATGTGTGGCCAAAGTCGCAAGCGACCGGCATGATGCGGGCATGGATGATGCCGAGTTCGATCGTGTGTTGATCGCGGCTGCCTTTCAGGTGGCAGCGGAGAAGGGCTGGCGTTCGCTCAGTGTCGCCGGAGCGGCGCGCGCCGCCGGGCTGCCGCTGGCCCGGGCCCGCGAGCGCTTTCCCGGCCGCGCGGCAGTGCTGCTGCGATTCGGCCGACAGGCCGATCAGTCCGCCCTGGCGGAGGCCCCCGCGGATGGCCCGATCCGCGATCGCCTGTTCGATCTGCTGATGCGGCGGGTCGACGCATTGCAGGCACATCGAGCCGGCGTATTGGCGTTGTTGCGGGCCTTGCCGACCGAGCCGCCGACGGCACTCCTGCTGACCCTGGCGACGCGGCGGAGCATGCGCTGGATGCTCGAGGCAGCGGGCGCTTCCACGGCCAGCATCAACGGCGAACTGCGGGTGCGCGGGCTGTTGGCGGTATGGCTCTGGACGGTCCGCGCGTGGCGGAGTGACGAAACCGAGGACCTGGGCCATACCATGGCGGCGCTTGACACGGCGCTGAGCCGTGCCGAACAGGCTGCCGAATGGCTTGGTTGGCGACCGAGGACGGCCGCGCCTCCGCCACCAACCGAAGAAGCGCCGGCGCCAGACCCGGCGGCTTGAGCGTCGTTGCGCCTCCGCTTATCAAGGCGGCGAAACAGGAGTTGCGGTGATGGCAACGCGCAGCGTGGCGACGGTGTTCGGCGGGTCGGGCTTCATTGGCCGATACATCGTCAAGCGCCTGGCCCACACGGGTTACGTGGTGCGCGTCGCGGTGCGCGACCCCGAGGCGGCGCTGTTCCTCAAGCCAATGGGAGCGGTTGGGCAAGTGGTGCCGCTCTATGCTTCGCCCACCAACGAAGCGACCGTTCACCGTGCCGTCGAAGGCGCGGATGTCGTTATCAATTGCGTTGGCATCCTTGCGGGGGATTTTGAGGCCATTCAGGCCGAGGGGGTCGGCCGGATCGGGCGCCTTTCGGCCAGCGCAGGCGTCTCGCGTCTGGTGCATATCTCCGCGATCGGCGCGTGGCCCGACGCGTCGAGCCGCTATGCCGCCAGTAAGGGGCGTGGCGAAGCCTTGCTGCGCGATTTGTTCGCTGGCGTGACGATCCTGCGCCCCTCGCTGGTGTTTGGACCGGAGGACAACCTGTTCAACCGGTTCGCCGGTATGGCGCGCCTGCTGCCGTTCATGCCGGTGATCTGCGGCAATACGAAATTTCAGTTGGTGTATGTCGCCGATGTGGCCGACGCGGCGATGGCCGCGCTGATTCGCCCAGATGCAGCCGGCGCCATCTATGAGCTTGGCGGCCCGCGCGTCTGGTCGATGCGCGAAATCCTGGCCTATGTCCTGAAAGAAACCGGACGTCATCGCCGCCTCGTGGACATTCCGACGGGCATTGCACGGTTGCAGGCCGCGATCATGGAGCATCTGCCGGGCCAGCCCTTCACCCGCGATCAGTTGCTGATGCTGGAGCAGGACAGCGTCGTCGGTTCCGATGTGCCCGGTCTGCCGGAACTGGGCATCGTTGCGACACCGGTGGAGCTTGTTGTCCCCGCATATTTACGCCGCTTCCAACCTGGCGGCGGGCGGCGGCGGGTGCTGCCGCGGGAGCAGGTCGGCGGCGCGACCGACTTGTCCTACCAGACGAGGGATTGATGGCGACGCGCCTCTGTATGCGATAATCAGAGGCAATGCGCACGCTCTACCACCTGCCTCTCTCGCCGTTCTCCCGTAAGGTGCGTCTGGTGCTTGCCGAAAAGCGGCTGCCGTTCGATGCGCGGGCGGAAAAAGCATGGGAACGCCGACCCGAATATCTGGAACTGAATCCGGCTGGCACGGTGCCGACACTGGTCGAGGATAATGGCCTTGCCATCCCGGATTCAGGCGTGATCTGCGAATATCTGGAGGAAGCGTATCCGGATACGCCGCTGCTCGGGCGGACGCTGGCTGAGCGCGTCGAAGCCCGCCGTCTCGTCGCCTGGTTCGATGGCAAGTTCGCTGCCGAGGTCACGCGCAACCTGCTCGGCGAGAAGGTGATGAAGCGGATGGCGGGTCGGGGCAATCCGGAGCCGGCGGCGATGCGCACCGGCTATCTCGCGCTGCGCTACCACCTGGAATATCTTGGCTGGCTGGCTGAAACGCGGAAGTGGCTGGCCGGTGCGACGATCACTCTGGCTGATTTCACCGCGGCGGCGCATCTGTCCTGCCTGGACTTTATTGGCGACGTGGACTGGACGATTTCAGCACCGGCGAAGGATTGGTACGCGCGCATGAAGTCGCGACCGAGCTTTCGCGGCGTGTTGGGCGATCGGATGCCGGGCATGACGCCCCCGGCGCATTACGCCGATCTGGATTTTTGAGACGCGTCTCCTGTCATTGCGAGCGCTGAGCGCAACTTTGCTCTAAAGCTGGGCCTCAAGCGTCTGAAGCAGCAAGTCGATGTCGGCCGGCCGCGACAGGCGATGATCGCCGTCCTTTATCAGCGTGACGCGCACATCCTTGCTGGTGACGTGTTCAGCGATGCGCAATGCCGTCTCCCACGGAACATCAGGATCACATTGCCCGTGCAGCAGGCGCACCGGACAGTCGATAGCGATTGGCTGATCCAGCAGCAGGTGCGAACGTCCATCCTCGATCAGACTGCGGGTAATCGGCGTTGGATCGCCATACTGGTTCGGCACACGCAGAACGCCTTCATGCATAAGTATGTCGCGCTGCTCGAAGCTCATTGCCTGCCACATCAGCGTCTCGGTGAAATCAGGCGCGGCGGCGATGCCGACGAGCGCGGCTACACGATCCTTGCGCGCCAGTGCAGTCAGCAGCGCGATCCAACCACCCATCGAGGAGCCGACAAGGATCAGCGGCCCCTCGATCGCATTGTCGATGACCGCCATCGCGTCGGCAGCCCATTGGCCAATCGTGCCGTCCTCGAATTGGCCGCCGCTGGTGCCATGGCCGGAATAATCGAGCCGCAGGCAGGCTTGGCCGCGCTCCGCACAGAATTTGGCGACTGCGGTCGCCTTGTCTCCTGTCATGTCGCTGCGAAACCCGGGTAAGAACACGACCGTTGGAGCGTTGCCTTTGTGCAACGCCCAGGCCAGTTCCACGCCATCGCCTCGATTGAGCCGTCCGGTGCTTTCCATGTCGCCTCAGCCGCCTTGCGACGAGAGTTCACGTCCTGTACCTGGGCGTTCGCATGGTCGCCTCCCTGGCGGTCGAGCAGCCCCGCACGAAGCTAGCGGTAGCGCCTGACCCACGCAATTTGACGGTGCTTCAGGTGCTGCCATCGCTGGTGACCGGCGGGGTCGAGCGCGGCACGATCGAAATCACCCAGGCGATTACACAGGCCGGCGGCACGGCCTTGGTCGCCAGTGCTGGCGGCCGGCTGGTAACTACTATTGAGCGAGCCCGTGGTCGTCACATCACGCTGCCGCTGACCCGGAAAAATCCATTGGCGATCGGGCGCAATGCCGACGTGCTGGCGACTATTATCCGCGCCGAGCGCGTCCAGATCGTGCATGCGCGGTCGCGCGCGCCCGCATGGTCGGCGTGGCTGGCGTGCCGCAGGACCGGCGCGCACTTCGTCACCACCTATCACGGAACCTACAACGAGGACCTGCCGTTCAAGCGGTATTACAACGCGGTGATGGCCAAGGGCGAACGGGTGATCGCCGCGAGCCAGTTCATCGCCAAGCTGATCGCCGAACGTCATCGCGCTGATCCGGCGCGAATTCGCCTGATCCCGCGTGGCGTCGATCCGGTGGTGTTCGATCCGCACGCCGTCTCGGGCGAACGCGTGATGCGGTTGTTGCGTGCCTGGCGCCTGCCGGAAGGTGTGCGTGTGGTGATGCTCCCCGGTCGGCTGACAGACTGGAAAGGGCAGGGCGTGCTGATTGACGCCATCGCCCGCATGGTGTGTCGCGATGTGTATTGCGTGCTGGTAGGCGCCGAGCAGGGTCGCCCTCGCTACACTGGGCGCCTTGTCGCGCAGGCTGAAGCACTGGGGATCGCGGACCGGCTGCGTCTCGCTGGCGAATGCGACGACATGCCGGCCGCGCTGATGCTGGCGGACGTCGTTGTGCATGCATCCACTCGGCCCGAAGCATTCGGCCGCGTGGTGATCGAGGCTCAGGCGATGGCGCGCCCTGTCATTGCATCGGATCTGGGCGGACCGGTGGAGACGGTGGAACACGGGGTCACCGGTTGGCGCGTTCCGCCTGGAGATGCCGCGACCTTGGCCGAGGCGATCGAGGCAGTGCTGGCGCTGCCGCAGGACATGCTGGATCTGGTGGGTGCGAACGCGCGGGACGCCGTCCTGAATGGCTACACCGTCGCCGCGATGCAGGCAGCGACGCTGGGGGTCTACGCCGAGCTGATGGCTTGATTGATCCGTTGTGGTCGCGCTCGGCGCACGCCCCGCCGTCATGCTCGCGCCAAGCGCGAGGATGACGACTGGGGCGCGGGAGGATGACAGAGGGGATAGCCCTTGCACCACCGCCACCCCAACGCCATAGACAGCCCTCCCATCTACAGAAGGACCCGGTCCAAATGCTCGCCATTACCTTGCCCGACAGATCCGTGCGCCGCTTCGACGGGCCGGTGACGGGCACGACGGTGGCTGAGAGCATCGGCCCAGGTCTCGCCCGTGCCGCCATCGCGATGAGGCTGAATGGTAAGCTGGTGGACCTCGCGACAGAGATCGACAGCGACGCCGATGTTATGTTCATCACCCGCCGCGATGCGGAGGCGCTGGAACTGATCCGCCACGACGCCGCCCACGTGCTGGCCGAAGCGGTGCAGGAGCTCTATCCCGGTACCCAGGTCACCATCGGCCCGGCGATCGCGGACGGCTTCTACTATGACTTCGCGCGCAACGAGCCGTTCACCCCCGACGACTTCCTGCCGATCGAAGCGAAGATGCGCGAGATCGTCGGACGCGGCGAAAAGTTTGTCCGCAGCGTGATGGACCGCGACGAGGCGATCCGCTTCTTCCAGGACAAGGGCGAAAAATACAAGGCCGAGATCATCGAGGACCTGCCGCGCGACGAGACGATTTCGCTGTATCGGCAGGGCAACTGGGTGGATCTGTGCCGCGGGCCGCACATGCGCTCCACCGCCGATGTCGGCGGCGCATTCAAGCTGATGAAGGTGGCGGGCGCATATTGGCGCGGCGATCACCGCAACGCGATGCTGTCGCGCATCTATGGCACGGCGTGGCGCGACCAGAAGGAGCTCGACGGCTATCTCCATATGCTGGAGGAGGCGGAACGCCGCGACCACCGCCGTATCGGCAAGGAAATGGACCTGTTCCATCTCCAGGAAGAGGCGGTCGGCAGCGTCTTCTGGCACCCGAAGGGATGGAAGCTGTACCTGACCACCGAGGCATATATGCGCCGGCGGCTGGATGCGGCGGGCTATCAGGAAGTGAAGACCCCCCAGCTTGTCGACCGCTCGCTTTGGGAGCGGTCGGGCCACTGGGAGAAGTTCCGGCAAAACATGTTCGTCGCCACCGTCGAGGACGAGAATAAGACACTCGCCCTCAAGCCGATGAACTGTCCCTGCCACATCCAGATTTTCCGCCAGGGCATACGATCTTACCGCGAACTGCCGTTGCGGCTGGCGGAGATGGGAGCGTGTCATCGCTACGAGCCATCTGGCGCGCTGCACGGCATCATGCGCGTGCGCGCCTTCACCCAGGACGATGCGCACATCTTCTGCACCGAGGCGCAGATCGCGGCAGAGACCGTGCGGTTTGTCGAGCTGCTGGCCTCCATCTACCGCGACTTCGGGTTCCCGGAATTTTCTGTGAAGTTCTCGGATCGACCAGACATGCGCGTGGGATCTGACGCGGTGTGGGACCACGCGGAAGCCGCGCTCAAGGAGGCCTGTGCCACGGCCCGGGTTGAATACACGCTGAACCCGGGGGAGGGGGCGTTCTACGGTCCCAAGCTGGAATTCGTGCTGCGTGACGCCATCGGCCGCGATTGGCAGTGCGGCACGCTCCAGGTGGACTTCAATCTGCCGGAGCTGTTGGATGCCGAATACGTGGCCGACGATGGCTCGCGGCGGCGCCCGGTGATGCTGCATCGGGCCATCCTGGGGAGCTTTGAGCGCTTCCTGGGGATCCTGATCGAACAGTACGCCGGCCGCTTCCCGCTCTGGCTGGCGCCGGTGCAGGCGGTGGTGGCCACGATCGTGTCCGATGCGGACGCCTATGCCGAGGAGGTCGCGGGTGTGCTGCGGAAGGTGGGTCTGGTGGTGGAGACGGACCTCTCCAACCAGAAGATCAACGCCAAGGTGCGCGAGCACAGCCTGGCGCATGTCCCGGTTCTGCTGATCGTGGGGCGGCGCGAGGCCGAGCAGCGGACAGTGGCAGTACGGCGCCTGGGCGGCGAGGCGCAGGAAGTTCTCACCCTCGACGAGGTCGTGCGCAGACTTGCGGACGAGGCGACGCCTCCCGATTTACGAATTTGAAAGGTTCAGGGGTCCACGGTTGACACAAGTGGAAACCCTTCCTTTTCCGGCTGTAATCCGTCAGACTGACTGCCGCTGACCCCGAAATTACGACAGGAGAAGACCATACCCCGAGGACCATTGCCCGCTCCGCCGAACCGCGACGGGCCACGCGTGAACGATGAGATCCGTGCGCCGCAGGTGCGGCTGATCGACCAGGACGGCGAGATGCAGGGGGTGATGAGCGCCCGCGACGCTTGGCTGCGTGCCCAGGCGGTTGGCATGGACCTGCTCGAGATCAGCCCCAATGCGGTGCCGCCGGTGGTGAAGATCCTCGACTTCGGCAAGTATAAATACGAGCAGCAGAAGAAGAAGAACGAAGCCAAGAAGAAGCAGAAGGTCATCGAGATCAAGGAGATCAAGGTCCGGCCGAATATCGATGAGAACGACTACCAGGTGAAGATGCGCGCCATGAAGTCGTTCATCGAGGAAGGCGACAAGGTGAAGGTGACGCTGCGCTTCCGTGGCCGCGAAATGGCGCACCAGGAAATCGGCGTGCGCGTGCTGGAGCGGATCAAGAACGAGATGGATCCGGTGAGCAAGGTCGAGCAGATGCCGCGGATGGAGAACCGGCAGATGGTGATGGTGCTGACGCCGAGGTAGGGGGGCTGTTGGCTGCTCTTACGCCCCTTGCCACGCGGCGGAGAGCAGCCCGGCCTGTTCCAGCACCGTCTGGGTGGCTTTTTCTTGCTTATCAGGCGGATAGCCAAACCGGCGCAGGATGCGCTTGCTGATGACTTGCATCCGGGCGCGGACGTTCTCGCGGATTGACCAGTCGATCGTGGTGTTCTTGCGGACTGCCTCGACCAGTTCGCGCGCGATCTTTCGCAACGTATCGTCACCCAGCACTTTGACGGCGCTGTCATTCACCTCAAGAGCATCATAGAACGCAAGGTCGTCGTCGGTCAGTCCCAGGGTAAGGGGCTAATACCAAAGCTCACTGACCCTGACTTATCTGTCGCCCCGCCGTCATGGCCGGGCCGGACCCGGCCATCGATCTCAGCGGCACATCGGTGCCAATGTACGCTGATGGCCGGGTCAGGGTTCAACCGGCATCATTGGTAACACGTTAGACCGGGCACGTAGGTAACAGTTTCCCCGGTTTGTTCACATGCTTTGCCCCTCCAGACACAGCGATCCATAGACGGCATTTGCGGCTCTCTTCTCGCTGTCCCGCCGGGGTCAAGTCCCGCAGCCGCGCAGCGGGGCGCCGCAGGCGCCGGACTTGAGACCGGCGGGACAGCGAGAGACAATGGCGCGAGCTGTCCTGGCGAGGCCACCCGGCCGCCTTCGTCAGGCAGCTCGCCGGACCGCTGTCCGGTCCAGTCCGCAGCAGCGCAGGCGATTGCTCTCATCGAGCAAGACAGCCAGATCGAAACCACGGAAACGCACCGCCCAATCGCCATCGTCGCGCCCCCAGGGCAACCGTCTCGCCGCGCAGGGCGCCCGACAAATACACCGTACCATCGCGCCATCTGATGTGGCCGTCGCCGATCACGCGCCGGGTGTGATGGTCCGCAGGATAATCCCATTCGGCGATCGTCCCCGGGTAAGCCCGCACCGAGGGCATGTAGAGCGTCGCAGGGCAGCGCTGGCCCAGCGCCTCGTGCGGGCGATAGCTGTTGTAATCCGCCCGCCAGCTATCCATCCGCGCCTGTTGCGCAGGCACCGTTACCGCCGGCGGGGTCGCCGTATCCTCCTGCAAGACGCGGTGCATGCGCTCATGCCGCCCGTTCTGGTCCGGCCGGCCAGGCTGGATATGATCGGGCCACACGTTCAGCTTCAGCAGCCACACCGACATCCGCGACAGCCCTCCCAGACCGTCGAGCCGCGCAAACGGGTTGCCGTTGTCGGTGCGCAGCGCCCGCGGCAGCCCGTTCGCCTCGAACAGCCGGATCAGCCGCGGCTGCACCTGCACCCACGTCACCTGCGGCACCGCTTCGCACGCCAACAGATAGCGGCTGTAGCCGTCACTCACCGTGAACGGTTCGCACCGCACCCCGTCGCCAGTGCGGAACCAGCCCTTGAAGTCGGCCGACCAGATGTCGTTCGCCGCCAATGGCTCGTTCGGTAACGGCGTGCACCGCGGATCGCCCAGCCGCCGCCGCGGCCGCGGTTTCGACCGCTCAGACCGGCGCAGCAGATCGCCCACCGTGCTCGATGCCGGCCAGATCATCTCCGGACGGTCCATCCGCAACCGTGCCAGCAGCTTCCTCGGACCCCAGGTCGGGCGTGCGTCGCGCAGCGCCAGAACCGCCGCCGCGATCGTCGGGTCAATCGCTTGCCCCACCGTGTGGCGGGCCGAGCTCAAGGCTACCAGCCCCGCCGCTCCCGCCTGCCGGTACCGCTCCAGCCATTTGTAGCCCGTCTTCCGGCTGATCCCGTGCCGCAGGCAGGTCTCACTCATCGACACTTCCCCGCGAAGACACGCAGCGATGAAAATCAGCCGGTCGTCCATCTTGCTCATCTCGGTCCACGGCATCGGGCAATCCTCCAAACCCGATCTTGCACTGTTACCTACGTGCCCGGTCTGAAGTGTTACCTATGTAGCCGGTCTGTACCCAGGCCCGGCCATGACGGCTAGAGCGAATGGGTCGCGGTCAGCGAGTAGTGGTATAATACCGCAGCTCACTGACCGCGACTTATCTGTCGCCCCGTCGTCATGGCCGGCGCCCTGTCGTCATGGCCGGGCTCGTATGGGGGCTTTCTTGTCAAGCGGCATATGTGTGATGGCGTTTCCTTTCCTGATCTGAATGTTTGCACATTCGTCGCTGCGTTCACCATCCTGGGCGACCCCTTGGGTCAGACCTGTCGGCCTGCAAGCTCGTATCCGGTGGAACTCGTTGTTCCGTACCATGTTGCCCCATTCGCGGGGCCGGAGGGGTCTGGAGGGCGGGACCAATCTTGACGGCGGCATGTTGCAGCCATAGCCCGGCACGGTGCACCGCCCACCCAGATGGTTGTCAGGTGTCAGGTGCCGATCACCGTCTGCCTGCTGCTCGGTCTGGGTTCAATCTTCTGCCTGTCCACATCCATGGCTGTCACCGTCGGCCCTCATGCGGCCACGAGGCGCGCACCGGGCGGCACTTCGCCGCACTCGACGTAGCGCCACAGCGCCACCAGCAGCTTGCGGGCGAGTGCAACCACCATGATCTTGCGGATGCGTCCCTTGGCGCCGCCGGTGCGCTCGACGAACCAGCAACTCAATGCGCTGTCCGGCTGAAAGCGCAGCCAGCGCCACGCCAACTGCAACAGGATACGGCGCACCCGTGGATTGCCGTTCTTACTGATCCCCTGCTCGCGTTCACTGCCGCCGCTGTTGAACGGTGTGCCGGTGAGCCCGACAAATCCGGCAATCGCGCGGCGATCGGCGAACGAGCGGCAGAACACCTCCCGCGTCAGCCCCGTCGCTGTCGCAAGGCCAAGCCCCACCAGGCGTGCCAGCATCTGGATCTGCTCCACCGCGTGGTCCGGTTCCACCGCCATCGCCGTCTGTTCGCGGGCCGTCTCTATGTCCCTGAGTTGCTCACTCAACAGGCGATGACGCGTCATCAGCCGCTTCAGCTCTTCCAGCAGCCGTGGCGGCAGTGGAGCGCCGGCGAAGCTGCGCAATTCATCGAGCTGTTCCGCGGCCTTCTTCAGACGTGGCTTGAAGCCGGTGATCCCTTGCAGGCACAACAGGTTCTCAATGCGGTTCTCCAATGCGATCCGCTCGCTCACCAGCCGCTCGCGTTCCCGCTCCGGGCGGCGCATGTCCTCCTCGGTTTCGCTCGGGATGCGCACCATCGAGCACACGCGTGGCTCACCCCGCAACCAGGCCAGCAGCGTCCGCAGCAGCATGTCGAGGTCAATCCGGTCGGTCTTGGCGCGCCGCCCCCGTCGCTCCACCGGGATACTGGCAGGGTGCATGATCTGCACCTCGATGTCGTGCGCCCGCAGGTATCGCGCGATCCAGAACCCGTCACGGCCTGCTTCGTAGGTCAGCACGATCCGGCGCACGGTTCGGCCAGCCCGCCCGGCTTCCGCCTTCCATCGCTCAATCTGCTGCAGCAACCCCGCCATGTCGCGCGCCGCCAGACTGCGACGCGGCCGGCGCGTCACACCAGGCACCACCGCTCCAACTTCCCAGCCCTTGCCACTCAATTCCAGGGCCAGCACCAGCGTGCTATCGTGATCAAAGGCGGTCGCAGTCGATTGCTTTGGCATCGCATCGTTCCTTATGAGGTTTGGACAACCGCAAGGATACATGCTGCTGCGACCGTCCACCCCCATAGCATCTTGACCCGGCCATGACGGTTGGAGCGAATGGGTCGCGGTCAGCGAGTAGTGGTATAATCCCCTGCTGCCGTTTGGTACGCTTCTGGACGCGTCCGCCTCGTATCATAGGTCCGAACAGGGTCGCTCGTATATACGATAGGCTGACGAGCTACGATGGAGAACTACAGTCCCTCGGGATTTCCGACAGCCCTTGCACTCGGTTTCACAATCTGCCCATTCTGCAAGTGAGTTTCCAGTGTGTCTGGCGCAGTTTGCCAGACTGTCTGACAAGTTTCCTGCCCGGCTCGATATTTTTCGTACTTCGTGCAAATCAAGCCATCGTCAGTTATTCGGAAGGTTCCAAAATCATCGCCATCTGGAGCCTTGAAATGGATATGGCCATTGGCGGAGTAATAGGTTGCAAATGTCTTTGGCCCCGTGCTCCCCGTCGCATATTGCGTCGAGTTCGGCATGGTGGCTCGAATTTCAGCAGCGGTAAGTTGGTGAGGATACTGCTGTGGTGCAGAAGCCGATGCACTCGTTGGCGTTGAACTCGTCGTCCCCGCGCAGCCAGCGAGCGCGGCGAGGGTCAAAAACATCAGCCGCATAGCAACCTCCTGTATTTCGTCGCGGCTAGCATGGAGATTACCTGGGAGTTGAGACGCTCCTTGCTGTCTGCCGAACATCGGGTCCTCTCGACCGCACGACGCAGACGCTTGTAGTGCGATATGTTTGGCGCCCGTGAACTGCCAGTGCCGACCGCTCGCGCAGATGTTTGGTATCCGATATGTCAGATGATCAGTCTCCCGTGTGGGATGATGCCTTCGCGCTGAAGTTGCTGGGAAGAGCCTTGCTGGTGGGGATGACCTACGAGGATACAGAAGGCGATTGCATTGAGCAGCTACATGGTGAGGTTGTGTCCGTCGACCCGAAACAGGGAGTTTGCATTCGCCTGGCAGGCAAACGGACTGGCGAGTTTTTCTGGCTGCCTCCTGATCTTCGGAGCGTTTCCCTGGCGAGGCCAGGATCGTATAGGCTTCGATCAACCGGAGAGATTGTTGAAGATCCGGACTATACAGCGGCCTGGATAGTCCAGCCCAAAAGAACCTGAGTCTCTTTCCTCCCTGCCGAAGATCTCGCTCGGCTGTTCCAATAGCGAGCCGCTTTACAGGCCGGGGCGAGCCCAGCGGCTCCCGCCGCGTCGGCACCAAAGTAGCAGCAGCGACGCTGAAGTGCTGCATACGACCGTACGCTCTGCGACAATTGTTCCCGTTATCACGCGTTTGTGCCGTTCGAATGGTTGCGAGCGCACCTGCGGGGGCGCAACCTCGGCAACTGGCCGGAATTTCTGCATTCGCGAAGCGGGCAGCTGACCAACGTTCGTCGGGCGCTACGTGCGAAGCCCTCGATTCCGAATCACAAGGATGGGTGGTGCGACAGTTATTGCCAGACTTCGAGCACGGCTTCTCGTTCGACAGCGGCTTCCTCGCGAGCATGGGAGAAGCCGCGAGCCAGGAGGACGGGCAGCGGTTCCGCGCATTGCTCGATGCGCTGCCGGCGGCCGTTTATACGACGGACCTCGCGGGGCGGATCACGTTCTACAATGAGTCCGCGGCGGAGCTTTGGGGTCATCGCCCGGAGATCGGCAAGAGCGAGTGGTGCGGGTCGTGGCGCCTGTTGTTCCCCGATGGCCGGCCGATGCGGCACGACGAGTGCCCGATGGCGATCACCCTGCGGGAAGGTCGGCCCTACGTCGGCGGCGAGGCGATCGCGGTACGGCCGGATGGCCAGCAGATACCATTCGCGGCCTATCCGAAGCCGCTCTACGATGCTGGCGGCTGCATGGTCGGCGCGGTCAATACTCTGGTGGATATCAGCCACCGCAAGGCGCACGAGGAACGCCAGCTTCTGCTGATCAACGAGCTGAACCATCGGGTGAAGAACACGCTCGCCACGGTGCAGTCGATTGCGCTGCAAAGCCTGCGGGACTGTCCGCCAGACCAGTTCGAGCGGTTCCAGGGGCGGCTGATCGCGCTGTCCGAAGCGCATGATCTGCTGACTGCCGAGAACTGGCGCGGCACGTATATGCGCGAATTGCTGTCACGCGTGTTGTCGCCGCTGATTGCGTCGGAGCCGCAGCGTTGCGAGATGTCGGGGCCTCGGCTTTTCCTGTCACCGCGGATGGCGCTGTCGCTGTCGTTGGCGGTGCACGAGTTGTGCACCAACGCGGCAAAGTATGGCGCGCTGTCGGATGGCGATGGGCGCGTGGTGGTGAACTGGTCGGTGGCCGGCAATCGGCTGCGTTGGCGGTGGGAAGAGCGGGGTGGCCCGCCGGTGCAGGCGCCGGAGCGCAAGGGGTTTGGCTCGCGGCTGATCGCGCGCGGCGTGGCGCATGAACTGAGCGCGGACGTGCGGCTGGAATTCCCGACGACTGGCGTGGTGTGCGAAATCGATGCCCCTCTCGGCTGACCCGTCTGGCAGGTGCCGCGTTCTGCTCGTCGAGGACGAGGCGGTCATTGCCATGCTGATGGAGGACATGCTGAGCGAGCTGTCCTGCGATGTGGCGGAGACGGTGGGCGAACTGGGGGCGGCGGTTGCGGCGGCGAAAACGGCGGCGATCGATCTGGCCTTCATCGACGTGAATTTGCGTGGCTCGCCGGCCTGGCCGGTTGCGAATGTGCTGCGCGAGCGCGGCATCCCGTTCGCGTTTGTCACTGGCTATGGTTCGGCGGGTGCCGATCCGGCTTATGCGGATGTGCCGGTGCTGCAGAAGCCGTTCAGGTGGCAGGAATTGCAGGCGATCGTGCGGCGGCTGCGGCCGTAGCAATCATCCCCCGACATTGCGAGCGAAGCGAGGCAATCCCGGCCCGATATTGCTTCGCTCCGCTCGCAATGACAGAGCTGTCACTAGCTAGTCGCCCGAGTCATTCAAAGTGACGGGTAGAGTCGTCTGAGTTTTATCCGGGCATGCTCATTGGTGAACTGCCAGTTGGCCTTGGCGTGATGTTTGTTTCGATGTTCACGCCAGGCGGCGACTTCCTCGACAAGGCTGCCTTTGTCCTCGATCCGTCGATCCAGACATTGCGATGACAGAACGCCGAGTTCTGACTCCGCCATGTTCAGCCAACTGCCGTGCTTCGGCGTGTAGTGCCACTCGAACCGCTCGGCGAGACGGCGCGCCTCGGCCGGTGCGAAGGCGGCGTACAGCGACGCCGCGGTATGGGTGCTGAGATTGTCCTGCACCAGAACGATCTTGTTTGCTGAGGGGAAATATCGGTCCGACAGGTCGCGAAGCATGGCGGCATAATCGGCGGCGGCATGGCGATCCGTCACCTCGACATGCCGCCAACCTTCCAGCGGCGCGAACAGCATGAACAGATTGGCGGTGCCGTTGCGTTCGTACTCATAATCGACGCGCCTCGGCTGACCACGCTTCATCGGCAACGGCGCGCGAGTTTCCCGGATCAGTTGTTTCGAGGTCTCGTCAAGACAAACCAAGGGCCGGGCTGTATCACGCGGCCTCGTGTAAACCTCCAGCACCTCTTCCATCGCGGCCACGAACGCCGCGTTGGCCGACGGCGGAATGACCCACCGTTGCTTCAGGTGCGGTTTGAGAAGGTTTTTTTTAGCGTCCGCCCGATCGTGTTGTCACTGGCCTTGGCGACGATCCCCAGTTCCACGACCTGCTGTTCCAGCAGGCGCAGCGACCATTTCGCGTGCCCGGCCGGAGGCTTGGAGCAGGCCAGCGTGATCAGTCTGGCTTCCTTTTCGCCGTCGAAGATCCGCAGGATCGACGGTCTCGCGCGGGGCTTACGGGCGAGCGCTACGTCGAGCCCCTCCTCAACCAGACACTGGCGAACCCTGTGGACGGTCGCGAGGCTGGTGTCGAGGGCCTTCACGATACGGCCGTCGCTCCAGGCTTCGCCGACCTCGGAAATGTCTGCCTTGAGCAAGATGCGTGCCCTGAGGATCGCGCTGGCCGAATGTTTGCCCTTGCCGATAAGCGCTTCCAGCCGCGCGCGTTCCTCCGCGTCCAGCCGAACCACATACTTCTTCACGACGACCTCTGACATGTCCCAAATCCTGGCAACGTTGACGACGTTGCGAGTAAGTCACAAACTGCCGTCAGGTTCAATGACGCGGGCGACTAGCAAGCTTGACGTATAGCGCCTCCAGGTCGCGGCACAGCGCTGCACAGTCGCATGCGGCGCTTACGCGAAGCCGTTCCCGCATGGTGCTGCGCATGGTGGCGAGCTGCCGCGGTGTGTTGGGTGCCAGCGCGAGACGGATCGCGGTATCGACAAACTCATGGACGCTGTCGGCGACCCAGTCGGACAAGCCTGCCGCGAGCAGCAGCGAACGGCTGGTTCGGCCGGCCCATCGATCGCCATTGAATGTCAGCACTGGGACGCCCTGCCACAGCGCCTCGGTCGTTGTGGTGCCGCCGTTGTACGGGAACGTGTCCAGCCCGATGTCTATACGATCGTAGGCTCGGAGGAAATCAAAGTGTTCCTCGGCGCCTTCGAGGTGGATCTGGTGGTCGCTGATGCCGTGGGCGGCGAAGCGGGTCAGCAGATTGCTGCGGTTGGACGCGTCGTCGAGGCGGGAGTTCTTCAGCAGCAATCGCGTGGCGGGGGCGGCGTGCAGGATGCGTGACCAGGCTTCGATGGTCGTGTCGGTCAGTTTGTACGATGAGCCGAGGCAGCCGAAAGTGAGATGGCCGTTGCGGAGGCAGGGCGGCGGTGCCGCGTCTGGCACGGGATAGCGGACATCGAACGCCAGATAGCTGCCGGATACGCGGTGGATGTGTTCAGAGCAGTAGGCTTCTTCGTCGGGCGGCAGCGTCGCGGCGTCGGCGACGGCGCAGTCGAAGCAGGACAGGCCGGTTGTCGCATAGGCGTTGAACCAGGTGATCTGGCGGCGTGCCGGCCGATGCATGAACAACGCCAGGCGGCGCTGCACGGTGTAGCAGTTCAGATCGATCAGGACGTCGATGCCCGCCGCCGCGATGCGTTGGGCCAATAGCTCGTTGGAGAGCGGGTTGGTTTGCCAGATGTAGTCCTGCGGATGATCGACGTATCCGGAAGCCTCGGAGGGGTCATCGCCATCCGACAGCATGTGGATCTCGAACCGTTCACGGTCGTGGTGGTTGATCACGCCGAACACCGGCTTCATCCAGTTGCGGGCGCCGAAGAAGGCCGAGACGTAGCCGATGCGCAGCTTGTGGCTGGGATCGCGCGGCGCCGGCTTGAGCGGCACGATGTCCCTGGCGATCTTGTGCGCCCAGTGCTGGCGCAAGGCCAGCACGGCTGCGTTGTCGAGAGAGAGGGCGCCTGGCGCGATGCAGGCGAGTGCTTCCAGCGAAATCTGCGCCACTTCGGGATGGCCGCTATCGGCCGAGCGAATGTAGTGCTGCACGGCGTCATCGGTGCGGCCTAGTTGGAATAGTGCCTCGGCGAGATTGCAGCGCGCTCCGGCGGCGTTGGGCCGCAGCGTTACCGCGCGTTCCAGGGCTTCGGCCGCCGCGCCGTATGACTTAAGCGCGAGCTGGCAGCAACCTAGGCCGTACCAGGCTTCCACCAGGCGTTCATCCAGCTCTAGCGCGCGGCGATATTCTGCCATCGCCTCTTCAAGCCGTTGCGCGTCGTGCAACTCGTCGGCGCGATGGAGGAGGCTCAGTGCATCGGTCGATGCCGTGCCATCAGCGTGTGGCATGTCGGCTAAGGCGACGACGGATGAACATTGATGAAGCTGAACGTCCAACTCTTGTACTCCGCTCGTTCGCGTAAGGTCTCGATGGAGGAAGGAGGTGGAACTGTGCTGCCCGCATCCAGTGTCGCTTCGATCCACGCCGCGACCGCTACCTCAGCGGCGCTCATTGCTTCTTCAATCGTATTGCCAGCCGAAAAACAGCCGGGCAAATGCGGCACCTTGATGCCGTAAGCTGCTGTGTCATTCCCGAGTTCGATAGCGACGGGGTAGCGCATAGCCTGGCTCCTACAGTGCGGCCTGCATCGGTATCTTTCGTCGGACGGCATCTAGCGCGCCCTCGTCTCCCCTTTTATGAGGTTCCATAAGGAGATGGAAACGGATGGACGACGACTTCCGCAAGGCCGCACTGGATTACCACCGGCTGCCGCAGCCAGGAAAGCTGGCGATCGAGGCCACCAAGCGCATGGCGACGCAGCGCGACCTGTCGCTGGCCTACTCGCCAGGCGTGGCGGCGGCCTGCGAGGCTATCGTCACAGATCCGGACACCGCGCGCGATTACACCGCGCGCGGCAACCTGGTGGCGGTGATCTCCAACGGCACGGCTGTGCTGGGGCTGGGCAACATCGGCGCGCTTGCGGGCAAGCCGGTGATGGAGGGCAAGGCCGTCCTGTTCAAGAAGTTCGCGGGGATCGACGTGTTCGACATCGAGGTGGATGCGGAAGACCCGGCGCGGTTCTGCGATGTGGTGGCCGCATTGGAGCCGACCTTTGGCGCGATCAATTTGGAGGACATCAAGGCGCCGGAATGCTTCGCGATCGAGGCGGAGCTGCGCAAGCGCATGTGCATTCCGGTGTTCCACGACGATCAGCATGGCACCGCGATCACGGTTGCGGCGGCGGTACGCAATGGACTAGTGCTGCAAGGCAAAGCGCTGAGCGATGTGCGACTGGTGACGTCGGGGGCGGGCGCGGCGGCACTGGCTTGCGTCGATCTGCTGGTGTCGATGGGATTGCGGCCGGAGAACGTGACGCTGACCGATATTGGCGGTGTGGTGCGCACGGATCGGCCGGACATGCTGCCGAACATGGCGCGTTACGCTCGCGATACCAACGCGGGCGCGCTGCGCGAGGTGTTGGCCGGGGCGGATGTGTTCCTTGGTTTGTCGGCGCCACGGGTGCTGAAGCCGGAGTGGTTGGAGCTGCTGGCGGAGAAGCCGCTGATTTTGGCGCTCGCCAACCCGGATCCGGAGATCCTGCCGGAGCTGGTCCGCGCGGCGCGGCCCGATGCAATCGTTGCAACGGGGCGCAGCGATTTTCCGAATCAGGTGAACAACGTCCTGTGCTTTCCGTTCATCTTCCGCGGTGCGCTGGACGTGTCTGCAACGACGATCAATGAGGAGATGAAGATCGCTGCTGCTGAGGCGATCGCATCTCTGGCGCGCATGGAGGCGTCGGAGGTGGTCGCCGCTGCGTATGGCGGCGCGGCGCCGGTATTTGGGCCGGAGTATATTATTCCGAAGCCGTTTGATCCTCGGCTGATCCTGGAGATCGCACCGGCGGTGGCGCGCGCGGCGATGGACAGCGGCGTGGCGCGCAAGCCGATCCATGATTTCGCTACGTACCAGCGCGGCTTGCAGCGGTTCGTGTTCCGCTCGGGTCAGCTCATGGCACCGGTGTTCGAGGCGGTGAAACAGACGCCGCGCCGCATCGTGTATGGCGAAGGGGAAGATGAGCGTGTGCTGCGCGCGGCGCAGACGCTGGTGGATGAGGGGATCGCCCGGCCCATCCTGCTGGGTCGGCGCGCGGTGATCGTGCGCAAGGTCCATGAAATGGGGCTGCGGATTGATCTGACGGACGGTGTGCACGTGATCGATCCGGGTGAGGATCACGACGTGTTCGCGCCGTTGCTTGCTGACTATCGGCGGCTGGTGGGACGGCGCGGCACTCCTCCGGACGATGCGGCGTTTGGGCTGACGCGGCGTAGCTCGGTGGCGGCGGCAATGCTGCTGCACGCGGGGCTGGCCGATGCGGCGATCTGCGGTGGGTCCGCCAATTGGTGGCGGCAGGTGCAGTATATACTTCCGGTCATCCCGCGGCGCCCTGGTGTGTCGCGCGTGTACGGGCTAGGCTGTCTGATCCTGCAGCATGGCACGCTGTTCATCTGCGATACGCAGATGGTGGTGGATCCGACCGCGGAACAGATCGCCGAGATGACGATGCTGGCGGCGGAGGCGGTCAGCGAGTTCGGCATCACGCCGAAAGCGGCATTGTTGTCGCACTCGAATTTTGGTGCAAGCGATTCGGAGAGCGCGCGGAAGATGCGGCGTGCGCTGGCCTTGGTGCGCGAGCGGGCTCCGGAGCTGGAGGTGGATGGCGAGATGCACGCCGACGCCGCGTTGGTGGCGGCGATCCGGGATAAGGCGGTGCCCGATAGCCGGTTGAGCGGGACGGCGAATCTGCTGGTGATGCCGACATTGGATGCGGCGAATATTTCGTTCACGCTGCTGAAGGCGGCGTCGGATGGGCTGCCGGTGGGGCCGATGCTGCTGGGCATGAGCAAGCCGATCCATGTGCTAGTGCCGAGCGTGACGGCGCGGGGGATCGTCAATCTGAGTGCGTTTGCGGCGTTGTGCGCAGGGCAGGTGGCAGATGCACATCGCGATTGACCCGCTGGTCGCTGCTGGTGTGGTGTTGGCGACGGCTGCGACGGATGCGCTGTACGTCATGTTCACTGCCGCGGTTGCGGCGCGACGTCCAATTGCCGCGGCGAATTGGAGCGCGACATGGTACCTGGTCTCGTCGTTCGCGGTGATCAGCTATACGTCCAATGTGGTGTACGTGCTGTTCGCAGCGATTGGCTCGTGGTGCGGGGCTTATTTGTCGCTGGCTTGGCTGAGGAGGTGAAGGCCCGCACCTCACCCATCCTCTCCGCCCCGAGGGGGCGGAGAGGGGATTTAGGGCTAGGCGGCAAGTAAGAAGTCGGTCGCGAGTTGCGTGACCAGGGTGGGTGATTCCACCAGGATGCTGTGGCGTAGACCCGGAAGAATCTTCAGTTGGGAGCTGGGTATTTGTGCTTGCATGTAATGCGCCATACGTGTGTTGGAGCCGACATCATGCTCGCCGGTCGCGATCAGCGTTGGCGCGCGGATAGCATGCAGACGATCGCCAAGATCGGTGGTCGAGAACACGGTGTAGGCGGCGGCGTAGGATGGTGCGTGGTTCTCGCGCAGTTGCCGCATCCGGCGTTCCACGAGATCGGGGTTGCGCGCGATTAACTCGGGTGTGAACCAACGGTCCTGCGCGGCCCCGGTGATGGCGGCGACGCCCTGTTCCTTCAAAATCGTCAGACGTGCCTGGACGCGCTCACGCTCTTCGGCGGTGCGGCCGGCCACGGCACTGAGCAGCACCAGCCGCTGCACACGATCCGGGTGCTGCAACGCAATGCCCTGCGCGATCATGCCGCCCAGAGAGAAGCCGACGGTATGGGCGGCAGGAACGGCGCAGACATCCAGCACGTCGACAACGTCGCGAACAAAGTGGTCGATCGTCAGCGCGCCTTCGATGTGTCCAGAGCGTCCGTGCCCGCGCAGATCCAGGCGCAGGACACGGAAGTTTGGAGACATGGCCGCGGCGATCTGGTCCCAGCTTGCTCCGTCCGCGCCGACGCCATGGATCAGCATCACGGGGGGCTTGTCGCCACCATCATCCCAGTAGTGGATGGTCGGGGCGTCGTTTCTCTCCAGCATTCGCTCTGTCATAAGTATTCCCCTTGTGGGACCGAGACAGCATACCAGGGCTGAACGCAGCACGCTGAACTTGCGCGAGGCGATCGTGTCGCTTCGCCTTGCGCCTGGAACACGGCTCGTCGAACGCGAGTTGGTGGAGCAACTGGGCGTCAGCCGCACCGGTGTCCGCGCGGCGTTGCAGTCGCTGCAAGCGGAAGGCCTTGTGGTACGTGGCCAGCGCGGCGTGTTCGCTGTTGCCAGCGTGTCGAGCGAGGAGGCGCGGCAGATCTACGACGTGCGCGCTGCGCTGGAACCGGCGATGGCGCGGCTGTTTGTCGTGCGCGCGACCGACGGACAGGTGGCGGCACTGGGCGATGCGGTCGCGGGGGCGGAAGCGGCGGCGGGGGCGCTCGATGGGCCGGCCTATGTCGAGGCGTTCCGGAGCTTCTATGCCGTGTTGCTTGCCGGCAGCGGCAATGAAATCGCGCAGCGGATCCTGGAGACACTGGAGGCTCGAATTTCCTATCTGCGGCATTTGACCACGCAGCTTGCGCCGCAGTCGCGGCAGATGCGTACGGCGGCGCTCCTGCGGGGCATCTTCAATGCGGTGCGGAAGCGGGAGCCTGACGTGGCAGCCGAGCGTTGCGCCGCATTTGTCGAACGTTCGGCGCGGTTCGCGCTCGATGTGCTGAAGGACCACGCCTGAGTGCTACTCCGCGGCGACCGGCCGCTGCTCGGCGCGTAGGGCGGCTCGAACCGCGGGGATCACCTCGGTTCCCAGGCGGCGGACGCTTTCGCGCGCTGCCGCATGGGGCAGGCCGGACCAGGAGGTCTTGAACACCACGCTGGAAATGCCGGTTTCCCGATGCTGGTGCAGGATCTGCTGCACGATGCGCTCCGGCGGACCGAAGAACACGCTGCGGTCGCGGACGAATTCGTAGGTGAGGCGCTTCTTCAATGCCGCCTCCTGCTCGGCTGGCAGCGTTTCGCCAGGGTTCAGATAGACGCTCGGCCCACGCCAATTGGAGAAGTTGAGCGAGTCCATCATGGGACCGCCGGCGATGCGGAGCGCTGCTTCCTCGGTATCCGCCACGAACGTGTCGCGCATGATCGCTGCGCGTGCGCCGAGCGGCAAAGTTTGGCCGGTGGCCGCGCGTAATGTCTCGCGATAGACGCGCAGCCGTTCGCGCAGGGCTGCGGCGGGTGGGCGCCACATGATGATGCCGAGGTCCTGCCGTGCCGCGTGCTTGATGGAGTCGAGCGAATTCACCACTTCCCACATCGGCAGTGGAGTCTGGCGAGCGCGTGGATAGATCGACAGCTTGATCAGCTCGCCGGTCTTCGGATCGACATATGCGGGATCGCTGACGGTGTGGGCGCGGTCGGCGCGGAAGCCTGGAGCGGGGAATTGGTAGACCTGTCCCTTGAAGGAAAACCGCTCCTGGGTGAGAGCTGCCTTGATTACCGAGACTGCTTCATCGAACACCAGCTTGCTCTTCGCCTGGTCGTTTGGGTTGGCCTCGGGATTGAGGTTGCTGGCCTCCAGACCGTAATTGCCACGGCCGAAGCCAATCTCCACCCGGCCGCGGGTGAGCTGATCGAGCAAAGCGATGTCCTCGGCGGCGCGTATCGGATGCCAGAAGGTTACGATCGCGGCGGCCAGGCCAATGCGGATGCGCTTGGTGCGGGCGGCGATATCGACCGCGGTCATCAGCGGATTGGGCAGCAGCTCGCGGCCCCAGACGCTGAAGTGATGCTCGGGCATCCACAGGACGTCGAAATCGGTCTCCTCGCAGATCGTGGCGAGATCACGCAGCTCGTCGAGCAGATCGGCGTAATCGCGCTGCTTGGTCAGGTCGTGCAGGTTGTGGAACAGTCCGAATTGCATGCCGTGCCTCCGTTGGACGCCAGCCAGTTTGGTATACCAAACTGGTTTGGTATACCATGTGGGGGTCGGAGAAGCCAAGGGGATGGTTCAGGCTGATGCTCAGGCTGATCGTGCGCCGCGTGCTGCTGATGCTGGCGACCGCGATCGCCATCTCGGCGCTGCTGTTCTTCGCTGTGACGCAACTGTTGGGCAGCCCGGCCGAGATGATGCTGGGCCAAGATGCCAGCCCGCAGGCGATCGCGGCTCTGAACGCGCAGTATGGCTTCGATCGTCCTGCGGTCGTGCAGTATCTGCATTGGTTGGGAGGCGCGCTGCTCGGCGACCTCGGCCGAAGCTACACCACGCAGCAGAGCGTGGCCGGCGCGATTGCGGCGCGCATTCCGGTGACGCTGGAACTCTCGCTCTGGTCGATCGCGTTGGCAGTGACCGCGGCAGTGGTGTGCAACACCATTCCGACGGGACGCAGGGTGCTGCAACCTGTTGTCACCGCGGCAAATCTCATAGGCATCACGGTGCCGAACTTCATGCTTGGCGTGTCGCTGATTTTCGTCCTGTCGGTGAAGCTGGACCTGCTGCCATCCACGGGGTGGGTGCCTTGGTCGGATGGCGTTGGCGTCCACCTGGAACACATGATCATGCCGGTGCTGACGCTGTCGGCCTATTACTTCGGCGCGTTCAGTATCGTGTATCGGGCCGAATACCAGCAGGTGGTGCAGCGTCCGTTCATGCGCGTGGCGCAGGCCAAAGGGCTGGGGGAGTGGCGTGTTGCGTTCCGCCACGCGGCACCCAATGCGATCCTGCCGGTGATCACCTTCGTTGGCATCTCGATGGGCCAGCTTGCCGGTGGCGCCGTGGTGACCGAGACCATCTTCTCGATGCCAGGTACCGGGCGGCTGTTCGTCGCTTCGATAGAATCACGCGATTTCCCGGTCATGCTGGCGATCGGCATGCTTATCGTCGTCGGCGTGGTGGTGATGAACCTGCTGGCCGACATCGCCTACGCAGTGGTCAATCCGCAAATCCGGCACGACTTGTGAGACGGCCGGGACTTTGGATTGGTGCCGGCATCGTCGCCTGTATTGCTGCCGTTGCTGTCGCTGCTCCGCTGACTGGCACCGCAGAACCCTGATGCGTCGGGTATCGACATGCTGGCGTTGCCGAGTGCGTTGCATTTGCTCGGCACTGATGACCTGGGCCGCGACGTGCTAAGCCGGGTCATCGTTGGTGCACGCGCTTCCCTGGCGATTGGGTTCGGCGCCGCGCTGGTCGCGACGGCTATCGGCGTTCCGATCGGGCTTGTGGCGGGCACGCTGCGAGGGAAGATCGATACCGTTCTGGCAGCGCTGATCGATCTGTTCATCGCATTGCCGGGTCTGGTGTTGGCCCTGATCATCACGGTCATGGTCGGCGCTAACCTGCGCAACCTGGTGCTGGTGCTTGGCTTCGTGATGTGGCCGCCGATCGCCAGGCTAGTCCGTGGGCAGGCGCTGGCAATCCGCGAGATGCTGTTTGTGGAGGCGGCGCGGGCGACGGGCGGCAAGCCATTCTGGATTATCCGGCGCCATGTCTGGCCTGGCGTGCTGCCGATCGTGGCAGCGCAGTTCGCGACGAGCGTCGCGTTCGCGATCTTTACCTCGGCGAGCCTCAGTTTTCTTGGATTGGGCATTCCGCCACCGACACGCGGATTGGGGCGGCATGGTGCGCGCCGGGTACGACTATCTGGCGATCAATCCGTGGATGAGCCTTGCGCCGGGCGCAGCGGTCAGCCTGACGGTGATGGGATTCTATGTGATCGGACGATCATTCAGGTGAGGGGGGCGGCATAATGACAACCGTGCGCATCGGACGGCGGCAGGCGTTGGCAGGATTGGCTGGAGGCGTCCTGGCAAGCCGGATCGCAGAGGCGCAAACGCCGTCGCGGGGCGGCACGCTGACCGTGGGACTGTCGAATGATGCGAAGACGTATGATCCGATCTTCTCGGTACAGTTCACCGAACGCTACGTGCTGTATCTGGCATTCGATACGCTGGTGAAATACGGGGCGGACTTCTCGATCAAGCCTGAACTGGCCGAGAGCTGGGAAACGTCCGCCGATGGCAAGCGCATCGTGTTCACCTTGCGGCAGGGCGTGCGGTTTCAGGACGGCACGCCGTTCGATGCAGCGGCGGTGAAGTGGAACATCGATCAACGATTGGATCCGAAGGTCAACTCGCCACAGCGGCAGGTGCTGGCGCCGATGGTGGTTCGGTGGATGTCGTCGATCCACAGCATGTGGCGTTCAACCTGGTGGTGCCATCACCGGCGTTGTTCAGCCTGCTCGGTGAACGGGTGGGATTCATGGTGTCGCCGACAGCCTGGCAGCAGCGCGGTTCGGCATTTGGCAGTCAGCCCGTCGGCACGGGCGCGTTTGTGCTGAAGGAATGGACGCGCGGGAGCCGCGTGGTGCTGGAGCGCAACCCGGACTATTGGCAACAGGGGTTGCCGTATCTCGATCGGATCGTCGTGCAGGATCTGGCGGGATCCATCATTGGCGTGCAGAGGCTGCTCACGGGCGAGATCGATTATGTGGACCAGCTCACGCCGGCTGACGTGCTGCCGATTGAGAAGCGTGCGGGGATTGTGCTGAAGCCGATCAAGGTTGGGCGTTGGTATTTTCTGCAATGGCATGTCAATGAACCGCCGTTCGATAATGCGAAACTGCGGCAGGCGTTTGCACATGCGATCGACCGCGAGCGGCTGAACGAGATCACTATGCGCGGGCAGGGCATTGTGTCGGATGGGCCGACGCCGGAGGGGTTGTGGTGGTACGATCCGGATTTGAAGTTCTATCCGCATGATCCTGCGCGGGCGAAGGCGCTGCTGGCAGAGGCCGGGCTATCCCAATGGATTTGAATACGTGCTGTCCACGCCGCAGGTGACCGTGTTCCAGCAGATCAATCAGTTGCTGCAGGAGCAGCTTGGGGCTGTTGGGATCAAGTTGACATTGCAACCGGTCGCGGCCAGTGAGTGGTATGCGCGCGTGGTTTCCGGCGCCACCAACATTACGCCGACGCGTTGGACGCAGCGGGCGGATCCGGACGGGCTGCTGTACATCCTGTTCCACAGCAAGGGTTTTGCCAACACGATGAAGTACAAGAACGAGAAGGTGGATGCGCTGCTTGACCAGGCTCGGACCGTGTATGACGTGGCGATACGGAAGAAGCTCTATGCGGAGGCGCAGCAGCAGATCGTCGACGACCTGCCGATGGTGCCGCTGATCTTCGGCGCGGAATACGCCGCATTGCGCTCGTCGGTGCAGGGCTTCGAGTGGATTCCGGATGAGATCCCGCGGTTCCGCGATCTTTGGAAGACCCAGCCTGAGCGGAGTGGCGGCGTATGGAATACTGTGCGGCTGGGAAGAGCGGGGTGAAGGTTTCGCGGCTTGGCCTCGGCGCCATGGGGTTTGGCGATCGAGTCGTGGCGATCCTGGGTGCTGGACCTGGAACAGAGCCGCGCGATTTTCCGCCGTGCGATCGAGCTGGGATCAACTTTATCGACACGTGCGACTACTACTCGGCTGGTGCCAGTGAGGAGATCGTCGGTCGGCTGGTGGCCGAGGTTGGCAACCGCGCGGAGCTGGTGATCGCGACCAAGGTTGGCAATCCGATGGGCCGCGATGCCAATGCTCGCGGCTATTCGCGGAAGCATATCATTGAGGCGGCCGAGGCGTCGCTGCGCCGGCTGCGAACGGACTATATCGATGTTTATCAGACGCATATTTGGGATCCGGCGACCGATTTGGAGGAGATGGTCGAGGCGTTCGATCACCTGGTGCGGCCGGCAAGGTGCTGTACGTCGGCATCACCGACATGCCGTTCTGGCAGTTCGCCACTGCGTATTTCCATGCCGAGCGACATGGGCTGGCGCAGTTCGCATCCGTGCAGAACCATTACAATCTGCTCTGGCGTGAGGATGAGCGCGAGTTGCTGCCGTTCTGCCGGGCGCAAGGGATTGGGTTGATTCCGTACAGCCCGATGGCTCGGGGATTTCTGTGCGGGCGGTCGCGCCGGCAGGATCCGACGCGCACGGAACGCGCGAAGACAGATGACTATACCTACAAGCTGTATGGCCGTCCGGCGGATGAGGCAATCGTGGATCGCGTCGCGGAGATTGCCGCAGCGAGGGGAGTGAGCCCGGCGCAGATCGCGTTGGCTTGGGTGTTGCAGCAGACTGATGTTACGGCGCCGATCATTGGAGCGACACGGGTTGGGCATGTTGATGAGGCGGTGGCGGCGTTGGAGATTAGGCTCAGCGCGGAGGAGGTGAGGGGGCTTGAGGAGGTTTATGTTCCTCGGAAGTAGTGCGTCCCCCACCTCACTCATCCTCTCCGCCCCGACGCGGCGCGGAGAGGGGATTTTTGCTCAGTCGGTCAGCGTCACGCTGTGGTCCTGGCCTAGCCATTGGTTGGTGCGCAGCAGCTTCCAGGTGAACACGATCGCTTTGCCTGGCATCAGGCCCTCCAACGATAGCTCGACGATGTGGATGCCCAGCCCGGTGTCGGTGGTCTGCACGTCGTTGCGCGTCTTCCAGCCGTCGATGCTCCAGTGCACCAGCGCCGGCTCCGGCAGATCGAGGCGGAGCATACGGCCGGCCGGAATAGTTGGCGTGCGCCAGTCCGGGCGCCAGGGACGTATGCGCGCCTTGTGCTTCTCGCGCTGATAGCGCCGCACCGGCTGCGGCGGACGATCGAATATCGTGCCATCATTCAGCGAGCGTAGCAGCTTGATGTGCTCGGCGTGTGCCCATACGAGGGGCATGGCGGAGCCACTTGGCCTGCCAGGGAAGAGTTCCCTTTCGGGGATTGGCGCGCCATCCCAAACCTGTTCAGGCAACAGCTTGCCGGGGCTGGCGCCGGATTCCAGAACGGCCAGCAGTTCCTCGGCTTTGAGGCGATTACCGGCCGCCAACTCGTAATGTGCGCGTTCGCCGGCGAGCAGCGGCCAGGGGCGGCCGACGCCTGGTACCGTCGAAAGCACTGCCATCATCGTGTTCGCCATAGCCGTCACCGTTGTAGCGCTTCCAACCGGGGCCATAGGGAAGATCGACCTTCAGGTACATGGTCGATCACCTTCACCGTGTTGACGATGCGCGGATCATTGGCGGCGCGCAGGCCGAAGCGTACCAGCGCCAGCGCGTCGGTGCTGATCAGCTCATCGGCCTCGAGGTCGCCGGTGCCGGCGAAACGGTTGCGCACTTCCACATTGCCGCGGGTCTGCGCCACCGCTACACCGGCCACGTCAGGGGCGACACGGATGTAATAGCCGTCAACACCGACTTCATGCGCCAGCCTGGTATCGGTGACGTAGATCCAATCCTCGATCTGCTCGTTCCAGGCGTCGGCGGTTTCGCGCAGGAAATCGGCGATGCTTTCAACTTCGCAGGCTTCTGCGATCTCGGCTGCCGCCAATAATGCGGCAACAACGACGGCGAGCGTGAACGGCGTATAGCCGGCGTTCTCTTCCCAACGGTCCTGACTAGTACGGGGGCCATGACTGATGACGAAGCCGCAGGCGCGAGCGACCATTGGCCAATAAGCAGGAAGGGTCGGCCGCGGTACCGCGCCGTCGCGCCACGCCATCTCAAGCAGAAGGATCGGGAAGGCGCATTCATCGAGCTGAAGGCCGTGCCAGTATGGCGTGCCGTCGAGCCAGCAGTTCTGCGGCCAGCTTCCGTCATCCTCCTGGACGGCGCGCAGATAGCGCACTACTCGCGCTACCTCATCATAGGCACCGCAGGCCAGGAGGGCGCCCGCCGTTTGTGCCAGGTCGCGCGGCCAAACCAGATGATAGCCGCCCAGATCGTCATCGCCTTTGCTGCCGCCCCAGGGAATGGAGAGGCTGGCGATCAATCCGCCCGGAAACGTCGGGCTTTCGTGACAGCGCAAGATGGTGGTGCTGACGCGATATACGTTGTGATTATCGACCTTGCGATCGAGTGAGCGAAGCTGCGCTTGCCAGGCGCGCCAATGGCTTGCGTATTCCTCGACCTGCCGATCGAATGGCGTTTGCAGGCTGGCACGCACGCGGAATGCTGCTTCCGGACCGCTGCGGCCGAAGCCGAGTGCGAGGCGGAATTCCGTTGTTGGATCGCCGATCTCGCCGCACAGAGCGACATTGCCATCGGCCGCGCGGTCATATTGCGCGGTCAGCGAGCCGTCCTGATGCAGCATCTGCCAACCGTCGGATTGACCGACGAAGCCGACTGACAAGGCTGGGAATTGTCGTGAGCAGCCGAGGGCAAGGTGGGTGCCCTCCACACCTGCGGCGAACAGGAAGCGATGGCCTTTGTAATCGCCGATCCATGCCGTGTTATGCGCTCCGGCGTTGACCAGATGCGGTGCCAACAGGGCGAACAGACGCAGCTTCGAACCGTCGAGGATTTCCAGGCGAATGCGCTGCACAACGACGTCGGCGCGCTGGTCGCTGAGGATGTCCTTGTGGATGCGGAAGCGTCCGCCGATGTGGGTGTTGATAAGCTCGAATGCAGGCACGCCATCTTCGAGACGGGAAAGCTCGGAGGTGCAGTCGCGCTTTTCCTCGGCGAAGAAGCCTGCGCCGTCGGTGATGATCATGCCGAAGTCGCGCGTGCAGGCCTGATCGACGCGGGGGTAGTAGATTTCGTCGAGAATGCCGTGGCTCAGCGTGAACCAAACGCGGCTGACCGGCGAGAGCGCGGTGCCAACACCGGTTTTCGCGCTGGAGGTCCAGCGGGGAGGGATACCCGGCCACCCTGGTGCATCAGTCACAACGAGACTCCCCTTCGGTTCGGGTCAATTAAGCTGGTAAGTCCGCGACGACAATGAGCCTGCTATCGTCATGGCCGGCCTGGAGCCGGCTATCAGCCTCCTGCGGCACGATCCTGCCAATGGATGCAGATGGCGGGTCAAGCCCTGCCATGACGGATGACGGAGCAAAGTGGCGCGCACGGCCGCTACTGTGCAGGCTTGCTGGATTTCAGACAACTCGTAGCCCCGCGCGGCCTGGACGAGCTTTACCTGCTGGCCTTCCAACAATCCCAGTGACGGATTGGCCACGATCTGGTCGGCCGGCGTCACTCCGGACAGGATCTCGACCTCCGACCCGAGATTGTCGCCGAGGGACACGTCCTGCAAGTGAATGCGGTCTCCCGCGGCGATCGTCGCGACCTGCATCCCCTCGGCGCGGAAGAGCAGCGCCTGCGACGGCACGATCACGAGATTCGGGTTTCCGGGAACGGTGAGGTGGACGTTGACGTAAGCTCCGGGCAACAGGGGCTTTTGACCGTCTTCGACGATAAGTTCGGTGACGATGGTGCGCGTGCCGGTGGCGACGGCACCCGCCGCCGTGAGGAAGTCGGCCTTGATCGGCCTGCCAGGTGCGTTGGGCAGGGTGAGTGTCGCCTTGATCCCCGGCGACAGCACGTTCCCGAAACTCTGCGGCACGGCTGCGTAGACGCGAAGCTTCGACACATCCGCGACGTTGAACAGCGGCTTGGCAGTCCCTTGCACCGCGGCGTCACCGCCCGCGCTGGTGACGTAGTCGCCGATATTGACCAGGCGGGATGTGACGATGCCGGCGAAGGGTGCCACGACGTTCTCGAAACCGATCATGGCATAGTAGTGCTGCACGTTTTCCTGGGCGACAGCGACCTGGGCTTTGTCCGCTGCGGCGGCGGCGACGTAATTGTCGACTTCCTGGAGGGACACGCCTGCCGTGTTCTTCAGCTCCGTGTAGCGTTTCGCCGTGAGGTCGGCGAGGTTGTAGTTCGTCACCGCCGTGTCGAGCTGCGCGAGGCTTGCCTTGTATTGTGCGTCGAGGCCCGGCGCATCGATCTCCGCGAGCAGCTCACCTTTCTCGACACGCGCGCCGTAGTCCTTATACCACCTGGTCACGTAGCCGCTGACCTGCGCGTAGATCGGCGCCTCGTTCCAGGCCACGACGTTGCCGGGCAAGGTGACGGTTCGCTCCTTCGGGCCCGGCTTCGGCGTCGTCAACTGCACGCGCGGAATCGCAAAATCATCTGCTTGCTGCTGCAGATTCTTCAACGAGACACCGCGCGTCCTTATTCCGTATCCCGCGACCACGAGCGCCAGTGCGATGCCCGCGCCGGCAACCGCCCAGCTGCGTCCGCGGTGTTTCGTTGCACTCACGCTGGGCTCTCCTGTAGCTGCAACGGCCGCTTGGACCGGCCGCTATGGATGATTGCGAACACGCAAGGGACGAACACCAGGGTTGTTACGGTCGCAACAATCAGGCCGCCGATGACGGCACGGGCCAGGGGCGCATTGGTGGTGTTGCTGAACGACATCGGGAACATGCCCACGATCATCGCCAGCGCCGTCATCAGCACGGGCCGGATCCGTGCGTGACCTGCCTCGATCGCCGCGGCCACCGGATCGCCGTGCTCGGCCAGTTGGGTGCGGGCGAAGTCCACCACGAGCACTGTGTTCGCCGTCGCCGTCCCCATGCTCATGATCGCGCCGGTCAGCGCCGGCACCGACAGCGTCGTGCCGGTGAGGAACAGACTCCACGTCGCCCCCGCCAGCGCCGCCGGCAGCGCCGAGATGACGATCATCGGGTCCAGCCACGACTGGAAGTTCACCACGATGACCAGGAACACGAGCACGATGGACAAGGCGAGGCCTTCGAGCAGTTGCGTGTAGGCCGACTGCATGGTGGTGGCCTGCCCGGTCAGCACCACGGTCGCGCCCTTCGGAAGTTCGGATTGCATATCGTTGATGACGGCCTGCATTGCCCTGGTGGTCCCGCCCAGATCGCGGCCGGCGACGGTGGCGTAAATGTCGATGGCCGGCATGATCGCATAATGCGAAACGACGCCGGGTATGGCGGTCACGCTAAGGTTGGACAGGGCGCCGACGATCTCGGGCTGGGCGGCGGGCCCGATGCCCATAGTGTTGCTGACCGGTATGGTTTGCAGGGCGTTGACGCTCTGCATCTGGTCCTGCGGTGTCTGGATGTTGACCAGATGCGAGACGCCGGTGCTCGGATCGAGCCAGTAGGTCGGCGCGGTCTGACCACTCCCCGATAGCGTGGCCAGCACATTGTCAGCGATCAACGACTCATTGAGGCCGATCCCGAGCGCGAGGTTCCGGCTGGAGTTAAGCTGCAGGGTCGGCTGGTCCATGATCTGCTGGATCCGAACGTCAGCCGCGCCGGCGACCTTCTGGATGCGGGCCGCAAGCTTGGTGGCGAAGGCGTAGTTCGCATCAAGGTCGCGCCCGCTGATCCGGATGTCGACGGGCGACGGCAGACCGAAGTTCAGGATCTGCGCGGTGATGTCGCCTGCGAGGAAACTGAACTGTGCGCCGGGAAAGCGCGTCGCCAGCCCGGCCCGCAAGGTTTGCTGATACTGGGCGACCGGCGAGGCCTGGTTGTCCAGCGACACCGTCAGGTCGCAATCCTGCGAACCGATCGTGCCGCTGTTGCTGTAGGCTTGGTTGATGCCGGTGGAGGGCAGTCCGCAGTTCAGCAGGCTGCCGACGACATGGCCGGGCAGAAGCTGGTGCACCTGCTGATCCACGAGCACCGCCTGCTTTGCTGTCTCCTCGATGCGCGTGCCGGAGGCGAAGCGCATGTGCATCGCGATCGTGCCCGACTTGATGCTCGGGAAGAAATCCTGCCCGACGAAGATGAGGAGCATCAGAGACGCGAGGGCCAGCGTGAGGTAGAGCGAGCAGAACACGCGCCGTTGCGGCGCGAGCCGCTCGAGCAGTCCGCGATAAGCGTCGCGGAAGCGCTCGAAGCGAACCTCGAAGCCGCCGTGGAAGCGTCCGAAGAAGCTGGGCCGCGACTCTTGGCGGTTGCCCTGGAGCGCCGTGACCTGCCCGCGTAGCAGGTAGTCCGCCAGGGTCGGCGTCAGTGTGCGCGACAGGATGAACGACGCGATCATGGCGAAGATCACCGCTTCGGCGAGCGGCAGGAACAGGTAGCCGGCAACGCCTCCGAGCTGGAATAGCGGCACCCACACGATGCAGATACATGTCGTTGATACGAATGTCGGAACGACGATCTGGTTCGATGCCTCTATGATGGCTTGCTTGAGGTCGACTTCGCCGCCGGTTTTCTCTGCCATATCGAGGTGAGTGTTGATGTTCTCGATCATCACGGTAGCGTCGTCCACCAGGATGCCGACCGCGAGCGCCAGCCCGCCGAGCGTCATGACGTTGATATCCTGGCCTACGACGGACAGCGCAATAACCGAGGACAGGATGGAGAGCGGGATGGACGCCGCCACGATCAGGGTTGAGCGCCAGCTTCCCACGAAGACAAGGACCGCGATGCCGGCGAGGACGGCCGCCGTCAACATCTCCTGCACGACGTCATCGATCGAGGCGCGCACAAAGGTCGATGCGTCGTCAAGCGGCGTGATCGTGACGCCTGATGGCAGCATCTTGAGGATGTCTGGCAGTTTGGCGCGCACCCCTTCCACCACCGTGAGCGTCGAGGCCTCGCCAGTCTTGAGGATTTGCAGGAGGACTGCCTGCTGCCCCTTGACCAGGACGATGTTCTGCTGCGGCGGGCCGCCCGCGTGGACATAGGCGACATCGCGTAAATACACCGTGGCGTTGCCAACCTGTTTGATGGGCAGGTTGTTGAACTCGTCGATCTTCAGCGGCGTCGCGTTGGTGACGACCATGAAGTCGATCGGCCCGATCTTTTGATCGCCAGCCGGCAACACGATGTTCTGCAGAGCGAGGGCGGCGCCGACGTCCTTGGCGCTCATGCCGTGCGCCAGCAGTTGCGACTGGTTGAGATCGACCTCCACGTCGGCGGTGGTGCCGCCATATGGCGCGGGGATCGCCACGCCGGGAACCGATACCAGCGCGGGCCGGATCAGGTTGGTCGCAATGTCGTTGATCTGCGACGGCGTCATGTTCTCCGCGGCGACCTGCAATTCCAGCACCGGCACGGAGGACGCGTCGAACACGAGGATGTTCGGCGGGGTCGTGCCGGTCGGCAACTGCTTGATCACCGTTTGCGATGACGCGGTGACCTGCGCTTGCGCAGCGGAGATGTCCGTGCCGGGCTGGAAGTAGATCTTGACCACGACGCTGCCGTAATAGGACTGGCTTTCAATGTGCTCGATGCCGCTGACAGTCGTGGTTAGCGTGCGCTCGTAATAGTAGATGATGCGGCCTGACATATCGGACGGGGACAGACCGTTATAGGTCCAGATCGCTGCGATGACTGGAATTTTGACCGGCGGAAAAATGTCCGTCGGCGTGCGCAGCACCGAAATGGTGCCGAACAACAGGATCACCAACGCGAGGACCACGAAGGTGTAGGGCCGGCGGAGGGCAATGAGAACGAGCTCTGTCATTGCATTCGTCCCATGGGTCGGCGCGGACGATCAGGTGTCATGCCTCCTTTGCCTCCATCGCCTTCAGCTCTTAAGCGGAGGAAGCTGTGCATGGGCGATTGATGTCGTCGTCCAATGCCTGTGCGACATCTGCGATGACGCTGTCCCAGTTGCCGGGTTGTTGCTGCCGGAACAGGCGCATCGTCGGGTACCAGGGGCTGTCGGTGCGGTCGCGCATCCAGCGCCAATCGGCACTGAATTGTAGCAACAGCCATGTCGGGCGGCCGAGCGCGCCAGCGAGATGCGCGGGGGCGGAGTCCACCGAGATGATCAGATCGAGTGAGGCCATCAGTGCGGCAGTGTCGCCGAAGTCTGACAGCGCGACGCTGTGGTCGTGTGCGCCTAGTTGGGCGAGCAGCGCGGCGTCGGCTTCAGTATGGCCGGTCTGCACGACGTGGAACTCGCAGTCAGCACGTTGCAGCAATGGCAGAAGTGCCGGGAGCGAAATCGAGCGCAGGCGATTTTCCGCAAGTGAGGGATTGCCGGACCACGCAATGCCGATCCTGCGCCGCGCCGAGGTGCCGAGACGCTGGCGCCATTCCTCGATACGGCGCCGATCTGGTTGTATATACGGAATATTGGCGGGAATGCTGTCCATATCGGTGCGGAATGCCATGGGCAGGTTCAGCATTGGACATTGGAAGGCGCAATCGGGCAGGGGATCATAGGGGACGATCACGCCGGTGACGCCTTCGATTGTGGCTGCCAGGCGGCGAAGCGGGCGGGGCACTTCCAGCCACACCGTCGCACCGCGTTCGGCGAGTAACGGTGCGTAGCGGAGGAAATGAATTGTATCGCCGAGGCCCTGCTCGGCGTGCAGCAGAATGCTGTGGCCGCTGATGTCGATATCTCCCTGCCAAAGGGGTTGTGGCAGGTTGCGGAATGTTGTGTGGACGGAATTGATGCTGTGGCGCGCGTGATAGCGCCGCCAGCCTTCGCGGAATTGGCCGAGCGATAATAGCGCCATGCCTTCGTGATTGAGGGCCGTGGCGTCGGTCGGGCTTACAAGCTGCGCGGCACGGAACTGATCGATGGCCTCTTCGTGCCGGTTGAGCATGGTCAGCGCGCTGCCGACAATCCGGTGCGCGTGCGCCGGATCGTTGGTGGCGTGTAGCGACGTTTTCGCCAATTCCAAGGCTTCCCCGTCGCGGTTCAGCAGGTGCAGGACTGACACGAGGCCGCCATAGGCTTCGGTCAGGGTGGGGTCGAGGAAGATAGCCTTACGGTAGAAGGATTCTGCTTCGTTCAGGCGGTGGAGCTTGTGCGCTGCATCGGCAGAGTGGCTGAACGCTGTGGCGCTGGTGGGATCGATGGCGATGGCGGCGGAAAGCCAGTCAAGTGCGGCTTCGGTGTCGCCGCGCAGATCTTCCAGATGCGCGAGGAACCGGAAAGTGAGGGCATCACGCCAGCCGGAACCGGCGACGAAGCCGAGGGTGGTCCAGGCCTCGGCATAGCGCCGGCTTCGAAAGGCGGCATAGGCGGCATCGAGCAGCGTCTGCGCGTAGACGTTCATGCATGGGAGTATAACAGGTCTGGGTAGTGACTTATTGCGAGCCCCACCTCACCTGGCCTCTCCGCCCCGACGCGGGGCGGAGAGGGAATGGGGGGTCAGATACGATCGATGCTGCAAGAATAGCAGCCACGCTTCGCGTTGTGCGCATGCAGGAACGCTACGTCGTCACGTGTGAACATGCGTTCGATCACTGCCTCCAGTTCAGTGCCCTCGCGCACCTCTGCATCGACCATGATGCCGGCCGTATCGTAGGCGCGCACGGAGAGGAGCCGGATACGCTGTTGGGCTGGCACGTGATTGACGAAAGTTGCCGTTTTGGTGAGGCCTTGGCGCACGAAGATCGGACCGCTGGCGCGATACGGCGATGTTGGCGTCACATGATGCGGGTAGTTGAGCAGGATCGACACTTCGCCTGGCTCCGAGTTACGCAAGGTGACGCGACAGGGCTGCATCAAAGGTGCATCTTCTGGCTTCGCGATGACACGGTAGGCACCGTGCGTCCGCAGTTCCTCGTCGCTCATGCTGAAGAACGGAATGAAGGGCTCGATCGGCAGGCCGGAAATATGGAAATCCATATTGTGTCTCCTTGCGTTGGATGCAGGCAACATGGTCTTGGGCGCGCTCACGTCGCCATCCGAGGATTGCGCTCAGACGATGCGATCGAGCAGGGACTGCACCACGGCGTGAAACATCGCCTCGGTCAGGCGGCCGGTGTTCGTGTTGAGGCGAGACACATGATAGCTGTCAGCCAGCGTGCGATCCTCCGGCAGCGCATGCTGCGCACCGTGGCGGAATGGAATGCGCGATGGCCGCATGGCGTGCGCGCGCAAGACGGCGTTATGTGCGGTGCCGCCGAGTGCCAGCACCCAGCGCAGCCGAGGCATCGCGGCGATCTCGGCGGCGAGGAACTGATTGCAGGTGGTGGCTTCCTGTGGTGTGGGCAAGTTGGCAGGAGGCACGCAACGAACAGCGTTGGTGACACGGCAATCGACCAGCGTCAGGCCGTCTTGCGGGTTTGCGGCGTAGTGGCCTCGTGCCAGGCCGAAGTGCAAGAGGGTGCGATAGAGCAGCTCGCCGGCGAAGTCGCCGGTGAACGGGCGGCCGGTGCGGTTGGCGCCTCGCACGCCGGGGGCTAGGCCGACGATCAGCAGTCGGGCATCCAGGCCGCCGAAGCTGGGGACCGGGGCGTTGAACCAGTCGGGATGAGCGGCGCGGTTGGCCTGCCGGTATTCGCAAAGTCGCGGGCAGAGCTGGCAATCGGGCGCCGGAGCGCCCTTCGTCACGCGGCGTCGTGTGGATCGACGAACGGTTCGGCCGGTGTCTGCCGTACTGGAACGGGGCGGGCGGCGCGAGGCTCGGTCTGGCGGCGGGTGAACTCGGGCGCGATCTCCGCCAGTTCAAGGAAGTGGTCGGCCTGGCGGCGCAGCTCGTCGGCGACCATCGGCGGGCTGGTGCGGATTGATGACACGACCGAGACTTTCACGCCCTTGCGCTGCACAGCTTCGACCAGCCGGCGGAAATCCGAATCGCCACTGAACAAGATCGCGTGATCGAGGCGCGGGGCCAGCTCCAGCATGTCCACCGCGACTTCGATGTCCATGCTGCCTTTGACGCGCCGGCGGCCCGTCGAATCGGTGAATTCCTTGGCCGGTTTGGTGACCAAGGTGTAGCCGTTGTAAGCCAACCAGTCAGTCAGCGGCTTAAGTGGGGAGTATTCGTCCGTTTCCAGAACGGCCGAGTAGTAGTAGGCTCGAATAACGTGCGATTGCTTCCGAAAGTATTCGAGCAGGTTTCGGTAGTCTACATCAAAGCCGAGATTGCGAGAAGCGGAGTAGAGATTGGCGCCGTCAATGAACAGAGCGGCGCGTTCACTTGGAAGGAAATGCATGGAGCCGGACCTCTTGAAGCGATGGTAGACAGCAGTCGGAATGCGTGCTCACCGTGAAAAGGCAGGAAGCCGAGGCGATCGCGTAGCAAATCATCGCAGTTTCTTGCCGAATTGTGAACAGCCTGAACGAAATCATTGCAGATGATTCTGATTGGAGTTGGCGGAAACCTGCCTGGACCCAACGGCGAGACGCCGCTGGAGACCTGCCGTTGGGCGGTGAAACGTTTGGTTACAATACCAAATCTGCGGCTGAGCGCCCTGTCGTCTTGGTACATAACCGAACCTATGCCGCCGTCGGGCCAGCCCCCGTACGTGAACGCTGTTGTGCGGCTGGAGGTTGAGGAAGGTTTGAAGGAACCCGGTCCGGCTGCGATGCTGCGTAAGCTGCAGGCGATCGAAGCCGAGGCGGGACGCGTGCGCGGCGTGCCCAACGCGGCGCGCACGCTGGACCTGGATTTGATTGCCATTGGTGACGGGGGGCAAACGGTGCGCAGCGGGCCGGACCCGGTGCTGCCGCATCCACGGGCGCACCTGCGCGCATTTGTTCTGGTGCCGTTGCTGGATGTGGCGCCCGAGTGGGTGCATCCGGTGGTTGGGCTTGGAGTGGCCGAGCTTTTGCGTGGCTTGCCGGATCAGGGGGTGCGGCGATTGGACGCCGTGTAAGGCGGCGCGCCGCCTTGCTGGATCGTTCGTGCGTCGTGCATTCATGGGAGGAGGCAGTGCATGCGGAGGGAATTCGACGCAGAGGCCGCGAAGGGGCGTGAAGATCGCGAAGGATGATTTCAGTGTTTCGCGCTATCAGCCGAAGGCGTGAACAATCTGCTTGGCGCCCTTCGCGTACCTTTGCGGTCTCTGCGTTGAATTGTTTGGATCGGCAAAGACGATCGAGACGATTGCGGAGCGCTACTTCCTTGCCTCCTCGTGTCCACCGTGCGAACCTTTTTGGAACGCCGACGGAGGGAACGATCATGAGTGCCGCATTCAATCTCAGTTCGCACTTTGCCAAGGACTTGCCTGCCCCATCACCACGTTTTCCCGGATTTCCAAAGTATAATTTCGTTGGCGGACATAATGACCCGGAGCGTATTCCGATCGAGGGACTGATCGAGGCCACCGCGTCCGTGTTGCGGCGCGATGGATCGAAGCTAGCTATGTATAACCTGGCGCAAGGGCCGCAAGGCTATATCGGCCTGCGCGAGATGATCGCCGAGAAGCTGAACCGGCATCGTGGCATGAAGATCACACGTGATGAGGTGCTGGTCACCACGGGTTCGGGACAGGGCATCGACATGATCAGCCGGATGTTCGTCGAACCCGGCGATACGGTGATCCTGGAGGAGTTCTGCTACGCGGGCGCGATCAATCGCTTTAAGCGTGTCGGCGCGAACATTGTCGGCGTGCCGCTGGACGAGGATGGGATGCGGATTGATGTGCTGGGCTCGACGCTGGAGGAGCTGAAGCAGAAGGGCGTCACGCCGAAATACATCTACACGATTCCGACCATCCAGAACCCGTCGGGCAGCATCATGCCGATGGAGCGGCGCCAACAGTTGCTGGCGCTGGCGCGGCAGTACGGCGTGCCGATATTCGAGGATGAATGCTACGCGGATCTGGTGTGGGCCGGTGGAGCGCCGCCTTCGCTGTACTCGATGGATCCGAAGCAGGTGGTGCATATCGGCTCGTTCTCGAAGACGTTGGCGCCCGCACTGCGCGTGGGCTACGCGGTGTCGGAATGGCCGGTGCTGTCGCAGATGTTGGCTTGCAAGACCGATAGCGGGACGGGCGCGCTCGATCAGATGATCGTGGCGGAGTATTTTGCCAACCATTTCGACAAGCATGTGGGGGCACTGACCGGCGTGCTGAAGGAGAAGCTGGACACGATGGTCGAGGCGGTGGAACGCGAGTTTGGTACCAGCGCCGAGATGTGGAGGCCGAAAGGTGGCATTTTCCTGTGGATCAAGCTGCCCGATAGCGTCGATGTGCGGAAATTGGTGAAGCCGGCGGCGGATGCGGGGATCCAATTCAATCCCGGGCCGGAGTGGGTGTGCAATCCGGAGCCGGCCAAGTCGTATATGCGTCTGTGTTTCGCGCTGCCGTCGAAGGAGGTAATCCGGGACGGCGTCGCCGCTCTGGCACAGGTTTGTTATGAGCAGACCGGCATTCCGGTAAGGAGCGCGAACGTGCAGCGCCGCTCGGCATGATGCGTGCATGCACCAACCCGTCATCCCCGCGCAAGCGGGGACCCGGTGCGGCAGCGCGGGTACCCCTGGGTTCCCGCTTTCGCGGGAATGACAGTTATGATTGATCTTATCGTCAACGGCCGCTCGGTGCAGGTCACGGCGGCCAGTACGACGCCGTTGCTGGACGTGTTGCGCAACCAGCTTGGGCTGATGGGCACGCGTTATGGCTGCGGGTTGGAGCAGTGCGGAAGCTGTGTGGTACTGCTGGATGGCGAGCCGGTGCATGCGTGCTCGCGCGAAGTGGGCACCGCGGCGGGCGGTCGCGTCACTACGATCGAGGGGCTTGGCACCCCGGCGGCACCGCATCCGTTGCAGCAGGCGTTCCTCGATGAGCAGGCGGGGCAGTGTGGCTACTGCCTTTCTGGCATCATCATGAGCGCGAAGGCGCTGCTGGATCGCAATCCATCTCCGACTCGCGGTGAGATCGTGCGGGCGTTGGACAAACATTTGTGTCGATGCGGCGCGCATCCGCGGATTGTTCGTGCGGTGGAGCAGGCCGCGGCGACGCTGCGGGAAGGGAAGGGGGCATGAGCGACACACTGCCGCTGTCGATCCAGAACAACCGACGGCTGGAGAAATGGATCCGGTTCGATCCGGATCGCACGGTGCGTCTTGCTGTTGGCAAGGTGGAGTTGGGACAGGGCAACGTCACTGCGCTGGCGCAGATTGCTGCCGATGAATTGGATGTGGACCTGGCGCGGATCTCGGTGCTGTCGGGTGACACGCAGGACGCGCCGGATGAAGGTCAGACGACGGGCAGCCAGTCGATCGAGGTATCTGGCAGTTCGGTGCGTCTGGTGTCGGCGGAATTGCGTGCGCGGGTGCTTGATCGGCTGGCGCAACGGCTGAATTGCAGTCCGGCGGACTTGTCGGTCGAGGATGGCGCGTTCACCCGTGCCGGTGCGCTGACGGGCCATGATTACTGGAACTTTGCCGGTGCCGAGGATTTCGCGCGCGACATCGAGGGTTCGGCAAAGCCGAAGCCGTATACGGCGTATCGCTATGTTGGCCAGCCGACACCGCGGCGCGATCTGCCGGCGAAGGTTTCGGGTGCGGCGTTCGTGCATGACATGGTGCGGCCGGACATGCTGCACGCACGCATTCTGCGTCAGCCTTGTCGCGGCGCGCGGCTGGCCGCGTTCAATGAAGCGGCGGTGCGGCGGGCGGAACGTGGCGAGTTCCGTGTTGTGCGGGTGGGAGACTTCGTCGCGTTCGTTGGCGCAGATGAGACAGTTGTGCAGCGCGCCGCGGCAGTCGCACCAATGCACGCCAAGTGGGAGAACGTGCGGCAGATCACGCCGGAGCAGCAGGAAGCGGCCTGGCTGGTCGGGCAGCCGTCGATCGATCGCGTACTGGGCGATCCGCTGCCGGCGCAGACCTCGGGCAATGTCGTGGAAGCGAGTTATTCGCGGCCCTACGTCGCGCACGCGTCAATGGCGCCGTCCTGTGCGTTGGCGGAATATCGCAACGGGCATCTTTTGGTGTGGTCGCACACACAAGGGCCATATCCGTTGCGTGCTGCGCTGGCGAGTGTGCTGGGGCTACCGCAAGACGCGATTACGGTGCGTCATGCGCATGGCGCCGGTTGCTATGGGCATAATGGTGCCGACGATGTCGCGGTGGATGCCGCGGTGATCGCGATGCAAGTGCCGGATCAGTGCATCCGGGTCCAATGGCGGCGCGAGGAGGAGTTTGGCTTCGAGCCTGTTGGTCCGGCGATGCACATCACGATCCGTGCTGCACTGGATGATGCAGGAAAGCCCGTGGACTGGACCGCGGATGTCTGGTCGCCAACGCATGTGCAGCGGCCGAGCAGTGGCGGCAACTTGCTGACGCACGAGGCGTTGCCGACGCCGCCGCCGGATCCTCGGCCGACTGATCCGCCCGAGGCGAATGGTGGTGGCGGCACGCGCAATGCGTTCCCGCTGTACCAATTCGCGGCGCGGCGGGTGGTGCATCATCTGGTGCGGCAGGCGCCGGTGAGGACTTCGGCGCTACGCGGGTTGGGCGCGCTGCCGAACGTGTTCGCGATCGAGTGCTTCATGGATGAACTGGCGGAGCGTGCTGGTGTCGATCCGGTGGAGTACCGGTTGTCTGTGCTGACAGATACACGGGCGCGAGCGGTGGTGGAGAGGCTGGCACGGCTTTGCGGCTGGGCGGCGCGACGGCCGGGTGGTTCAGGGCGCGGGTTGGGCTTGGGTTGGGCTCGGTACAAGAACAAGGCGGCGTATGCCGGCGTTGCGGTCGAGGTAGAGGTTGAGCAGGAAGTGCGCGTGCTGCGCGCGTGGTGCGTGGCCGATGCGGGACTGGTGATCAATCCCGATGGCGCGCGCAATCAGCTCGAGGGCGGCATCGTGCAGGCGATAAGTATGGCGCTGAAGGAACAGGTGCGGATGGAGGGCGATGGAATCACGTCGCTCGATTGGCTGGGCTATCCGATCCTGAATTTCTCAGAGGTGCCGGAGATGGAGACGGAGATCATCCCGATGCCTGAGCACCCGACGCTTGGCATGGGCGAATGCACGTTCGGGCCGACTGCTGCGGCGATCGGCAACGCTGTGGCGCATGCGCTGGGTGCGCGCATCCGCGACATGCCGCTTACGCGAGAGAGGATTGCGGCGGCGTTGGTGCAATAACAACACATCTGTCATTGCGAGCGTAGCGAAGCAATCCCGAGGCTGATTGGCACGAGATTGCTTCGCTACGCTCGCAATGACATTGGGCGGCTACGCATGCACCAGCGGGCAGCCGCCTTCGCTGAGCGGACGCCAGGCCTGGTCGGGTGGGATGGTCACCAGCTCCTTGCAGTAGTCGTAGGGATACTTCGACTCCGCCGGCGTCTTCACCTGCCATAGATGCATCACATGCATCACACGGCCATCCTCGCGGATCTTCACGTTGTCATTGTACATGTCGTTGACCGGCGTGGCCTTCATCTTCGCCACGACAGCATCCGCATCGGTGGTGCCTGCGGCTTTCACTGACTTCAGCCAGTGGTTCGCGGCGCAGTAGTTGGCCGCGTGCAGCAGGCCGGGTTCGCGGCCTGGCTGCTTCGCGGCCCAGCGCTTGGCCCAGGCGCGCGTCTTGTCCGTCATGTCCCAATAGAATGAGTTGGTGTAAACCAGACCCTGACACGCGTTCAGGCCCAGCGAGTTCACGTCGTTGATGGCCATCAGCAGCGTGGCCATGCGGACGCCGGTCTGGGAGATGCCGAACTCCGCCGCCTGCTTGATGCAATTCTGCAAATCGGTACCGGCATTCGCGAAGCCGAATACCTTCGCGCCGGACGACTTCGCCTGCACCAGGAAGCTGGAGAAATCGGCGGTACCGAGTGGCGCCCGGACCGTGCCGAGTACCTTGCCGCCAGCGGCTTCGACCGCGGCGATCGTGTCACGCTCCAATGCGTAGCCGAACGCGTAATCGGCGGTGATGAAGTACCACGTGCTACCACCGGCCTTGGTCAATGCGCTACCGGTTCCGTGCGCCAGCGCATAGGTGTCGTAGGCGAAGTGAACGCCGTAGGGAGAACACTGCTTGCCGGTCATGTCCGACGTGGCTGGACCGGTGATCAGGTAAATATGCTTCTTCTCGCGGGCGATCTGCTGAATGGCGAGGCCGGAGGATGACGCGGCGCCATCCATCAGCACATCGACGCCCTGATTATCGATCCACTCGCGTGCCAGCGATGCGGCAACGTCGGGCTTGTTCTGATCGTCGCCTTGAACGACCTCGATGGGGCGGCCGAGGACCGAACCGCCGAAATCCTCGACGGCCAGTTCGACGGCTGCACGATTGCCGGGGCCGCCTACGTCACGATAGGGACCGCCCATGTCGCTGAGCAGGCCGAGCTTGACCGGCTTCGAGGTGCTCTGCGCGCGAATAATTGCTGGCATGGCAATGGGTGCCGCGGTCAGAGCACTGACCACGGCCCGGCGAGTTAGCTTGTTCATGACGGTTCCTTGTCGTGCGGCGTTGTTACTCACCGTCATGGCCGGCCTTGTGCCGGCCATCCACGCATTACTTGGGAGCCAGCAGGAAAGACGTGGATAGCCGGGTCAAGCCCGGCCATGACGATGGGGACGGTGGGGACGATGGCGTCCGTACGGGCGATGGGCGCGTGCGAGGTGATGCGAAGGCTAGCGCAGGCTGGCATTCAGCTTGTCCAGCGCGGTTGAACCGGGACACAGCGTGCGCTCGTCCAGTTCGTTGAACGGCGTGTCGATCGTGTTCATGTGGTGGTGCAGGTCGTCTGGCTCCGGATCGACGTAGAGCAGGCCGGTGACGATCTCGCCGGCGGCGTGACGCTCTTGCAGGTAGGTCATCGCGGCGATGCGGTCGTGCACGTCGTAGTCGTTGGCGAGCTTGCGCAGGCGCAGGGTCGAGCCGTCGTGCTGCTTCACCATCTCCACCGTGCCGGCGGCGTAGTCCACGGTGATTGGCTCGCGGCCGGTGATCACGTCGAGGTAGTTCACCGCCAGATTGTGTTCGCGCACGTAGTCGAAACTGGTGTGCGAGCCTTCGTGGTTGTTGAACGCGACACAGGGCGAGATGCAATCGATGAAGGCGGCGCCTTGGTGTTTCAGTGCGGCCTCGATCAGCGGAATGAGCTGGTCCTTGTCGCCGGAGAAGCTGCGCGCGACGAAGGTGGCGCCGAGTTGCAGCGCCATGGCGATGAGATCGATTGCCGCATCGTTGTTCACCACGCCGCGTCGGCTCTTGGCGCCTTTGTCTGAAGTGGCGGAGAACTGGCCTTTGGTCAGACCGTATACGCCGTTGTTCTCGACGATGTAGGTCATGTTCACGCCGCGCCGCATGATGTGCGCGAACTGGCCGATGCCGATGGAGGCGCTGTCGCCGTCGCCCGATACGCCGAGATAGATCAGGTCGCGGTTGGCCAGGTTGGCGCCGGTCAGTACCGACGGCATGCGGCCGTGCACTGAGTTGAAGCCGTGCGATGCGCCGAGGAAATATGTCGGCGTCTTCGATGAACAGCCAATGCCGGAGAGCTTGGCGATGCGGTGCGGCGGCAGCTCCAGGTTGAAGCAGGCGCGCACGATCGCGGCGCTGATCGAATCATGGCCGCAGCCGGCGCATAGCGTCGAGACGGCGCCCTCATAGTCGCGCCGTGTAAAGCCGAGGGAGTTCTTCGGCAGTTCCGGATGATGCAGTTTCGGTTTCGGTATAAACGTCATGGCACGGCCTTCCGGAACGGGACAACCTTTAGTTCGTCAACCTTGTCGCCGATGGCGGCGGCGATGAAGAGCGCGGTGATCGGCGTGCCGTCGAAGTGCAGCACCTTGGTCAGCTTTGCTGGGTCAATCTCCAGCTCGTTGATCAGCAGCGTGCGCAACTGGCCGTCGCGGTTCTGCTCGACGACGAACACCTGGTCGTGGTCAGCGATGAAGTGGCGCACGTCGTTGTGGAACGGGAAGGCACGCACGCGCAGCAGGTCGAGATGGATGCCGCGTTCGGCCAGCATTTCTTCCGCCTCGTCCATCGCGGGGCTGGTGGAACCGAAGTAGATCGCGCCTAGGCGCGTTGGTTCCTTGGCCGAACGTGCGATCGGCCGCGGCACGAGATTCTTGGCGGTGTCGAATTTCTTCAGCAGCCGCAGCATGTTTTCTTCGTAGTCGGGGCCTTCCTCGCTGTAGCGCGCACGGGCGTCCTTCGACGTGCCGCGCGTGAAGAACGCGCCGCGGGTCGGGTGCGTGCCGGGATGAGTACGATAGGGAATTCCGTCGCCATCCACATCGAGGTAGCGGCCGAAATCCTTGCCGGCTTGCAGCTCCTCGGCGGTCATGACCTTGCCGCGATCGAGCTTGCGGCTGTCGTCCCAGGCGAACGGTTTGCACAGCCGTTCGTTCATCCCGATCTCAAGATCCAGCATCATGAAGATCGGCGTTTGCAGGCGATCGGCCAGGTCGAAGGATAGCGCGCCGAACTCGAAGCATTCGTACGGGTCTTCTGGGAATAGCAGCACATGCTTCGTGTCGCCGTGCGAGGCGTAGGCGCAACTCAGGATGTCGGTCTGCTGCGTGCGCGTCGGCATGCCGGTGGAAGGACCGGAACGCTGCACGTCGAAGATCACTGCCGGGATTTCCGCGAAATACGCCAGGCCGACGAATTCCTGCATCAGCGAGATGCCGGGCCCGCTGGTTGCGGTGAAGGCGCGCGCGCCGTTCCAGGCCGCGCCGATCACCATGCCGATGGAGGCGAGCTCGTCTTCCGCCTGCACGATGGCGAATTTGTGCTTCTTGGTCTCCGGATCGACGCGATAGCGATGGCACCAGCGGGTGAACGCTTCGGCGAGCGATGATGACGGGGTGATCGGATACCAGGCGCAGACCGTGGCGCCGCCATACACTGCGCCCAATGCGGCGGCTGCATTGCCTTCGACGAAGATGCGATCGCCGACCGCATCGGCGCGGCGAAGAGTTAGGCCGATGGGGCATTGCAGGTTGGCCTGTGCCCAATCACGGCCCATGTGCAGCGCCTGCACGTTCGCCTGGATCAGCTTGTCGCGGCCGTGGAACTGCTCGGCCAGCAGCGTCTCGATGACACCGACATCCATCTCCAGCAGCGCCGACAGCGCGCCGAGATAGACGATGTTCTTGAACAACTGGCGCTGCCGCGTGTCGGTGTAGGCCTTGTTGGTGATCTCGGTCAGCGGCACGCCGATGATGACGATGTCGTCGCGGAACTTCGACGGCGGCATCGGCTTGGTGTTGTCGTAGAACAGGTAGCCGCCTGGCACGATCTCGGCGATGTCCTTCGCCCAGGTCTGCGGGTTCATCGCGACCATCAGGTCCACGCCGCCGCCGCGTGCGCCGAGATGTCCGGCTTCCGAGACGCGCACCTGGTACCACGTCGGCAATCCCTGGATGTTCGACGGGAAGATGTTGCGCGGCGTCATGGGAATGCCCATGCGCAGGATCGCCTTGCCGAACAGCGCGTTCGCGCTCGCGGACCCCGAGCCGTTGACGTTAGCGAACTTGACGACGAAGTCGTTGACGCTCTGGAGGTCGGTTACGCGCTCTGTAGACTGCAACATACGTTCTCTGCCTGTGCCACATCGATCAGGAAGCGCTGCATATCCCACGCGCCAGTGGGGCACCGTTCGGCACACAGGCCGCAGTGCAGGCAAACATCCTCGTCCTTCACCATGACCCGGTGGGTCTTCAACGGACCGGACACGTAAAGGTCCTGCGTCGTGTCGTGCGCTGGGGCACTGAGGCGCAGTCGGAGCTCGGCTTCCTCGCCGTTCTCGGTGAAGCTGATGCAATCGACCGGGCAGATGTCCACGCAGGCATCGCACTCGATGCACAGCTTGTCGGTGAACACCGTCTGCACGTCGCAGTTCAGGCAGCGCTGGGCTTCCGCGAAGGCGAGCTTGTCATCGAAGCCTAGTTCGACCTCGGCCTTGATGTCGCGCAGCGCGAGAGCCTTGTCGCGATGCGGCACCTTGAAGCGCAGGTCGAGCGAGATGTCGTTGTCGTAGCTCCACTCGTGAATGCCCATCTTCTGCGACATCAGGTTGACCAGCGGTGGCGGCCGATCACGCACGCTTTCGCCCTGGCAGAGCTGATGGATGGAGATGGCCGCCTGATGGCCGTGGGCGACGGCCCAGATGATGTTCTTCGGGCCGAACGCCGCGTCGCCACCGAAGAAGATTTTTGGATGGGTCGAGCCCATGGTCACTTCATCGACCACCGGCATGTCCCATTGGTCGAATTCGATGCCGATGTCGCGCTCGATCCAGGGGAAGGCGTTTTCCTGGCCAACTGCCACCAGCACGTCGTCGCATTCGAAGTGCTGGTCGGGTTCGCCGGTCGGGACGAGGCGGCGACGTCCCTTTGCGTCGCGTTCTGCTTTCACCGTCTCGAACAGCACGCCGGTCAGCTTGCCGTCCTTGTGGGTGAACTCCTTGGGCACCAGCATGTTGAGGATCGGAATGTCCTCGTGGATCGCGTCCTGCTTTTCCCAGGGGGACGCTTTCATCTCTTCAAAACCGGAACGAACGATGACCTTCACGTCCTCGCCACCTAGGCGGCGCGAGGAGCGGCAGCAGTCCATGGCGGTGTTGCCACCACCGAGCACGATGACGCGCTTGCCGATGCTGGTGATGTGCCCGAAGGAGACGGACGAGAGCCAGTCGATGCCGATATGGATGTTGGCGGCGGCTTCGTGGCGGCCGGGAATGGGCAGGTCGCGGCCTCGCGGGGCGCCGCAACCGACGAAGATCGCGTCGTATTCGTCCTCCAGCAGCGCCTTCAGGCTGTCGATGCGCTGGCCGAGCCGCATTTCCATGCCGAGGCCGGTGATGTAGCCGACTTCCTCATCGATGATGTGCTCGGGGAGCCGGAATTTGGGGATCTGGCTGCGGATCATGCCGCCGGAGCGTGGGTCGGAATCGAACACCACCAGTTCGTAGCCGAGGGGCGCCAGGTCGCGGGCGACGGTGAGCGAGGCGGGGCCGGCGCCGATAAGGGCGATTCGCTTGCCGTTGGAGCGTTCGGCGGGGCGGGGGAGGCGGTCGGTGATGTCGCCCTTGTAGTCGGCGGCGACGCGCTTGAGGCGGCAGATCGCGACGGGTTCTTCCTCGACGCGGCCGCGGCGGCAGGCGGGCTCGCACGGACGATCACAGGTGCGGCCAAGAACGCCGGGGAATACGTTGGAATTCCAGTTGATCATGAAAGCGTCGGCGTAGCGGCCGGCGGCGATCAGGCGGATATATTCGGGGACGGGGGTGTGCGCTGGGCACGCCCATTGGCAATCGACCACTTTATGGAAGTAGTCGGGGTTGCCGATGTCGGTAGGCTGCAAGTCGGACTCCTCTCCCTCGGCGCGCGTACGCGCCGATACGTGGCCTTACCCACCGCGGTTTCGTTGTGCGGCCGGGGGCCTGTCTGCGTCAATCACCCTAGGCCGAAAATGGGTCTGCTTCAATTGGGGTGGGAAGGGCGGTTGTGGGCCGGCTGGGATTTTGGTTCTGGCTCCGGGCAGTCTTGGACGCCCTGATGGCTGATCCAGACAGCCGTCATTCGCCAAGAGAGGGCGAGGGGGCTCAGCGACCATTGCGATCGCGTAGGCGAGGTGCGTGCTTGCCCTGAAGCGGTGACGCGGACGGGACTGCCCGACGGCGGCGCCGGGCCGCATCTCGGCCATAGTCAGCATCCCTGAAGCCCTCCCGCAAACCGGTCCGTTCAGCATCCTTCCTAACCAACGATGGCATCGGGCACGTGGCCCCCATCGGTGGATCGCTTATTCGCCGAAGGCGAACTAGGGAAGCCCGCTTCCTGGTGCCCTGTGCCCCATTGATCCCACCAGCCGGCACGGCAACCCTCGCGCACCACAGGCGACGTTAATCTTGCGTTACGAGCTCGGAGTAGTAATGATGAAGCTCGAAGGACCGACCAGGGTTACCTTCTGGCCAATCAGTGCCACTCATCGCGCCTGAGCCGTCGCCGAACGCCGTAACGTCCCGTCCCTTGCCGACTGATCGTCGCGACAACCATCGCAGCACGTCGCGTCTCACAAGAAACGACAGGACCGTCCAATGACCAAGACCCTCTCCGGAACCTACTCCAGCCTGTACACGCTGTCCGGCACGGCCGATAATCCCGTCACGATCACCTCGACGGCTTTGCTGAACGGTGGCCTTGACGCGACCACTCTAGGCACACCCTGGGAGATCGCGAACTACGGCAGCGTCCTGGGCGGCGTGGGGATCGTGGTGTCGAGCGCCGGCACCGTCGTGAATGACGGCAGCATCGCAGGGAACAACACATCCGGCATAGGCGTCGTCCTTCAGGCGGGCGGCAGTGTCACTAACCAAAGCGGCGCTGAGATCAGTGGTGGCGAGGGGATTGTCGGGGATGCCGCCGCTTCAACAGTCGTGAATGACGGCAGCATCGCAGGGAACAACACATCCGGCATAGGCGTCGTCCTTCAGGCGGGCGGCTGTGTCACTAACCAAAGCGGCGCTGAGATCAGTGGCGGCGAGGGGATTGTCGGGGATGCCGCCGCTTCAACAGTCGTGAATGACGGCAGCATCGCAGGGAACAACACATCCGGCATAGGCGTCGTCCTTCAGGCGGGCGGCAGTGTCACTAACCAAAGCGGCGCTGAGATCAGTGGCGGCGAGGGGATTGTCGGGGATGCCGCCGCTTCAACAGTCGTGAATGACGGCAACATCGCAGGGAACAACACATCCGGCATAGGCGTCGTCCTTCAGGCGGGCGGCAGTGTCACTAACCAAAGCGGCGCTGAGATCAGTGGCGGCGAGGGGATTGTCGGGGATGCCGCCGCTTTAACAGTCGTGAATGCTGGCAGCATTGCCGGAATCCACACAACCGGCAGTCTTGTCTATGCGGCAGTTGTCCTTGGGGCAGGCGGCGGTGTTACCAACCTAAGCACCGGCGTGATCACCGGGGTGGGCATCGGAATTAGCGGCTTCGGCGCGGTGAACATCGTGAATGCCGGCAGCATCGCCGGGGGCCACGGCGGAGTTTTCGTTGCGACGGACGGCAGTGTCACCAATCTAAGCAGTGGTGTGATCACCGGGGGAATTGAAGGCTACGGCACCGTGACCGTCGTGAATGCCGGCAGCGTCGCCGGCGAACTCGGGGGCGTTTACTTTCGTACCGGCGGCAGTGTCACCAACCTAAGAGTTTGACTCGGATCGTGGTCGCAACACGTGCTGGCCTGAATTGATTGATGATATTGGCTGACGGGGGAGTATCAGGCGGCCGCCAGACGGCGCGACATCAGCTTGACGCTGGCGATGTAGAGCCAGGTCACCGCGCTCTCGATGGTGGCCTCGAAATCCTTGGCCAGACGACGATTGCGGTTGAGCCAGGCCAGCGTGCGTTCGACCACCCAACGCCGGGGCAGCAGGATAAAGCCCTTGGCGGTGTCGGATCGCTTGACGATCTCGATCGTCCATGTACCGAGCGCTTCAAGCGCACCCTTCAGCTTGTCACCGGCGTAGGCGGCATCAGCGAACACGTGGCGCAGCCAGGGAAACGCGCTGCGCACGCTGTCCAACAACGGTGGCGCACCATCACGATCCTGCACGTCCCCCGGGTGCACGATCGCGCCGACCAGCAGGCCGATCGTGTCGGTGAGGATATGCCGCTTGCGGCCTTTGACCATTTTCTCCGCCGCGTAACCGCGCGGACCGCCGGCCTCGGTTGTCTTGACGGATTGGCTGTCGATGACCCCGGCGGTCGGACTTGCCTCGCGGCCGGCGGCTTCGCGCACATCCATCAGCAGCGCCTGATTGATGATCTGCCATCTTCCGTCATCGCGCCAGGCGTAGAAGTAGCGTTGCACCGTGGTGAACGGCGGGAAGTCCTTGGGCAACATGCGCCATTGGCAGCCAGACTGGGCAATGAAGAAGATGGCATTGACGATGTCCCGCAAGCAGGCCTTGCGGGTTCGACCGCGGCTTGCGGGCGGCGGCAAATGCGGCTCGATCAGAAGCCACTCCTGGTCGGTGGTATCGCTTGCGTAGCGCAGCCCGTCGCGCTGATACTTGCGTCGCGTGATTTCAGTCCAGGCCATCGGTGTGTCCTTCGTGTCTTCGCAACCACGAGAAAATCGTAGCCGCTGGGATCACGCAACTGCTTTTTTGTTCGGCCGATCACGGTCATCGGGGACGACAGGCTCCGTCGGAATAACCCGTTGAAATGACTCCAATCTTCATTCCGATACAGTTCCGGGTCAGCCTCTAAGTGGCGGCGTGATCACCGGGCTCTACAGCAGGGTAACCTTTAGCGCCGCCATAAACGTCGTGAATTACGGTACCATCAACAAGGACGTTGACCTTGGCGACGGCGGCAGCGTCACCAACCAAAGCGCCGCCACGATCAGCGGGTATGATGGGGTTTTTGACTCATCCGGGTTCGCAACGGTCGTCAACGCCGGTAGCATAGTGGGCACCGCCAGCGGCACCAGCGGGGTCGGCGTCTGGCTGGAATCTGGCGGATCGGTCGACAACACTGCTTCAGCCTCGATCACGGGCGTTTATGCCGCAGTGGTTATGAATGACCCTGGGACCGTGATCAACGACGGTAGCATTGTCGGCGGGAGCCGAGGCATCGATCTTCTTGGTACAAGCACCGTCGTCACCAACCTAAGCGCCGGCATGATCACAGGTGTTCATGCCGGCGTCGTGGTCGGTGGCGGTTCTGTGGTCAACGACGGGAGCATTGTGGGCTCGGGTACCAGCGCCTCAGGTGTCGCGCTGGGATTTGGCGCGGTGACCAACGCGGCGCTTGCCACCATCAGGAGCACCTACCGCGGCGTTGAAATTACGCTCGGTGCCGGGATAGTCGTTAATTATGGCAGCATCGCTGGCTCCGGCACCAACGGGATCGGCGTTGATCTGCTGCATGGCGGCTCGGTGACCAACGCGGCATCTGCTTCGATCACGGGGGGCTATCGCGGAGTGGATATCGCCGGAACTGCCGGGACAGTGGTCAATTACGGCTACATCGCAGGAGTTGCAGAAACATCGGCGTTCGGTGTCTTTCTCGATGCCGGTGGATCGGTCACCAACACGGGGTCAGGTTCGATCACTGCATCGTATGAGGGAGCCTTCATTCTCGATGGCACTGGGACTGTGCTCAACAACGGTAGAATCACAAGTACCGGTACGAATGGGAACGGCGTATCCTGAAGTCTGGCGGTGCGGGAACTGTGGTCAATAACGGCATCATCGTTAGCATAGGGACTGCTGGGTCTGGCATTGATCTGTCTTCTCTGACTTCTGGTGGCTCGGTCACCAATGAAGCATCCGGTTCGATCACATCTGGCGACTTCGGCGTCCTTATTCATGGCGGCGCTGGCGCCGGCAGTGTCGTCAACTACGGCGGAATCACCAGCACCGGCACCGGTGGGCTCGGCGTCGACCTGACATCTGGCGGATCGGTGACCAATGCAGCATCAGCTTTAATCACGAGCACCTACCACACCGTTGAAATATCCGGCGGTACCGGGACTGTAATCAATGAGGGCACTATCACGGGAACCGGTACCGCCTCCCGCGGCATCAAAATGCACTCTGGAGGATCAGTAACGAATGCGACCTCTGCTGCGATCACGAGCGCCGGCCGCTCCGCCATCTTCATCTATGGTAGCGCCGGGACCGTGGTGAATGACGGCAGCATCGCAAGTGCCGGTACTGGCCCCAATTCCGATGGCATCAAGCTGCTGTCTGGAACGATTACCAACGCGGCCTCCGCGTCAATTACAGGCGACCACAGCGGCGTTTATATCTACGGCGGTGCAGGGACCGTGGTGAATGACGGCAGCATCGCGGGGTCTGGTGGAACAGCGGTGTTGCTCGCCGCCAGCTTCGCCAATCTGCTGGTGGCAGACCCAGGCGCTGTTTTCAATGGCACGGTGAACGGTGGCAACACGATCGGCGCAACCGCTGCCAGCACGCTGGCGTTTGCGTCCGCTTCCAGCGCTGGCACGTTGCACGGCCTTGATTTGCAATACATAAACTTCGCCCAGATTACGATCGATGCCGGCGCATCGTGGGTGATGACCGGTGCGAACACGATTGCCGCCGGCGTCACGCTGACGGAACTCACCGGCGCCACAGTCACCGACACTGGCACGCTGGCCAATTACGGCTCCATCATCATTGATCCCAGCACGCTGGACGCGGGCGGCCTCACCGGCACCGGCTCGGTCACGATCGCCACCGGCAGCACGCTCGACGTAAGCGGCACGATAGCCGGCGGCGAGACGATCAAGTTTGCCGGCAGCGGTGCCTATCTATATCTGGGCAATCCTTCCAGCGTCGCCGGCCGCGTCACCAACTTCGATGTCGGCGAAGCCATTCTGCTGAAGGGTGTGGCTGCCCCGTCCGTCAACTACGCAGGCGGCACACTGAGTTTTGCCGGTGGCAGCTTCGCGCTCTCGCTCGCCGGCGGCGGCACGCCGAATGTGTCGGCTGGACCAAATGGTGCAGAGTTCTCCGTGCTATGCTTCTGCATCGGCACGCGCATTCTGACGCCATCAGGCGAGCGTCAGGTATAGGAGTTTGCGGTCGGCGACATGGTAACCACGCATCGCGGCAAGGCGCGGCGCATCGAATGGATCGGCACTGGCAAGGTGCTGGCCACACGCGGTCGGCGCAACGCGGCAACGCCGGTGATCGTGCGCAAGGGTGCACTGGCCGACAACGTGCCATGTCGCGACCTGCGCGTGACCAAGGGTCACTCGCTGTATCTCGATGATGTGCTGATCCCGGTGGAGTATCTGGTCAATCATCGCTCGATCCTGTGGGACGATCGGGCGCAGGAGGTGGCCGTCTACCATATCGAAGTTGAGACCCACGACGTGCTGATTGCGGACGGTGCGCCGGCCGAGAGCTACCGCGACGACGGCAACCGCTGGCTATTCCAGAACACCAATTCCGGCTGGGCCATGCCGCCGCGGGAGGCGTGCGCGCCTGTGCTGACTGGTGGGCCAGTCGTGGACGCGATCTGGCGCCGCCTGGTGGATCGCGCGGGGCCTCGTCCTGGCTTCGTGCTGACAAACGATCCCGACCTGCATCTGCTGGTGAACGGTGCCCGCGTGGACCCGGCGGACTGCGATGGAGAGGCGCACATCTTCCACCTACCGACACGACCGACCTCAGTGCATATAATCTCGCGAGCTGGCGCCCCGGCCGAACTGGGCTTGGCGCGCGACCCCCGAATTCTCGGTGTGGCGCTGCGGCGGATAACGCTGCTCAATGGCACGTTATTCCATCAGATCGAACCGGACGACGCGCTTTTGGCGGATGGGTTTCACGCCTTCGAGGCCGTGAACGGTCTGCGTTGGACCGATGGCGATGCAGCATTGCCGGTGGCGCTCTTTGACGGCTTCGATGGACCACTGGAACTCAAGCTTCATGTCGGCTGCACCACACAGTATCCGCTGTTTGGAGAGGCACGTTCCTGCGCCGCTGCCTAATACCAACGCTCACTGACAATGACTCATCTGTTGCTCTGTCGTCAGGGCCGGGCTTGCCCCCATAGGCGCTAACATAACATTGAATGCATTCGTGAGCCGGCCAAACCATCTTCATGGCCGGGCGTGTCCCGGCCACCCGTAGCGGCACGAACGTCCGATCGCGGGCACGTCAGGCTGGGGCCTATGCGCGGTGCCATACATGCAGGCAACTGGCTGTTACTGGTGGCCGGGACACGCCCGGCCATGACAGTTGAAGCGAATGGGTCACCGTCAGTGAGTAGTGGTATAAGCCGTCGTCCGATTATGTTGTGGCGCAAAAGTTCAGGCCATCGCCATTCGTGAACCGCGCGATCTGATGGAACCACGGACGGAGCGGCGCGATGCGCTGTGAGACAGAGGCGGCAGCAGCAGTCTGCCACATCTCAAAGGCTCGGCTGCGCAGCGTCCGATAGGTGCTGGATGTTGTCAGGTGATCGCTCAAGTTGAGGGCATTACAGGTCGCTGCGTGACTCGAAAAGAGGCGTTGCGCTGATCCAGCAGATCGCAAGCGTTGCATTCTGCGCACTCGTCATCGGATCGCGACGCGCGAGCTTTCTGCCCGGTTATTCAGGCGCTTGCCCCGATATCGGCGCGGGTGCGCGCCAATACGTGGATGCCGAAGCTCACTGACCCTGACTCATCTGTCGCTCTATCGTCATGGCCGGGCCGAAGTCCCCGGGCTTGTCCTGGGGATCGGACCCGGCCATCAGTGTACATCGGCACCGTTGTGCCGCTCAGACTGATGGCCGGCTCGGGGGCCGGTCATGACGGTTAGAGCGAATGGGTCGCGGTCAACGAGTAGTGGTATAGTTCCGCGCGACCACGTGACGCCAGCGTATGAAAAGCGGCTGTCGGGACATCAGTCTCCAGCACGGCCCATCACCCACCGGACGGGAAGTCGGTCGATCGAGCGAGTTCCTTCTGCGTCTCGAAGTCAGCGACCCGCTTCTTGAGAGCCGATATGGTGTTGTCCAGCGCTTGTGAGCCAAGGACCATCCGCAATGGAGCTGGTTCCTGGTCGACGCTCTCGATGATACGGGCCGCCATGCGCGCCGGATCGCCGGGCGCCCGTCCATTCTTCGGATCGAGCATCTTCATGAATGCATGCGCGGGCGTCGCATCGTATTCTGCAATCGGCGTCGCCACTTGCGCGCTGCCATAGCGAAACTCGGTGCGGGCGCCTCCCGGTTCGACCAGGGTCATGCCGATGCCGAACGGTGCGACTTCCTGTGCGACCGACTCCACGAAGCCTTCGATGCCCCACTTGGTGGCGTGGTACATCGAGTTGCCCGGAAACGCGACTTGCCCACCATAGGACGAAATCTGAATCACGCGTCCGCCACCCTGTCGCCGCAAGTGCGGAAGCGCCGCGCGGATGAGTTGGATTGAGCCCACGAGGTTCGTCGCGATCATCCGATCCACCTGAGCGTCCGACAATTCCTCCGCCGCCCCAAACAACCCGTAGCCTGCGTTGCTCACCACCACATCGATGCGGCCCATCGTGCTGAACGAGCGATCGACCATGGCCTTGATCGCTGCGACGTCCGTGACGTCGAGAAGCTCGGCCCGGAACGTATCGGGATATTGCCTGGCCAATCCGGCGACGGCCTCGCGCTTGAGCACGGTCCCGACGACGCAGTCGCCCTGCTGAAGAAGCTGCTGCGTCATTTCGTGTCCGAAGCCGCTGCTGACGCCGGTGATAAGCCAAGTGCGTTGGGTCATGTTGATCACAACTCCTGCGCCGTCGGGCGGAACAGGATCTCGTTGATATCCACGTCCTCCGGCTGGTTGATCGCGAAAGCTACCATGCGGGCGAAGCTGTCTGCCGGGATCGCGTAGTGCTCGTAGAACTCGTCGATGCCGCGGGCGATATCAGGCTCGCTGATGCTTTGCGTCAGCTCAGAGCGCACCGCGCCGGGAGAGATGACCGTTGTGCGGATATTGTAAGGCTTCACTTCCTGGCGCAGTCCCTCGGACAGCATGCGAACCGCGATCTTGGTAGCCGCATAGACTGCGCTGCCGGGCCGCACCTTGTGACCGGCGACGGAGGAGACGTTGATGATGTGGCCGCTCTTCTGGCGTTGCATATGCGGCAGCGCCGCAGCGATGCCGTAGAGCACACCCTTGAGGTTGACGTCGATCATCCGGTCCCAATCGGCGATCTTCAGGCGCTCGAGCGGCGAGTGCGGCATCAGGCCTGCGTTGTTGAGCATGACATCGATCCGGCCATGGGCGGCGACCGCGCCATCGACCAGCGCCTTCACCTGCGCGGCGTCGGTCACGTCAGTTGCCACGGCCGCCCCGGCGTCGAGCCCGAGTTCCCGGGCGAGCGCCTGTAGCCGATCCACGCGACGGGCGCCGAGCACGAGTTTCGCCCCTTGCGCTGCGAGCAGGCGCGCGGTCGCCTCGCCAAGGCCGCTCGACGCGCCCGTGATCACAACGACCTTGTTCTCGATATTCTGATTCATGTGCACAACGCTCTTTAGAGCGCCTCCTTGCCGTACTGCTCATCGGTGACTTGCTCGAGCCAGGTCACAACCTGGCCATCCTGCTTCTCGGCAATCGCGATGTGGCTCATGGCGCAGTTCGGTGACGCGCCGTGCCAGTGCTTTTCACCTGGTTGGAAGAAGACGATGTCGCCGGGCCGCACCGCCTCGACCGGCCCGCCGTCGCGCTGCACACGGCCGAGCCCGGAGACGATCAGGATCGTCTGGCCGAGCGGATGCGTGTGCCAAGCGGTCCGCGCACCTGGCTCGAAGGTCACGGTAGCGGCCGACAGTGCCCCGCTGCCGGCAAACGGCGCGTCGATCCGAACTGTCCCGGTGAAATAATCCGATGGCCCATTCGCCGAAGGCTGTGACCCGGCGTGCCTGATATCCATTCCATCCTCCATTTGCTGCACGCACATGTGGGCGGACAACGAGCGTGCGATAAGGCGCTGGATCACGCACGGACTTATATCCATAGTTCATGAATGAACCGCGAAGACCTGGCTGACCTGGGTGCATTCCTGGCGGTCGCCGACGAGCGGAGCTTCACGCGAGCTGCGGCGAAGCTTGGCACGTCGCAGTCGGCGCTGAGCCACACAATCCGTCGGCTCGAGGCAAGACTGGGGGTGCGTCTGCTCACCCGCACAACGCGCAATGTCGCGCCGACCGAGGCTGGGGAGAGGCTGATTGGTACGCTCGTTCCAGCGTTCGGCAGCATCGAGGCGCAGATTGCCTCGATTGGGGAGCTACGCGAGAAGCCAGCGGGGTCGCTCCGCATCACGACGTCCGAACACGCCGCAACGACTGTCCTTTGGCCGGCGCTGCGACGGCTCCTGCCGCGCTATCCCGATGTCCACGTTGAGCTGAGCATCGATGCCAGCCTCGCGGATCTCGTCTCTGGGCGCTTCGACGCAGGCGTGCGGCTCGGCGAGGCTGTGGCGAAGGACATGATCGCCGTGCGGCTCAGCCCCGACCTGCGGATGGCGATCGTCGGATCGCCGGCCTACTTCGACGACCACCCAGCGCCGCGCTCGCCGCATGATCTTGCGGGTCACCAATGCATCAACCTGCGCCTGCTGACTTCGGGGGGGTTCTACGCCTGGGAACTGGCGAAGGATGGGCGGGAGCTGCGGGTTCGAGTTGACGGCCCGCTCGCCTTCAATAACGTCGCCATGATCGTGCGCGCGGCTGAAGCCGGATTTGGGCTTGGCTTTGTGATGGAGGACGAGGTTGCCGAACAGCTCGCCGATCGCCGTCTCGTCCGTGTGTTGGAGGACTGGTGTCCGCCTTTCACTGGTTACCACCTCTATTACCCGAGCCGCCGTCAGCCTTCAGCGGCATTCACGTTGCTGGTTGAGGCCCTGCGCTTTCGCGGGGCGCTTTCATAGGAGCGAACCTCTGCGGGAGTGGGTCGTTCAGTGTGCCCGCTACATGATCCTGGAAACCATCGCCCCACCGGACCATGATCTCAGCATCATCCTGCCTTTCGTCTCAGGCTGACACGGCGGTGCAACCCGCTGCGGCACTCCGCTCTTGCACCACACACCGGGACACCATCCGGCACTCTTTGCAGTGCGGCACATCCCGCCGGCCGCTCTCATTCCGACCGGACCTTGCGGTGCTGGCTGATAGGGAAGTAGCGGTTGCCTCTGGAGACGTTGCGCTGGATGCGTTTGCACGCGCATGAGCGATGGCGTCGCTGGCAAGATCAGACCGTGTTCCGAAAGGCTCTCGGCCGCTCCCAAGTTCGGCTGGAGTAGGAGGAGGAACAGAAACGCGAAACAACGGTGGCGGAGGAGGAAACGCATCACGTGCGACCTCCCGCAATACTACTGAGGCACGACCCCATAGCCGATGAAGTGTGAGCTATCAGGTCGAGAATGATGCCCAGGATCGCAGCGATTTCGCTCGCTGTGCCGCCGACGGCGGACTGAAGTGCGGCTATCCACGCGCGAGATGCCGTCGTTGGTATCCCGCGAAGCTGGCCGCTACAAAGGTCGCGCACTGTCGTGCTGTTCTGACGAACCCATGCGCGTTCGTCAGT
>CAVTEC010000046.1:0-124093 GCA_963733475.1 uncultured Alphaproteobacteria bacterium | reverse complement strand
TGCGCTAGGGCGAATGATTCTACAGTGGCGGCCCCAGGGGCCGGATTAGCACTGTTCCCTGCCCTGGCACACAGAAGGATCGATTCGGCCCTGGAGGGTCATTGCCGCCGAGCTACCGCGGCGCTGGTCCCCTTCGGGGCCCGGGGAACCCGGCCTGCAAGCACCGGCCGGGCCTTCCTGGAGAAGTCGCTCTTGATCCCGACTCTGCCCTCCTCTTGATCGACCCTGACAATCCCAGGATGCCCCCTCCTCCGAAAAAGTCAACGTTCACGCACGATGTTCCCTAACTGCCAGCCAGCGGAGCCTCGCCGCCGTACAGGAGCTGCGGTGACCCGGCGGGTGCGGGCCACGGCACACTCCTTGAGAGCCAGGCAGTGGGTAGTTGCCAGGTTCTCCCCCGAACGCCGCCAAGAGAGGGACGCAGCGCGGCGCTCAAAGCTTTGTGGCTGGAGAATGACGCCGATCTCAACCGCTGTCCTCCCCTTCATGGACCCCGACGGTCCCCAGGATGCCGTGTGCCTCCAAAAAGTCAACGTCTTACGCAAGATGTTTCCTAACTGGCCAGGGAGAGTTTGGCGCCTGGCCGCCGGGCTCCCGGAACTCGCCGAGCTTCGCCAGCTTTGGCGCCGTCGGCTGCTCAGCCCTCAGCGGCGTAGCCGTCCTCGGATCGGCGAGCACGCTCAAAGCAAGCCCCACAGGCCCGAGCACGCGAAGAGCGATGTGTAGCGCATTGCCAACATCCGTAAGCGCATAGTGGGGCCTGCGCCGAAGCTGATGGCACTACCCGTGCTCCACAGCATCGCTTGAAGCAGCGACTGACCACTCGCAAAGCCCCACGAGTGAGCCACGAGGCCGCCGGTCACGATCACGGCGAGCAGCAGCATCAGCGAGCGGGTCGCACGCAAACCGTAGCCGGAGGCAAGCCAGTAAAGAAACACCAGACGGTGCTCAAAGAACCTCGTGCGGTGCCTCGAGCCATCGCGGCCTTCGTGCCGGCGCATCTCCATCTCGCCGTAGTACAGGTCGCCGGCCCCCGAAAAATCCTTCGCGTCTTCGCGTCCCTTGCGTAGCCCTCGATACACGCTTGCGATATCAGCTGCGCTTGGAGACTGAACGAACTCGGGAAGTCCCTCGGGAACAGCCCACTTGCTGTAACCGCTTCTTGCTCGCCACTCATGCTCCTCGGCCACGGCAAGACGCCGCGTCCATGGAAATCCCGGGGCCTCGTCCAGACCGTAGTCGCCCTGGATGCGCAAGCCGTCCAGCCCGTGGGCTCCGGCAAGCCGAGCGCAAGTCAGGTCCAAGGAATCGAGCGCGAGGTTGCCTACGTCGGCATCGCGCACGCTAAGCAGACGCGGCTTGCTCGCCGGATCGCTGGCCAGTTGATTCACCTCGCCCTCCCGCAGCTCAAAATCAGCCCCAGGAGAGACAGTCGAGGCCGCACCAAACCGAGCGCCGGATAGGTCTGCCGCGCCCCACACACGAATCGTGGCGCCGCCCACGAATTGCATCTTGCACGTTAGCCGGCCTACCTTCGCGGAGAATGCCACATGACGCTGAACCGTCGCACTGCTCAGATCCAGGTGCAGAGCGCTAATGGTGCCCAGAGCGCGGGCGGTGGCGAGTTCGGCCCCGCTCAGCCGCACATCACTTTTCGCAGTCACGCTCAGGCTCAGATCACCAGCGACATGCGCCGCCGTGAGGTCGAGAACCGATCCAACCTCAGCTCCGAGTCAGCCATAGCGCGTCCTCGAAGCGGGCGCCGGCAGTGACAGCCGCTCGCGACCTTCATTGCGGCCATATTGACCAACCCGTGGAACAGCGCGCATCGGCGCCCATGACGTGCGCGCCCACGGTCGTTTCACGCCACGAGGCTTCCCCGCCAAAACGGGCTTTTCCAATGGTCAGGACGCGGCCTATGTGAGCCATCGCGAATTCGCTCCGCCCCTCGATCCTGGCGTCCGCAAGGTTCAGGTCCGCCTCAAAGTGAGCGCGGACAGCCTCGACCGCTCCTGCCGTTAGCTCACCCGCATCTACCGCGCCCGCCAGGCGGACCTCGCGTATGTCCAGCCGGCCGGCAACCTGCATGCGCCGCAGCTCGCACACTCCCCCGACGGTTAGGGACCGCGCGTCGAGATTCCCTTCGAATCGTGCGTCGACTGCGCTGAAGCGACCGGAAATGTCGCTCGCACACAGCTCGGCGTTGCCAGCGATCCTCGCGCCGTCCAAGCGCAGCGCGACCAGCATCGGTTGCCCACTGTCGCCCCGGGGAGTCGCCTGAAGCAGGCGTGTTCAGATCGCCGTCCCCAAGCACATTTCCGCGTGCGTCGAGCTCGCCGCTCGCAAGCACTGGACCGTGGCATTCTGCTCCAGCAGATGTGCGAGGCAGAGCGTGCTCCCATCCGCTCGCACGCCCCCGCAGCTCTGCCTCTCACACGGCGTCCAATCACCTCGTAAGGACGCTGGTGCTAGACCGGAAGCGGAGGGACCGTCAGTCATTGTCGCAGCACATCATGCCGCACGCCTCCCGGACGCAACGAGACCCGCGCCCCTATCGGACGGACGGAGGTGTGGCCGATCCGTAACCGCGCTCTTCGGCTCCGCCGCTCGCGACCCCGGGTCACGTCAGAGACGCGCCGACCATAGTTTCCCGGCGGCAGGTGGACCTTGTCCGTCCCCGGAATTCGGTCGGTTTCCGTTGACTTCCACTTTGCTCCCGACGTGGCGGTGAATTCGAACGGGTGTTCTTCTTTATTCTGTTTCCACTCCTTTGTAGTTGCAGTTCATTGTGCCGCTCGGCTTCGAAGCCGCCGTTCCTTTCGGAGTGGCCGGTGCACGCCCGTGATCGTCATTTCGCGATTTCTTTACCTTCCGGCACGAACCGGAGCTTGATCGCACCCGGACGGCCTTCGAGTTTCGCCTTCAGCGGCGCCGTTTCGATCGTTACTTTGAGCTTCGCTTGTCGGCATGCCTACGACTCCGCATTTTCCGATATACGACCGCTTCTTCACTGCGTTCATTCGTGCTTTCGATCTGGCCTTTTCGACCCTGAGTTCTTCGCACTTGATGACTAATTTGCGGCCACTTTTTCGTTGTCAGCTGCGATCTGAACGGCGCCGTGACTTTGTTTCTTCGGCGAGCGCTTCCGAGCCTTTCAGGAGGGATCCCGCTACCCACCATTCGGGTGTTCGCGATCGTCTCGGTGAAGGCGACTACGTCGTGTTCACGGATGGCGTGCTGACGATCGTCATGGTCCTGCGCTACTTGATAAAAATAATCCCCAAATCAGCCAAGGGGAAGTCCTGGCTCAGGCCGCGTCGAGCAGGATGCGATCCTCGGAGACCTCGAACTCGATGCTTTCCTCGGGGTTGTCCGGTGTGATTCTGACGCGTACGACGTGCTTGGTCTGTTTGGCGGCGCGCTTGCCGCGGTCCTCGAGCAGGATCGCGTCGAACGGCGGTCCCGTGACGGTGGTGACGCCGACACGCCGGCCGACCTTGAACCAGTCGGCGAACTTGGGCTTGGGAGCGAGAATGATCAGTGACATTGACTGGGTCTAGGGTATCACCAGGGTCGGGAGCCCAGGAGCGTTGTCAGGTGGTGGGGTGGAGGACTCGGTCGAAGGAGTCGGCGAGGCCGTTCAGCGCGCACTGCCCACCTGTTGCAGGCGGCGATCGTGACTGTGTGTGGGTGCAGGTCGGCACGGTGGCGCTCGATGTCGTGGTGGGCGATCGCGTTGCGCCAGTCGTTGAGCTCCTCGAGCTTGCGCTGGCGCGCCGCGTTGCGGGCGTCTGTCGCCTTCACGACCGTCCAGAATTCGAAGACGAGGCGGTTGAAGTCGGCGCCGATCGCGCTCGGCTGGGCATTGCTGCGATCGAGTTGACGCGCGAACGTGAGGTTCGCGTCGACGACGGAGGCGATCCCCGGGTCGATCGCCTCCACGAGCAGCTGCGCTGCGTCGGTATGCAGACCGCGGCAGTAGGCCTGGAAGTGTGCGCACAGCAGCAGCACGTAGGTGAGCCATCCTGGGTTTGACGGAGACTTTGATGCCAGGTTTTTCCTGGTGGAGGGAGAAGTCACCGAGCATGCCAAGAGCGAGGAAGTATTCACAGGAGCTGCTGGACCGCGGGGCGCGCCTCGTGTTCGAGTCAGGGCGCCCGATCGCACACATCGCGAGAGATCTAGGCATCGAGTCTGAGACGCTGCGCAAACACGTGCGGCAGGTCGAAGCTGATGAGGGCCAGCGCAAAGACGTCTTGACCAGCCAGGAGCGGGAGGAGATCAAGGTCCTTCGCCGGGAGGTCTCCCAGCTGCGCCGGGCTAACGAGATCCTGAAGGCTGCCAGCGTGTTTTTCGCGGGCGAGCTCGATCCACACCGTCCGAAGTGAGCGCGTTCATCGAGGAGTACCGCGAGCGTTTCGGGGTCGAGCCGATCTGTGAGACCTTGGGCGTGTCGGCGTCCGCCTACTATCAGCGCGCCACCGGGCAACGCTCAGCCAGGGCCCGGGAGGATGAGCGGCTACTCGGCGTGATCGCAGAGCTACACGCGCGCAACTACTCCGCTTATGGCTCACGGCGGATGTGGAAGGCGCTGCTGCGCTCAGGCGAGCAGGTCGGGCGCAGCCGTGTGGAGCGCCTGATGCGTGAGAACGGGCTGCAGGGCGCCAAGCGTCGCGGCAAGCCATGGCGCACAACCCGGGCAGATCCCTCGGCGATGCGCAGCCCCGATCTGGTGCAGCGCGAGTTCGAGGCCTCCCGGCCAGATGAGCTGTGGTTCGCTGACTTCACCTATCTGCGCTGCTGGGAGGGCCTGGTGTTCTTCAGCTTCGTGATCGACGCCTACAGCCGCAAGATCGTCGGCTGGCAGTTCGCGCCACACATGCGCACGACGCTCGTCCTCGATGCCTTGAGGATGGCACTGCACCAGCGAGCACCAGGCGCTGATGTCGAGCTGGTCCATCACAGCGACGCCGGCAGCCAATACACCTCGATCGACTACACCCAGACGCTTGAGGATCACAGGGTCCTCGGCTCGATCGGGTCGGTCGGTGATGCCTATGACAACGCCCGCGCCGAGAGCTTCGTCGACAGCTTCAAGACCGAGCTGATCGCCGACCGCGTCTGGACCAGCAGATCACAGCTCGAGCTCGCCGTCGTTGAGTACGTCGCCTGGTTCAACAACACCCGCCTACACCAAGCCCTCCACGACCGGCCGCCACGAGAGATCGAGGAACTCTACGCTGTGAAAGACAGGCCAATCACACCCACCAACTGAATGTTGGGAACCTACAAAAACGGTCTCCGTCAAACCCAGGACGGCTCACAGGCGTAGTTGAGCTGCAGCGTGTTTGTGCGTCGTCCCGCGCGCGTTCCTCCCACAGCGGCGTGGGCGGCTTGCAGCTGCGACAGGGCCGCGGCGGAGCTCGTGCTCCACGCGGTGAGGGCAGGGGATGGCATCGATCCGACCATACGCAGCGCCTACGACGAAACGCGCGATCGGGGGCCGCTCGCCACCCCGATCGCCCATGTTTCCGGGCCTCACCGCATCAAAGTTGGCGCGAAAACGCATCTCTTGCCCCGCCCCACAGGCCGCGACGAAGACATCGACCACCACCGCTGTCTTCGCCCGTACCACCCCACCCACCCATGGAGCTGCCGTGGCCCGGATCGCGATCAGGTCACGGCACGCTCCTCGAGAGCCAGGCAGCGGGTAGTTGCCCGGCTCTCCTTCGAGCACCGACTGGAGAGGGTCGTAGAGCGGCGCTCGAAGCTTATTGGCTGGAGAATCGTCCCGATCTCGCCCGCTGCCCTCCCCTTGATCTCCCCTTGCTCGACTCCGACGGTCCCAGGATGCCTCCTCCGTCCAGAAAGTCAACGTTTCGCGCACGATGTTTCCTAACTGACCAGAGACAGATGCCTTGCACTTCATCGAGAGCCGCGTCGGGGCCGCCGCGAGTTATGGTGGTTATGATCGCGCACAATCAGCGCCTCGATTTCTTCGGCCTGAGCCTGCTCCAATACCCGAGGCGAGGAGCCCGTCGCATTCAAGACCTGCGTCTGCCGATTCCGTAACGAGATCGATGGTTGAATCTCCTCGGTATGCCACATACGACCGAGGATGCGTGAATAGCACCACGCGCCGAATATTTATCGGGAGGCCGCGTGACTGCAAAAACCTTTCGAGCGCATCGGCCGCCGCATTGAGCTGTTGGCTCGGCGACCGTCCGCCTTTGTCAGTGATTATGCCTTCCTTCCTGAGGATATTGTAATTATCGTATTTCTGATATATCCACCGCTGGTCTTCGCAGATAACTGTCGCATTGTGATGCTTGACCTCAACTGCCCACAGGCCCGCAGGGCCTACAGGAGCAACTGATCGATCTCACCACCACGGTTGCGATACCCTCGAAACATCGTCCATGCGGCATTTAGGCGCGCTGCGAAGTGAGATGCGGCGATCTCCTCGCCTTCTGCACCCGCTGACAGCGACTTTTACCTTCCGGTGTGTGGCCGTGCTCGTGGCCGTCGACGGGTGAGGCAGCGCCTGTTGCTCGCGCTGAACTGCAAGGGTTACCTTCAGCCATGTCAGCCACCGGCGGTTAGCGCGGGCATTCCTTCGTCGCTTCGCAGCGAATCAACATGCGTATTGTGCTTTGCAAGTGCATCCTCATATCGTGCCCGTGTCACTTCCTGCTCTTCTTGGCGCTGGTGCTGGAGGCGTCGACGCATCGCCTCTGGGTGATTCGACAACTCGACTACGTGCACAGAACTCAGCTGCGGTCTCTCCAGTTACGGCTCGCGACGTTATCGGCGGCGTCGCGATCTCAGTCACCAGCTCGAATGCAGCGTCGATCGCCTGGGTGTTGGAGTTGACGGCTAGCTTCTCCATGATTCAATTATGGCAGAACGCATAGCGCACGATCGGGCGACAGGACCGCTATCGCGGATGAGAACACCGCCCGCAAGTCCGATGTCGACTATCTGTTCGTAGGGCATCATCCCCACAAGACTCTCCAGGGCTTGGGATGGGACGCTCGATCCGGGACCGCTTCCCTCGATCGCTTACGCGTCTGTGCGGCTGAGGCTAATTACGGGAGCTGCTCGAGTGCCAGTCGAACCTCGTCCTTCAGGAAGTAGTCGAAGTGCGTGCTTGGCTCTTCCAGGAGGCCGCGCTTCTCCGACCGCCGTTGCTGAGTCCTGGCCAACGACGAGGTCGTTGGCGTCACCGGCAAACAGGCCCCCGAGGCCCTGCAAGAATTCAAGTCTTGTCCCGCTGGGGGCTCCTCCAAGGTTGCAAGCAGCTCCGTAGGCGACCGTGGCAATTTCAGATGCGTGCGACTCAACCATCCGCAGAAACATGTCGTCTGGAGCCATCTCGAGGATTCCTTCCGGCATCTGACGGCCACGGATGAGGTAGGCCCACGCCATCGACGCGAGATCGCGCCGCCTCCTTTCTCGGGCATCGGCAACGACTCCGGTCCCAAGCTGCATTTTTCGCAAGACCGGCGTTAGATCAACAAGCGCTTGGCCGACCAAGGGAGTGCCGCGATGTGGTGTCCCAAACGTGTAGACATTTATGTGGTCGGGTCCCCAGCGCGGGGCGTGTCGAAACACCTCCGCGGCAGCGAGACGGGCCACCAGCCCGCCACGGGAGTGGCCAACGAAGTGCAAATGACGTGGCGAAAGCCGACGCTCGATGACGAGTTTGGCGAGGTCTTCCGCATTGTGCCGGATCGATATGAACGTATCATGCTCATAGCGTGCCACGTTTGCGCCAATGACGTCGTGGATCGCGTCCAAGGCTGGCAGCGCGCACGACATCGTTCCGTGCACGTAGATGACGCACCGGTCGTGCTTGGCGTCGATCTGGTCGACGGGCACAAAGTCGCGTGCAGCCCGGGGATACGCGCGTTCGCTTCGTCTGAGTCGGCCTTGCCAGGAAAGGTCCCCTCCGACGCGCTTGACGGGACCCCGCCAGTTCGCAAATCGCAGGATGAGGGTCCCGGCGCGTCCGCCGGGACGAATGACCGCGCGCCACCGGTTCTTGCTTGTACGTTTGGCTAGCGATTCGCCGTCGACTGCCGGTGTATTTTCACCGACATAGAAGCGCCAGTCGACAAAGTCATCCCTGTGTACACGTGGAAGTATCTCCGCCAGCTGCGCGTTTCTCTCACTGTCGGAGCGCTCGCGTGCGTACTCCAGCTGGAGGGTATCATAGCCGGCCGGAACACGAACAACGGCGATGGTCATATCGTGCCAAACCGCCGTCCTGCCCTCATGTGCCTCCCGCACGAGCGCAAACCGCGATCCCTCGCGGGTGCCCACAAGTTCGAACTCGCCTGATTCCTCCTCAACCGCGCCTTTGGCCCATGATTCGATCGGATGAAGCCCTGGATCTGGGTCGTCCCGCTCGATGTCCGCCAGGAGCGTCTCAGGGACGTCCAACTCAGTCTCCCGTGCTTCTGGACGGAGCAACAGGCGAACACGTGCCGGGTTGACCGACGCTCCGTCAAGGGACCGAACTGGGAGCAGGTCACCGACAAGCCAACCGAGCCTGCCTGCATCTCTCTCCCCTGGTCCTACGCCGCTCACTCGCCACATTCGGTGCTTATCCTAATCCTTGACCGGAACGTTCATGAGCCGCATCCATGCGAGCACAACGCGGGCCACAAGACGGTGCGGAGCAGCCGAACCATGGAGGTGCCGTGACCCGTCGGGCCAGCGCCACGGCACGCTCCGTGAGAGCCAGGCAGTGGGTCGTTGCCAGGTTCTCCCTCGAGCGCCGCTTGGAGAGGGATGAAGAGCGGCGCTCAAAGCTGTCCTTAGCCGACCTACGCTTCTCAGCCGCGCGCATATTCGCCTGTGATCAGGCCAGCGCCGCGCGAGCTCCGCAGCACTTGACTGCGAAGCGCAAGCGGGTCAAAATCGGGCCGCGCAGCAACTCGTTTCGTTGGCGCGTAGAGCACGAAGACGTACTTTTCGTGCGCGCCATTCGACGGGCAAATCGAGTAGCCGGTATGTCCGAAGCCGTTGCGCCCGACCACAGCCCCCACAGGTAGCCGTCCCGTTCGCAGGCCATGCAGCTCCGGGCTGAGGCCCGCGACAGACCAGTCGAAGAACAGTTCACCTCCGACAGGCTTGAAATTGAGCACGAACAGCGTCAACTCCACGGCATTGGACGGTATGCCGCTCCAATCCAGCGGAGGTGACCGATCCGCCCCGTCGCAGGTGTATTCACGGCCGACCTTCCGTTCTGAGCCCGCAACCCTACTCATCGCTGGGCTCGAGAGCACAATATCCGCTGCGGGAAGTGCCGTGCCCTGCGCGGGCGGCGAACCCCGTTCGGTGCCGCCAGTCGGGGGCGTAGTTTGCTTGGCGTCTCCAGCACTGTCTGGCGTCGTGGTGCTCGAGCGCGATGCGCTCGCCGGCCCGGCTTTGGAGGAGCCTCCGCAGTCCGAGACGACGAGCGTTACCGCGATCGCGAGCGCCGCTACGACACTTCGCGTTGTTGTGTGCGATGCCATCGGTTTGCTTGAGCTGGGCGGACCCGTTCGTTCCTTTCATTTTGATGTCCACCCGTTTGATCGTGCGTCTTAGTGTTCGTTCACCGATTCCGCGGCGGCCACGTCGATCGTGTTCTGCAGGATCGCCGTGTTGTGCCCTGCCGCGCTCGGTAGCCCCACCTCTTCGTCAAGGATTGGATCGATGAGAAGCGACAGCGCCCCGCCGCAGCCGCTGGCCGCCGGTGCTGACCAGGCATTTTCAACGAGTTCGTTTTCCGCGATTTCGACGATTTCATAATGTTCTTTGAAAGAGATTTTGCCGTCTTTGCCGGTGATGGGTTTGTTAGGGGCCGGTGGTTCGGTGGTGCCCGTGGTCAGGTTCAGGATCAGCGGTGAGCTGCTCGATCCGACATAGCATGCGCTACCGAGGAAGGGATTTTCGAGATGGACCTTCACCGGCAACTTCAATGCCACGCCTTCCCCCCGCGTGAGATTGTATTCGCTGACTTCGATTTCGCTGGCCGGCAGCGCCAGTTCCAAGGTTGCGTTGACGCCTGTCAGGCCATTCTCGACACCAACTCCGCAGAGCAGTTTGGCGATTGGTTCGCTGATCTTGTCGCAGTTGACCAAGCCGGCGAGACCGCCCGGCACAGGCTCTCCCGTTTTTGAGAGCGTTTCGCCGTTCGTTGCTCCGTAGAACGTCGATACATGTTCGCTGTTCGCCGCAGAGACGCCTCCCTGCAGGGTTACCGGATTCACGATCGGCACTTCCTTTTTGCCGAGGATGAACGTCCCGCCGCCCGTGACTGAGTATAGACACTTCGCGACACCACTGGTCGTGGAGGGACAGTAGTTGAATTTAGCGAATTCGCCTGTGTGCGCCGACGCACTCGCCGAGAGGCTGAAAGACATCAGCATCCCAACGAGCGCCGCAACAGACACCCATCGCGATATTTTCGATGACATACGCATGGTTACATCCCATTCCTTTCACTTAATTTGCTTATTGTCTTCATGTTCTTTTCTTACGCTTGGCTTTCTTTGCCGCAGTGCCGTACTTTGCCCGAGCCGCTCTTTCGCACGCGGCCCGCTTGCTTTTCGCTTTATCCCGCTTGCACGCCGTCAGCGCCTTCGCGAGCTCCTGTTTCTTCGTCGGCTTTTCCGGCGGGACCGCAGCCGCGGTGTTCACCGGCGGGAAGAACTGGATGGGCGCGAACAATGGGGACAGCGGCAATGTCAACAAGACCGGCGCGTTGAACGCCGGCGTCGCGAACGTCGCGTCCGCGCCGTAGGCTGTGCCGCTGCGGTGGTCGCGACCAGCCGGTAGTGGTAGGTCGTGCCCGGCAGCAGGCCTGTGACCGCGAGGGTCACAGCCTCAAGACCGGGGCCTTCCCCCGTCGAGCCATACACGGACGTACCGTAGGCGGTGGTCGTGCCCAGTTCCCACACGTAGGTGGTCGGCTGCCCGCCCGGGTCGATCGTCCCCGTCAGCGTCGCCCCGGTCTGTGAGATGTCGCTCGCCGGGCCGGTGAGCACGCCTGCCTGCGGCACGACCGCGGTTGTGAACAGCGCTTCTTGCTCGTGGCTTCCCCCGTCGCGTCGACGGCCACCACACGGTAGTGATAGGTCGTCCCCGTCTGCAGTTCTTCGAGTTGCTCGCTGATCGCCACCGCGCCGAAGCCCGACCCCGCTTCCGCTTCGTGGCTGGGGGCGCTGTCGGGATAGGGGCTCGTTGGGCAGCGCGGCGCGGACCCGCACGGGCCGTACTCGAAGCGGTAGCCGGTTGCGCTGTTCTCCGGATTGACCTCACCGTTCAGCGTCGCGGTACGCGCAAACACGAAGGAAGCCGGCAAGGCCGTCGGCATCGGTGCAATCGATGCAGTCGTGAATCGCCCTTCGCTGTAGGCTTCCGCGCCACTGATGTTCCTGGCGCTGAGCTTCCAGACGTATTCCGTCGCGGGCTCCAGGCCCGTGACTTCTCTTCCACCTCACTTTCGGCGGTGACCGTGCCACCCGTGACTTCGGATAGGGCGTCTCCCGTCCGCCCGTATTCGAGCTTCCACGTCGCTTCCGCGCCGTTCGGGATGACGAGGCAGGCAACGGTGGCCGACGTGCCGGCTGAGTCCTCCTCGCACTTTTCGACTTTGGTGGCCTGCTTGTCTTTCTGTAAATGTGTACTTCTTCTTTGGTTTGGTCGGTGACGTAGACCTCGCCGTACTTGGGGCTGTACGCGATGCCGCCTTCGGGCGATGAGCCGATTTCGCCTTCACCGAAGCTTTCAAGCTTTTTACCCGTCGCGTCATAGCGCGTGACGTGGTATTCCGATCTACCCCTCTTTCTCGCTGTCGAGCACGAACACTTCGCCGTTTTCCTGATCGACCGCGATCGCGACCGGCGCTTCGCCTTCGGCTTCCAGTTCACCATCGCCGCTTTCTTGACTTCAGACGAGTTGAACTTCACGACATTATGTTTTTCGTTGACGACATACACGTCGCCGGCGACGTCAACCGCCACCCCCTCCACCGATTTGGTCGCCGACAACCCTGATCGATATCGTGGGCGACGTCCCTTCGCAAGCAAACTCATCCAAACCGTCTTCAGAGGATACAGTCCGGCATAAAGATTGCCGTGCGAGTCGACCGCCACGCTCTCCGCATTATTTTTGGCTTCCAACCCCGCCGCACAACGTGTATCCACCCGCACCGGCACCGGTAGGAACCTCTCCAGATGGCGCCCTTCGTTAGCGACATACACATCCCCCTTGCACGCGCCAGCCGAGTTATCGACCGCCACACCATAAACCGCTTCGAACCCACCCTCACCAGGTTCCGTACCACCAAAACCACCCCCGATCGCCGTGCCTTCCCCATCGAACTCCAAGATCCTCTCAGCACCACGATCCGCCACAAACACTCCCCGTCACCGCTTCCACAGCCACCCCATACGGCCCAGACACACCAAACGACGCAACGGGTTCGACGCCTGCTTCCTTATAGATGTGTACTTCTTCTTTGGTTTGGTCGGTGACGTAGACCTCGCCGTACTTGGGGCTGTACGCGATGCCGCCTTCGGGCGATGAGCCGATTTCGCCTTCACCGAAGCTTTCAAGCTTTTTACCCGTCGCGTCATAGCGCGTGACGTGGTATTCCGATACCCCTTCTTTCTCGCTGTCGAGCACGAACACTTCGCCGTTTTCCTGATCGACCGCGATCGCGACCGGCGCTTCGCCTTCGGCTTCCAGTTCACCATCGGCTTCTTTGACTTCAGACGAGTTGAACTTCACGACATTATGTTTTTCGTTGACGACATACACGTCGCCCGCGACGTCAACCGCCACCCCCTCCACCGATTTGGTGGCCGACGAACCCTGATCGATACGCGTGGGCGACGTCCCTTCGCAAGCAAACTCACTCAAACCGTCTTCAGAGGGATACAGTCCGGCATAAAGATTGCCGTGCGAGTCGACCGCCACGCTCTCCGCATTATTTTCGGCTTCCAACCCCGCCGCAAACGTGTATTCACCCGCACCGGCACCGGGTAGGAACCTCTCCAGATGGCGCCCTTCGTTAGCGACATACACATCCCCCTTGCACGCGCCAGCCGAGTTATCGACCGCCACACCATAAACCGCTTCGAACCCACCCTCACCAGGTTCCGTACCACCAAAACCACCCCCGATCGCCGTGCCTTCCCCATCGAACTCCAAGATCCTCTCACACCACGATCCGCCACAAACACATCCCCCGTCACCGCTTCCACAGCCACCCCATACGGCCCAGACACACCAAACGAAGACAGCGGCTTGATCCGCGCGGCCAGCGCGGGCGGGCTGACGAGCAGGAGAATGAGCGCGGCGAGGCCGATCATGTAGAAGGTGAGACGCGCTGAGATCCCGTGCGGGCAATGGGCGGAGATCGGCTTGCTCATGATCGCGCCCCCTTTGGCTTGCGACTAGCCTTTCCCTTGGCCCTCGGCCCATATCTTTTGCGCCCGCGCCACGCAGGTGGCTCGCTTCAGCTTATTTCGCTTGCGCTCGCATGCCTTCAGCGCCTTCGCGAGCTTCTGAGCGCGTGTCAGCGCCCTTGGGGCAGACTTGCAGCCCGTGACGGCGATCTTCGTGCTCTGCTCGAGGATCGCGCCGTTCTGGCCTTCGATCGTGGTCGGGATCGCGAGGCTGGTCCCGCACAGGTCGTATGGGTTGCTCGCGACGTTGGCCGTGAGGATCGAGTGCGGGCCCTCCGGCAGACGCGTTTCGAAGGAGCTGATCGGCGCGTCGGGGACCGTTTCGAACCTGGAGTAGGTGATCCCTTTCTTGATCTCCGTCCCGCCGTCGAGGACGATCTCCACGTCACCGCCCCGTTCGTCGGCCTGCAGGACGAACTTGACGTCGGGGAACGCCGCGCCGCCGTGGGAGACCAGGTACGCGGGACCGGTCAACGGCGCCTGCAGCACCGGCGTGCGCGCCGTGGCGTTGCCGATGACCGACGCCGCCGGACATCCGGCCGGGTTGGCGTTGAACTGCGCTTCGGTGCATGCTTTCTGCAGCGTGCTGAGCCGCGAGGGCAGCGCGATCGGCAGCTGCCAGATCCACCCTGTGGATGTTCGCTTCGCCCGGCTCTCTGACGCCACCTTCACGACCAGCGAGGCGCCGTCCGCTCTGCTGGTCCTGCCCTGTGTGGAGGCTGTGAACGACGGCTTGAACGGCAGGTCCGCGCAGTCCGCGGACCGCGAACGGGCCGCGAGAGGCCGGCGGTGGCGCCCTGGTTGCTGGCGATCGTCGCCGTCGACGGCCTGCTGTCGCAGTTGGTGGGGTCGAACATGAACCCCTGCCGTTCGATCGTCACGTTGACCGTCTTGATCTGCAACGGGATGCCGTCGACGATCTGCGGCAGCGGATCGCTCGTGACCGTGACCTGCGCGGTGTGTCGGGTTGACGCGGATCGCGCGAGCGCACGACTTACGTTGCCGAGGTTGAACGGGCCCGCGACGATCGGCACCACGACCGTCAAGCCGAACGGGCTGGCCCTCATAGGGGCCGGTCAGATAGACGGGACCCGATAGCCACAGCGGGTGCGAGCCCGAGCCGGCCGCGACCGTCGCCGTGCCGATCCTGCTCGTCGACGCCGCGGGCGCCTGGGTCCGCCAGGTCGGTGAACTGGCCGGGGCGTGGGTGGCGGCCGCGCCGGTGCGGCATCAGCTGCTGGTGACCGAGCCCCTCCCCGGGGTGCCCGCCGGGGCGCCAACTTCCAGAATTCTGGATTCTGCGGTGTACCTGCGGCGGCCCGCGGCGGCCTGATGCTCGGCGGGTTCGAGGCCGCGCCGCTGGCCGTGACCCACGGGCGGAGCCGCCTGAATTCGACACCGACGACGTCCCGCTGGATCGCGGCGTCCTGGACGCCATGGCGGCCGCGGTCGCCGACCTGGTCCCGGCGGCGCAGGCCGCCGCGGCGGGGCGGACGGTGGCCGAGCACCGCGGCGGGCTGTTCACGATGAGCCCCGACGGCCGCTTCCTGGCCGGCCCCGTGCCGGAAGTGCCGGGCCTGTGGGTGGCCAGCGGCTGCAACGGATCAGGGTTCTCCTCATCCCCGGCGATCGGCGAGGCGCTAGCCCAGTGGATTACCGGCAGCCGCCCCGAGGTGGACCTATCGGCTCTGTCCCGGCCCGGTTCAGCGGCGCCCTGACCGACGAGGCCCTCGTCGAGCGGGGCCTCTGGCAGTACAGCCACTACTACGACCCGCCGACGGCCTGACCGGCCGACGGCCTCAATCCGGGTCTGGGTACCTGGCGCCGGATCCGGGTGCGGGGGCGCTGACGGGCGCGGGGTTCCCCGCGGCGATGTGGACGGTCCCGAGCACGCCGAAGCCCAGTGCCACCCAGCCGACGACCTGCCGGCCGGCCGGGCCGTTGCTCTCGGGGTCGCGCATGGTGCGCCACCCGACCCAGACCAGGATCAGGGGCACCAGCCAGCCGACCTTGCCGACAGAGCCGGCCACGACCGTGCGTGTGCCCTCCGCTCAGCCCCGCCGGGCAGCTGCCACCAGACGGCTGCGGTCCACCATGACGGCCAGACCGATCAAGAACAGCCCGAGCCCGTCGCGGCGGTGCTCGGGCTCGAGGTCACGCGCCGTGCGGCCCAGCTTGCGGGCGACCGCGCCCACCGCATGGGCGAGGCCCAGCCAGATCGCGGCGATGCCCACGGGATGCAAAGCTCGCGGATCGTCCAGGCCAGACCTGTGTCCTCAGCCCCGCTGTCATGGGCACCACCGGTGGCAGCCTCATTATCGAGGCACGGCAGCTCGGTACCCCACCAGTCTATCGTGTCCATTGGGCCGGCAGACGCACCGGCCATGGCGCCGCGGATTGTGGTCCCTCAGCCGATCTTACGTTGTCACGCAGCGATCTGATGCGCCTCGCCGATGTATCAGGCGGCTTTAACACCAACCTTCGAATGGTCGGCCCGTGAGTGATGCCGAGCCGCTCGTCGTGCTGGATCGAGTTCTGGAAGTCCTTCGGTCCCCTCGACGTACTCACCGACGTAACGCTGTCCGTTCCACGCGGCGAGGTCGTGTGCATCATCGGCCCGTCCGGTGCCGGCAAGTCCACGCTACTCCGCTGCATCAATCATCTCGAGACGATCAACGACGGAACCATCCATTTCGATGGCAAGCCAGTTTATCGCTATAAGGTCAATGGCAAGCTGGTCATCGACCCCGATCGCCGTGTCGAAGCCGTTCGTACCCAGATCGGCATGGTGTTCCAGTCCTTCAACCTGTTCCCCCATCTCACCGCGCTTGGCAATGTCATCGAAGCACCGGTCTACGTGCTGCGCCAACCGGTCGCCGAAGCGCGTGCGAAGGGTCTTGCGCTGCTCGCCAAGGTCGGCCTCTCCGAAAAAGCCAGCTCGTATCCGCATCAACTCAGCGGCGGCCAACAGCAACGTGTCGCGATCGCGCGTGCCTTGGCGATGAATCCCGAAGCTGATGCTGTTCGACGAAGCAACATCCGCGCTCGATCCCGAGCTGGTCGGCGAAGTCCTGCGCGTCATGCGCCAGCTCGCGAGCGAAGGCATGACCATGATCGTCGTCACGCACGAGATGGACTTCGCACGCGAAGTTGCCGATCGCGTCGTCTTCATGGATTCCGGCAACATCGTCGAGGACGGGCCGCCGGCAACGGTCTTCACTAACCCACGCAGTCCGCGCACGCGGCAATTCCTGCAATCCATCCTAAACCGTAACGGAAGCGACATACCAACAGGGGAAAATGGTCATGAGTGACAATGCAAATCCGCTTGGCCGCCGAGGCCTGCTTCGCACCGGTGCAATCGGTGGCGCTGCGACGCTGCTTGCCGCGGGCTCCGCACGCGAAGCGATGGCGGCGGTGCCGCCCGTCAACTCGACGGACTTTGCCGACTTCACGCTGATCAACATCAATGGCGGCGACGACTCGCTGGCGAAGATCCAAAAGAAAGGCGTCGTCGTCGGCACATCGAACGACTGGCCGTATTCGTTCCTCGATCCAAAGACCAACGAATGGACCGGCCTCGACGGCGACATCCTGCAAATGGCCTTCAAGATGCTGAAGATCGACAACGTCAAGGTCCAGACAGTGACGTTCGACGGCCTGATTCCCGGCCTGCTCGACGGCCGTTTCGATCTCGTCGGCGATTCCATCCACTACACGAAGAACCGCTCGAAGGTCGTGAACTTCTGCTGGGGCACCTACTACTACGCCGAGGCACTCGTTGTGCCGACAGGCAATCCCAACAAACTGCACAGCCTTGCCGACTGCAAAGGCCACACGGTCGGTACTATGCTCGGCACCAACTACGCGGAATGGCTGCAGGCCGTGCCCGGCGTGAAGTTCCAAGGCTACAAGGACTGGGCGCAGATCATTCCGGAGCTCGCCATCGGCCGCACCGATGCCGCGCTCTACGATTCTCCGGTTGTCGCAGCCCTGATGAAGCAGCATCCGGAGTGGAAGATCGAGATGGTCTCAGACTACGATCCGCACACCTTCAAGAACCCGGTCGGCTATAGCAGCTACGCCTTCCGCCAGGGCGATATCCAATGGGTGACCGCCATCAGCTCCGCCATCCAATGGATGGAATACAATGGCAAGATGAAGGAAATCCTGTCGAAGTGGGGACTGACGGGTTACAACAACTGATCGATGTACTTCTCGACCCAAGACGTCATCAACTTCCTGCCATCGTTGTTGCAGGGAGCTGTGATCACCATCACTGTCTCGCTGCTGGCCTTCGCGCTGGCTCTCATCTCCGGGCTCGCATTCGGCATCGCGCGCATCTCGCGCGTGGCGCCGCTGCGAGTGGTCGCGGCGTGCTACATCCAGTTCATCCGCGGCACACCGCTGCTGCTGCAACTGTTCTTCATCTACTACGTGTTGCCTTACGTCGGCATCGTGCTGACGCCGTTCGTATCCGGCGTCCTCGGCCTGACATTGAACTACGCCGCCTATATGGCGGAGGTGTTCCGCTCCGGCATCCAAGCCATTCCCAAAGGCCAGTGGGAGGCCGGCTCATCCGTCGGCATGTCGCGTCACCTGCTGATGCGCCGCATCATTCTCCCTCAGGCGTTCCGTATCATCGTGCCCGCGCTTGGCAACTTCTTCGTCTCCATCTTCAAGGATTCAGCGCTGGTCTCTGTGATCACGCTGCGTGACCTGATGTTCAGCGGCCAGTTGCTCGCCTCCGCCACCTACAAGCACTTCGAGATCTTCACCATGGTCGCGGTGATCTATTTCCTTATCAGCTACCCCACCGCGAAGTTCGTCGAGTGGATCGAAGCCAAGATCGACATCACCCGCCGTCCCCTGGTCATCGGCATGCGCGGCTAAATCACTACTCCGCCCATTAGGGGCGGAGAGGTTAGGGTGAGGTGGGGGAACACCCGCACCATCTATCGACATGCCACTCCGTCCGCGCCAGCGCCGGGCAGAAATCGCTGAGTATCGGCGCCACCGCCTCGTACCTCCTCCGACTCCCCTTCGCCCTCTCATCAATCTCCGCCCGCAGCTCACCCGCCCGCTTTGCCAGCGCTGCCAAATCGACCTTGACCAACCGCCGTCCCCTCACAACGAACTGCCCATCAACCATTACGTCCTCGACGCTGGTCCCATCCTCTCCCATCACCATCTGGTTCATCGGTTCGTTCAGCGGAATCAGCGTTGGCATATCCAAATTCAGGAACACGATGTCCGCCTTATAGCCAGGCGCTATCCTCCCGATACGCTCAAACCCAAGCGCCCGTGCGCTCCCGATCGTCGCCGCCGCAAACACCTGCGGCGCCGCAAGCCACCCCGCCGGATCAGGCCCGCGCGCATGAGAAGCCGCCGCAGCAAAATGCATCGCCTCATACATGTTCAGATTGTCGTTGCATGTCGCCGCATCAGTGCCGATGGCCAAATTCACACCTGCGGCCAGCATCCCCACCGCATCAGCGACCCCATTCCCCAGCCGCATATTGCTCGCCGCATTATGTGCAACCGATCCGCCATGCGCGCCAATCCGCCGCATCTCATCGCCATCCAGCCACACGCCATGCGCCGCAACGAACTTCTGGCTGATCAGCCCGAGATGCTCGATATGCGCGGTCAGCGAGCGTCCATACTTCCGGGCACCCACGACCGCCTGGATCTTCGACTCAGCCAGATGCGTATGAATGCCCACATCGAATTCAGCCGCCAGATCACGGCAGCCGATCATGAATTCATCGCGACAATGCAGCGGTATCGTCGGTGCCACTGCCAGCCGCACCAAATCGGGATCCGCGCGCCATCCCCGCAGGATCGCCCGCATCCGGTCCAGCGTTTCCTGCCAAGGCGGCAGCCCCAACGGCGCCACCGCGACCTGCAAATGCGGCGGCAGCGCTTCCATCAAACCGGGGATCGCCTCGTACAGCGTCATATCCGCCATCATCGGCGCGATCACTGCGCGCATACCCACCTGTGTATACGCTTCGGCTACTGCCGCGATCCCCTCCTCGCTCGGCAACGGAAACTCGACGAACAGATCGTAGCAGGCGGTGCAGCCCTTCAGCAGCATCTCTGCCGCGCCGATCGTCGCGGAGACGCGCTTCTCTTCCACGCTCTGATACGGCGACGTGTGCGGCGCCGACGCGAGCAGCAATTCCAACGTAATGCGATCACCCATCGAGCGGGAGAGATTGCCATGCCCGTGCGTATGCGCGTTCACCAGCCCCGGATGCAGCAGCCGCCGAGATGCATCAATCACTGCAGCCTCATCCGGCACCGGCATGCCTGCGGCTCCAACCGCGACAATCCTGCCGTTCTGCACCAGGATATCGGCCGCACCCAGAAAGCCAGTCGCGTCCAGCACCAATCCGCCGCGTATGACCAGCGGCCGCCACGGATCGTCAGTCACGGCGAACAAGCACCTCAATCGGCGTCGGCCCAAACCCCGCAGCGGGATTGAGTCGCTGCGGACAGTTCGACAGCACCGCGATCACCGGCACTTCAGCGACCAGCTCCACATAATCCCCAGCCTTCGACAGTCCCGGCTCGATCGCCATCGCGCCGTCCTGCCGCACCGGCACGTTCATGAAGAAGTTGACATTCGCCACCACATCCGACGGCGACAGCGACCAGTTCGCCAGTTCGGCAACGAAGTTGGCATGGCAGCTCGGCGTATCCGTCACCCCATAGCGCGCGAAATTGCTCCAAGCGCTGCAACACCCACCAATCGTGTCATGCCGCCCGCACGTATCATCCAAGATGCGCATCAGCACCTGCGCGCGCTCCGAATAAAGCTTCGATCCCGTGCCCAGATAGATATTGCCATTGATCTTCATCGTGTTCGGCGCGTTGTAGCGATCGACCGGCAATTCCGCCGAGAAGCACAGGAAATCCACCGCCTGCTGCCCATGCGTATCGACGATGCGCAGCCGCTCACCGGGCGCCAGCCGTGTTGAAAACCGCCCGCCCGCCTCGACGATCATGGATCAGGCCGCCAGCAGGGCAGGAGGCGGAATAAGCGCGCTATCCGCCGCCATCATCTTGCCCGCGCGCACCGAAAATGCCGGCGTCAGCATTTCCGGCGCAATCACCGTCTCGCCGCTGTTGTCCGCCAGCGTAAACCGTCCGTGCAGCAGATCGAGCACCGAGATATCGGCTTCCCGCCCCACCTGCAGCGATCCAATGCTATCCTCCATCTTCAGCATTTTGGCCGCATTGCTGGTGACCGTCGCCACGATCTCCGGCAGCGTAAGGCCGAGCGTCATCAGCTCGGTCATCGCGTGCGTCAGGTTGAACGGCGCCACGCCGACAAACGGATTGTCCGACTTTGCCGTATCGCCTTCCCCCGGTACGCGCACATTATATCCGTGCATATCCGCGCCCAGCGTATTCGGCCGAATGCCCGCCGCGATCGTCCGCCGCGCCATATCGAAGCTGAAATGCGAACCGTGGCCAACATCCACCGTCACGCCGCGTTCCAGCGCCGCCCAGACCACCGGATGCACTTCGCCCGTCGCCGTGGAAACAAACCCACCCGGATGCCGTGTGAACGGATGTGCCAGCACGTCCCCCGCTTCCATCAGCGGCAGCAGCTCGCGCACAACTTCATCCGGATCGATCGTCGCGCCATCCTTCACCGGCCAGATCTGCCCCAGGTGAATATACAGCGGCACGCCCAGCTCGCTGGAAATGCGCTTCCCGAGTTTGATGACCTCTAGTCCCCAACGCGACGCCCCGCCGATCTCGGCGTGCGCCTTCACCCCGCGCACAATGTCCGCATTGGCGCGTCCGGCGCGTATCGTCGCCTTCACATCCACCTGGTCCGGACCATACAGCGATGGATACAGATGCCCTTCCAGCCCACCGACCAGATAAGCAGAAATGAAGCACAGTACCCGCGTCTTCGACGGCTCAACGACAAAGTGGCGGAACCCTGGAATGGTCATGCAGCTCGGGCCGCCCTGGTCCACCACTGTGGTCACCCCTGACTGCACGCCCACCATGTCGGCATTCAGCCCGAACTTCCCCGTCACATGCTGATAGATATGCGCATGCGTATCGATCATGCCGGCAATCACGATCTTGCCGCTGGCATCAATCACCTGTCCCGCCGCCGCCGGCAGCGAGGGCTCGATTGCGGCGATGCGCCCATCGGTGACGCCAACATCTGCCACGCCGTCGCGTCCAGTCGAGGGTTCGATTACCCGTCCACCGCGCAACAGCAGATCGAATTGCCTGTCCATCGCCAATCACCTCACACATTGTCGGAGCACCCAGATCGTCAGTATGCTGACGGCTTGGCATGGTGCGCAAGCGGGAAGGGGACGTAATGGGCGGAGGGCGTCGGCCAATCCGTGCCGCGACTGGAGGACGATCGCTATCTGCGCGGCAAGGGCGAGTTCATCGCTGACATCCGTCTGGCCGGCATGCGCGACCTCGCCTTCGTGCGCAGCCCCGTCGCCCATGCGCGCATCCGCGCCATTCGCAAACCATCAGGTGCCGTATTCATCGCCGAGGACCTGACCGGCGTGCAGCCGATCATTGCGGTCTCCGGCCTGCCAGGCTTCAAGCCATCCGCCCAACCCGTGCTTGGCATCCGACAAGGTGCGCCACGTCGGCGAGCCAATCGCAGTCTGTGTCGCCGCCACGCGTGCCGAAGCCGAAGACCTCGCCGCCGCTGTTGAGATCGACTTCGAGGAATTGCCCGCCGTCGTTGACATGCGTGCCGCGCTCACCAGCAAGACGAAACTGCACGACCACTGGGACAACAACGTTTTCCTCGAAACCTTTGTCGAAGTCTGCCCCGAACGCTTCGCGCAGCCGGCGCCCATCGCCGTACACCGACGCCTTCGCACCGCGCGGCAATGCATGTCGCCGCTGGAGGGCCGCGGCGTCGTCGCGACCTGGGATCGCCGGCTGGAACAACTGCTGATCTATACCTCCACTCAACTGCCGCACATCGTCCGCACCGGTCTTGCCGGCTGTCTCGGCCTGGACCAGGCGCGCATCCGCGTCGTCGCGCCCGATGTCGGCGGCGGCTTCGGCTACAAGGGCATCCTGCTGCAGGAGGAAGTCTGTGCTCGCCTGGCTGGCGCGCCAGCTCGGCCATCCCGTACGCTGGATCGAGGATCGCCGCGAGCAGCTCACCGGCAACGCCAATTGCCGAGAGCACGACTACGATCTCACGGTATACGCCGAAACCGACGGCACCCTGATCGGCATCGACGCCGAGGCCATCGTAGATGCAGGTGCATATTCAGCCTATCCATTCTCTGCCTGTCTGGAAGCGGCGCAGGTCGCCTCGCATCCTGCCAGGCCCTTACACGATGCAGGCGTACCGTTGCCGCACCTTCTCCGCCGCCACCAACAAGCCGCCCATCCTGCCGTATCGCGGTGTCGCCCGGTCTGGCGTGTGTTTCGCACTGGAAGTCGCGCTCGACGCAGTCGCGCGTCAGGCCGGCCTGGAGCCGCACGAACTGCGCCTGCGCAACCTCGTGCCACCCGACCGCATGCCATTCGAGAACATCACCAACAAATACTTCGACAGCGGCGACTATCCGCAATGCCTGCGTCGCGTGATCGACGCCATCGACCTCCCCGCCGTCCGTCGCCGCCAGGCCGAAGCCACTGGCCCGCTGCGTATTGGCTTCGGTTGCACGATCTTCTGCGAGCAGGCCGCGCACGGCACCACGGTCTATGCCGGCTGGGGCATTCCGATGGTCCCCGGCTTCGAGCAAGCCGTCGCGCGCATGACGCCCGATGGCGGCCTGGAACTCCGCGTCGGCATCCAAAGCCACGGTCAGGGACTGGAAACCACGCTGGCCCAGGTCGCGAACGAAGTCCTTGGCATTCCGCTCGCATCGATCCGCGTCGTGCATGGCGACACCGCGTTCACGCCCTATTCCACTGGCACCTGGGGGTCGCGCTGCATGGTGATGGCCGGAGGCGCCGTCGGCACTGCATGCCGTGAACTGGCCGAACGCATCGCGCGTATCGGCGCGCATCTGTTGCAGTCACCGGTGGACGCGGTCCGCGTCGGCAACGGCGTCGTCAGCGGCCCATCCGGCAGCGTGCCGATCGCCGAGGTCGCCCGCACCTGGTATCTGCGTCCGCAAGACCTTCCGCGCCGATGTGTTGCCCGCAGGCCTGGAAGTGACCGCCGGCTATAAACCGCTGCGCGATTCCGGCACCTTCAGCTATGCCGCACACGCTGCAGTAGTTTCAGTTGATACTGAATTCGGCGACATCCGCATCCTCGACTACGCGATCTGCGAGGACGGCGGCACGCTGATCAACCCCATGATCGTCGACGGCCAGGTGATCGGCGGCACCGCGCAAGGCATTGGCACCGCGCTCTACGAAGCCATGCCCTACGACGCATCCGGCCAACCGCTAGGCTCAACATTGGCAGACTATCTGCTTCCCGGCGCCACCGAAGTCCCGGAACCGCGCATCGATCACATGCAGACACCATCACCGCTTTCCATGTTCGGCCAGAAGGGTATCGGCGAGGGAGGCGCAATTGGCCCCCCCGCCGCGCTCGCCAATGCAGTGAACGACGCCTTGGCGCCGCTCGGTGTGGAACTGACGGAACTGCCGATCACTCCACAACGCGTGCTCGCCGCACTGCTGGCGCACGATGAAGCCCGCACGCCTTCGAACTGGCGCGGCCATCAAGCGTGGCCGAAACCATCACGCTGCTCCGCGATAGCGCGCGCGTGCTGGCCGGCGGCCAATCGCTTGGACCGATGCTGAATTTGCGCCTCGCGCAGCCAGACAAATTGGTGCAGGTGAACCGCCTTCCCGAACTCTGTGGCGTCGCGTCGGATGCGGACACCGTCACCATCGGTGCCTGTGTCACGCATGCCGCAATCGCCGATGGCCTGGTGCCAGACATCGGCAATAACGTGCTGGCTTGCGTCGCCGACAACATCGCGTATCGCGCCGTACGTAACCGAGGCACCATCGGTGGCAGTCTCTGTCATGCCGATCCCGCTGCCGATTGGGTCACCGTGCTGACCGCGCTCGATGCAACGGTGCTGCTGCGTGGCCCTGCTGGCGAACGCAGCCTCCATGTCGCCGATTTCATCCAAGGTGCCTTCCGCACCGCACTTGCACCCGGTGAGATCCTGCTGGCCGTCAGCATCCCGTGTCTCATAACCGGTGCGCGCTGGGGCTACGAAAAGGCCTGCCGCAAGCCCGGGGATTTCGCCCATGCCATGGCCGCTGTGTTGCTTCACGGCGCCGACCGCCGAGCGGTGATCGGTGCTCTCGGCGGCAAGCCGCTGCTCCTGCGAGGCGACGCCGCAACCGTCGAAGGCGCAACCAGCGCATTGCAGGACCTCGAACCAGTCGCACGCCACATGCAGCTCACCATTCTGAGCCGCGCGCTCGCGAAAGCAGGTGCATGACGCGCGTCAGTCTCACCATCAATGGCACCCCAGTGACTGCCGACGTGCAACCACGCACGCACCTCGCCGATTTCCTGCGCGAGGATCAACTGCTCACCGGCACGCATCTCGGCTGCGAACACGGCGTGTGCGGTGCTTGCACGTTGCTGATCGATAACGCTCCCGCGCGCTCCTGCATCGCATTCGCCGCCGCTTGCGATGGTGCCGAAATCCGCACGATCGAAGGTCTGGAAGACGACCCCATCATCACGCGCCTGCGCGCCGCATTCACCGCCGAGCATGGACTCCAGTGCGGCTATTGCACGCCCGGCATGCTGGTGACCGCGCGCGATATCATCCTGCGTCTGCCTCACGCCGACGAAGCGCGAATCCGCCTGGAGCTTGCTGGCAATCTCTGCCGTTGCACCGGCTATGCCGGCATTGTGCGGGCAATCATTCGTGTCCTGGCAGAACCCGTCATACTGCAACGGCCGGTGCCGACGCCGCTGCCCCCGCTGACGGTCACTGCGAGGCGTTCGTCTATTTCCACGTCGCAATTGCAGGATGCACCGCGCCTGACACAAACCATCCGCATCGCCTTGCCGCTGGCCACAGTATGGTCTGCGATCCAGGACAGCCGCCTGGTCGCCGATTGCGTTCCTGGCGCCCGCCTTCTTTCCGTCGAAGGCGACCAACTCCGCGGCGAAGTCCGTGCCTCGCTCGGCCCCATCGAAACGCTGTTCATCGGCGAAGGCCGTGTCACCTTCACCGCCGCCGGCCACAGCGCCGAAATAACCGGCGACGGCCGCGATAGCCGCTCCGCCACGCGCCTCAGTGGCCGTGCGACGGTGCGCCTTCGCGAACTCGACCCAACCACGACCGCCGCCGAATCCACAATTGAATACACGCTACGTGGTCCGCTGGCGCAGTTCGCGCGAGGCTCCGTCGTTCAGGAATTCGCCGCCGCCATCGCGACGACCTTCGCCGCCAATCTCGAAGCGCGCCTCACAGGAAGAGCCACCCTCCCACCCGAAAGCCTATCCATCACCACATTGATGCTCCGCGCGATCTGGCGCCGTCTCCGCTCGGGTACTCGGCCTTGACTGACAATTACCGCGTCCTCGGCCAACGCCCCGGCTTCCTCGTTCGCCGTTTGCACCAGATCCACCTCGCGTTATTCGCCGAGGAGTGCAAGGCGTTCGGCGTCACGCCCGTGCAATACAGCATCCTCACAGTTGCCGACGCGCAGCCGGGCCTCGATCAGGCAGCCCTCGCCAATGAGGTCGGCGTCGATCGCACCACGATGGCCGACGTGCTCGCACGTCTGGAACGCCGCGGCCTGGTTCGCCGCAGCCGCATTGAGCGCGATGCGCGCCGCAAGCTGGTACACGCAACCGTCGCCGGCCGGCGTTTGCTTGCGCGTATGGACGGTCCGGCGCAACGCGCGCATGAACGTACCGTCGCCGCGCTCGCCCCAGAGGAACGCGCGGCGTTCATCAACTCGCTGCGCCGGCTGGTCGATGCCGGTGCCAACCTGGGCCAGGCACAGCACGGAGCGGTACGGGTGAGGTGGGGAACGTGATGGCCTTGCGAGAACGAACCTGGCAGCTCGCAGGCCCTGGCAGGTGCGTGTATAATAGCAGGGCCCTCTGAGTTGACCGTTTCCACACGTCATGGCCGGGCGTGTCCCGGCCAGCCGTGGCGGCAAGTTGCTGGTAGGGGCGACCAACTGCCCATAGGCTCCGGCGTGACGCGCACGCGGTCGAACGTTTGTGCCATTACGGGTGGCCGGGACACGCCCGGCCATGACGATGATTTGGATGCCGTCGCCCTTATATTAGGGCCTATGGGGCTTGACCCGGCCATGACGACTACGCCCTCTGCCCAAGATTGCTTTGCCTCGCATTCGCGAGGCGCGCAATGACGGTTGGCTACTACATGTTCTTCTTTTCCATCGCTTCGGCCAATCTTTGTGGATCGACTTCGATCTTGACACCGGCGCGCTCTAGCTGACAGAGCATCATCGACCGCGAATCACGATCGCCCCATCCGCGGTTCAGACCCTCCGCCAAATCAGCCAGGGCCAAGTTCGCGAGCCGCATGGGCACGTTCAGTTCGCGCCCAAGCCCGGTCGCCAGCGACACGTCCTTATGCGCCAGCCGCAGCGCGAAAGCGGGTGGCTCGTACTTGTTCGGCAGGAACTGATCAGTCAGGGATTTAAATGCGCCGCGTCGCCCGATGGCACCTTGGCGCACGGCTTCCCAGATCGCCAGTGGTTCGATGCCGGCCTTCACGCCCATGGAGAAGACCTCAGCCGCCGCCGCCGTGGCGATGTAGCCGAAGCAGTTATGCACCAGCTTCGCGACTGATCCGGCTCCGATCGGTCCGATGTACCGAGCCGCATCGCCGATCATGTCGAGCACCGGCTGCCACTTGTCGAAGACCTCCTGGTCGCCACCGCACCAGATCGCCAGCTTGCCGCTTGCCGCACCGCGTGGGCCACCACTGACGGGCGCATCGAACAGATATGCGCCTTTCGCGGCGAACGAGTCATGCGCCTTGCGCACCACCGTTGGTGAGTTCGTGGTCAGGTCGAAATACGCAGCACCCTGCTTGATTCCTGCCAGCAATCCGGCTGACACGGATTCGAATTCCGGCGGGCCGGGGAGCGACGTGAAGATCACGTCGCTCTGTTCCGCCAATGCCCGGGGCGAGTCCGCCCATATCGCACCGTCACGCAGATGACGAGTGGCCGCTTCTCGGCGGATGTCGTGCACTACCAGAGTATCGCCGCGCGCCTTCAATCCCTTTTGCAAGTTCGCGGCCATGCTGGCACCCATGGTGCCGAGGCCGATGAATCCCGCCTGCATCGTCGTGCTTCCCTCTTATGGAGTGGCCTCGAACACTTCGCGCGCGATGTTCGCGGCGGTCATCGCCGCGGGCCAGCCGGCATAGAACGCCAGATGGGTAATCACCTCCGACAGTTCTTCCTTGGTGACGCCGTTATGCAGCGCGCGCTGTAGGTGTCCGCGAAGCTGCTCCGGCCGATACGTCGCGATCAGAGTGGCGCAGACGATCAGACTGCGGTCGCGCTTGGAAAGCTGGGGGCGTTCCCATACGTCGCCGAACAGCACCTTCTCGGAAAGATCGATCAGCTTGGGGACCGTGCCGCGAACGCGGTCGCGCGATTCAGTCGAGGGGGCCTGTGCCATGGTTTCCTCCGTCCGGTTGGTGTCGCGGCCATTGCACACCATGCGGACAGCTTAGTCCAATCGACGAGCCTGGCACGTGTCGGCACAAGTGCGCAGGAAAAAGATGAACGGCCGTGCACGGCGAAGCCAAGCGCCATGCGATGTGGTGCTTGCTGCTGCTGCCGATGATGTCGACACGGCGTCTGCCTCCATAATTCAAGGCAGTTTCGGCTCGGATGCGTTGCCAGAAAGAGCGTATGCGCGAAGCGCCTGCACGTTGTGCAGTATGACGCGGCGCCCATGGGTTTCGACACCTACATTCCGCAACATGCTGAAGGCGCGCGACAGGTTTTCCTGGCGGCAGCCGAGGCGGGCGGCAAGGAGCTGTTTGCCGATCGGAAGCTGGACCTGCACGGCGTCGGTGGGGTTATCTTGCACGAATTGCAGCAGATAGTCCGCGAGGCGTTCGGTAGCAGTGCGTAGCTTCAGATCGCAGACCTCGCGGACCATTGCCATATAATCCATCGCATGGGCGCGCATGAGCACGCCGGCAAATTCCGAGCTGCTGTGCATGAGGTCGTGCAATGCATCCGTGGGGATCACGAGCAAGTCGGAGCGAGCGACGGTCTCAGCACTCACCACGTGGGGGAGGCGCGCCAGCACTGTCGCAAGAGCTATGTGGCGAACGGGCTGGACGATCTCGGTGACGGCTTCGCGACCGTCCGTGGACTGAGCGGACAGGATAACATGGCCCTTTAGCAGGATGTGCAGCGCTTCGGGTTCATTCCCTTCGCGGAAGAGTACGGTTCTTGGGAGAACGCGGTGCAACCTGCTTGTGCTGGCAAGGTTTTCAACGAGTGCGTCCGTCAACGCCTTGAAGATCGGGACGCCGCGGATCAAGACGGTATTGCCGGGAGGGACCGAAAGGTGCCCGTCCTGGCAGCCAGGCGACTCCACCATTTGGGTTCTGGACCTTTTGTCTCACCACCATTTCGTTGCTGGAAATGTGATTTGTCAAATGGGAGATAATGCCAAGGCTCACTGCCTATGCGCGGTTGCCGCATATGCAGGCAACGTGCCGCTACCGTGTGGCCGGGACAATCCTCGGGTCAAGCCCGAGGACATGGCCCGGCCATGACGGTTGGAGCGAATGGGTTGCGGTCAGCGAGTAGTGGTATAAAGGGGACTTCGGGCGAAAACCCGTTCAGGCATCTCGCGCCAACGCGCCACGAACCTCTTCCAATGCCGCCGGATCCTCGATCGTCGGCGGCACGGTGAACTGCTCACCGTCGGCGATCTTGCGGATACTGCGCGCGCAGGATCTTGCCGGATCGGGTCTTCGGCAGCCGCGGCACCACCCGCGCATCCTTGAAGGCGGCGACCGGGCCGATGCGTTCGCGCACCAGCGCGACCAGTTCGGCGGCGATCTCTGCCTCCGGGCGATTGACGCCGGATTTCAGCACGACGAGGCCGATCGGGGTCTGGCCTTTCAGTTCGTCCTTCGCGCCGATGACGGCACACTCGGCGACGTCCGTGTGGGACGCCAGGACTTCCTCCATCGATCCGGTGGACAAACGATGGCCGGCGACGTTGATGATGTCGTCGGTGCGGCCCATGACCCAGACGTCGCCATCCGCATCGATCATGCCGGCGTCGCCGGTGCGGTACCAGCCGGGGAAGTCGGACAGATAGGCCGCGTGATAGCCCTCGTCGTTCTGCCACAGCGTGGGCGCGCAGCCAGGCGGCAGCGGCAGGCGCAGCGCAGAGATTGCCGCGTCTGGCCGGCGGCGAGCTCGTGGCCGTCGTCGTCCAGCGCGTGCAGGTCGTATGCCGGGGCATGGCCGGCCGCCGGAGCCGGGCTTGAACGGGAACAGGCCGAACTGGCGGAAGCCGGAGGTGATCGCCCAGCCGGTCTCGGTCTGCCACCAGTGATCGACCACCGGCTTGCCCAGGAGTTCGGCGGCCCAGATGGCGGTGGGCGGGTCGCAGCGCTCGCCGGCGAGAAACAGCGCCTCAAGCTTGGACAGATCGTAGGTGCGGAGGCAGCTTGCCGTCGGGGTCCTGCTGCTTGATGGCGCGCATGGCGGTGGGGGCGGTGAACAGCACCTTCACCGCGTGCTGGGCGCAGACACGCCAGAAGGCGCCGGCGTCGGGCGTGCCGACGGGCTTGCCCTCGTACATCACGGAGGTGCAGCCGCGCAGCAGGGGCGCGTAGACGATGTAGCTGTGGCCGACGACCCAGCCGACGTCGGAGGCGGCCCACCAGACGTCGCCGGCGTCCAGGCCATAGATCATCTTCATCGAGTTCCACAGCGCGACGGCGTGGCCGCCGTTGTCGCGGACCGACGCCTTTGGGCCGGCCGGTCGTGCCTGACGTGTAGAGGATGTACAGCGGATCGGTGGCCAGAACGGAGACGCAGCCGTGCGGCGCCGCGGCGCCTCGACCGCGGCTCGAAATCGTGGTCGCGGCCGGGGATCAGTCGGAGCGCTTCGGCCTGCGGGCGTTGCAGGATCAGGCAGGCGTCCGGCTTGTGCGGCGACAGCGCGATCGCGGCGTCCAGCAGCGGCTTGTATTTGATGACGCTGCCCGGCTCCAGTCCGCAGGAGGCCGAGACGATCACCTTCGGTTTGGCGTCGGCGATGCGGGATGGACAGTTCGGCGGCGGCGAAGCCGCCGAAGACGACGGAATGGATCGCGCCGAGGCGGGCGCAGGCCAGCATCGCGATCAGCGGCCTCCGGCACCATGGGCATGTAGATCACGACGCGGTCGCCCTTGGTCACGCCGAGGGCGGCGAGCGCGCCGGCCAGTTTCGCCGTGCGGGACTGCAGCAGGCGGGTAGGTGAAGGTCTCGACGCGGCCGGTCATCGGGCTGTCCCAGATCAGCGCGGCCTGGTCGCCGCGGCCGGCTTCGACGTGACGGTCGAGGCAGTTGAAGCAGGTGTTCAGTTCGCCGCCGACGAACCAGCGGCCGTAGGGCGGGATGGAGGGGTCGAACACCTCGTCCCAGGGGCGGGTCCAGGTGATGCCCTGTGCTGTGGCGGCCCACCAGGCCTGGGGGTCCGAACGCCAGGCGGCGTAGGATTCGGCGTAGTTCATGGCGGCCCTCCCTGGGGGTCTGCGGGGGGCAGAATGGCGCGCGATTGGTGGGGAGGGGAAGGGTTGGGAGGCGGCTTGGCGCGTGGGCCGGTCGGCTATGCGTGGTGCTTTGGCGCTTCCGACGGGTGCGCGTTGGACTTCGGGCCGCTTTTCGGCTCGGTGGACTCGTGGACCGAGCGATACAGCGCCCTCGCCAGCACGCGAAGCGGCAAGAAGTACAGCCGGACGCTTTCGGCTGTTTCATACTTCAGGCTTGCGATCACGTCGCGAAGCGTCTGTCTGACCGTCCAGGTCCTCATGTCTCTTTACCTAGCACCTGCCTGATGAAGGTCCAAGTCTCGCGCGTTAGGGCCCGTGGGGAAATAAGTGCTCCGATCTGGCCACGTAACCAGTGATTGCGACTCTGGTTTTTGCACGCGTGCGATTCGTTTATTTCCCAGCAGACCCTTATGAAGAACACTACGCAGATGACGTCAGCCAAGAAGAGGAAGAACTCCAGGCTTTGGGTCGCGAGAACGATATAGGGTGACACCCCGGTGTTAGCGATCAGGATTGCGCAATAGTTCAGAGCCACCGCAGCGCCACCGACCACCGCAAACATCGCGGCACCGGCCACGGTGTGCAGTGTGAAGCGATACGCTGCTTTCAGAGGATGCATCCTGTGTCTCGGATCGGCGTGGTGCCGTGCGTCTGTTGTGCCCTCAGAGCGGTTTATCGCCGGTAAAGAAGGGGTGGGGCCGCGGCTCCAGCGGGGACGCGCATGCCGCGATGCGGGCATAGCGCAGCGGCGGGGCTGGCTGTGGCCGGTCCCGTTGGGCAGTGGCGCGTTTGTGGAGGGTCAGGATGGGGCGGTGGCGATGGCCGCTGCGGGGTCGAGCGGGTTTATTGGCGGCTCGCCGATGAAGAAGCCGAGGACCTGGCGGAGCGCGTCCCGGGTCAGGTTCACCCAGTCCCAGGTGGCTTTGGGATTGCGGTCCTGCTCCTTGTCGAATGCCTTCCAACGGCTGGATTTTTCCTGCATCAGCTTGCTGACGTTGCTGCCGAAATAGGTGATGAGCTCGAATAGCTCGTTCCAGAAGGCGCTGTGGCAGAAGCCGGGGACGACGGCGAGGTCGAGGCAGATGTCGAGGATGGTGCGGCCGACGGGGCGGCGGCGTGCCTGACGTTCCAGGTCCTCCAAGGTGGGCATGAAGAGTTCGGCATTGTCCCAGCCGGCGGGGCGGGATGGGCGTGGCGCGCGCTCGCGGATGGGGAGGGGTTGGGGGGTGAGGTGCTCGGGTTCGGCGGCTGCTGGGGCGGGCTGGGCTTGCGGGGCGCGGGCGCGGGGCTCGACGAAGTCGATGTCTTTGCCGGTGGCGGCGCGGGCGAGGAGCACGCGTTCCAGGGCGACGGCACGCAGGATGCCTCGGTTGAGGTGGGCGAGGATGGTGGGAACGTTGGCGGTGCCGAAGCACACCGCGATGGCGCTGAAGCTGGGGGCGGTGGCGCGCTGGCGGACGGTGTCGACGAGATGGCGGCCGTAGGTGAGGAGGATGCCGACGGCGTGGAGGAGGACCTCGATGTTGTTGGGCAGAGTGGTGGCGGGGTGATCCTGTGCGGGATCTGGCGGGGAGGCGGGTGGTGGGGTGGTTTCGGTTAGTGGCATTGGTAGTAAATTTAATGCCAAATCGTTAGTTATAATGTCAAGGATTATCTTCCTGTGGGTCATTGCGATGGTCTGCGGAGGGTCACGGGGCAGCACGGCTGGGCTGGTGCCTGGGGCGATAGTCCAAGATTCTTAGCACGGAGGACGATTGAGGACCACGGAGATAAGATTTTGGCGCTTCGTGCGAAGCTTGCCCCACCCGGCTTGCTCCAATGGCCGGCCAGTCCGACTCCGGCGGAGCGAACCTAACACCGGAAGAGCGCAAGGAACTTCTGGTCGGTGCATTTACTGAAAGCCTGGCTAAATTGGGTAACTATCGCTTCGTTGCCGAGACGACTGTCTTGCGGCCACGGAAGGATCGTCCTCTCTACTGTCTCTGCTACGCGACGCGGCATCAGCGTGGGATTGAAGTGTTCCGGGATTGTCAGATCAAGGCGCTGCAGGAGCAATCTGTCACCCGTGCCACCTTAAAAGTGCAGTACTCGGCCGAGACCTCGGGCCAGAGCGAGCTATTCGAATCCCTGCACGAAATGGGGCCAGACGAGCTGAATGCATTTTTAGCGGCGGAACGCCGACGTGCTGAAAAGTCTTTTCTGGACCTGACCCCACATAAGCCGGCGGCCGTTCGCTATGAGGCGCTTTGGCCCGAGGTCCTTGCACGTCATGTCATCCGGCGTCCGGAAGTCAATGCAATAGCCGTGAAGCTCCGCGGCACGCAGGCTGTCCAATTTCCAGATTGGGAAAAGGGCAAGCGTGTCCCACAGCCGGGCTATCGGACATGGAAACCATAATCCCCACCGGGGCAGTCTATCGGCAGTAAACGGAGCTTCATGGCCCGCGGGTCCGCAGACCATGCGCGCGCCGGGACACTGGCTCCCATCCCGCCCGCTTGACCAATCCGGCCCTCTCCCCATCATTTGTCTACGAACGAACGGCCGGAGGCCACCCTGGACGCGAACATCAATCCGGGCGACGAGCGCCTGGCCAGCTTTACCGTCGAGGACCACATCGGTTTTCTCCTCCGGCGGGCGCATCAGCGGCACGTGTCGATCTTCACGGCGGCCATGGCGCGGGCGGACCTCACGCCGACGCAGTTCACCGCGCTGCTGAAGGTGGTGCAGCTTAGGCGGACGACGCAGAACCTGTTGGGGCGCCACGCGGCCATGGATCCGGCGACGATCCAGGGTGTGGTGCGGCGGCTCATCGGGCGGGGACTGGTCCATCGGGGGCGTGATCCGATGGACCGCCGCACCGCGGTGCTGGAGGCGACCGAGGCAGGCGTTGCGCTGGTCACGAGTGTCGTGGCATCCGCGCGTCAGGCGCACGATGCGGCACTGGCGCCTCTATCGCCCGAGGAGCGGGTGCAGGTAAAGGCGCTGCTGCGCAAGATGGGCTGACGCATGGAACGGTTGGGGTTCGATTTCGGATTGTTCGAACTCGCGACGCGCGAGGGGCTGGTGCGGCTCGACCGCGTGTTCGTGGAGCGGCTGGCGGCCGAGGACGCGGCGCTGCACGCGCGGCTGATGGCGGCGCGGGCTGAACCCGATGCGGTGGCCGTGAAGGACGAGAGCGAGCTTGTCGTGGCGCTGGGGCCTCATCTGGATGGGTTCGTGGCGGCGCTGTTCGGGATCGAGGCGGAGACACTGGCGCTGGCGCGCGAGACCCACGCGCTGGACCCGATCCACGCCTGCAAGCGGCTGTTCGTGCAGCGGCAGGCGGTGAAGAAGTATTCTGACGCATCGGGGTTCGATGGCGGGGCGTTGCGGGCGGCGCTGGAGGCGTTGGTTGGCGGGGCGCTGACCGAGCGCGGTGTTCGCCGATCGCGTGACGGAGTGGGAGAAGGCGGGCGATAGCGAGGCGCTGGATGTGGCGATGCGCTACGCCGCGTGGGCCACGCTGACCGAACAGGGGGCGGCGGCGCATGCGGGGGGGACGCTGTTCCGGGTGCCTCATCGGGTTGATCCGCAGCATCTGGTTCCAGTTGAAACGATCGAGCGCGATGGCGTGACGATGCTGCGTCTGCCAGAGACGCATTGGCGCGCTCGCGAGGGGTTTGCGCTGACTGATGCGGGGATGAACACGCAGCAGGCGCTGGATCAGATCAATTACTGCATCTGGTGCCATACGCAGGGGAAGGATTCCTGCCGGCATGGGCTGAAGGATCGGAAGAGCGGAGATTTCCAGAAGTCGCCGTTTGGCGTGACGCTGGCGGGGTGTCCGCTGGACGAGAAAATAAGCGAGATGCACACGCTGCGCGCGCAAGGCAGCGTGCTGGGGGCGTTTGCGACGATCGCGATCGACAATCCGATGATGGCGGCGACGGGGCATCGCATCTGCAACGACTGCATGAAGGCGTGTATCTACCAACGTCAGGACCCGGTCGATATTCCTCAGGCGGAAACGCGTGTGCTGAAGGATGTGCTGGGGCTGACTTGGGGGTTCGAGATCTACGCGCTGCTGACGCGCTGGAATCCGCTGGATATTCGGCGGCCGCTGCCTCGGGCGGATAGCGGGCGCAAGGTGCTGATCGTTGGGCTGGGTCCGGCGGGATTCACGCTGGCCCATCATCTGATGAATGACGGGCACACAGTGGTCGCGATCGATGGGTTGAAGATCGAGCCGCTGGGCTTTGATCCGACTGCGCCGGTGCGCGATGTCGAGCGGCTCTACGAGAACCTGGATGATCGCGTGATGGCCGGGTTCGGCGGTGTGGCCGAGTACGGCATCACGGTGCGGTGGAACAAGAACTACCTGAAGGTGGTGCGGCTGCTGCTGGAACGGCGGCCGCAGTTCGCGCATTTCGGCGGCATCCGGTTTGGCGGCGGAGCGACGCTGGGCATGGATGACGCGTGGGCGATGGGGTTCGACCATATCGCGCTGTGCATGGGCGCGGGCAAGCCGACGGTGCTGGATATTCCGAATGGTCTGGCCCGCGGCGTGCGTGCCGCATCGGATTTTTTGATGGCGCTGCAGTTGACTGGGGCGGCGAAGCTTTCCTCGATCACCAATCTGCAATTGCGGCTGCCGGTGGTGGTGATCGGCGGCGGACTGACCGCGATCGATACGGCGACCGAAAGCTTGGCGTATTACGTGCGGCAGGTGGAGAAATTCGCAGCACGGTACCGCGCGCTGGTGGCGGAGCGCGGTGAAGGCGCCGTGCGCGCCGCGTGGAATGCCGAGGAAGCAGGTATCGCTGATGAGTTCCTGACGCATGCGGCGGCGATTGCGACTGAGCGTGAGGCGTCGGCGCGGGAGGGTAGGGCGCCTGCGCTGGCGCGGCTGCTGAACGAATGGGGCGGCGTGACGATCGCCTATCGGCGGCGGCTGATCGATAGCCCGTCCTACACGCTGAACCACGAGGAAGTGGCGAAGGCGATGGAAGAGGCGGTGCGCTTCGCTGAAGGTCTGTCGCCGAGCGCGGTGGAGGTTGATGCGTACGGGCACGCCTCGGGGATGCGATTGAAGCGCGCGGATGGATCGGACGTGGTGTTGCCGGCGCGGGCGATTTTGGTCGCGGCGGGGACGCAGCCGAACACTGTGCTGGCGCGCGAGGACGGGCGGATCGTGCTGGACGGGCGCTACTTCCAGGCGGTGGATGAAGACGGCGCACCGGTCACGGTGGTGCGCGGGCTCGCCAAGCCGGACGAGACGCATGTGCTGATGCATCGGGCGGAGAACGGGCGGTTCATCAGCTTCTTTGGCGACCTGCATCCGAGCTTCTTCGGCAATGTCGTGAAGGCGATGGGTGGGGCAAAGCGCGGCTATCCGGTCGTGTCGCACGTGCTTGGCGTGCGGGACGCAACGGGGGTTTCTGGCGCGGAGCTGATCGCGCGATGCCGCGAGGAGCTGGTGCCGACGGTGCACGCGGTGAAGCGCCTGACGCCGACGATCATCGAGGTGGTGGTGCATGCGCCGGCGCAGGCTCGTGCGTTCAAGCCGGGGCAGTTCTACCGGTTGCAGAACTACGAGATGCTGGCGCCGCGCATTGCCGAGGTTGGTGCCGCGAGCACGGTGCTGGCGATGGAAGGCCTGGCGATGACGGGGGCGTGGACCGATCCGGAGCGCGGACTGGTGTCGGTGATTGTGCTGGAGATGGGCGGTTCGTCCGATATCTGCGCTCTGCTGAAGCCTGGTGAGCCGGTGGTGCTGATGGGGCCGACGGGGTCAGCGACCGAAATCGTCGAGGGCTCGACCGTGGCGCTGGTGGGCGGCGGGTTGGGGAATGCGGTGCTGTTTTCCATTGGCGCCGCGATGCGTGCGGCTGGTTCGCGGGTAGTGTATTTCGCCGGCTATAAGCAGGTGCGCGACCGCTACAAGGTGGCGGAGATCGAGCGCGCGGCCGATGTGATCGTGTGGTGCTGCGATGAGGCGCCGGGGTTCGTGCCGACGCGGCCTGGGGACCGGTCGTTCGTGGGGAATATCGTGCAGGGGATGGCGACGTTCGGCGCGGAGGTCGGGCTGCCGGAAGCCGATCGGATGATCGTTATTGGGTCGGACCGGATGATGCAGGCGGTGGGGGCGGCGCGGCATGGCGTGCTGGCGCCGCTGATGAGGCCTGGGCATGTGGCGATCGGGTCAATCAACTCGCCGATGCAGTGCATGATGAAGGAGGTCTGCGCGCAGTGTCTGCAACCGCATGTGGACCCGCGGACTGGCGAGCGCACGGTGGTTTTTTCCTGTTTCAATCAGGACCAGGCGCTGGATCAGGTGGATTTTCCCGCGCTGCATGAGCGTCTGCTGCAGAATGGCGTGCAGGAGAAGCTGACGGCGCAATGGGTGGATCGGGCGCTGCGGCGGCTGCATGCGAGAGGCGCCGTGGCTTAATACCCCGACCGCCTCGGCGACGCCCTAACCGGATGTTCACTGGACGGCGCCATCATGCGTTTTGCGGCAATGGCGCCGCCACTAGGGGAACAGACAATGCTGTGCATTGCCTTGGGTCTCCGGTGGGGTAGATGGCGGATGAAGCTGTCCTTCTTCATCCGCCGGTAGTCTACCCACCGGCCCCGGCGGGCCAACCATTTTGGAACGTCCGCCGGGTGCCCGGGTTAGATAGCAAGCAAGCTTCGCTTCTGCAACGGCGATGTCGAATTACTCCGGTGAGCGACCGTCAATGGTACTCTTCGTCCCGGCCCAGCGCGATCATGTGCAACAGCCAGGCGCGGCTGCCGCCCTCGTCGAAGTGCGATTGCAGCAGAAGGCGGCAGTTGTGATCGACGAGGTGGCGAAGCGTTGTGTCCAGGTCTTGCCTCGCACCGTCTACCAGCTTGGCGCGATCGTCCGCGCTGACCTGCGGCATCTGCTCCAGGTGCTTTTGCACATACGCGGCGCCGCCGTTGTTGACGGAGGCATCGGTGAAGGTCTGGATGATGCGCTGTAGATTGGGAATCTCGGAATCGTCGAGGCTGCATGCGGCGAGGGCGGGTAGGACGGAACCTGGTGTCAGTCCTTGCTCGTAGGTTGGGTCCTCCTGCGGGTTCGTCGCCGGCAGTTGTGTCGCCAGATGTTCCAGGCAGGTCCAGCATTGGAGGCGTGGGGGATCGGCAAGCGAAGGGGAATTATAAAGGAGGAAGGCGAGGGGGATGAGCCACTGAAACCATCGGTGGCTCCCGCACTGGACGGGAGGGCTGGTCGAACCACTCGGTAAGCGCATGTGGGCTAGCGGCATCAGGTACTGTCTGTGGCTGCGGACTGTATGTTTTGCACGGGTCTGTAGAGCAGAACGTTGCCGATCGGATGAAGCTGCATCAGAAGGTCCATGTGACGAACGTTGGCGGTGACGAGCAGCATGTCCTGTTCCACTGCGGTCAGATAGATCAGCGCGTCCAGCAGTAGCTCACGGCGGCGTTTCGGTAGGGCGATCCCCTGGGTACGCGCAAGTATGCCGGCGAGTATGGCCGCCTCTGCCCAGGCTGGCGCACTCGGCGCCATGGTCTTGTCCAGCGACATTTGATCGAGGTGTGCCTGAATGGCCGCGGTCGCGTTTGTGGTGCGCGGATCGATCGGATCGAGCAAGCCAATACTGATGGCCAATTCAGCGCAGGCGACGGCGGAGTTGTGTACCATGTGCCGTCGCGAGGCGATCAGCGCGCGAATGCCTTCCGGCAATTTGCCGGTGCTGCGATGAAGGTAGAACGTCGTATCGAGCAGAAGCGGCAGCACGGGCGCGGCGGCCGGATCGAATGGCAACGCGGCATCTGGACGATAGCGCAGTGTCGCGGTGTGGGCGGATGGATTGTGCCGCTTGGCGACAGCGCCAATGGTCTCAGATGGCAAGCTCGAAGTCCGCGGGCAGCCGATCCTTGTCGGACAGCAGCCATTCCACGAATGGGTCGGGCGCGACGAAGGCGGCGAGCGCGGCTTGCACGACCTCCGTCGTGTTGGTCGAGCCGATCTTGCGGGCGGCGGCCTGGAGCAGGCCGTGATCGATGCGGGCGCTCACCCTGTCCGCTTGGCCGGTGAGCACGCCGTTGGCGGCGAGCACGCGCAGGGCTGCGGCGGTCTGCACCGCAGCAGCTTTCGCGGCGCGCTTGGTCCGCGGCGGGTGGCTCGGCGGTCGGCTTTTGCCGGTGGTTTGACGATGCGCAGACATTTTGGTTCCTCGTGTCTGACACAGTAGTCGTATCGTCAGACACATGCCAGTGGAAACTACGCTGGGATGCCACCCGGCGTGCAATGTCTGTATTTGCAGTAGCCCGACGACCAGCCTAGTTGGAGTAACGTTGAGAACGTTGATTTTCTGGCGGTGAAAGGCAACCACGGCGTGTTCAAGCGTGCCGTTCACCCCGGAGGCATTCTGAAGGATGAGTTGGACGAACTTGGCGTTACACCAACCGAGTTTGCTCGGCAGATCGACGTGCCGCCGAACCGCATCAGCCAAATCATCGGCGGCAAGCGGTCAATCACCGGCGACACGGCTTTGCCGTTTGGCCACTGGTTCGGCGTAGACCCGCAATTCTGGCTCAATCTTCTGGTGCAGTTCGAGCTTGCGGTGGCCGATCGGGACGTGGGGAAGGCGATCGGGAGGCTGCCTACTCGGGCCGGGTTTAGGGGCCGGGGCCGCTTAGCAGGTTAATCTACAAAGCCAACTTGAGTGTCTCCGTCGTGCTTTCAATCCACGAAGCCGATGCGGCTGTTCCCACATTCCGGATCATCTGCGGCGCAGTATCGGAGGAAGTCTTCTGCCGCTTCTCGTGTTGTGGATTCTGCGATCAATTCATAGTCGGCCGAGTGCTCAGCGGAATCCAGCGATCTGTATATTAGGAATTTGCCTTTCCACTCTTCGATGACATGCGACAAGTCGATACTATCGATCGGTCCCATGTGTCGTGCGCCACACTCGGGGCAGTCGTCATCGCATCCGCATGACCACTCATCTTCCCAGTAGCATCCGCACTCGTCACACTCATATTGATTACGGAACCACGCCATGCGATAGCCTCTTGCGCAACCGTCATTGTCAATCGGGTGTAGACCTCAGGCGATAGAGTCCGTCACCTAAGAAGTCAATGTATCCGTTGTCTCGCAGGACCTGAAGTCGCTGTCGGATTTTCGCTCTGATATGACGATTACCGGGGTATGCAGACTGCAATTCGTCCTCAAAGGCATATACCTCCTCGAGGCTAAACTGGCTTTTTCCGATCCGCTCGATGCACCGCATGACGTGAAGGAGCCAGCCTTTCGTACCCAAGTCACGCTGCCGACGCAGGAATAGGGTTTGCTGCCATCTGGCAAGCACATCGGCTTTCGGTTCAATGATGCCATTCTGTATCAACGGTATCCGGCCAAAATGCGGTATTGCATGGAGAAGAATCCTGCAACCGATCCAGCCGGCACGTTTGGCCGTGTGAGGTAGCGGCTTTCTCTCCTCGATGATCTCGGCCGTGAAAAAGTGTTTGGGAACAATAAGCAAATTGGTCACCGTCAAGCTTTTAGCGTCGTAATTCAGCAGAAAGAGGTTCGGGTTGGAATTCCCGGTCAGCCGCCGCATCATTGCCGGATAAGCGCCATCGACCACTTTGGCTCCGAAGCGGGATCGCTGGCTCTTCAGCTCATAGTCTTCCTTGCAAGCAGGACAATAGAAATCGCCAACCTCATTATTGTTGGCGTATCTGATGATGTGGCAGTTTCCGCAGTTCGGGCAGTATATCTGGTTGGCTACCCAAGGCTCGGTCGTCACCCTGGCGCGCTGCAATCCACTGGTGTAGGCGCTTGCGAGATGTCCCTGTAGATACAAATCCATCTTACCGGACGGTGCCCCCCATTCCGGCGCAGTAACTTATCACTGGCTACTGGTGGATGCCAGTCTCAGATATGAATTATCCGCCCCTATCGCCAAGCGTGTCACCCACCCGCCGTCCCCCACATCTCCCGCATCACAGCCGGCGCCTCCTTCGGATCGATCCCGCGCGATTGCAGGAACGCCTCGTAAAAACCCTGCGTCTGGCCGGTGACGTAATAGAAATCCAGCGCCAGCCCCAGCCAGTCGCGCCAGGTCTTGTCCGCCTCGCGCCGCACCCCGGCCGAGGTCGTGGACGCGCGTATCGGTTCCGGCAGCACGACCTTGCCCATGCCAACACGATGCTGCTGCATCACCAGCGCGGGATGATACAGGCACACCGCATCCACGTGCCCTGACTGGAACGCCAGGATCGACTGGTCATTCCCCGGATAGCGATCGATATGCGCGTGCGGCAGCCGCGCTGTGACGTCGCGGTCAGGCGCGGTGCCCAGCGTCACCGCGATGCGTATCTCCGGCTTGTCCAGATCGGACCAGTGTTTCGCCTCCAGCCCGTCGCGCACCAGCACACCTTGCGCGTAGTAGAAGAACGGCTGCACCGGGAAATCCACCGAAAGCGCCCGCTGCGGCGTCGCGTCGAGAACGAACATCACGTCGAACTGGTCCGCTTGCAGGGCCGCCACCGCATTGCCCCACGTCGTCTCCACCGGCACCAGCTTCACGTCAAGGTCCTTGGCCATCGCCGCGCCCGCGGCATAGCCGATGCCGCTCCAGGCGCCGCTCGCCGGGTCCTTGTAGAACCACGGCTCACCCGAGGTGACGCCGATACGCAGTTCCTTCTGGCCGCGGATGCGGTCCCAAGTGCTGGTGGTCTCCGCGGAGGCGCGCGCAGAGGCAAGCGCGGTTGCGGCGCCAGCCACGCCGAGGCCGATGGCGGTGCGGCGTTGCCAGGTGGTGTTGGACATGGACGGTTCCCCCTCGCGTCGATTGGTGCGAACGATAGGAACGCGGGCGAGGGAAGGGAAGTGCGCCATGGCCGGCAGTCAGGACATCGTCGAGGATTCTCGAAACGCGACGGTGAAGGTGTGGGTCAACGGTGCGCTTGTGCCGCGCGATGCCGCGGTGGTGTCGGTGTTCGACGGCGGATTCATCGCGGGCGACGGCGTGTGGGAAGGTTTGCGTCTGATCAACAATCGGCTGCTGTTCCGCGATGAGCATCTGGATCGGCTGTTCGCTGGGGCGCGCGCGATCGACCTCGATGTGGGTATGTCGCGCGCAGAGCTGATCGCGGCGCTGGAGGCGACGTGTCGCGCCAACGATATGCATGACGGCGTGCATATCAGGCTGATGGTGACGCGCGGGATGAAACGCACGCCGAGCCAGGACCCGCGTCAGACGATCGGTTCGGCGACCGTGGTGATCGTCGCGGAATACAAGGTGCCGGTGGTGGGTGAGGGACTGGCGCTGTTCACCTCGACCATTCGCTGCACGCGCGCCGACCAGTTCGACATGGCGCTGAACTCACACAGCCGGCTGAACCTGATCCTGGCGCTGATCCAGGCATACAAGGCGGGGGCGGACGAGGCGCTGATGCTGGATGACAGCGGCTTCGTCGCAAGCTGCAACGCGACCAATTTCTTCGCCGTGCGCGAGGGTGTGGTGCTGACGTCGAGCGGCCGCCACTGCTTCCGGGGGATTACGCGGGGGAAGGTCATCGGCCTGTGCGAGGCCGCGGGTATTCCGATCCGGGTTGGTGATTTTACGCTGCTCGATGTGTACGCGGCCGATGAGGCGTTCGTGACCGGCACATTTGGTGGCGTGACGCCGGTGCGATCGATCGACGGACGCGCGTTCAATGCGCCAGGTCCGATCACGCGGGCGTTGCGCGAACACTACGCGGAACTGCTGCGCTCCTCGCAATGACAGCGTGTCGGCGCAGGCGATCAGATGTGAATCACCCGCCCATACGCATCCAGCACCGCCTCGTGCATCGTCTCGCTGACCGTGGGATGCGGGAACACCGTCTCGATCAGCTCCGCTTCGGTGCTCTCCAATGTGCGCGCGATGGCAAAACCCTGGATCATCTCCGTCACTTCCGCGCCGACCATGTGCGCACCTAGCAACTCTCCGGTCTTCGCGTCGAACACCGTCTTCACCATGCCCTCCGGCTCGCCCATGGCGATCGCCTTGCCGTTGCCGATGAACGGGAAGTGGCCGACCTTCACCTGGTAGCCGGCTTCCTTCGCGTGCGCCTCGGTCAGACCCACCGAGGCGACCTGCGGGCGGCAATACGTGCAGCCGGGGATATTGCGCACATCCATCGGATGCACGTCATTCAGCCCGGCTATCTTTTCCACGCACAGCACGCCCTCATGGCTTGCCTTGTGCGCGAGCCAAGGGGGCCCGGCCAGGTCGCCGATGGCGTATATACCGGGCTCGCCGGTGCGGCAGTATTCATCGATCACCACATGCGTGCGGTCGACCTTCACGCCGGTGCCTTCCAGGCCGATACCTTCCACATTGCCGACGATGCCGACGGCGGAAATCACACGATCCACCGTGATGTCCTGGCTCTTGCCGCCGGCCTCCACCGTGACGGTGACGTTGTCCGCGCCTTTCTTCCCACCCTTCACCTGAGCGCCGGTCATGATCTTGATGCCCTGCTTCTCGAATGCCTTGTGGGCGAAGGCGGAAATTTCCTCGTCCTCGACTGGGAGAATTCGAGGCAGCACTTCCACGACAGTCACCTCGGCGCCCATGTTGCGATAGAAGCTGGCGAACTCGATGCCGATGGCGCCGCTGCCGATCACCAGCAGCGACTTCGGCATCGTGGGTGGCACCATCGCTTGCTTGTAGGTCCAGATCAGCTTGCCGTCGGCCTCGAGGCCAGGTAGCTCGCGGGCACGCGCACCGGTGGCCAGGATGATGTGCGGTGACTTCAGCGTCGCGACTGGCTTGCCGTCTTTCTCCACCGCCAGTGTCTGCTTGCCGGCGAGCTTGCCGGCGCCGTCGAACACCGTGACCTTGTGCTTGCGCAGCAGGAACCCGACGCCTTGCGAAAGTTGCTTCGCCACGGCGCGCGAGCGCTTCACCACCTTGTCGATCTCGAAGCGCGGCTCGACAGCGGCGAAGCCGAAATCGGGCAGGTGATGCAGCAGGTGGTTGATCTCGGAGGTGCGCAGCAGCGCCTTGGTGGGAATGCAGCCCCAGTTGAGGCAGATGCCGCCGAGGTGTTCGCGCTCCACCACGGCGGTCTTCATGCCGAGCTGGGCCGCGCGGATCGCGGCGACGTAGCCGCCGGGACCGCCGCCTACAACGACAAGGTCAAATGTCTGGTCAGCCATTCGATGCTCCGTTGGCTAGCGCGGTCAGCGCTTCGCCGCTGAGTTGCTGTGGGATCCATCCTTCGATCGGCTTGGCGCCAATGCGGCGATAGAACTCGATCGCGGGGGTGTTCCAGTCGAGGACGTTCCACTCCATGCTGAGGCAATCGCGCTCGGTGGCAATGCGCGCCATGTGGCGGAACAACGCCATGCCGATGCCGCGACCGCGATGAGCGGGGTCGATGTAGATGTCCTCGACGAACAGGCCGTAGCGGCCCGAGAAGGTGCCGAAGGTGAAATACCAGAGGGCGAAGCCGATGGTGTCAGTGTCGGCGTCGACCAGGATGGAGTCGTGCGTCGGCTTGGGTCCGAACAGGGCGTTGCGCAGGGCGGCTTCGGTGATCTTGAAGCGGTGCTGGAGCTTTTCGTAGGTCGCGAAGTCGCGCATCAGCCGATGCAGCGTCTGGACATCTGCCGGTGTCGTTGAACGGAGAGTGAAGGTGGCCATGGCTTATCCGTCATGGCCGGCCCGGAGCCGGCCATCCGCGCTGTTACAGAGGTTGGTCAGCAAGATCCCTCCAGTCCGGATTCTGTGAGACTATCAACGCGACCTTCCATGCGCGCGGCCATCGCTTCAGGCTTGTTTCGCGCTGAATTGCATTGCGGATGTCCTCATGGCGCTCGGTATAGACGAGACGCTTGAGGTAGTAGCGCTTCGCAAAGCGGCTACCCACTCCGGTCCGGTGTTCAGATATGCGTCGGGACAGATCATTGGTTACGCCGATATACAACGTGCCGTTTGGGTGGTTGGTCATGATGTACACCCAGCCGCCATGTTCCGTTGGCATGCACGTGCTGTTGGGTCACGGGGTGGATGGCCGGCTCGGGGCCGGCCATGACGGTGGGGTAATCATCACAGCAGCAGACTCAGCGGGTCCTCGACGATCCGCTTGAATTCGCGCAGCCAGCGGGCACCGAGAGCGCCATCGACGACACGGTGATCGACGCTCAGCGTGCAGGTCATCACCGTGGCGATCGCCAGCGCGTCATTCTTGACCACGGGGCGCTTCTGGCCGGCCGCTACCGCGAGGATCGCCGACTGCGGCGGGTTGATGATCGCGGCGAACTCCGACACGCCGAACATGCCCATGTTGGAGATGGAAAAACCGCCGCCTTGAAATTCTTCCGGCTTCAGTTTACCGGAACGGGCGCGGGTGGCCAGGTCCTTCATCTCGCGGCTGATTGTCGCCAGGCCTTTCTGGTCAGCCTTGCGGATGATCGGTGTGATCAGGCCGTCGGGGATGGCAACCGCGACGCTGATGTCGACGTCGTCGAACAGCGCCGTGCCGTCGTCGGTCCAGGCGGCATTCACCGTCGGCACGCGGCGCAGGGTCGCGGCGGAGGCCTTGATGACCAGGTCGTTGATGGTGATTGTATATACACCGTCGCCTTCCTTGGGCGACTTCGCGTTCAGCTCGTTCATCAGTTTGATCAGCGCGTCGATCTCGATGTCCATCGATACGTAGAAGTGCGGGATGGTGGACTTCGCCTCGGTGAGACGACGCGCGATCACTTTGCGTATGTTGCTGTGCGGAATCAGTTGATGCGGGGCGGTGATGGATGCCGAGGGGCGTGCGATCGGCGCGGGGGCCGCGGTTGGTTGTGCGGCAGGCGGCGCTGATGGTGCTTTCTGCTGCACGCCCTCGATGTCCGCCTTGACGATGCGGCCGTTCGGGCCACTGCCTTTCAGGGTAGAGAGATCGATGCCGGCTTGCTTGGCCATGCGGCGGGCAAGGGGGGAGGCGAAGATGCGCTCACCGGTGTCTTGGCCGTTGCCGGCGGCCGGTGCGGGCTGTGGTGACGGCGGGGCGGCTGGTTTGGCGGCCTCCTGCTTCGGGGCTGGCGGGGGTGCGGCGGGTTTGGGTTTGGGTGCGGGTGCGGCCGACGCTGGAACGGCTTCGCCCTGTTCAACCAGGATTGCGATTGGTTCGTTGACCTTCACGCCCTCGGTGCCGTCGCCGACGAGGATCTTGCCGAGGACGCCTTCATCGACAGCCTCGACTTCCATCGTCGCCTTGTCGGTCTCTATTTCGGCGATCACGTCGCCGGCACGTACGTTGTCGCCTTCCTTCTTCAGCCAGCGTGACAGAGTGCCCTCGGTCATCGTGGGCGATAGCGCCGGCATCAGGATGTTGGTTGCCATTCGACGCTCCCCTCAGACGATCTTTTTCACCGCATCGACGACCCAGTTGGGTTGCGGCAATGCAAGTTTTTCCAGATTGGCGGCGTAGGGCAGGGGCACATCGAGGCCATGCACACGCACCGGCGGCGCGTCGAGCCAGTCGAATGCGTGCTCGATGACCTGCATCGCGACTTCGGCGCCGATGCCGGCGAACGGCCAGCCTTCCTCGAGAGAAACGATGCGGTTGGTCTTCTTCACGCTTTCCACGACGGTCGCGGTATCGAACGGCCGCAGGGAGCGTAGGTTGATCACTTCCGCTTCGATGCCTTGTTCGGCCAGCTTCTCCGCCGCCTGCAAGGCCACGCCAACCATGATGCTGAACGCGACGATCGTCACATGCTTGCCGACGCGCTCGATCTTGGCCTTGCCGAGGGGCAGGATGAAGTCCTCATCGGTCGGGCAATCGAACGTGTGGCCGTACAGGATTTCGTTTTCCAGCACGATGACCGGATTGGGATCGCGGATCGCCGCGCGCAGCAGTCCCTTCGCATCAGCAGACGACCATGGCGCGACGACCTTCAGGCCTGGCACATGTGCATACCAACTTGCATAGCATTGCGAGTGCTGAGCGGCGACGCGGGCGGCGGCGCCATTCGGGCCACGGAAGACGATCGGACAGCCCATCTGGCCACCCGACATGTACAGCGTCTTGGTGGCTGAGTTGATGATCTGATCCATCGCCTGCATGGCGAAGTTGAAGGTCATGAACTCGACGATCGGCTTCAGGCCATTCAGCGCCGCACCAACCGACATGCCGGTGAAGCCGTGCTCGGTGATCGGCGTGTCGATGACGCGCTTGGGGCCGAATTCGTCCAACAGGCCCTGGCTGATCTTGTAGGCACCCTGATACTGCGCAACTTCCTCGCCGATCAGGAACACCTTGTCATCGCGACGCAGTTCGGCGGCCATTGCATCGCGCAATGCCTCGCGCACGGTGATCGGCTTGGTGGGACCCCAGTCCTTCTCAGGCTCGACGTGCGGTTGCTGTGCAGCGACGGGTGCTGGCGACGCGGCAGGTTTGGGTGCCGGGGCTTCAACCTTTGGGGCAGGCTTTGCGGCGACCGGAGCTTCGGTGACGTCTTCACCGTTCGCATTCAGTACCGCGATCGGCGTGTTCACCGCGACGCCTTCAGTACCTTCATCGACAAGGATCTGCGCCAGCTTGCCTTCGTCGACCGCTTCGACCTCCATGGTGGCCTTGTCGGTTTCGATTTCGGCAATAACGTCGCCGGCACGTACTTCATCGCCGACATTCTTCAACCAACGCGACAGCTTGCCCTCTGTCATGGTGGGCGAAAGGGCGGGCATCAGGATTTGCGTTGACATTGCTCAGCCCTCGATCAGTACGTCGGTCCACAGCTCGGCCTCATCCGGCTCCGGGCTGCTCTGAGCGAAGTCGGCCGCTTCCTGCACGACAGCTTTCACCTCGTCATCGATCTGCTTGAACACGCTTTCTTCGACACCCAATGCTTCAAGCTTGTGACGTGCGCCATCGATCGGATCGTGCTGGGTGCGCATGGTCTGGATTTCTTCACGCGTTCGATACCGCGCCGGGTCCGACATGGAATGGCCACGATAGCGATAAGTCTTCGCTTCGATCAGGAACGGGCCTTTGCCGGCGCGGCAATGCGCGACCGCCTGATCCGCGGCTTCCTTTACCGCCACCACATCCATGCCGTCGATCTGCGTTCCGGGAATGCCCCAGGGAACTCCGTTCTTCGACAGGTCACGCGAGGCAGACGCACGTTCCACGCTGGTGCCCATGCCGTATTTGTTGTTCTCGATCACATAGATCACCGGCAGCTTCATCAGCGCGGCGAGATTGAAGCTTTCGAAGGTCTGGCCTTGGTTGGATGCGCCTTCACCGAAATAGGTCACTGCGACGCGGTCATTGCCGCGATACCAATTGCTGAAGGCAAGGCCGGTGCCGATGCTGACCTGGGCGCCGACGATGCCGTGCCCGCCGAAGAAATTCTTCTCCTTGCTGAACATGTGCATGGAGCCGCCCTTGCCGTGCGAATAGCCGGTCGCGCGGCCGGTCAGCTCCGCCATGACACCGCGCGGCTCCATTCCGGTGGCAAGCATGTGCCCGTGATCGCGGTAGGAGGTAACCACCTCATCGCCGTCCGACAGTGCCAACTGCATGCCTACGACGACGGCCTCCTGGCCGATGTAGAGGTGGCAGAAGCCGCCGATGAGACCCATGCCGTAAAGCTGTCCCGCCTTCTCTTCGAAGCGGCGGATCAGCAGCATGTCGTGGTAGGCTTTCAGAAGAAGCTGCTGATCGATGGCTGGCTCGCGGGGCTTGCCGCCGCGTTTCTTGGTGTCGGTCGCAGTTGCCATGGGTGCCCCCCGGTTCCGTGGCCTGTCAGGTAGCCTCCAGGCCTACCGGCATCAAGCGTTTAGCGCCGAAAAAGCGTTGTTGTGCAATGCAATAGCCATGGTTAACCGAAATCCAGTTAATCCCTTGTCATGGCCACAAGCTCCGCCCGCCGGGTCATCTTTGATTGCGCCGTTATCCAATAGGTCGAAGATTCTGTCGCCGGGAAGGGCGTTTTCGCAGACAGATTTTCAGCAGAACTGATCCACCGGTGATGTCTCAGTTTGAATTTCAGGTTCCAGCCCTAATACCACTACTCAATGACCGCGACCCATTCGCTTCAACCGTCATGGCCGGCCGCCGAGCCGGCCATCAGTCCCAGCGGCACAAGGGTGCCGATGTACGTTGATGGCCGGGTCCGATCCCCGGGACAAGCCCAGGGACTGCGGCCCGGCCATGACGACAGATGAGTCATTGTCAGTGAGCATTGGTATAAGTCGACCTTCGCCGCGGCGGCATGAAACGGCTCTCAGTTGCGCAGCGGGTCAAAGCGGACACTGCATCCGCCCACGATCACCGGTAACGCGCACGACAACAGCCTTTCGGTGCTATGTCGGAACGAGGAGGGAGACCACGCCCTTGGCCTCACTGGTGTAGTTGTCGGACATAAAAAAACGTGAGTCCGTCCAGTGAACGCGACGGCTGACCGCAGTAATCGTCGGCGCAATCACTCAGGTTCCGTGATTGGTCACTACCCACGAGGAAAACATCGCTTCCTCGTCCACCACGCTCCGAGTCCCGTACCTCCAGCCGAGTGCCGTCCTTATAGTCGCGCCCCTCCTGCAACAGAGCGCCGTTACGCCTGCGCTCTGCATCATCCGTGGTCGCTGGCAACACTGTGAGTCTTGCCATCCTGCGCTAGTAGGGCCGGACGCGGGCGCGGATCGTCTTCAACGAAACCCAGCACCGTTCCGTCAGGAAGGATGCCAATCAGTTTTCTCCAGTCGGTCGGCGCTCCGATCGGAGTCTCTCGGCCATCCGAGACACGGATGCGAATGACCTGCCGCCCCTGGAGCGTGTAGACAGCAGTGCCATCAGTTGATGGTACCGGCCAGGCGAGGTCGGCGGCATTTCCGATGCGTTGCCTCTCACCCGTGCGAATATCGACACGCCAGACCGAACCCGCGCTCGGCCCTCCCGCGAGACTGCCGATGCCCTGGAAGACGAGGCCGAGGGCGTCAAGCGCGGCCGAGAAAACTCGTCCCAGCCCACCTTTGGCGGCTGGTGGCGTTGGTTGAGCCGCGACAGCACCTGCCAGCAGCAACGAAGCTAGAATTGAACTGGTCCACGACACCACAGCGGTTGTTTGCGTCATGGCCCGCGCTCTCCCACAGCCGTCCCTAAACTGCTGACGCCAACCACGGCAATCTCGTCAACCTGTGCCGCTTTCAACGTAATAAGCCGAGCCTTCCCATCCGCGGCGTGACCGTAGACCACCACGCGGTCCGAGGCTCCACGATCCACCAGCCAAATGGGTGGTACAAGGCCGGTTATCCCCTCCGGCGCATGCTCCAGTTGGCGCGCGACCCGGTCAGCATTGAATACGCCATGCTGCATCGGCAGCAGCACCAACAATAGTGCGACAATCAACAGCAGTACCCCGCCCGTCGCATCGAGCTCCCCTGCTCGTGTGGCATGTGCATTAGCCCACAGCAGAGTCGCACCGCCCAGCATTGTCGTCACCAGGAACAGCAGTGTGCCGTAGTTATTTTGCTCCAGCGCGGCGCGTGCAAGACCGCCGAACGATGGAGAGAGCAAAACACCACTCACACCAAGTGTCGCAATATAGGCCCCTATCGTGGCGACACCGACGAACACCACCGTCAGGGCCTCCAAGCCAAAGAGTAGAGCTGGCGCCAGCAGGGCGGCACGCTTCCCGATTTCGCGGAGCAACAGCAGCGGCAATGCCGTGATGAGTAGCGCGAACAACAGCGCCATCACGAAGCGAAACCCAGCGAAGACATAAGCTTGGTCGAGCAGTGCGAAACCCGGATCGGTGCCCAACGCGCGGGCGCGGGCACGGACCACCAGATAGCCACAACCATAGGCAGCACCCGACAAAGCCGTCAGAATGATGCCGGCATTCTTGGTAAATTCGGCAATCTCATTGAGTGTCATGCGACCGATCCAGGCTGGCATCAGCGTCCGCTGACCTGCATCGGCGCCCAATAATACGGGTGCGTGAAGCCGGCCTTGCGCAGCTCGCGCATCGCTGCCGCGGCAGCCACCGCGGCCGAAGCGCCGCTGGAAAGCTCCCGGTAAAATATGCCCATCCAACGTCCATTGCTCGCCCCGTTCACGTCCCAGCGCGACAGTACCATGGCTGACGTGCCGCCGATAAGCAGTGCCCATGGAAACCCGTATATCTCACCTGAGATCCGTGCGCCGACCTCCCCGCCCTTGCATGCGCTCAGCACAGCGAGTGGCTGGTCTCGCAGCCGCAAGGCCACCAGTTCGGCTGCCAGAATCGGCGGGTCGGTTGCCCGGGTCGTGGCCTGAAGCCTCGACAAAAGCGCTTCGTCCGGATTGAAAACTCCGTGTGTCAGTATGTGAAGGCTATCAGCCTGCCACAAGCCGGCGAACAGTTGACCCCGCGTCACGCTTGTCAGCTTGGCCCCCGCCGCCTGGATCGCCGTGGTTTCGCCTGTATTGTCATCGATAGCCGGGTCGACCAGCGCGGCGACGGTTCGAACCGGTCGCGGCTGCCTCTCCAACGCCGCCACTGCCATCGTCGCGTTGGGCGCATAGGAGACCGCCCAACGGTCTATCACGGAAGCACCTGACGCAGGATCTATCAGTGCCTCGAACGGTAGCTGGATCAGTGCGCCTTGCGGAACAATCATGACCTGTTTGACCGTGCCTGACTCGAGCTGCTTCGTGAACGGTGCTATCAGGAACAGGAACAGCTCGCGGGCTGCCGTCTCGTCGAATGGCTTTCGGCCCAGGCTGCCACCGGTGCTCGCGAGCACTCGGTCGAGCTTCTCTTTGAGCACACTGGCCGGCAGGAAGACGTTGCGCACGTCAGATCCATCAGGACCCACGTACCACGCGATGACGTTGGTGAACGTGCTCCAGTAGAGCAACACCGGGATCCCGGCACGGTTAGCGGCTTCACGCAGCTTATCAAGGCTGGCGGATGGAGTGATGGCATCCGTGCCGAAGCGGGCAATTGCCGCCTCGTTGGAACGGAGCTTGGAGCGGCGATCCGCTTGCAGGACGTCCAAGGTTTGCAACTTGTCAACGCTCACATCGAGGCGCCCGCTCGCCACAATCTCAGCCACAATACTCCGCTCCATGGCACCGGCGCGCGCCTCCAGCACGAGCAGCTCAGCCAGCCAGGCGCGGTCATCTCCGGTCACGTCGGGGCGTGCCAACGCGCTCGCCAGCTCACCCAGTCCGCGAGCACGGACCGACTCGAACGCGGCGAACGCATCCGACTGACGTCCGAGCGAAAGTAGCCGCAACGCGAGACTGAGAACGATTTCGCCTCGGTTCTCGATCACCGTCCCGCGCCGGCGCGGGTCGAAGAAGCCGCGCCGTTCGTCGCCGAGCAATTTGGCAGCGGCCGCGAAATTCTGTCCCGCTACGTTCGGTCCGGCACCCCGAATATCCTTCGCCAATCCGAGAAGATACTCGCCCCGTGCGCCCGCATGGCCGCTTCGTGCGATTTCCTGAGCCACAACTGAGTCCGCCAGATCCGCCAGTATTGGAATATTGGTGAGTGCCGATGCACCGGCTGCAAACTCCTGAGTTCACAAGCACGTCGCGGATCGACCGCGGGTTGAACATGCCCGCCAGGTTCAGAGACTTGCTTTTGGCGCGCTGCTCGATCAGCAGGCGCCGTAGCTCGAGTTGGTTTAGGAAGCCCTGTACCTGGTTCGTCAGATGTGTCCAGCCGAGCGACGTGGCCGTTGTGCTGGCCTGTTGGTAGGCAGTACGTGCTACGGCGACGGCGCGGCGGCAGGCACCATAGGCGTCTGTACCATCTTGGCTGCTCCTGGCATCTATCAACGGGCGGTAGTCGCAGCTCTCGGCGAGCTTCTGCAGTCCGTCGGCGAGGTCGAGTTCGCTGTAGAAGCGATCCTTGAGATCAGTCGCGAGATGCACAGCGCGTAGCGCGTCAATGATGGCTGCCTCGGTCTCGCCGCGTCCGATCTCAAGCTCCGCGCCATAGCCCGTCAGGTCTGCACGCTGCTTGGCTGTCGGCTGCTCGCCCGCCGCATCGACCGCGCGGTCGAACGCCGTCGCGGCAGCACCGTGATCAGAAGTCCCATATTCATTTGCACGAGCGACACCGATCCATGCGTCGAACGCGACGTCGCGGAGATCCATAGCCTGTGCCGACTGGGCCGCCTGGCCCAGCGTCGCGACAGCGTCCGCGAATTCGTTGCGCAGCCTCTGCACCGTGCCAAGCTCCAGCAACGCTCGCACACGAGTTTCTCCACTGCTGCTCTGCACGAGGGCTGCGAGACCGCGTTCTGTCGGCGCCAGCTGCGACGGATTGATCGTGCCACCAACGCGATAGGCCTCAATGTACGCCTCGCGCTGTGCGCGATACCCAGCAATAGGATCATAGGGCCGGGCCACAGCGGGATCGGTTGTAGAGATCACGATAAGCGCCACCAGGATTGGTAGATTGCCGACCAATTTCATCGCGGTGCCCTTGCCAATTCGACACACGAAATCGGATGTTGATTGCCGCTCACGGCACTACAGCATTACCAGAGTGCCGGCACCTACGGAAATGTCTGCTTCACGCGTGCAGGCCAAGCCATTCGGATGGACCGTAATGGGCGCTACCCGGCCGTTGGCGTGACGAGCCCGTAGGACCGCTTCCAACCCAAAGCCGCAATTCAAACTGGGATACTACCGATGCGCCAGGTCCGCCCTTACCACGTCGCGCTGTGCACTGTAGCCCAGATGCCACGGTGCTCGGCACGCGCCGCAAGTTCGGCCTGGTGCAACTCGGGCTGTCGGTCATCGGCTCTTGCCCAACCGGCCGCGACGACGGCGTGATTCAGTTGAGTTCCGCTGGCCTGACACACCGCAAAAGGCCGGCCCATGGCATCCTTGCCGGTGACCTGACATGCCACCGGTAACTCCCGCACCATCGCCGCGAGAGCATCGGTGGCAGCCGCGGCGCAATCCTGGCCGGTGCCACAGACGATACCCCGCGCTGGGGGCTCGACGCCTGAAAGCCGGACCACGCGTTCCCCAATCCGCAACGTACCGCTGTCAACGACTGCGACCTGGGCTGGTGCGGCGGTGAGTTGCTGAGGTTCCGCGGAAGTGGACGTGGCCGGTGCCCGCCCATGCGGCCAGATGGCGATCACGCCGGTCGCGGTCGCCGCGGCCGATGTGCCCATAAGAAACAACCCGAACCCCTTGACCAGGAGCCGGGAAGTGGCAGGCCGGAAAATGCGACGCGGCCGATTGAGCATGACCTGCGATGCCGCTCTCTGGCCGCGAGGTCAAGCCCCACGCGCCGAGTTTTTACAGAGAAATCAACGGTTAACGGCGCGTAACTGAAACATTCACAGGGCGCCGTCGTGCCGTAGCGCCGCAACATCCGCTTCGCTCAGCCCCAGCCACGAACCCAGGACTTCCGCTGTGTGCTCGCCAAGGATTGGCGATGGCGCGATCTTCGACGGCTTGCCATCGACCCGCACCGGCCACGCCGGCATTTTGAAGTCGCCATGCGCCTTGTGGTGCATGACCTGCATGATGCCGCGCTGCTCGAACGTCGGGTCGTTCTGTAGTTCCATGGTGTCGAGCACGGCACCGGCCGGGATGCCGGCGTCGCCGATCATCCGCATCGCGTCATGCTTGGTGTGGTGGCGCGTCCATTCGGCTGATGACCGCGTCCACTTCCTTCTCGCGCTCGACGCGGTCGGCGGGCGTGGCGTAGCGGGCGTCGCCGATCAGGTCCTCGCGGCCGATGAGCTTCAGCAGCCGATCCCAGTGTTCGGGGTTGGCGCGGCTGGTCATCAGGTAGACGTAGTCGTTCGGACCGCCGGGCTTGCATGGATACAGACCCATAGGCGCGTTGTTCACGCCCGGCACCTTGTCGCCACCGCGCTGCGCCGGCTTGCCGGTCAGTCCCTGGGTCGCGAAGTTGATGCGCATGTAGTGCATGATTGCGTCCTGCATCGCGACCTGCAGGCGGCTGCCCTCGCCGGTGCGTCGCGCTTGCGCAGCGCACCGAGGATGGTGATCGCCATCAGCATGCCGGTGCCGGTGTCGCCGAGCGAAATGCCCGGGCGCGTCGGCGGACCATCGGGCTCACCGTGACGCTGAACGTGCCGCCGCAGGCCTGCGCGATCATGTCGAAGGCGAGGTTGTTCTCGTACGGGCTGCCTTCGCCGAAGCCCTTCACCTGCGCGTAGATGATGCCGGGGTTCAGCGTCGCGACCACGTCGTAGCCGAGGCCGAGACGTTCGATCGTGCCGGGCGCGTAGTTCTCGACGCAGACATCGGCTTTGCGCAGCATGTCCTTGCACCAGCGCCAGCCCGCGCGGCGATTTCAGGTTGACGGTGATCGACTTCTTGTTGGCGTTGAACACGTGGAAATAATAGGGATCGTTGTCGGGTTGGCCGGGACGCAGACGGCGGCCGGGATCGCCCATGCTTGCGGGTTCTCGATCTTCACGACCTCGGCGCCGAGCCAGGCGAGCGCCTCGGTGCAGGAAGGGCCGGCCTCGAACTGGGTGAAGTCGACGATACGAACGCCGGAGAGCATGTCGAAAGGGGTTGGTTCGGGCATGGCGACGATTCCTGGAGAGCGTGTTTGGTTGGAAGCGTGCCATAAGGTCGGTGCTGCGCCAAATCGCTGCTTCATTCGTACCAACGTCCTGGCCGGGCGCGTCCCCACAGGTGCCAACATAACGGCGATGGCGTCCAAATCATCGTCATGGCCGGGCGCGTCCCCATTCCCGCGCAAAGCCTGCCCCCGCCCGCCGCTCCGCCTCGCCAAACACCCTCAGCATCTCTCTGCAAAAATCCGCCAAATCGTCTGGCTTGCGCGACGACACCACCCGTCCATCGCGCACAACGCTCCGATCCTCCCACTTCGCCCCAGCGTTCTTCAGATCGGTCCGCAGCGAGGGCCACGACGTCATCGTCCGTCCCTTCACCCCCTCCGCCTCGATCAGCGTCCAAGGTCCATGACAGATCGCCGCGATCGGCTTGTTGGCCTGCACGAAGTGCCGCACGAACGCCACCGCTTTCGCGTCCATCCGCAGCGCATCGGGACTGGCCACACCGCCCGGCAGCACCAGTGCGTCAAAGCGTTCCGGTAACACACTGGCAAGATCGTGATCGACAGTCAGTTTGTCCCCCTTGTCATGATGCTTCATGCCCTGGATCTGCCCCAAGTGCGGCGCGACGACGACCACGTCCGCCTTCGCCTGCTTCAGAGCCTTTACCGGCTCTGTCAGCTCCACCTGCTCGACACCATCAGTTGCCAGAACCGCGACCTTGAGTCCCGATACGTCCGCCATGTCCATCTCCTTTTTCGTGCGCTCTGCGCTTCAACCACCGAGCAACCGCTCTGGCCTTCGTCGCAGGGTCGGTGGACACGTTCAGTTTCCTGACCCTGTCAGGCTTGTTCGCCGCGCACGTCACCGGGAATTTCGTGATCCTTGCTGCAACGCTTGTGCTCGGCCATCCCACCGGTGTCTGGAGCAAGGTCTTCGCCGTCCCGATGTTCGCTGTCGGAGTGTGTTGTGCAAGCCTGCTTGCGGATGCACTGCGCCGGCGCCACCACACGGTATGGCGCCCGCTGCTCAGCGCAGAGCTTGCCCTACTGATCGCGGCACTCGTCATCCAACTTACCCTCGGTCCGTTTCCCGACGCCGATCGTCCATCCGCGCTGTTGCTCGCCACGCTGCTGATCCTCGCGATGTCCACTCAGTCAGCTACTGGACTGCTCGCGGAGCCGAAGGAGCCGCCGTCAGTCGTGATGACCACGAACGTGACCAGGCTGTTCGTCAACATCGCCGCTCTGTTCGCCTCCAACTTCCAGGACACCGCCGAGCACGCAAAAACCCGCGACGCCACCTTCCGACTCGCTGAACAATGCACGGCCTTCCTGCTGGGCTGCGCTGTCAGCGCCGGCGGACACATGTTCATCGGTCCTTGGTTCCTCGCCATTCCCGCTGCTGTGATCGCCGTGCTGTTGGTTTCCTTCAACGCGCCGTGACCGAACGCCGCTGACCCTTTCGCGTTCGATGAATGGATCGACAAGGAGCCAGCGATGCAATGCTTCTTCCTGCTAGCGACTGCCCTCGCGCTGAGCGCCGCGGCGCCGCAACCCGCAACGCTCGGCCCTCCAACCACCGGAAGCATGTACAACGGCAACAACGCGTATCTCGCCGCAGCTTCAGCCGTCGCAAGTCCAAGCCGCCAATCAGGGACAGAACAACGAAGACACGACCGGCGCGCACATCCCAGGCGGGCAGGGCGCAGCGCACGGCGCCGGCGGCTCGCGCTCCTTCTGACGGCACGTACCTGCTTGGCCCAGGGGCCGCTACAGCCGAACGTTGCGGCGAACCCGTCGGTCGAATCGTTCTAGAGGATATTGTTCATCCGAGTGATCGTCTCCCGCAGACCGAGATCGCCACCGCGCGCGATCTCGCAGGGAGATAACGTTCCTGTGACGGCACGAAACTTTATCGCCAGCACTGCGTTCCCGGGTCGGCTCACAGGGAGGGCGACCGTGGATCACGGATCGCGTGGTGCAACTCGTCGCGATCTGCTCGCTGGTACCGCCGCCGCCACCTTCCTCCTTTTCCTCAGGCAAAGCGATGCCGTGGAACTGCACGGCCTGCCCACCTGGGATCCCCATGCAAGCTCGCCCCCGAGATCGTCAAGCCAGGCCCATGGCAGTTCTTCACCCCGGAAGAAGGCGCGGCCGTGGAGGCTCTGGTCGATCGGCTGATCCCACCCGATCAGCAATGGTCCGGCGGGAAGGACGCTGGCTGCGCCGTATACATCGATCGCCAGTTGGCAGGCCCATACGGCAACTCGCGCGGCCTGTATATGCGTCCCCCATTTCAGGAGGGCGACAAGCAGCAAGGCCCGCAATCGCCTCTGACTCCCGCGATGCGCTATCGCCAATCTCTTGCCGCGCTGGACGAGTACTGCCGCGCACGCTTCGCCGGCAAGGCCTTCGCCGAAATCCCGCCGGATCAGCAGGACTCAGTCATCAGCGGATTGGAGAAAGCCTCGGTACAATTGCCCGGTGCATCCGGCCGCGGTTTCTTCGATCTGCTATTGCAGAACACACAAGAAGGTTTCTTCGCCGACCCGATCTATGGCGGCAACCGCGACATGATCGGGTGGAAGATGATCGGTTTTCCCGGCGCGCGCTATGACTATCGCGACTGGGTCGAGCATCACAACCAGAAATATCCACGCCCGCCTGTCAGCATCGGTGGCCGTCCCGAATGGACGGTCCACGGCAGCTAAGAGAGGTCCCCGATGCCTGGCCGCAAGCTACCCGGCACCGACGTGGTGATCATCGGCCTCGGCTGGACCGGCTCCATCCTGGCGCAGGAACTGACCGATGCGGGCCTGAACGTCGTGGCGATCGAGCGCGGCCCCTGGCGCGACACGGCGAGCGACTTTCCCGACCACCTATGCGCAGGACGAACTGCGCTATCACATCCGCCACGACCTGTTCCTGCGCCCGGCGCAGCAGACGATGACCTTCCGCCACAACGTCAATCAGACGGCGCTGCCGATCCGCACCTGGGGCTCGTTCATGCCGCCGAATGGCGTGGGCGGCGGCGGCGTGCACTGGAACGCGGAAACCTGGCGCTTCCTGCCCAGCGATTTCCAGCTCCGCTCGCATCTGACGCAGCGCTACGGCGCGAACTTCCTGCCGCAGGACATGACGATCCAGGACTGGGGCGTCACCTACGACGATCTGGAACCGCTATTACGACAAGTTCGAGTATCTGTGCGGCACGTCGGGTTACCGCCGGCAACTTCAAGGGCGAGAAGCAAGCCGGCGGCAATCCGTTCGAGGGTGCCCGGTCGCGCGACTACCCGACGCCGGCGCAGAAGCAGCCCTTTGGCCCGGTGCTTTGGGCAAAGGCGGCCGCGGACATGGGATATCATCCGTTCCCGCAGCCATCCGGCAATCTGTCGCAGGCCTACACCAATCCGCTCGGCGTGACGCTGGGGCCGTGCACCTATTGCGGCTTCTGCGAGTGGTTCGGCTGCGGCAACTACTCCAAGGCCAGCCCGCAGACCACGCTGCTGCCCGTGCTGATGCGCAAGTCGAACTTCGAGGCGCGCACGCTGTGCAACGTCACGCGGATCAACCTCGACAACACCGGCAAGCGCGCGACCGGCGTCACCTATGTCGACAGCGCCGGCAACGAATGGGAGCAACCGGCGGACCTGGTGCTGCTGTGCGCGTTCCAGTTGTTCAATGTGCATCTGCTGCTGCTGTCCGGCATCGGCACGCCGTACGATCCCGTCGACCGGCCAGGGCGTGATCGGGCGCAACTTCTCCTATCAGGTCACCTCGAGCGTCGATGCGTTCTTCGACAAGGACTTCAACTTCAATCCGTTCATCGCGTCCGGCGCCATCGGCATGTGCATCGACGAATTCAATGGCGACAATTTCGACCACGGCAAGCTGGGATTCGTCGGCGGCGGCTACATCGGCGCCGTGCAGACCAATGGCCGGCCGATCCTGGGCACCGCACGCCGAAGGGAACCCCGGCCTGGGGCGCGGCATGGAAGCAGGCGGTCGCCGACAACTACCTGTCCAGCTACGAGACCGTGACGCACGGCAGCAGCTACAGCTATCGCGACTGTTTCCTCGACCTCGATCCAACCTACACCGATGCCTATGGCAGCAAGCTGCTGCGCATGACGTTCGACTTCCATGAGAACGAACTGAAGATGTCGCAGTACCTGACCGATCGGCTGGCCGAGATCACCCAGCGCATGGGACCGCGCTCATTGGAAAAGCATCCGCGCACCGGCCCATACGATGTCACCAAGTACCAGACCACGCATACCTGCGGCGGTGCGATCATGGGCACCGATCCGAAGACCAGCGCGCTCAATCGCTATCTGCAAAGTTGGGACGTGCCGAACCTGTTCGTCACCGGCGCCACGGTATTCCCGCAAAACGCCGGCTACAATCCCACCGGCACGTCGGCGCTCTCGCCTTCTGGGCGGCGGATGCGATCCGCAACCAGTACTCTGAAAAACCCCGGCCCGCTGGTGCACACATGAGCGACCACGCCGGGTACCAGTCCCCCTCCCCTCGCTGGGACGTGAGCAGGGTGACGGGTGGCCGAACAGCCCGCATCCTAACCTTCCTGACCGTTCCTAGCCCTGCCTCTCGCCCCCACCCACGCCCAGCAGAACGACAAGCAGGACTTCGCGCTGATCGAGCGCGGCCGCTATCTCGCGATCTGTCGGCGACTGCACCGCCTGCCACACCGCACCCGGCGGAGAATTCCTGGCCGGCGGACGCGCGATCCAAGACGCCGTTCGGCAACCTCGTCTCGCCGAACATCACGCCCGACCAGGCTACCGGCATCGGCGATATGTCCGACGAAACATTCTACAACGCGATGCACATCGGCGTCGGCGACGAGCATCTTTATCCGGCGATGCCGTATCCGGCCTACACGAAGGTGACGCGGGACGACGTGATGGCGATCCGCGCGTGGCTGAACACGGTGCCGCCGGTGACAACTAGCGTCCACGCCAACATGTTGCCGTTCCCGTTCAACATTCGCGCCGGCATGTTCGGCTGGAACAAGCTGTTCTTCACAGCCGGCGACTGGCAGGACCAGCCAGACAAATCCGCGGAGTGGAACCGCGGCGGCTTATCTGGTGGAGGGCCTCGGCCATTGCGGCACCTGCCACACGCCGAAGAACGTGCTCGGCGGCGATGAGAACAGCCCGCCACCTGCAAGGCTATGCGCTGCAAGGCTGGTTCGCGCCCGACATCACCGGCGACAAGCGCGTCGGCGTCGGCGCCTGGTCGGTGGACGACATCGTCGAATACCTGAAGACCGGCGCCAACCGGTACACCGCCGCGTCCGGCCCGATGGCCGAAGAGATCAGCAACTCCACCTCGCATTGGACGCTTAGGCGATCTGCATGCCGCGGCGACCTATCTGCTGGATCAGCCCGGTCCCAACAACGGCGCCGCCGCCACTGCTCTGCGCAACGACCCAGTGATGCGGGCCGGCGGCGCGATCTACGCCGACGAGTGCTCCGCCGTGTCACACGATGGATGGCAGCCGGCATCGCTCGCCTGCTGCCCACCCTGAAAGGCAGCCCGTTCGTGCAGCAGGACAATCCCGGCTCGCTGCTGCACGTGGTGCTGCATGGCACCCGCGCCGTGGCCACCGGCGCCACGCCGACCGCGCCCGCCATGCCGGCGTTCGATTGGAAGCTGTCGGACGAGCAGGTCGCCGCGGTGGTCACCTACATCCGCAACGCGTGGGGCAACGCGGCGCCAGCGGTGACCGCCGGCCAGGCGCACACCATGCGCAACGAATTGAAGCGTTCCCCCGGCGGCTCCTGACGCGGCAAGCCGCTGAAAAATCAGGGGCTTCGTACCCGCCAATCCATCGCGTATAGAGAGCCTCGTCCCCCGGGGGGTCGCCAGTCGATGATCCGCCTTTCCATCCAGGCGCGCCAAGCGCTGGCAAAGCTGACGCTGCCAGTGCTGATCGCGGCCTGCTTCGGCCTGATGCTGCTCGGCAAAGCCGACGCCGTGTTGGCCGAGCGTACCCGTATGGCCCTGGCGGACGCCCTGGCCCCGATCTACGTCGCCCTGGCCGAACCGCTCGCCGGATTGCGCGACATGGTCACCGGCACCACCGACCTTTGGGACATGCGCGCACAGAATGACCAGCTTGCGCGCCGAGAACGAACGCCTGCGCCGCTGGCAGTCGATCGCGCTGGCGCTGGACGCCGAGAACCAGCGGCTGAAGGCCAACCTCCACTGGCTCCCTGACGCGGCGCCCTCCTACGTAACGGCACGGGTCGTGGCCGATGCCGGCGGCGTCTACGCCAAGGCGGTGCTGCTTTCCGTCGGCCCGAACCACAGCATCCGCAAGGGCGAGATCGCGCATGGACGAGCGCGGCCTGGTCGGCCGTGTCACCGAGGTCGGCTCGCGCACCGCGCGCGTTCTGCTGATTACCGACCTGAACAGCCGCATTCCGGTGATCCTGGAGCATTCCCACGCCCATGCCATCCTGGCGGGCACCAACGGTTCGCGGCCCCGGCTGCTTTTCTGGCCGGAAGGCTCCGCCCCGCGGGAGGGCGAACAGGTTGTGACCAGCGCCGAGGCCGGTGCCTTTCCGGCCGATCTGCCTGTCGGCACAGTCCATTACACCAGCAATAACATCCCCGAGGTGGTCCCCACCGCCATGCTGGACCGCCTCGAGATGGTGCGCGTCTTCGACTACGGCCTGACTGGCATGGACGATCCCGAGGCTGCCGCTCGCGCGGTACAGGGGCGCGCCTACTGATATGGCCCGCCCCGATCAGCTTCCCGGCATCCGCCCGCGCGCCTCGCTCGGCCGTCAGCTCGACATCGCCGCGCGCCACGGCTTTCCGGCAAGCTGCACCGTGCTGCTGATGCTGCTGACCCAGCTTCCCTTCGGCATCGCCGACCAGGCTGTTCTGTTGCCCGCCGTCACGCTGCCCTGCGTCTACTTCTGGTCGCTCTTCCGTCCCGCTTCCATGCCGCCACCCGTTGTTTTCCTGATTGGTGTCTTCTTCGACCTGCTCGGCTACCTGCCTCTCGGGGTCGGCACGCTGAGCCTCCTGGCGATCCACGGCTTCGCGCTGCGTTGGCGCCGAGCCCTGACAAACCAAGGCTTCCTGCCCGTATGGCTGGTCTTTGGCGGTTTTGCCGTCGGCGCATCCGCGCTCGGCTGGGCGCTGACAGCCGTGCTGAGCTTCCGCCTGCTCTCGCCGGCACCCGCCATGTTCCAGGCCGCCCTGACTGCGGCGTTGTACCCGGCGGTTGCCATCCTGTTCACTCGCGCCCACCGCGGCATCGCCGACCCGGAGCTAGCCTAATGCTTCTTCACCTCGCCCACTCAGTGGGAGAGGTCGCCGCGCGCAGCGCGGCGGGTGAGGGTGCTTGTGCGTCGGCACGTCCCTCACCCGGCTCGTTTCACTCGCCGACCTCTCCCGTAAACGGGAGAGGTGGACTGGTCCTCCAATGAAGCGTGACACCCGCCGCACCAACGTCTTCACCCGCCGCGCCCTCCTGCTGATGGGCGGCCAGGTCGCGGTGCTTGGCGGCCTCGCCGCCCGCCTCTACCAGGTCCAGGTCCTTGACGGCGCCCGCTACGCCACGCTCGCCCGCGAAAACCGCGTCAGCGCCCGCCTGATCGCCCCACCCCGGGGCCGCATGCTGGATCGCTTCGGCACCGTCGTCGCCGGCAACAAACTGAACTGGCGTGCCCTGCTGATCGCCGAGCAGACCGACAACACCGTCGCCACGCTGGACAGCTTCTCGCGCATCGTCCCGCTCAACGACTTCGAACGCGCCCGCATCGAGCGCGAGGTCCGCCGCCATCGCCGCTTCATCCCCGTCATGGTGCGCGAGTTCCTCAACTGGGACGAAATGGCCGCCATCGAGGTCAACGCCCCCGAACTGCCCGGCATCATGGTCGATGTCGGCACCACGCGCATGTACCCAATGGGCGAGCAGCTTTCCCACGTCATCGGCTACGTCGCGCCGCCCAATGAAACCGACGTCGAAGCCGACCCTGAGCTTTCCCTCCCTGGCATCCGCGTCGGCCGTGCCGGACTGGAGAAGCAGTACGACCTCGACCTGCGCGGTCGTGCCGGCGCGGTGCAGCTCGAGGTGAACGCATTCGGCCGCGTCATCCGCGAACTCGATCGTCAGGAAGGCGTCGAAGGTGACGAACTCGGCCTCACCATCGACGCCACGCTCCAGCAGAAGGTGATCGACCACCTCGGCGACGAGTGCGCCAGCGCCGTCGTTCTCGACTGCAACAACGGCGAAGTGCTGGCGATGGCGACCAACCCATCGTTCGATCCGTCGCTGTTCAATTCTGGCGTATCGCAAGCGCAATGGAAAACCTGGGCGCAGGACAAGCGCACGCCGCTGCTGAACCGCGCGACTGATGGCCTCTACGCGCCTGGCTCCACATTCAAGATGAACGTCGCGATGGCCGCGCTGGAATCCAGGGCGATCACCCCGTCCGAAACCTTCGAGTGTCCCGGCTATTTCGACCTCGGCAATGCCCGCTTCCACTGTTGGCGCAAGGGCGGCCACGGCACGCTCGACCTGCGCGGCGGGCTCAAGAACAGTTGCGACGTCTTCTTCTATCAGGTGGCGAAGAAGACCGGCATGGATCCGATCGCGGCCATGGGCAACCGGTTTGGCCTTGGCACCGCGCTGCCGATCGACCTGCCCGCCGTGCGCCCCGGCCTGATCCCAACCCGCGAATGGCGCATCGGGCAGGGCCATGCCTGGAACCTCGGCGATACTGTCGTGGCCGGCATCGGCCAGGGCTTCATCCAGGTTTCTCCGCTTGAACTTGCCACCTACGCCGCGCGCGTCGCCACCGGCCGCAAGATCGATCCGCATCTGACCCGCAAGCTGGCCGATCAAATTCAGCCAGGCTCTGACCCGTCTGACTGGCCGGCGATGGACCTGACCGAACACTATCTGCATGTCGTGCGCGAAGGCATGTGGGCGGTGGTCAACGAGGCAGGCGGCACCGCCCCGCAGGCCAGATTGCCCGATCAGCGCTGGCAGATGGCGGGCAAGACCGGCTCCTCGCAAGTCCGCCGCGTCTCCCGCGAACAGCGCGAGGACACCAACTTCGACAGCTCCAAGCTGCCCTGGGACCAGCGTCCACATGCGCTGTTCGTCGCCTATGCGCCGTACGACGCGCCGCGTTACGCACTCGCCGTCGTCGTCGAGCACGGCAACGCTGGTGCCGCCGCAGCCGGCCCGATCGCGCGCGACATCATGATGGACACCCTGCAACGCGATCCGGCCGGCCGCGATACGCCGCCGGGCGCTCAGGTCGCCCTGAAATGAGAGAAGGGCGTCTCTGGCTACAGACCTCCTTCGGTATCGGCAACAAGGTGCTGCAGATCAACTGGCTGTACGTGTTGCTGCTATGCTGCCTGGCCGGTGTCGGCTACACCGCACTGTACAGCGCCGCCGGCGGTTCGGACGAACCCTACGCGGCCCGTCATGTCATGCGCTTCACCGCTGGCCTTGTGTTGATGATCGGCATCGCCATGGTGGACATCCGTTTCATCCGCCGCCTCGCCTGGCCAAGCTATTTCGTGTCTCTCGCGCTTTTGGTGGTGGTCATGCGCTACGGCCACATAGGGAAGGGCGCGCAACGCTGGATCGAGTTCGGCGGATTGCAGCTACAGCCCTCCGAGATGATGAAGATCGCGCTCGTGTTGGCGTTGGCATCATGGTTCCACCGCGCCTCGTGGGAGCGCATCGGCAATCCGCTGTTCCTCATCCCGCCGCTGATCGCAGTACTGGTCCCCGTCGCGCTGATCGTGAAGGAGCCAAACCTCGGCACCGCGGTGATCACCGCGATCCTCGGCGGCATCATGTTCTTCGCCGCCGGCGTGCGCTGGTGGAAATTCGTGCTGCTCGCGCTGCCGGTGCCCTTCATCGCGAAAATCGCCTATGGCCACCTCCACGATTACCAGCGCGCACGGATCGACACGTTCATGAACCCTGAGAATGATCCTCTCGGCGCCGGCTACAACATCATCCAGTCCAAGATCGCGCTCGGTTCCGGCGGCATGTGGGGTCAGGGCTATCTGCAGGGTTCGCAAGGCCATCTCGACTTCCTCCCCGAAAAGCAGACCGACTTTATTTTCACCATGATCGGCGAGGAATTCGGCTTCGTCGGCGGTGTCGTGGTGATGGCGCTGCTCTGCCTGATCGTGCTCGGCGGCATGCTGGTGGCGCTGCGTTGCCGCAATCAGTTCGGCCGCCTGGTCGCGCTCGGCATCGCCAGCAACTTCTTCCTTTATGTGTTGGTCAATATCGCCATGGTGATGGGCGCGATCCCGGTCGGAGGCGTGCCTCTGCCTCTGGTCTCACATGGCGGGTCAGCGATGTTCACCGTGATGATCGGCTTTGGCCTGCTGATGTCGGTGCACGTCCACCGCGATGTTGAATTTACCGCGGCGCGTTCCCTGGCGTGATCCCACCGCGCCTGCTGCGAGCCTATCGGCAGACGGAATACCGCGCGTGTGGTGTTGTCGTGCGCATCGGCCGCCGCATTTCCCTCGACATGGCCGACCTTGCGCCGGCCATCAACCGCAACGGCACCATGGTGCCACGACAAACAAGCGCATTCATCACCGCCTGGAACCCATACTCACGCCGCATGCCCGAGGGCTGGAACCGCCGCATGCAAGCCAGACTGCACGAGCGCTTACGCCGCTTTGTTGTTTGTGCCGCCGATGGTGTGCTGAAGCGCTGGCATGAAGCGCATCTGTTCATTGTTGCCGATCCACGGCGCATGTCGCGCATCGCGCGCATATTCCGGCAGCGCGCGATCGTCGTCGTGCAACGCGGCCAACCGGCAAGGCTGGTGCTGTTGAGATGATTCTCGACACAGAGTTTCACAGAGTGCACACAGAGTTCCACAGAGAAATTATTTAAGGCGCTACTGCATTAGTGGGAAACGCCATAATAACATCTCTGTGGAACTCTGTGTGCACGCTGTGAAACTCTGTGTAAAAAATAGCCTAATCACACCGTTGCCACCATGAACATCCGCTGAAACGGCAGCAACGTCGTGCCATCCGCACGCCGAGGATAATGCACCCGCGCCGCCTCCGAATAAGCCAACCGGAATGCCTCCCGCCGCTCCTCCGGCAACCGATCCAGAAACGGACGCAGACTACTTCCCGACGCCCATTCCATCACCGCGTGCTCGCCCTGCAGCGCGTGCATATACGTCGTCACCCATATATCGAGCGAAGCCACCCGAGCGCGCAGCAAATCCCAATATGCCTCCGCCGACAGAATCCCCGGCGCCGAACCAACCCCGCGCAGATCCCCCACCCACTCCGGCCGCTCCGCCAGCTCATACGGAATCCGCCGCAGCGGCATGTCGTGCATCGCCGGCATCTGCACCGCGAACACACCCCCCGTCTTCACGAACGATAGCAGCCGAGGAAACAGCGTCTCATGCTGATCCACCCATTGCAGCGCCGCATTCGAGTACAGCACATCGACCGCCCCACCTGGCTCCCACTGAAAGAAGTCGCCCAGTTCGAACCGGCACCCAGGCACGCTCGAACGCGCTTTCTCCAGCATGCTGGCCGACCCATCGACCCCGACCACCTCCGCTAACGGAAACCGCTCCCGTAGGATCGCCGTGACATTCCCCGCCCCACACCCGAGATCGACCACCCGAGCCGGCGCCTCCAACCCCACCTGCGCCAGCAAATCCAGCGCCGGCCGCAGCCGCTCATCCGAAAACCGTAGGTACTGCCCCGGGTCCCAGACCGCCGCCGCGCGTGCCATGTCAGCCGTGCATCCGGTCGACGCTGTCGAAGTGCTGCTTGATTTGGATGAACGCGTAGATCACCGCGCCAACAAACAGCATCAGGCCGAGGGCATAGCTGTTCCCCTCGCCCTCCGAGGCGGCGATCAGCAGCCCAATCACCCCCACGACGCAAGTCGCCGCTAACACAAACCACTGTCGGATCGACACGGACACCCTCCCGTTGCGCTGGCGTCCTATACGTCCGCCGCCGTCGGAGGGGCAATCCGAGGCCCCCGCTGCTCGGTCGCAGTCGCCGTGACGATCCGCAGCGTCAGCCGGAAGGTCGTGCCGCTTTCGCCTGTCTGCACCAGTTCGATGGTCCCACCATGCGCCACCATCAGGTCACGAGCGATCGCCAGACCCAGCCCGGTGCCACCGCGCCTCCTGCTGCCCGCGAACGGCCGGAACAGCTCGGCCTGCACAGCCTCCGGCAATCCCGGGCCGTCATCGCAAATGTCCACCGACAGCGTCGGACTGTTGTGCTGTGCCGAGACCTGAATTGACCGCGCCCCCGCCTCGACTGCATTGCGCAGCAGGTTCGCCAGCACGCGGAACAACTGCATCCTGTCGGCATTCACCATGATCGCCTGTTCGATCGTATTCGTCAGCCGAAGCGTGCCGCTCAACGGCCGCGCAGTATCCGCCGCCTCGTCCACCAGGGGGGCCAGCTCGACCGGCGCCATTGCCAGCGGCGGCGGTCCCTCGCGCGCATAGTCCAACGTCCGCCGCACCAGGTCCGTCGCGCGATCCACCGCCTGGGCCAGCGTTTCACCCGCCCGCTGCACCTTCGGATCGGGATTGAGCTGCAACCGCTCGGACGTCAGCAGCGCCGGCGTCAGAATGCCACGCAGGTCGTGGCTGACCTTGGCACACACCGTGCCCAACGCCGCCAGCCGTGCGTTGCGCCACAGTGCCGCCCGCAGCTCGTGCTGCATCGCCGCCAACTCGCGCCCAGCCACCGAAATTTCATCATCCGACAGCACACTGATCTCGTCCGGATCGAGCGGCGCCGTCCGTTCGGGATCGGCGCGGAACGCGGCAATGCTGCCGGTGATCCGCCGCATCGGCCGCACCAGCAGCAGCAGCACGGCCAAATAGACCAGGCCGCCGGTCACCCCGGCGATCAGCAGAGCCAGGACAGCGAAGTCACCGGCGTACTGCCGCAGCGCACGGCCGAGCGCGTGTTCATTTATGACGATCTCTTCCGTGTCTCTGGCATCGTACGGATTCGCGGCCCGTACGCTGACGAGCCGGTCCTCCTGCATGATCAGCACGCGCAACGCTCTGCGCAGAGCGGTGAACTGGTCCTCCGCCCGCAGGTCCATCGTCGCCACCGGGACAGTCGTCGTGTCTCCGATGGTCACTGTGGTGCCGTCCGGGGCTGTCATGCGGATGGCCCGTGTGCCAGTCACCCGCAGCAGCTCGGCCGCCTTGGCCGGCCCGATCGTGTTGCCCACGGCCGCCGAAGTCGCGAGCGCTCCATCGTCGAAGCGCTCCGCGAACCAGGACGACCGCTCATGTGCGATCAATGGCAGGAACACCACGACCTCGGTCAACAGCACTGCCAGCGTCGCGACCAGCCAGAGCCTGGCAGACAGGCTCTGGCGCGGCCGCACGCGCTGCGGTTCGATATCCGATTCCGCCATGGCGGGAAATTGGGTTGAAATGCCGCTCAGGGCAACCACGCCAACAATCGAATCAAGGTCTTGGTGCGTGGCGAGAACAAGCGTGGCACAAAGTAAAAGCTGGCCGCGCGTTTCGCGGCTTCCGATCGCGTAGGGTAAGGAATAATCGCCCCCGCCAGCGTCGCAAGCTTCATACGCTGGGCGATCGCCAGCACCCACATGCCAATCAATTCACCGGCATTGGGTGCCAAAATGCCCGCTCCGATGACGCGGTCTCGTGAAACGACCAGCTTGACCAGTCCCACCTTGTCACCCTCCGCCACCGCCCGGTCGTTGTCCGCCATCGGCCAGCGCAGGATTGCAATCCGATGGCCGGCGGCGCGCGCCTCTGCCTCCGTCATGCCGGCCTGGGCGAGCTCCGGGCTGGTGCAAGTGACCCGTGGCAGCGAGCCGTAGTCCACCCGCGCCCTCAACCGGAACAGCGCCCGCCGGATGACGATACCCGCGTGATACGAGCCGACATGCGTGAAAGCGCGCGGCCCGATCCCCTCCGGTTCGGCAATGTCGCCAATCGCGTAGACGCGTCGGTTGGTGACGCTCCGCAGTCCGCGATCCGTCACGATGCCCGCTTTGCTGGCCCTGACATTCCCTGCCGCCAGGTCCAGCGCGTCCAGGTTTGGGCGGCGGCCAACGGCAACCAGCAGATGGCTGCCTTCGATCCGCCCGCCATCCGCCAGCACCAGCGTCGGTCCGGCTTCAACGCTGGCGACCTTCGCCTGCTCCAGCAGCACAACGCCCCGCGCCGCGAGGGCATCGCGCAGTCCCGCCACCAGTTCCGGATCCTCCTTCGATGCGATCGTCGCGGCCTCGATCACCGTGACCCGCGTGCCCAACCCGGCGAAGGCATCCGCCATCTCCAACCCCACCGGCCCACCGCCCAGGATCAGCAGGTGTTCCGGCCGCTCGGTCAGGTCGAAGATGCTGGTGTTGGTCAGGTACGGCACGCGATCCAGTCCAGGTATCGGTGGCACCACTGCGCTGCTGCCCGCCGCGACCACGATGCGCCGAGCGCTGATCCTGCGCCCATCCACGTCCAGCGCGTCGGTCGCCACGAACCGTGCCTCGCCGCGCATCACTGTCGCGCCAAGGGCAGTAAACCGCGCCTCGGAATCCGTCGGGGCGATCGCGGCAATCACGCCATGCACGTGCGCCTGCACAGCATCCCAGTCGATCCCCGGCTCCGGCAGCCGAACGCCGAACCGCCCTGCCTGTCGCGCGGCGACGGCCGCATGCGACGCCGCCAGCAGAGCCTTGCTCGGCACGCAACCAAAATTCAGGCAATCGCCGCCCATCCGGTCTCGCTCGATCAGTGCGACGCGCAGTCCAAGCTGTGCCGCAACCGCTGTCACCGACAGACCTGCGGCTCCCGCGCCAATCACCGCCAGATCGAAATCAGGCATGCCGGCGTTTCCAGCGGCGCCAGGCGACCGGCAGCAGCGACAGCGCCGCAAACCCGACCATCGGGCCAAGGACCCCGGGCGAGAAGATCAAGTTGAGATCAGGCACTCCGCCTTCGGCCAGCACCTTGCCCACACCGGCGCCGATGGACGTATAGACGAAGGTCGCCGGAATGATGCCGATCACGGTCGCAACCGTGTAAGGCAGCAGCCGCATGCCGCTCAGCGCCGCCGCCAGGTTGACCAGCCAGAACGGAAACGCCGGCACCAGCCGGATCGCCAGCAGATAGCTGAAGCCGTCACGCCCGAGTTCGCAGCGGATGCGATCGATCAGCCGTCCGCCTCGTGCCGCGATTGCCGTGGCAAGATGATGCCGCACCGCGAGGAACAGCACGATCGCCCCAATCGACGAGCCGAAGATCGCCAGCACTCCCCCGAACACGGTGCCAAACAGCAAGCCGCCCGCCACCGACACGATCGCGGCCTCTGGCAGCGATAGCGTGACCACGGCGGCGTAGCCCAGGAGGTAAAGTGACGGTGCGGCGATCGGGTGCGCCAGCACCCAAGCGCCCAGCTCCGACTGATTGCGCGCCAGTGTGTGCCAATTCAGCCAATGCCCGAGCCCGCTCGCCCAGGCGACGGTGATGGCGGCCAGCAGCAGAAGGGGCGGCCAGAAATCGGCGGAGCACGCGCATGGCAGGACCATGTAATGACTTCTCGCGCGTTGTCGCGTGACAATGTTGACCTGCGGACAACGATGCGTTTCGCTACACGCCCGGGTAGGGCGGTGCTGCATGAAAATCCAGGACATCGAGAGGGTGAACCACCTGATTGCCGAGCTGAACGGCATGAAGGAGCTGATTGGGCACGCCAAGAATGCCGAGCCAGCCGATTTCGAGACCTTCATCAAACTTCCGGGTGACGCCTCGATCAGGCTGTCCGCCGAAGGCGCCGCCTCGGCCCATTATCTTGGCTTCTCTGCCTCGCCGGACTTCCTGAAGCGATTGCAGCATCTTGCCCTGGAAGAAATCGATGTGCGGCGCCGCGCCCTCCTGGCCGAACTCGCCCAACTTGGTGTGGAGGCAAATGAATGAACTGGTTCGATGTTCCCGCCGGTGTGGCCGAACGTGTGATCGCGCGCACCGGCGTCCCGCATCCCCACGCCGACCTCGATGCCAAGCGCACAGCGCTGATCGTCGTCGATCTTCAGAATGCGTTCATGGATGACGAGGTCGGCCATGCGGTGTGTCCGATGGCGCGCGACATCGTGCCCAACGTGAACCGCCTCGCTTCGGTGGTGCGCGGTGCCGGAGGTGGCGTGTTCTGGGTCAAGAACACCGTCGACGAACTCAGTGCCTTTGAGTGGAGCCATGCGCAAGCGATGCTGACGCCGGCCGCCCGTGCCAGACGCATCACGGCGATGAGCGAAGGGAGCAAGGGCCAGGAGCTCTGGCCCGACCTCGATGTGCGTCCCGAGGACGAGATCGTCCGCAAATACCGCTTCAGCGCCTTCATGCCCGGGACATGCGAACTGCCGTACCGCCTGCGTTCGCGCGGCTTCGATACGGTGCTGATCACCGGCACCGTCACCAACGTCTGCTGCGAGTTGTCAGCGCGAGATGCGATGATGACCAACTTCAAGACAATCATGGTGAGCGACGCCAATGCGGCAATGACCATGGAGGAGCACAACGCCTCGCTGGTGGCGTTCTATGCGATCTTCGGGGATGTAATGGATACGGAGTTCGCTATCCAGCGGCTGACACGAAACGAAGGATAAGCAGGAGCAACAGAGAGACCGTGTCATTGCGAGTGACGCGAAGCAATCTCGAAGGGATTGCTTCGCATCGCCCACAACGACATGGATACTCGCTTCAATCAGTCCGGCATCGCTTTAGCCATACAACCGCTCGTCCCACCATACCGGTTCAGGAAGTTCGTGTGTGAAACTGTTTGAGTTGGGATGCAGCGGATTGATCAGGATATTGCGTTCCAAGCGTGCGGGAAGCGAAGGCACAAGTAGCAGTGCCGTGCGCCACTCTCCGTACCAACTCTCTCCGAACGCCTTACAGATCGTCTCGTTCTTTGCGTCCCATCCCGGATGCCGCGCGGTCTGAAAAACCTCGTAGCTCACGCCATTAGGAACCGTGATGCGGATGTAGTGCTGGTTGGGCGGCAGTATGCTGTTGGCATGCACCAGTTTCTCCAGCATCGCCGTCGAGTAGTGCTCCGACGTGTAAATGATCGGACTGATTTCCGTGTTCCAACGGCCAGGAAACAGTCGCGCTCCTTCGGTGTCATAGATCGGATACGCGCCATCAGGATCACCGATACGGAAACAGGTGAGAACACGATCGGTCTTCGGCACTGTCACACGCCGCCGCTATAAGCGGCGCGGCCGAGAAGGTTGATGACGGCATCGGCGCCAGGTCCGGTCCCCAGGGCCACGTCGAGAGGCGCCTTGTTGTCCAGCATCATGTGCGGACGATGGAGAAATTCGCGAACCTTTGTCGCATCGTGATAAATATCCAGGGCGGCCGCGTAGACCTTTGCGACCCGCGCCAGGCGATCGCCTTCCTCCGTTGTAAGACGCTTGGTCGAGCGACGCCGCCGCTCCAAGGTCGCCTTAGGGATCAGTCTGTACTTGAACCGTGCGTCTTCAGGCGCGACGGCCTCGGCCAAATGGTCAAGCGCCGAAACCGGCAGGCCGGCTTCAATCGAATAGGCAAGAGCCAAGCGGGTATCGGTCGCCCGGGGTCTAACACCCAGCAGGTTCTCAATGGTCGATGTCCGGTAGCTCATGGCGCGGCCCCGCTTCATATGAGGCCAATATGTGCTTCATGTGAGACGGGCGCAAGTGGGCCATCGGAATCCACCGGCCGACATGACAATAGGCAGGAAGAACAACATAGATTAAGCGGATTTGGACACGGATTGCACAGAGAAGATTTTTAAAGCGCCTCGCGCGGTAGTCGGAACAGTCGGCGCGAAGCGCCCAAAATTCTCCTTCCGTGTAATCCGTGTCCAAATCCGTGTAATCCGTGTTATCCCTGCGTCGCCTCCTCCACGCGATGGACGATGCGTGTGGGCGACCCATGTATCCCCAACAACCGCAGCGTCCCATCCCCCGCATTACGGAACACGTGCGGCACGCACGCCGGCAGCGCGATCATGTCCCCCACCTCTAACCGCGCAGGTGCGTTCTCCTGCCCCTCCAGCCAGGCCTCCATCGTACCTTCCAGGATGAACAGGCACTCGACATAAGGGTGCCAGTGCAGCGGCGTCTGGTACCCCGGCTTGCACGTCTGCACACCAGTAAACACCGGCAACCCATCATCGCCAGTTAGCTTCGCGTAGTCGGCCAATGGCCCGAACGATACCGTTTCGGCCTCGGCCAGCCGCGCGATCCTCGCTTCCGCCTGTGGTCTCATCGTGCCAGTCTGCCACGCAAAGCCATCGGAGGAAACCAACATGTCCATCTTCGTCATCGGCGGCACCGGCTTCATCGGCACGCGCGTCATCCGCCTTCTCGCAGCCCACGGCGAGGAGATCGTCTGCATGGACATCAACCCCGGCGCGGCCTCATTCGACGACCTTGGCAAGCAGGTGCGCGTCATGCGCGGCGACGTGACACAATTCGACGATGTGATGGCCGCGACGACCAGTGCCAAGCCCAGCCGCATCATCAACCTGTCGTACTTTCTCGGCAGCGACCATGCCCCGCACATCGCCACCAAGCTGAACATCATCGGCATGGACAACTGCTTCGAAGCCGCGCGGCTCGCCAGCGTGAATCGCGTGGTGTTCGCCAGCTCGCTAGCGGTGAACGGTATGCAGAAGCACTACGGCGAACGCATGATCACCGAGGACGACTTCCGTCACGGCGAAGTGCAATACGCCATGCACAAGATCTTCAACGAGTTCCAGGCGCAGGACTACAACGAGAAATACGGCATGACGATCACCGCGGTGCGCCCCGCGAACGTGACCGGTCCGGACAAGGTGCGCGGCTCGGTCGACCACGTGAACCTGATCACCCAGCCAGCGCAGGGCAAGCCGATATCCTTCCCGTACAAGGATGCGATGCGCTGCCCAATCCACGTCGACGACATCGCCGAGGTTTTCACCCGTGTGCTGCTGTCCGACAAGCCGAAGCACAGCGTCTACAACTCGGGCGGCGTCGCGATCAGCCTGGGCGAAATCGCCGACATCGTGCGGGAATTTTTGCCCGACGCGCGCGTCACTTTCCAACATGAGACCGGCGGCAAGGCGACGTCGGGCAACTACCTGATCGACAACACCCGCCTGGTGCAGGAGTTCGGCGTGCAATACCTGCCTTACCGTCAACGCGTACTCCAGATCATCAACGACATCCGCCGTCAGGTCGGCTTGCCGACAGTCTCCGCTTGAGGGCACTGCTGTTCGCCGTGCCGTTGCTGCTTGCGGCCAGTCCCGCGGTGGACTGGTCGCACGCGCAGCCGATGACGGTCGTGATGGTGGATGACGTGTTCCAGCCCGATCACCTGACGTTCCAGCATGGCACGCCATATCGGCTGCATCTCGAAAATCACGGCAAGAACCTGCACGAATTCACCGCCCCCGAGTTCCTCGCTGCTTCCATCGTGCGCGATCCCGGCCAACTCGCGAATGGTGGTAAGGAGATCGTGTTGCAACCTGGTACATCGGCCGACGTCGACCTCGAACCGCTGAAACCAGGCACTTACCATCTGATCTGTGCCGACCACGATTGGGACGGGATGGTCGGGGACATTGTCGTAAAGTAGGCCTCCACAACTGGTTGCGCCGCGCCGCCGCAATCGCCAGACTTGCCGCAAACACTCAGGAGGCTGAGATGCGGATTTGCGTGTACGGTGCCGGTGCCATCGGCGGCCATCTGGCCATGCGCTTGGCGCGCGGTGGAGCAGAGGTTTCCGTCCTGGCCCGAGGCTCGCATTTGGCTGCGATCCAGCGTGACGGGCTGACCGTGCATGCCAGCGATGGTCAGTTCAACGTCCGCGTCCAGGCGAGCGACGATCCAACAGCGCTCGGCCCGCAGGATGCAGTGATCGTCACCGTAAAGGCACCCGCACTGCCTGCGGTGGCTGCGGGCATCGGACCGTTGCTGAAACCAGATACGCCGGTCGCCTTCGTCATGAACGGCATACCCTGGTTCTATTTCCACGGCGTCGGCGGCTCGTTGGAAGGCCGCCGCCTCGCGAAGATCGATCCAAATGATGCGCTCTGGCGCAACGTCGGCCCCGAGCGCGCGATTGCCGGCGTCGTCTATGCCGCCAGCGCAGTCATCGCGCCCGGCGTCATCGAAGTGGAGAATGCGGATCCGCGCGTCGTGCTCGGCGAACCCGACGGCCGTGAATCGCAGCGCATCCAGTCGATTGCAGCGCATATCAATGGCGGCGGCATGACGGCCATCGTCACCCCCAAGATCCGCGACGAGATCTGGAACAAGCTGCTCGGCAATCTCGGCAACGGCCCGCTGGCGGTGCTGACCCAGGTCAGCATCAAGGACCTGTTCCAGCAGCCCGAATGCGTCGACGCCGCGCGCCGCACGATGGAGGAAGCGCAGGCCGTAGCGAACGCGCTCGGCGCGCATCCCAGCGCCAACCACGAGAAGCGCATCGCGCACGGCCGCAATCTGGATCACAAGCCCAGCATCCTGCAGGACCTGGAACTTGGCCGCCCGATGGAAATCGACGGCATCTTCGATGCGCCGCTGGAACTCGCGCGCATGGTGAACGTGCCAACACCAACGCTCGATCTGCTGGTGGCAATGGCCAAGGTAAGAGCCCGCGCCGCCAGGACTATATCAGTAGAACATCAACCAACCTTCCCCCTCCCCTTGCGGGAGGGGGCAGGGGAAGGGGGTACACATGGAACATCGCACTTTCGGCCGCACAGGCCTGCAACTTTCCATCCTAGGCTTCGGCTGCGGCGCCGTCGGCGGTCTGATGGTGCGCGGCGCGCCAGCCGACCAGGAACGCGCCGTCGCGCAAGCGGTCGAAGCCGGGATCAACTACTTCGACACAGCCGCGATGTATGGCAACGGCGAGTCGAAAAGAACCTCGGCCGCATCCTGGACAAGCTGAAGCCCAACGTCATCGTCGGCACCAAGGTCCGCATCCCGTCCGCCGGCTTCAACCGCATCGCCGCGGCCGTCGCCGAATTCCTGGATGCCAGCCTGAAGCGCATGGGCCGCGAACAGGTGGACATCTTCCACCTGCACAACGCCATCACGGCCGAATGGCGGCGGCGAAATCCTGTCCGCGAAGCAGGTGCTCGACGAAGTCGTCCCCGCCTTCGAGAAGCTCCGGGAGCAGGGCAAGTTGCGCTTCCCCGGCATCACCGCCGTCGGCGACACCGCGGCGCTGCATCAGGTGATCGACGCCCGTGCCTTCGTCTCCGCGCAGGTCAGCTACAACATGCTGAACCCAAGCGCGGCCGAAGCCCTGCCGCCAAACTATCCAGCGCAGGACTACGGCAAAATGTTCGACCACACCCAGGCCGCCGGCGTCGGTGTCGTCGGCATTCGCGTGCTGGCCGGTGGCGCGCTGAGCGGCGCGCCGATCGTCATCCGATCGCCAGCCCGCCGCCCGATCCGATCGGTTCGGCGAACACCTACAACGCCGACCTGCAGCGTGCCCGCCGGCTGCTGCCGCTGGTGCAGGAGGGCCATGCCAGCAGTCTCGCCGAGGCTGCGATCCGCTTCGCCATCGACGCACAAGGCGATGGGCACCATCCTGGTCGGCATGGCGACGATCGAGCAGTTCGAACAGTCGCTGGCGGCCGTGAACAAGGGGCCGCTATCCGCAGCGCTATGCGATCACTCGGGGAGCACGGCCTTGCCGGCGACGCCGCGTAGCACACGGTGCGGCTTTGCTGCCGTGCGAAGCACCGGTACGGAGGAAGGTAAAGCTGGCGGCGGCGACCGACGATGAGGCAGACGTTGGTGGACGATCCCGTCGTGCGGCTCATGTCCGTCAGCCGCTCACTGCAGATCGTCGCGGCGGTCGCTGCTGATATTGATCGTCGCCGTACCACGTCCACCAGTTGATGACGCTACGTGCCGCGATCATCGACGATACCGCGCAGCAGATGGCGCGGCTTGACATGGTGTTCGCCGAACAGACCGGCCGCGCGATCGAGACGGTGGACTTCATCGTGCGCAATGCGATCGAGACGCTCGGACGCTCGCAGCCTCCGGCCTCCGCGGCGGACTTCGATGCGCTGCTCAGCCGCCGCATCCAGGGTGTGCGCCAGATTGCCGAACTGGCGATCACCGACGCATCCGGCCATGTGCTGTACGCGACGCACTCGGCTGGCCGAGCAATTGCCGCAAGCAAGGCATGGCCGCATCTGGCCTTCACATCGCCAACCCGAAGCGCGGGACTGCGGATCAGTCCGCCATTCCTCGGCCCGACGGCAAATGGACCGCGCTGCTGACGCGCGGGATCATCGGCCCCGATGGCCGGCGTGATCGGCATCGGCGCCGCCTATCTCAACCTTGCGTTATTTCGAGGACTTCTATCGCGCTGTGGAACTCAGCGAGAACGGCTCCATCATCCTGCACCTGCGCGACGGCACCGTGCTGGCGCGCTTTCCCCACGTCGATTCCGCCATCGGCACCAGCTTCGCCAATACCCCGCCGTTCAAGGACATTCTGTCGCACGAGATCGCGGGCACGCTGCTGATGGAAAGCCCGATCGACGGCAGCATCCGCGTCACGGCGATCCGCGCGCTGCGGGCATTTCCCCTGGCGGTGATGGTTTCCGTCGAGCAGGGCAGGCTGCTGCGGATTGGCGGCGGCAGGCCTGGGATTTTCGGCATCGGCGCATCTCGCGCACCGTGATGATCGTCGGTCTGCTGTTGCTGCTGGCGCGCGTTCCGGGCAGGTGGAAGTCGCTGCTGGGCGAGACCCGCCGCCAAGGACGTGGCCGAACGGGAGCACCAGCAGGCGCTGCAGCAGATGGCGGAGCGCGAACGTGCCGAGGCTGCGCTACGTCAGGCGCAACGGGTCGAGGCGGTCGGCCAGCTCACCGGCGGCGTCGCGCACGACTTCAACAACCTGCTGACCGTCGCTGATCGGCAATATCGATCTGATGCAGTCCACAGGCCCGCAGCGACCAAGCACGCGCGAACGGCTGGCGGCGATGCGTGCCGCGGCTGAGAGGGGCGCCACACTGACCAGCCATCTGCTGGCCTTCGCGCGCCGCCAGCCGCTGCTGCCGCGCGCCGGTGGATCTGAATGCGGCTGGTGAACGGCATGCGGATCTGCTGCAAAGCGCGCTTGGCCGCCGCGTGCAGATGCAATTGCGCCTGGCCGACGACCTGTGGCCGGCGATGGTGGATCCGACGCAGATCGAGCTGGTCATCCTGAACCTGGCGATCAATGCGCGCGATGCGATGCCGGACGGCGGCGTGGTGACGATCGAAACCGCCAATCGCCATCGCGGCCCGCCGGCGCGCGCGGAGGAGCCGGCCGAAGGCGACTACGTCGTGGTGATGCGTGCGCGACACCGGCGCTGGCATGACGCCCGAGGTGCAGGCGAAGGCATTCGAACCGTTCTTCACCACGAAAGGTCCAGGTGCCGGCTCGGGACTTGGGCTGTCGCAGGTGTTCGGCACCGCGCGGCAATCTGGCGGCGACGTGCAGATCGACACCGAGGTGGGGAAGGGGACGTCGGTCTCGGTGTTCCTGCCGCGCGCGATGGTCGCTGTGGAGCGTCCGGCCGCGACCACTCACCGCGGTGACGAGCCGCGACGGCAGCGCCACCGTGCTGGTGGTCGATGACGATGATGCCGTGCGCGCAACGACAGCGGACGTGCTGAACGGGCTGGGCTATACGGTGCAGCAGGCAGCCGACGGCGCCTCAGCGCTCGAGATCGCTGAATCGTGGCGCAGCGATCGATGCCTGCTGACCGATGTGGTGATGCCCGGCATGAGCGGTCCGGAACTGGCGCGCCGCGTCATGTCGTTACGGCCGCGTCTGCCGATCATCTTCATCTCCGGTTACGCCGAACCGGAAGGGCTTGCCGGCGAATTGCTCGGCCGCCTGGTGCGCAAGCCGTTCCGCGCCGCCGAATTGCAGGAGCAGATCGAAGAGGCCATCGACCAGGCGCGCGCCGCGCCCGTGGCCTGACCGATGCGGCTGCTTGCCATGGTCGCGCGGCGCATCGCCTGGATGCCGCCGACGCTGCTGGGCCTGGTGCTGCTCGTGTTCGCGATCTCGCATGTCGTGCCATCCGATCCGGCGCGGATCATGGCGGGCGAGAACGCGACGCCGGAGCAGGTGGCCAAAGTGCGCCATGAATTTGGCCTGGACCTGCCGCTGCCGGTGCAATTCGCGCATTACGTGCGCGACGTGGCGAGCGGGGACATGGGCACCAGCCTGTTCACCCAGCGTCCGGTCGCAGACGATCTGCTGGACGCGCCTGCCGGCGACGTTCGAGTTGGCGATCTATTCGATCGTATTGGCTGTAGTAGTCGGTGTGCCGCTCGGCGTGGTCGCCGCATTGAAGCGCAATTCGCTGCTTGATCACGTGGTGCGCATCGTCACCATCGGCGGCCTGGCCATGGCGGCGTTCTGGCTGGCGATCCTGCTGCAACTGCTGTTCTCCATGTGGCTTGGCGTCACGCCGGTGCAGGGCCGCATCAACGGCTGGGGACCCGATCCGATCACTGGCTTCTACACGTTTGATGCGCTGCTGCGCGGCGATTGGGATACGTTGGGCCAGGCACTACGCTATCTCGCGCTGCCCGTCACAACGCTGGCGCTGCCGGCGATGGCGACGATCGTGCGCTTCACCCGCGCCGGCGTGCTGAACGTCATGTCCAGCAACTTCGTGTTCTACCAGGCGGCAATGGGCATCCCGCGCCGTCGTGTCGTCTGGAAATACATTCTACGCAGCGCGCTCATCGGCACCCTGACCCAGATCGGCCTGATCTTCGGCACGCTGATTGCAAATGCCGTCGTCGTGGAAACCGTGTTCGACTGGCCCGGCCTAGGCAGCTACGCAGTGGGATCGATCCTGCAGTCAGACTACAACGCCATCATGAGCTTCACGCTGTTCATCGGTGTGGTGTTCATCCTGACGAACCTGCTGGTCGACGTAGCGCAAGCCGTCCTGGACCCCCGCGGCCGATGATGGCGCTGCAAGGAAAGGTGAGAGGCAAAGGCAAAGAGAAGGAATCCCCCCTCCCCTTGCGGGAGGGGGCCAGGCGGAGGGGGCCTATGATGGCCGGATCAAGTCCGGCCATGACGTGTGTGGAGCGGGCGTTCGCCCGCAGTAATGCATGAGGGGCTTTCGTCGCCTGATCCGCGACCGTTCCGCGCTGCTAGGCCTGATCATCATCGCCGCCCTGTTGCTGGCCGCCCTCTTCGCCTATCCGCTATCCACCTTCCCGCAGGACGTAACCAACTACGACCCGCCAAATCGCCTGCTGCCTCCCAGCTCCATCTACTGGTTTGGCACCGATCGTATGGGCGGCGACATATACAGCCGTCTGCTGTTCGGTGCCCGCCTCACGATCCTGATCGCCGTGATCGCCACTTCCGCCTCCGTACTGATTGGCGTCCCCGTCGGCCTGCTCGCCGGCTACTACAACAACCGCTTCAGCGACCTGCTGATGCGCATCTCCGACATCTTCCTCGCCGTCCCCCAGATCGTGCTCGCCATCGCCATCGCCCAGACCCTCGGCCCGGCGATCCAGAACGTGATCCTCGCCCTGTCGGTCACCTACTGGCCGTTCTGGGCGCGCTTGGTCTACGCCGAAACGCGCAGCGTGAAGAACGAAGTCTTCATCGAGGCAGCCATCGCGCTCGGTGCCTCGCCGCTGCGCGTGATGGTCCTGCACGTCCTGCCCTCGATCGCATCATCGGTGATCGTCCGCACCACCATCGGCATGGGCGGCACGATTCTCGTAGCTGCCGCCTTGGGATTTCTCGGCCTCGGCCCGCCGCCGCCCACGCCGGAATGGGGCCGCATGATCGCCGAGAGCCGTGAATTCCTGCCCCAAGCCTGGTGGTATGCCGCCGCTCCAGGCATCGCGATCCTGCTGGTGGTGATGGGCTTCAACCTGTTGGGCGACGGCCTGCGCGACGTGCTCGATCCGCGGATGCGGCGCGATGTCCGCTGAACTGCTGTCGGTCCGTGACCTGTCGGTATCCTTCGTCACCGAGTCCGGCGTCGCGCGCGTACTGGATGGCGTCAACCTGTCGCTGTTGCCCGGCGAGATCATGGGCCTGGTCGGCGAATCCGGCTGTGGCAAGACAACGCTCGCCCGCACCATCCTCGGCGCACTGCCGTCAAACGCGACGATCGCCGGCGGCACGTTGACCTTCAATGGCCACGACCTGCTGCGTTCCGCCGATCAGGTGCGCGGCCGCGAAATAACCTTCGTCCCCCAAGACCCGTTCAGCTCGTTCAGCCCCCTGTTCACCATCGGCGATCAGATCATGGAGCTGATGCGCTGGAAGTCGCCCGATCCTCGTCCCCCACGTGCCCGTCGCCGCGATGATCGCCAGCGCGTGTTGAACCTGCTCCGCGCCGTGCAGCTTCCCGATCCCGAACGCCTGCTGCGCAAGTATCCACACGAGGTATCCGGTGGCCAACGCCAGCGCGTGATGATCGCCATGGCGCTGCTGCCAGAGCCGAAGCTGGTGATCGCCGACGAACCAACCACGGCATTGGACGTCACGATCCAGGCACAGATCCTTCGCCTGTTGCGCAATCTGGCAACGGAGCGAGGCGTCTCCGTGATGTTCGCGACGCATGACCTCGGCACTGCGTGGGAGATTTGCGACCGTGTTACCGTGATGTATGCCGGCCAGGAACTGGAGACGGCGCCGATATCGCAGTTCTTCCGTGCGCCGATGGTACCGTATACACGATTGTTGCTCGACAGTCTGCCAACCAGTGGGTCGGCCCTGCGCGGTATCCCCGGCGACGTGCCAAGCCTGGTCACGCCACCCACCGGCTGCCGCTTTCATCCCCGTTGTCCCAGCGCCGACGCGATCTGCCATGGCGAACACCCCGTCGCGCATGAGCCTGAAGCAGGCCATCAGGTCCGCTGCCACCATCCGCACCTGCAAACCGCCGGCATCGTCGCGGCATGAGGATCCTCGAAACCATCGACGTCCACATGCATTTTCCGATCCGCAATGCATGGGGCCGCCGCACGGGATGGCTGCACGCCGTAGATGGCGTGTCGCTGTCGGTGGAACGCGGCGAGATCGTCGGCGTCGTCGGAGAATCAGGCTGCGGCAAAACCACGCTCGGCAAGACGATTGTGGGCATCCATCGCGCGACGGGTGGCGAAATCCTGTTCGAGGGCCACGAGATTGGCTCGCTGTCACCCACCGAAGGGCGCGCGCTGCGGCGGACCTTGCAGTATTGCTACCAGGATCCCGGCGCCTCGCTCGATCCGCACTGGAAGATCGGCCGCGCCCTGGAAGAGCCGTTGGTCATCCATACCGAACTACCCGCCGGCGAACGCCGCGCCCGCGTGCGCGAGGTGCTGGCGGCGGTTGGCTTGCCCGAGACGCATCTCGATCTGTATCCACACGAAATCAGCGGCGGTCAGCAACGTCGCGTAGGCCTGGCGCGCATCCTGATGTTGCGCCCCAGCGTCGTGGTGCTGGACGAACCAACCTCCGGCCTCGACGTATCAGTGCAGGCGACGGTGTTGCGGCTGTTTTTGGAACTGCGCGAGCGCTTCGATCTCACCTATCTGTTCATCAGCCACGACCTTGCCGTGGTGCGTCTGGTATCGCAGCGCATCGCCGTCATGTATCTCGGCAAGGTGGTGGAGATCGGCTCCACCGAAACCGTCTTTGCGTCGCCACGACATCCGTATACACAATCGTTGCTGGCTGCCGTGCCAGTTGTCGGCGGCCGCCGTGTCACCGACGCGTTTTGGCTGGAAGGCGAGCCGCCCAACCCGGCAAATCTCCCCGCCGGCTGCCGCTTCCGCACCCGCTGCCCGCGCGCTGAGTCGCGTTGTGTGGTAGAGGAACCGGAACTGCGGCTACTTGACGATGGCCTGCAAGTGGCCTGTCACTTTGCGTCCTGATCAGAACTGGGGTCTGGCGCCCGCGGGCATTGATAGTATTGCCACGGCTTCACTTGCTTCGACCCGTAGATATAGCCCATCAGGAGGCTCGATGACCGCGACTTCCTTCTCGCTGCTCGTAAAGGCGGGCGATAGGAATGTCTCAATCGGCTTGTCGCCGTCGAACTTCACGCTGCTGCGCCGAAGCCTGCCAATAATCGTGGTACCGTTTCGGGTAAGGCGAAGCCACGGCACGACCTGCTCCGGCCGACCATGAAGGTGGAGGTTTGCCTCGGTCCGAAATATCAGATCGAGCGTCGCGCAAAAGACATTCTGCACCGGTGATATCGGCGTCAATCGCCAGCGATATGACAGCGCGCCTACGCGGAGTTTCGGCGTCAGTGCCCGAGCCAAACCCCAAATCGCGGCCACCGCATAGAGGCAAACCCCATAGAAAACCAGGGCATTGACCGGCAGCTTCTGTAGTTCGTCAACGAACTTGCTTATATCTGTGCTGAGAGGTATGGGCAGGAACCATAACAGAAACATCGTCGCGACGATCGCGTTGAGCACCATACTCGCAATGATACTCGTCGCAATCCAACGATCCGTCTCCAGTTCCTCAGACTCGTTTGACAGCAGCGTATTGACGAATGACGGGACAAAACCCGGCAGAATGCCGAGCGCGGCTATCATGAAACCCTGGAGCGTGAACTCCACGGATCAGCCTACGGCCAATCCCGCGACCCATTCCGCACGGCAGCTTTCTTGCGCCCGGCTGTCTTCTTGCGTGCGGCTGCCTTCTTCTTTTTCGGCGCAGCCTTACGGCCAGCCTTCTTCGCGACTTTCTTCTTCGCCGGAGCCTTTTTCTTCGCCGGAGCCTTTTTCTTGTAATTGCTCACCCCGGTCTGGCGGATAGCGTCTCGGGGATTTTTGTGGTCAGCACGAAGCGCAGCACATCAAGCACTGAAGCGCTGTTGGCCTTTGCGGTGCTGACGAGGGATCGGAAGGCGGCATAGGTTTCGGCACCCCACTCGCAGCGGAAGCCGTTGGTCACCTTGCGGAAGATCACACTGGGACGAAGATGCCGCTCGGAGATGTTGTTGGTATACGGCACATCTCGATTGGTGATGAAGACGAACAGGTGCGCCCTGTTGGCGGCGATGCGCTTGCGCAGCTTGCGTCCTGGCTCGCCGATCGGAACAGCTGCCATGATGCGGTTGAGCCGGCGATCCAGGTCGGCAAGATAGTGCCTCAGCGTGCTGTCCTTCAGTTCGTCGCGGCGTCGCCCGATGGCGATCGCGCGCAGCAGCAGTCGCTTGAACGCGGCACTGAAGGCGGTGTCGCCACATTCGATGGCGTAGGTTGCATCGCGCAGCAGATGCGCCAGACACACCTGCCATTCGGCAGCGTGGCCGCGTTGGCTGCCAAGCATGTCGGACACCCAGACCATCGGCCTGATCTCGCCGAACAGGGCCTGAACCACGGCCTTGCCACGGCTGGGACGGATCACGTGCAGCACGGCCAGGCTGCCGATGAACACCCATTCCCACCAGTTCTTGCCGCTCACCCGCGCGGAAGTCTCATCAGAACACACCACCGGACTGGCGAGCACCGTGGCGCGGATGGTTGCCGCTGCCACCAGCAGTGGTTCGCGCGCGCGGGCCAGCATGTTGCTGATCGCCCCCTCGCTGAGGGTGAGCGAAAAGATCTCGTCCATCAGCGTGGCCAACCGTTCCATGCCGATCGCGTGCGCGTAGTGCAAGTAGACCACCAAGGCAGCGATCGACTGACCGAATGGCGAACCGGGTTCCAGCCCGGCTGGGGCAGTCGCGACCACGCGCTCACCACAACAGGCGCAGCGACCGCCGAACAGGCGCACCTGCGTCACGTCCGGCCGGATCGGCGGTAGTTCAATGCGTTCGTAGACCTGCTGCGGGGTTTGGCAGGCCTCCGGGAATGCCGCCTGGCACCTCGGACAGGTGGTCAGCCTGGCCTCGAACACACGATCCGGGTTCGGGTGCAGCGTCCGCCCGAACCCGGGGCGGCTCTTGCGCGGCGGCTTGTCGCCCATCGGACGATCGGGCTTCTGCCCCTTCGATGGCGGCAGCGAGGAGTTGTCCGGCGTCTTGGTGGGACGTTCAAATCTGGCCAGCCGCTTCTCAAGTTCATCGATGCGCGCCAGCGCTGCTTCCAACCGAGCGAACAGCGACAGGATGAGTGCATCCTTCTCCGCGTGGCTCAGCGTGCTAAGGTCGATGCCTTGCGTCACACAGAGCTTGAATCGAACCGCCCGTGACCGCGTCAACCTTCATCGCACAGCCGCAGAAGCACCCACGACGCATCGACATGTCAGGCTATCACCCAGGTGAGCAATTACTTTTTCTTTGCGGGCGCCTTCTTCTTGGCTGCCGACTTGCGTCCAGCTTTCTTGGCTGCCTTCTTCTTGCCGCCGGCGCGCATGGCCAGCGTCTGCGCCCGTGGCTGTTCTTCGTCGTCGTTCATATGGGCTATCTCCCCAGAAACTCATCGCAAGTCTTGGGAAGATCCCATGCCACTATAAAGCCGATTCGCAAAAGCTATATTATGTCATGCTCATCCAGCGAATATCCTGCAAATCCCCAATCGGACAGAACCGCACATCCTGCACGTTCTTGGTGAACGGCCCATACCACCGCGTATTATACACGAAGATCCCCGCCGCATCGTCCACCAGGATGCGCGACGCCTCCTCATACAATGGCTGCCGTTCCTCCTGCTTGGTCAGCACCAGCGCCTTATCCGTCAATTCGTCGAACTTCGCATTCTTGTAGAAACTCGCATTCCCCGCGCCGATGTTCTGGCTGTTGTACATCACCCCGGTCCAGTTGTGCGGATCTGCGAAGTATGCGCTGCGCCACAACGGCACCAGGTCATGCTGCTTGTCAGAATCACCGAACTTGCCGTTGATCACTGGCCAGGGCTCTGTCGTCAGCTTGATATCGATGCCGATCTTTGCAGCGCCCGCCTGCAACAGTTGCGCCGCGGCCTCGCTCTGATCGAATCCCGCCAGCACGCCGATCTCCAACTGTCGCATCGGCGCCTTCACCATCCCGAGGTGCTCCTTCGCCTTCGCGAGATCGTAGCTATAGCCCTTCAGGTCCTTCGGCGCGCCCCACAGATTGCCAGGAATGATACCCGCATTGCGCGTCACCGACCCGCCCAGGATGTTATTGATGAACCCATCGTAGTCGAACGCATAGCTCAGCGCCTTGCGCAGGTTCACATCCGTCAGAGGTGGTCGCCCATTGTGGATGATGAAATACATCGTGCGCAGCGAATCGGCTTCAAGGATCTTCACGCTGTCCACGGTGCGCAGCCGCTTGATCTGGTCCTGGGGCAGATACCCATCCGTCGTATTGAACTCGCCCTTCTGCAAGCCGAGCGCGCGGCTCGCGGTTTCCAGCACCACGCGGAATTCCATCGACGTGATGTCGGAATTGCCGAACCCCATGAAATGCTGATCAAACCGTTCCGCCTGGAATCCCACCGCCGGATCATAGCGCTTCAGCTTGAACCCACCCGACCCAGCCTCGTTCCGCGCCAGCCACGCGACGCCCATATCGCCAGACTTGTCATGCTCGCGCAGCACTTTGCTGTTCACCACCCAAACCTCGGACAGCGTGCTGGCGAACACCGCATATGGCTTGTTCAGCGTGAACTGCACGGTGTGGGCATCCACCGCTTTCGTCTTGCCTGGATCGATAACGCCCTTGAACAGCCCATAGGCACCCTGCTTCATCGACAGGATGCGATCCATCGAGAACACCACATCATCGGCGGTGATCGCGCTTCCATCATGGAACTTCGCATTCGGTTTCATCGCCACGGTGTAGGTGATGCCGTCCGACGAGATATCGATCTTGTCGGCGAGCCACATCGCGAGCTTGGGCGGATTGTCGACCCACCGCACCAGGCAGTCGTACATGTTCAGGCGTGTTGCGATACGCCCAATGTCGAACACCATGTGCGGATCGAGCGTGTCATATGGACTGTTGTTCGCGGTGACGAAATTCTTGCCTGATGCGGCCCACGCGTTCGGCGCGAACATCGCCGCGCCGCCAAGTGCCAAAGCTCCCCGACGTCCGATCCGTGTCATTATGCGCCCCCAACTCCCAGTTCTTTTTGCAGGTCCTGTATCACCTTGCCGCGCGAGCGCGTGTTCCACCGCGAGCGTCGTCCGATCGGCGTGTTCTCGACCTCCGGCAGCACCTTCAACGCGACGAACACCGGCCCTGATGCAGCCAAAATCCCAGGCAGCGACTGTGAAAACTGCGGCAACTCGCTGAAGGCAAACGCGCGCGGATAGCCGGCGCCGAGTGCCAACGCATCATAAGCGACGACCTTGGCATTCGGCACCGGCTGCCCACCCGTCGTCGCGTAGCATTCGTTGTCCAGCAGAAAGTGATAGAAGTTTGCCGGTGCCTGTTCCGCGATCGTTGCCAGCATGCCGAGGCTCATCAGGATATCGCCCTCGGAATCGAACAGCACCACGCGCCGGTTCGGCTGCGCCAGCGCAAGCCCCAACGCAAAGCCGGCGTGCCCGCCCATCGCCGGATCGCCCAGCGGCATATCCAGCGTCTCATGCGAGGTCAGCTTCACCCAGTGCCGTCCGCCACGCCCTGGCACCACGATCGTATCGCCGCGATACTCGGCGAATACCTTCAGCAGTTCGGCTGTGTGCATCATGGCTGGCCGCCTGTCATTTCGAGGAACGCAGCGACGAAGCAATCCTGGGCGGACGTCATGCGCGCAATCGGATCAAGATTGCTTCGCTGCGCTCGCAATGACATTGGGCCGCTCATCGGTTGAACCCGTGATACTCGTCGCCTACCAGCACAACGACTGGCCGCTGCGTCTTCTCCGCCTCCACGAACGCAATGGAAATGCGGTCCGCGTCCGCGTCGTTCTCCACCAGGTAGTAGTTGATGCCGAATGCCATCAGGAACCGCTCCGTATAGGTCGCCGCCGTGTCCGTATTGACGCCATGCCGCGTCCAGCCGCGATAGCCCACCATCAACACGACCGGCACGTTCATCCCCAGCAGCCAGCCACGGATCGAATCGCCGGACTCCATCATCCCGGTGTTCTGGATCAGGATCAGTGGCTTGCGCCCGCCCGCATGCAACCCCGAGGCGATCGAGCACGCATGACCCTCCCGCGTCACCCCGACCAGCCGCAGCGACGGCTCGGCCTTCATCAGCATGATACAGCCAGTTCGTTTCGCTGTCCGGCAGCCAGACCACGTCGGTGACGCCATTCTGCTTCATGTGCTGCAGCACGGTCTCCGGGCTAAGCGTGCTCCATTCGGCCTCCAGGGGATTTGTCGGCGGGCAAACCACTAGCTAACATCATCCCGATCAACCACCGCAAGGGAGCGATCCAATGGCCAGCACATTCAAAATCGGGAATATGACCGTTCACCGGATTGTCGAGATGGAATCCGGCTTCACCCCCGCCCTGGAATTCCTGCCCAAGCTCACGCCGGAGGTGCTGGCCGAGAACCGTTCCTGGCTTGCCCCGGCCGCGCTCGATCCGCAGGACAATCTGGTGCTGTGCTTCCAATCCTACATCGTGCAGACCGGCCGCCACAACATCCTGGTCGATAGTTGCATCGGCAACGACAAGGACCGCACCGCGCGTCCGTTGTGGCACAAGAAGAAGGACGATGTGTGGATGAAGGGCCTCGCCGCCGCGGGGCTGAAGGTGGACGATATCAACTTCGTCATGTGCACACATCTCCACGTCGATCATGTCGGCTGGAACACCAGGCTGGAGAACGGCCGCTGGGTGCCGACATTCCCCAAGGCGCGCTACCTGTTCTCCAAGAAGGAGCTCGACTACTGGCTGGCCGAGAACGCCAAGACCGAGCTGCCGCCCATCGTTGACAGCGTAATTCCCATCGTCGAGGCGAAGCGCTGCGACCTGATCACCAGCGACCACGCGCTGGATGACACGGTGGCGCTGTTGCCGACTCCCGGCCACACGATCGACCACTACGCGGTGGCGCTCGGCCGAGCCGGCAAGGACGCAGTGATCACCGGCGACCTGATTCACTCGCCGCTGCAGGCAAAATACCCCGAGCTGGCGATGCGCGTCGACTACGACCCGCAGCAGGGCGCCGACACACGCCGCAAGTTCCTGGAGACCTACTGCGACACCGACACGCAGTGCTGCTTTGCACACTTCCCATCGCCGTCGCGTGGCTACATCAAGCGCTGGGGCAGCGGCTTCCGCTGCGAATACATCACAGACTAGGCAGCACCCCTGCGGCATGGCCGGGCTTGACTTGGCCATCCGCTTCAATGGCATACAAATGCCAATACACGCTGATGACCGCCCACGAAGGGCACGGACATGAAATTCGGTCTCCGCTACTGCAATACCGGCCGCTACGCGGATCCCACACGCGCCATCGAACTGATGCAGGCCGCGGAAGCCGCAGGCTTTGAATCGGCCTGGACCGTGGAGCACACGGTCATTCCGCGCGGCTACACGTCCGCCTATCCGTACACGACCGACGGAAAACTCCCAGGCGGCGAGGGTGATTTCCTGCTGCCTGATCCGCTGATCTGGATGGCCTATGTCGCCGCCGCGACCTCGCGCATCAAGCTCGCAACGGGCATCCTGATCCTGCCGCAGCACAATCCAGTGATTGTCGCGAAGCAGGTCGCCACACTGGATCACATGTCGCGTGGCCGCATCTTGCTTGGTATCGGTGTCGGCTGGCTGAAGGAGGAATTCGACGCCATCGGTGCCTCATTCCATGATCGCGGCCGCCGCACCGACGAGTATATCGCCGTGATGCGCGAACTCTGGTCAGCCGATGCACCAAACTTCGCAGGCAAATACGTAAACTTTCGAGAAGCGTACATGCGGCCGAAGCCAGTGAACCGCTCGGTGCCGATCATCATCGGTGGTCAGACGGAACCGGCAGCACGCAGGGCTGGCCGGCTTGCCGACGGCTTCTTTCCAGGACGCGGACTGCCACTGGATCTGTTCGAGACTGTGCGCGTTGCCGCCCGCGAAGCCGGTCGCGATCCTGCTTCAGTGGAACTGACCGTCGGCATCCCAGACGATCTGTCGCAGCTTGGTGAATATGCCAAAACCGGCGTCTCCCGCGTTCTGGTGCCAACAACCGGCGTCGCTGGTTTGGCACGCAAGATCTCCGGCCCCGAAGATCTGCTCGGCTGGCGCGAAACGATCGAACGATACGCCGTGCTATGACGATCCTGCTCGATCTCGACGGCACGCTCATCGACTCGCGGCCCGGCATCGCGGCAAGCCTGGATGCGGCCTTGCGCGCCCTTGGCCACACGCCGGATCAAGCGTTCGACATCACCCCGATGATCGGCCCGCCGCTGCCGTCGGTGATCGGTCGCGTGCTTGCGCTCTACAACGACGATCGCGTTGAAGCTGGCATCGCCGCGTATCGCGCGCATTACGGCGAAGTCGGCCTGCATCAGTTCCAACTCTACCCTGGCATCGCCGAGATCGTGCCAACCCTCGCCACACGCACACGCATCTTCGTCGTCACCTCCAAGCGCACCGTATTCGCGCGCCGCATCATTGAGACTATCGGCTTTGCCACGACCATCAGTGGCGTCTACGGCACCGAGCCAGATGGCCGCCTGGACGACAAAGCCGATCTGATCGCTGCGGTTCTGCGCAGTGAGAACACTCGATCCGCGCAACACGATCATGGTTGGCGATCGCCTGCATGATATCAACGGCGCCCACGCCAACGGCATGCGCGCTATCGGCGTGTTATGGGGCTACGGCAGTCGTACCGAACTGGAACAGGCAGGCGCCGACACGCTCGTCGAGACGCCAGCCGAACTGCCCCGCGCCTTCGCCTGAAGCGGCATCACTCTTCCGCCGCCGCCTTTCGCGCCATCGCCTCTTCGGCGCTGGAGATGCCGCCATGCGAGGCTGACCACGCGACCGGATCCCCCAGGAACCGCCGCACCTCCGACAGTGCCTTTTCGGAGAAATACGGCCGATCGTTGCAGGCTTCCAGCACGTCCCACCATGTGCACAGGTGATGCAGCGCGATGTCCATACGCGCCAGCGTCTCGAATGCGCCGGGGAACACGCCATAGAAGAACACGACGAAGGTGTGGTTCACCACCGCGCCCGCATCGCGCAGCGCCTGCGCGAAACGGATCTTCGATTGCCCATCCGTCGTCAGGTCCTCCACCAGCAGCGTGCGCTTGCCTTCCGGCACGTCGCCCTCGATCAGCGCATTCCGCCCGAACCCCTTCGGCTTCTTGCGCACATACGCCATCGGCGCCGACATCCGATCGGCGATCCACGCCGCGAACGGAATGCCAGCCGTCTCGCCGCCCGCCACCGCCTCGATCGTCTCGAAACCGATATGGCGGTTGATCTTCTCCACGCTCAGGTCGCAGATACGCGTCCGCGCACGGGGGAAGAAGATGATGCGCCGGCAGTCGATATACACCGGCGACCTCCAGCCTGAGGTAAAGGTGAACGGCTCTTCCGGGCTGAACTTGATCGCCTCGATTTCCAGCAGGATGCGCGCGGTGGTGAGTGCCGCATCGCGATCCCATTCCGCCGTCGTCGCGTTCAACACCGCCTGTGGCTGCCGCGCCATGTTCCAAGCCCCTCTGATCCTGATCGAGCCCCACTGATAACTGATTCAGGACAGAGGAGATAGTCCGCTCCCGCCTTACCCGGCCGCTTTCCTCGTGTCAGTAGGCTTGGCGTCGTCAGCGTTGCGGAAGCGCTGTGCCTGATCTTCCAGCAGGCTCGGCACCAGTTGTTCGACGAAGCCACCGATGATGCCCAACAGCAGCACGAAGGCGAGCGAACCGACGCTGCCGGTCTGTTCGCCTTGCAACGTGTGCAGCGACGGCAGCAACCCGGTGGCAAACACCAGCACCAGCGTCCCACCGGACAGCGCGCCGATGATCAGACGTAGCGCGCTGTCGGAAATGTTGCCGCCCACGCAGATATCCAGGGCCACCGTCCGTCGGCGCAACGCCAGCGCAATCGACATCACAGAACCCAACAATCCGGCCTGCGCACCCAGCCAGAAATTGGCGAGTTCCTTGAACAGGTTGTGCTGTGTGATCACCAGCAGCAGCATGATCGCCAACCCAAGGAGCAGCGTGCACCGGAAGTATTGTGCCTTACCGGCGATTTCCCGTTCGTTGAGAATCGCGGCGCGCGAATCTCGCAGCATCTGCAAGGCGTTGTCTCTGCCGTCAGTGCTGTCGCGACCGTCCAAGGCAAGCTGAAGCGCGATGGCGATCGACGAATCATAGCTTTGCCGTCTGGGCCATCCACTGAGCAGCGCCTGCAATTTGGCTCGCTCGGTGCCCAGCGGCAGCAGTACGGCGCGCAGCGCCTGCCGTCTCGCTGGCTCGGGTGACAGTTGTGCCTGAACCCCCTCGCTCTCATAAGCCAACGCGACTGGCTGCCCCCGGATTGCATGCCACTGCCGCCGTAACCGGCCGGATGCCCGACTGCGTGCCGCGACTTCCTCCGTCGCGCCGCGATGTTCCAGCCGGCTATAATAAACCACATAGTCAATATCGCAGGCATAGACGTACCTGACAGTATTGCCCCGTTCATCGAGCCCGCCCACTTTGAGGGCGCAAATGTCGTCCGGTGTGGCTATCGACATCGGTGATGGAGGCACATTCGAGAACCCGGCGTCGTCTGGCATGCTTGATTCCCTTCAAGCCCTTGCTGACACGGTTCGATGCGAAAGGGGAATACGATGTCGTGACCACGAAATGCTATGAACCAGATCACACGCAGGACGAGAACTAGTCGATCCGCACCCGCGCGAACACCGCCAGCTTGATCATGTCGAATATGAACGCAAAGCCCAGTGTCGCCAGCCATATCGCAGCGACGTCGGGGATGGGCAGTCCGACCATCAATAACCCGGCGAGCGCAAGGCAGGTCACCAGAACCACATCGCTTGATGTGGCGAACAGCATGATCGGCGCCGGGATGGATTTCCAGAAATGCCGGCGTTCGCGCAGCACGTACATGTTCGCCTGTCCCGCGAGTGCCAGCGTCAGGAAGGTCAGTGTCTGCATCTGCAAGGCACTCAGATGCAGCACGAACCAGCCAACCGCCAGGATCACGACGTAATAGCAGAGCTTGAACACACCCAATGGGATCGCCGCGATGACCAGATTGCGGACGCGCCAGGCATTCGGATAGGCGGACGGCCGTGCCCGATCGCCAGCGCGCGACATCATCACGAAGTCGCCGACCAGCATCATCAGGGCCTGGAGCAGCGGCGTCAGCACGGCGTGGCCGGTCATCACCAGCCCGACGCCCATGATGATGAGCGTGGCGCACTTGTTGACCAGCAAGCTCAGCGTGTAGGTCAGCACGCGCTGGAACCCGGAGCGGCCTTCCTTGATGCAAGCGACGATGCCGGCGAGCCCGGGTTCAGTGAGCACGACGCCCGCCGCAGCCTTCGCCACGTCGGTCGCGGTCGAGACTGCAATGCCCATCTGTGCCTGGCGTAGGGCAGGGGCGTCGTTGGCGCCATCCCCGCACATGCCGACAACATGGTTGCGGCGCTGGAACGCGCGCACCAGGCGGAACTTGTCCTCCGGGAACACGCCGGCATAGACCGCGAAACTGTCCGGCCCCACGCTGTCGGGAATCTTGCCCGGCGGGCAAACGGGACCACTCAGGCCGATAGAGTGGGCGACAGCGGTGGCCGTCGCCGCGGCATCGCCGGTCACCATCACCGTGCCGACACCAAGCGAGCGCAGTTCGCTCAGCAGGGCCTCGGAATCATCGCGCGGTGGATCGCCGAATGCGATCAGCCCGATGACCGCAACATCATCCGGCGGCCCCGCGGCAACGGCAAGCGTGCGATAGCCAGCGTCGGTAAAGTCGTGCAGCGCGATGGAGGCCGCCTCTGTCATGGGTGCCACTGCCGCCACAGCCGCCGGCGCGCCCTTGATAACGCGCAGTGTCCGCCCCTTGTCGTCGATCACCGCGGCCTCGGCCATCTTCACCGTCGGGTCGAATGGCACGAAGCGCGTCACAGTCAGCGGCGCCGCAGGCGCCAGCGACCGGATGACGGTGTCAACCGGGTCCTGTCCGTCAGGCGAACTCGCGGCGGCCGCGAAGGCGATGATGTCGCTATCATCGTAGCTGTCGCGCACCGATCGTACACCCGTCACAGCCAGTTCGTTCCGCGTCAGCGTGCCGGTCTTATCGGCGCACAGCACGTTGATCATTGCTGACTTATGCAGCGCGCTGAGTTGGGTGAGCAGCACGCCTTGATGCGCAAGCGTCTTGGCACCCAGCGCTGCCGCGAGGGTGAACACCGCCGGCAGTGCCACGGGAACCGCGGCGAGCAGCGCTGTCAGCACGAGCGGAATGATCTGCGGCACGCTCATGCCAATGGCGTGCGCATAAGCGACAATGCCGACCACGATCGCGAAGTTCACCACGGTCAGCGCGCGGACCACGCCCAGCACAGCTTTCTGTTCGCTGCTCTCGACATGCGCGATGCCAACCAGTTCGGCGGTGCGGCCGAAATAGGTGTGGGTGCCGGTGCCGATGACCTCACCCGTCGCCTCGCCACGGCGGATCATGGCGCCGGCATAGGCTGTACCGCCAGGCCCGAGCTCCAAGGGGATCGACTCACCGGTCAGCATCGACTGATCGACCAGCAGCAAGCCGTTGCCGATACGGATGTCAGCCGGAATGATCCCACCAAGCGAAAGTTGCACCTGATCGCCAGGCACGATGTCGGCGCCCGCCAGCGTGGTCCAGGCGCCATCCCGCCGCAGGCGCGCCTTGGGCGATAGCCGTTGCTTCAGCAGTTCCAGCGCCGCATTCGCGCGCGACTCCTGGAACACGCCGAGACCCACATTCAGGAACAGCAGCACGATGATCATGAACGCTTCCAGGCGTTCACCGACGACGAGCTGCAGCACGATGGCGGCTTCCAGCATCCAGGGCACCGGCGCCCAGAAGTGCCGCGCGATTTTGGCCAGCGGATGGACCCGCTGCTCGACGATGGCATTGGGGCCGAATTCGGCGAGGCGCCGCGCGGCTTCCTCCGAGGTAAGGCCGAGCGGAGCCTCGGTCGCGGCGTCCTTCAGTGACAGGCTCATCGGTAGCCTGATATCGCACCAGGCGCCGCGGCGGCATGATCCAGATCAAGCGATTGACGCGGACGGCGGCTCGCTGTCAGGTGCCGCCGGCTGCCAAGGAGGGAGCGGTATTCATGGCGCGCACGCACAAGATCGCGGTGGTCCCCGGCGACGGCATCGGCAAGGAAACGGTACCCGAGGCGCTGAAAGTGCTGGACGCCGCCTCACGCCGTTTCGGCTTCAGTCTGGAATACGCGCATTACGACTGGTCCTGCGAGACCTACAAGAAGACCGGCGCGATGATGCCCGCCGATGGCATGGAGCGGCTCGCGCAGTCGGACTCCATCCTGCTCGGCGCTGTCGGCTGGCCCGATGTGCCGGACCACATTTCCTTGTGGGGCCTGCTGATCCCGATCCGTCGCGGCTTCGACCAGTACGTGAACCTGCGACCCTGCAAGCTGATGCCCGGCGTACGCACGCCGCTCGCTGGCCGCACCGAGGCCGATATCGACTTCTACGTGGTGCGTGAGAACACCGAAGGCGAATACTCCTCTGTCGGCGGCCGCATGTTCGTCGATACCGACCGCGAGTTCGTCAGCCAGCAGAGTGTATTCAGCCGTCACGGTGTCGATCGCATACTGAAGTTCGCCTACGAGCTGGCGATGACGCGGCCGAAGAAACACCTGACCTCGGCCACCAAGTCGAACGGCATCACCTTCACTATGCCGTACTGGGACGAACGCTTCGCGTTGATGGGCAAGAGCTATCCGGAGATCCGCACCGACCAGTTCCACATCGACATCCTGTGCGCGCATTTCGTCCAGCATCCGGACTGGTTCGATGTGGTCGTTGGCTCCAACCTGTTCGGCGACATACTCAGCGATCTTGGTCCCGCGGTGGCCGGTTCTATCGGCATCGCGCCATCGGCCAACATCAATCCGGAGCGGACGTTTCCTTCCATGTTCGAACCGGTGCACGGCTCCGCCCCCGACATCGCCGGCAAGTTCATCTGCAATCCGATCGGTCAGGTGTGGTCGGCTGGGCTGATGCTGGAGCATCTCGGCGAAGTCGAAGCCGGCCGCGCCATCATCGCCGCGATCGAGACTCTGCTGCACGAAAGTGGTCCCAAGACGCGCGACATGGGTGGCCAGGCCGGCACCGCCGACGTCGGCAAGGCGCTGGCGGAGATCGTCGCGGCCGCCTGATGTGCGGTGACGCAGACTCCCCCCTCCCCTTGCGGGAGGGGGCAAGGGGAAGGGGGACAGCAAGCAAGATGACCAACCGCACCATCGACTTCTGGTTCTCCATCGGCAGCACCTACACCTACCTGTCGGTGATGCGCCTCGCGGAAGTCGAACGCACCACCGGCATCCACTTCAATTGGCGGCCATTCAGCGTGCGAGCGATCATGCGCGAGCAGAACAACATCCCGTTCGCCACCAAGCCAGTGAAGAGGGCCTACATGTGGCGCGACATCGAACGCCGCGCCGAGCGCTATGGTTTGCCGATCCGCGTTCCCGCGCCATACCCACTCCAAGAGTTCGATCTCGCCAACCGGGTAGCGATTCTAGGCCGCGATGAAGGCTGGTGCGCCAACTATACGCGCGCCACCTATCGACGCTGGTTCCAGCAAGGGCAGCCACCCGGCGGCGAACCCAACCTTCCCGACAGCCTGCACGAAATTGGCCAGGACCCCGCGCGGGTGATAACGTTGGCGAGCCTCGACGCGATCGGCCATGCCTATGCAGCCGCGATCGATGAAGCCCGCGCGCTCAATATCTTCGGATCGCCAAACTTCGTGGTCGGCTCAGAGGTTTTCTGGGGTGACGATCGCCTGGATGATGCCCTTGAATGGCTGGAGCGCAAACGATGAGCGGATTGCTGTCTCGACTGTTCGGTACCAAGAGCGCGGCCTTCGCGTGGCTGGATGCGGCCGACCTGGAGCCACGCCTGAACGACGTGCTGCTGGTGGATGTCCGCCAACCCGAGGAATATTTCTCGCCGCCCGGCCATCTTCCCGGCGCGATCAATGTGCCAGTCGCCGAAGTGCCCGCCCGTGCATCGGAACTGAGCGCGCACGGCAAGCCCATCGTGCTGGTGTGCAAGACCGATCGCCGCTCGGCGCGCGCGGCCGAAGCACTGCTCGCCGCCGGCCTGCACGATGTCGCTGTCTTGCGCGGCGGCACCGATGGCTGGCACGCTCAAGGTCTGGAACTGGAGTAGCCTATGTCCCAATCCATCGTCGCCGAACTTGCCCCGCATGGCGTGCTGCGTGCCGGCATCAACATGAGCAACTTCCTGCTCGTCACCGGCCGCACGCCGTCCGGCGATCCTGACGGCGTCTCGCCCGACATGGCGCGCGCCATCGCCGATCGGCTCGGCGTTCCGGTGAAGTATGTGCCGTTTCCGAAACCAGGCGAACTTGCCGATGCGGTTGGCAGCGACGCGTGGGACATCGGCCTGATCGGCGCCGAACCCGCGCGTGCCGAGAAGATCGCCTTCACCGCCGCTTATGTGGAGATCGAGGCCACCTATCTGGTGCCCGCCGGTTCGCCGCTCAAGACCATTGCGGATGTGGACAACCCTGGCGTGCGCATCGCTGTGTCCGCGCGCAGCGCCTACGATCTTTGGCTTGAACGCAACATCAAGCACGCGACGCTGGTGCGTTCCGACGGCCTTGCAGCGCCACGGAAAAATTCGCCAACGACAAGCTGGATGCGCTGGCCGGATTGCGTCCTGGCCTGCTCGGCGACATCCAGAAATTCCCTGGCGCGCGCATTCTGGACGGGCAGTTCACTGCTGTGCAGCAGGCGGTCGGCACGGCGCGAGTGAATGCCGCTGGTGCGGCGTTCCTGCGCGAGTTCGTGGAGGAGGCGAAGCGGTCCGGGCTGGTGGCTAAGCTGATCGAGAAGCACGGCGTGGTGGGGCGGTTGTCTGTCGCGCCACCTGGGTAGGCTGCGGTGCCGTGGCGGCAATTCAACGTAGAGCGCGCGAAGGAACGCGAAGGTCGCGAAGAATGACTTGGGCCTCCACCTCGCGGGCGACGCAGATTAGCGCTGACATTCTCATCCTGTCTGTATCGACGAACGTAGCTGCATTGTAGGATGGGTTGAGTGCAGCGAAACCCATTCCCGCCATATCTGACCGTCTGCACATCCAGATTGCCTCGACGCGGCCCCTCGTGGCACACAGTGCCCCATGCTGAGTTGTCGTCTGCTGCTGGCCGCCTCCCTGTCCACCGTCTGCGCCGCGCCTGACAGCTTCCAGACCTTCCTCGCCGGCCTGCGCGCCGATGCGCGCCGCGCCGGCATCTCGCCCGCCACGCTGGACCGCGCCTTCGCCGGCATGCAGCCCAACCAGAAAGTGCTGGATCGCGATCATCACCAGCCCGAGTTCACCATGACCTGGGCGCAGTACCGCGCGCCTGCTGATCACCGACCAGCGCATCGCCAACGGCCGCGCCGCCTATCAGCAGAACCGTGCGATGTTCGGCCGGGTGCAGGACCGTTTACGGCGTCGAGCCCGGCGTCATCCTCGGCATCTGGGGCCTGGAATTCAGCTTCGGCACCGGCATGGGCGACTTCCACGTGGTCGAGGCGCTGGCCACGCTCGCCTGGGATGGCCGCCGCGCCAGCTTCTTCCGCGGCGAACTGATGGCCGCGCTGCACATCCTGGACCATGGCGATGTCACGCCGGCGCACATGCTCGGCTCCTATGCCGGCGCGATGGGCCAGCCGCAGTTCATGCCGAGCTCCTACCTGCGCTACGCGGTGGACTTCGAGGGCAACGGCAAGCGCGACATCTGGACCAGCAAGCCCGACGTGCTCGCCTCGATCGCCAACTACCTCGCAGCAGTCGGCTGGCGTGGCGAACCTGGGGCCAGCCGTCACCTGCCGCCGGCTTCGACGGCAGCGGTGCGCGACCGCAGCCTCGGCGATTGGCTGCGGCTCGGCGTGCGCGCGGCAGACCGCGCTGCGCGTCCGACACCAGGCCGCCGTGCTGCTGCCCGACGGTCCGGCGACGAGCTTCCTCGTCTACGGCAACTTCGCCGCGATCCGCCGCTACAACCCATCCGACTACTACGCGCTCGCGGTCGGCCTGCTGGGCGACGCGGTCGTCGGCGTGAAGCTGCGCCGCTCGTGCTGCTGCTGATCGGCCTGCGTGGCGTCGCTGCCATCGCGCGCCGCCCGCCAATCCGCATTACGTGCTCGGCGCGCCCTATCAGGCCGGACGGCATCTGGTACTATCCGCGCGAGAGCTATGAACTGCAGCGAGACCGGCCTGGCGACCGTCTATCCGGTCGGGCCATGCCGACGCTCACCGCGGACGGCGAGGCGTTCGACCAGACCGCGCTGGCCGCCGCGCATCAGACGTTGCAGCTTCCCGCGATCGCGCGGATCACCAATCTGGAGAACGGCCGTCAGGTCGCTGGTGCGCATCAACGACCGCGGCCCGGCGACGCCGCACCGGCTGCTCGAGGTCACGCGCCGCACCGCGACGTTGCTTGGCTTCCCCGCCGACGGCGTGGCGCGGGTGCGGCTGGAGGTGCTGCCGACGGACAAGCCAGGCGGCGGTCGATGCGGTGCCCGGCGCACCCAACTTGCAGATCGCGCCGCCCCGCGCGGCGACGGTGACAGCAGAGCGATCTGCCGCCGCCCGGCAGCGCTGCCGCCACGACCCCGCGGCGGCCCGCCGTTGCAGCCGTCCGACGCGGCAGTGCGCGCCGCGACCGCCGACTGCGGCTGCCGGAGATCGTTGACGCAGGTCGCGCCAGATCCCGGCCATCTGTACGTGCAGCTCAGCAGTTTCCAGAGCTACCAGTATGCCGCCATGCAGCGCGCGCGAGTCGCCGGACTGGGCGCGAGATGGTCAGCCGTCCGAGAATGACGCGCAGGTGTTTCGCGTCATCATTGGGCCGTTCGCGACAGTGTGCAGCAGGCTGACTCAGTGCTGGACCAGGTGCTCGCTGCGGGAGTAACCGATGCGCGGATCGTGGTGGAATAGGAGTTGAGTCTGACCGATGCTCACCCGTCGTTCTGCCCTGCTGGCGTCGGCCGTTCGTCGCCGCCAGCGCATGCCGGCAGCGGCCCAGCCGCATCACGCACCGCCGGCGCCACACCCGGCGCCGGGCGCATGGGCAAGAAGGACCAGCCGCGACGCCGACGGACCCCGCCACAACCCGATCGGCCCGGTCGATACCTCGGCGCGCTGGGCCTTCATTCCAGGACTTCAACACCGGCGCCGCGCTGATCGACGAAGGCGGCCGACGACCAGATGCCGCCGTCGTCGATGACCAAGCTGATGACGATCTATCTGGTCTATGAGCGGCTGAAGCAGGGCAAGCTGAAGCTCGATGACCAGTTGCTGGTCAGCGAGAAGGCCTGGCGCATGGGCGGCTCGAAGATGTTCGTCCAGGTCGGCACGCAGGTCGGCGTGGAGGACCTGATCCGCGGCCTGATCGTCGATTCCGGCAACGATGCCTGCATCGTGCTGGCCGAAGGCGATTGCCGGCTCGGAAGAGCAGTTCGTCGAGATGATGAACGCCAAGGCGAAAGAGCTCGGCCTGACGAACACGAACTACAGAACTGCACCGGCTGGCCGGATCCGGACCAGTACATGTCACCTCCGCGATATCGCCACGCTGGCGCGGCGCATCATCCTGGACTTCCCGCAATACTACCACTACGACTCAGAAAAGACGTTCAAGTACAACAACATCGAGCAGGGCAACCGCAATCCGCTGGTGCAGCGTGGCACCGCGGACGGACTGAAGACCGGCCATACGGAGGCCGGCGGCTACGGCGTCGTGGCCAGCACGTTGCGCGGCAACCGCCGGGTCATCCTGGTGCTGAACGGCATGCACGACGATGCGCGAGCGCGCCGAGGAAAGCGAGCGCCTGATGGACTGGGCGTTCGCCAACTTTGAGGACGTGACGCTGTTCACCGCCGGCGATGTGGTGGAGCGCGTGCCGGTATGGCTCGGCACCAGCCCGACGGTGCCGCTGGTCGGGTGGCCGCGATCTGATGGTGACGATGCCGCGCAACTGGCGGAGACATGCCATCGATCAAGGTCAGCTATCGACACGCCGATCCAGGCGCCGGTAACCAAGGGGACGCCGCTCGGCAAGCTGGTGGTTTCGGCGGCAAGGCGTGCCGAACATGGATGTGCCGCTGCTGGCCGGCATCGACGTGCCGAGGCTTAGCCTGCCCGGCCGCGCGATCGCGGTCCTGTCGCATTACGTGACCGGGTGAGCCAGCGTTCATCACGCTGGAAGGTGGCGAAGGCGCCGGCAAATCCACGCAGGCGCGCCTGCTGGCCGATGCGCTGGCGCACTTGGCGTTTCCGTGCTGCGCACGCGTGAGCCGGGCGGCGCGCCCGGCGCCGAAGTGCTTGCGCGGACTGCTGCTGGGCGGCGAGATCGAATGGTCGGCGCCCGCGGAGACGCTGCTGCACTTCGCCGCGCGCGCCGAGCATGTGGAGACGACCATCCGCCCGGCACTGGCAGCCGGCATGTGGGTGGTGTGCGACCGGTTCTATGACTCGACGATGGCATATCAGGGCTACGGCCAAGGCGCGGATCGGGCACGATTGCGGCGCTGATCGGGCTGTTGGGCATCGTTCCCGATGTGACGCTTGTGCTGGATGTCAGCGAGTCGGTCGCCGTCGAGCGGCGATCGCGGCGCGGCATGCTCGCTGATCGGTACGAGCGGCTCGATGCGCTGTTCCACGCGCGGGTGCGGCAGGGCTTCCGCGACATTGCCCATGCCGCGCCGGAGCGCTGCGTGCTGATCGACGGCGGATGGCCCGAGCTCGAGGTCCACGCGGCGATCATGCAGGCGCTACGGGCGAAGCTGCCGGTTCCCTGAACTACACCAGCGCCACCGGCCGCACCGGCGAGCCGGTCGCGCCGCGGAACTTCGTGGCCAGCAGGATGAAGCAGAACTGCGACAGCCCGTCGCGCGCGAGTTCGTCCAGCGCGAGGTTCTCGATCAGGTACACGCCGGCCTCGGCCAGCGCGTGCTGGTGCACCGGCATCGAGATGCCGTGGTTCGGATTGGGCAGCACCTCGACCGCCATGTTGTCGCAGCCGATGGCGACCACGCCGCGCTCGATCAGCCACTTGCGCCGGGCAGGTCGATGCCCGGTTCGCCTTGCAGGTAGCGCGGGTTGTCGATGCCGAAGTAGCGGCCCCAGCCGGTGCGGATCAGCGCGATGTCGCCTGGTTCGATGTCCACTTCCGGTTCGCGGCGCGCGCCAGTTCCTCGGGCGTGACAACGCGGCCGGGGTTCAGATGCTGGCCGCCATCGCAGCCCGGCGACGTCCAGCAGCACGCGCGGGTGATCATCGGCGGCGCATGCTCGATGCCGAGGCGTTCCAGTCCCCAATCGGTCACCGTATCGGCGGCGACAGACCATTGTACAGCCGATCGCCTTTGGAGAAATGCCCCAGCGCATCGATGTGGGTGCCGACATGCGCGGTCATCTCGATGCGCTCGACATTGGCGCCGGCGTCGTTGGTGGCGCCGAGCGCGCGGCGGCGCTTGATCAAGTCACGCCACGACGCCCAGATCGACAGCAGGAACGGCGTCTGGTTCGGCGCCATGAATGGCGCGCCCATGCTGATCTCGTGGCTCACGTCGTAGACGCGGCCTTCGCGCACCGACTGCAGCGCGGCGAGGCGTTTTTCCACCGTCAGCAGATTGGCGGCGCCGATCTGGTCGGTGGGTCCCCAGCGCGAGTGGTCGTGTGCGGCCATCGTTGCCTCCCCTTAGCCGAGCTGCGCGTAGGCCCGCGCGGTGTCGATGCCGGCGACGCGGATCAGTTCGCCGAACCGCGCCGCACGCAACATGGATACATTCTCTGGCACGGGGTGCCAAAGCCGGGTGATCAGCGCGTGGCCATCGACCGGTTGGGTCGCGCCAAACTCAGCGAGGAACGCCCAGGTGCGGCCCGGCAACGCGATCATGTTGAAGCCGGCGGGACGGAAGATGCTGGCGGCACCGGCCAGCGAATAGGACACGATGTGGCCGCGGCCATGCGGGTCGAGGTAGCCGGGATCCTCGCGCTCCACGAAATCGGGCTGGCCGGAGTTGAACAGGTAAAGCGAACCGGGACGCGACACCGCGGCGAGCTGCGCGGCCAGGTTGCGAAGGGTAGGGGGTGTCAGGTGCTCGATCACCTCGATGCAGACGCCGGCGTCGAACACGCGGTTGGTATCGGCGAGGGCGCCGGCGATGTAGTTCGCATTCGCGGTGCGATGCGGCTGTGGCGGCGGATACAGCTCGACCGCGTGGAAGCGATCGATCGCCTCGGGTAGCAGCGTTTCCAGCGCATCGAGCAGCCAGCCGGTGCCGGCGCCGATATCGATGAACGCGTGTATAGGCAAACGGCAATACGCGATGGTCTCGGCCACGCGCATGATCGCCGGGCCGAAGCAGCGTTCCCGCGCCGCATCCAGCTCGTTGCGCCAGTAGTCGTCGGTGTATGGCTGGGGCTGGAACGCCGGGTCCGCGAACAGCGAGCCACAGGCGGTGCAGCGGAAGTAGGCAACGCTGTCGACGCTGCGATAGGGCACCGCGGCGCCAGCCTCGCAGACCGTGCAGCGCATCAGCCGTGGCGGCGCAGGAAACGGCCGAAGGCGGCGAGGCTGGTGTCGGAGACGTGGTGCTCGATGCCCTCGGCATCCTGTTCGGCGGCCTCGGCGGGCACGCCGACGGCCAGCAGCAGGTCCACCACGATCCGATGCCGGGCGCGCACCCGGTCGGCCAGCTTTTCGCCGGCCTCGGTCAGGAACACGCCGCGATACGGCTTGGCACTGGCCAACCCCTCGCGCTTCAGCCGGCCGATGGTCTTGATCGCGGTGGCGTGGGACACGCCGAGGCGGCGGGCGATGTCCGTGGGCCGCGCCTCGCCGCCATTGGCGAGCAGGTCGGAGATCAGCTCGACATAGTCCTCGCTGAGCGCGCCGGACTGCGCCGAACGCGCCTTGCCGAACCGCTTTGCCTGGGTCGGCTCGGTCGGGCATCTCGGCGCGACTGCTGGGCCCTGGGCTGGCCAAGGCGACTCCTGCTGCGGCGTCAGTTCACCCCAGATATGGCACCGGGATGCCGGCCGTCTGCAAGAGCAGGATGAGGTTCAGCGCCAGCACGATGGCCGCGGCGGCTACCGCGCCGATCTGCGTCATGCGGCGATTGGCGAACTCGCCCATCACGTCGCGGCGGCCGGCCAGCACCAGCAGCGCGATCATCGGCACCGGCAGCACCAGGCTCAGCACCACCTGGCTCCAGATCAGCGCGTTGGTCGAGTTCACGCCCAGGCCAACAACGACGACGGCGGGGATCATGGTGGCGAGGCGCCGCACCCAGAGCGGGATCCGGAAGTGGACGAAGTCCTGCATGATGGTCTGGCCGGCCATCGTGCCGACGACCGAACTGGAGATGCCGGAGGCGAGCAGCGAGGCCATGAACACCGCAGCCGGCGCCGACGCCGAGTAGCGGCACCAGCGTGTGGTAGGCGGTCTCGATCGAGGCCACGTCGGCGTGGCCCTCGTGGAACACGGTGGCGGCCATCGCCAGCATCGCCATGTTGACCAGCCCGGCGACGCCGAGCGCTACCAGCACCTCGCGATTGGAGAAGCTGAGGATGCGGCGGCGTTCGGCATCGGTGCGCGCCGGCATGCGATCCTGCGTCAGGCTGGAGTGCAGGTAGATCGCGTGCGGCATCACTGTGGCGCCGATGATGCCGACCGCCAGCGTCACGCTGTCCGGCTCCGTCGAGTTGCGGCACGACGGAATGGTAGGCGAACAGCGCCCCAGTCGGGCGGCGCGATCGAACAGCTCGATCACGTAGCAGACCACGATGATGCCGATGAAGCCGGCGATCACCATCTCGATTGGGCGGAAGCCGCGGCGCTGCATCAGCAGTGCCGCGTAGGTGATGGCGAAGGTGATCAGCAGGCCGGGCAGCAGCGGGATGCCGAACAGCAGGCTGAGGCCGATGGCGGCGCCCAGCGATTCCGCGAGGTCGGTCGCCATCGCGGCGATCTCGCTGGCGATCCACATGGCGATAGACCACCGGGCGGGGGAAATGAGTCCGGCAGAGCTGGGCGAGGCTCTGGCCGGTGACGATGCCGAGCTTGGCGGACAGCGCCTGGAACAGCATGGCCACGGCGTTGGCCAGCACTACGACCCACAGCAGCATATAGCCGAACTGCGCGCCGCCCTGGATGTTGGTGGCGAAGTTGCCGGGGTCCATGTAGGCGATCGAGGCGATCACCGCTGGCCCGGCGAAGGGCAGGAACGCGCGCAGGCCGCGCCGCTGGCCGGTCATGGCCTCGCGTCCCGCGGCAATCGCGCGATCGGTCAGGGTGACGCTCATGCAGCCGTGACCATACTATGAACCCAATCCCACAGAATGTAGCCTTGGCTACAAGTTGGAGCATTAGATAGGGGCGGAGGGGCGAGTGTCAACCACTTTGGCGGGTCTGTCGGGCGCCGGCTTTGTTTCGACCCAGAGTTCCACCGAGTGCACACAATGTTTCGCGGAGAAGGCTTTTGTTGCGGCCTTTGGCCGCGGTTTCAGTGGGAGGCGCCGAAGCAGCCAGGCGCCGCGCGAAGCGCTAAAAGTCCACTCGGTGGAACTCTGTGTCGAAACAAAGCCGCCCCAGGCGATGGGGTTTGCCCAAGGCGCACCGACCCGGCAGTATCCAAACCATGGAGGAAACGGTATCGCCGCTGCCGCCGGATCGGCTGTATCGCGCGGCCGATGTCAGCTCGCTGGACTTCGCCACCACCGCCGAACTCGCGCCGCCGCGCGTGCTGGTGGAGCAGCCGCGCGCGCATGAGGCAATCCGCTTCGGCACCGATATGGCAGTGCGCGGCTTCAACATCTTCGCCATCGGTGCCAACGGCGCGAACATCCAAAGTTCGGTCCGCACGCTGCTGGAAGACGCGGCTGGCAAACGGCCGAAACCATCGGACTGGGTCTATGTGTACAACTTCATCACGCCGTACCGGCCGGTGGCGATCGCATTGCCCTCGGGCCGTGCTCCGGACCTCGCCAAAGCGGTCGATCGGTTGATTGATGACATCAAGGTCTCGTTGCCCGCTGCGTTCGAAGGCGAGGACTATCAGAAGCGGCGGGGCTCGATCGAACAGCAGATCCGTGGCCGCAACGAACAGGCCTTCGCGGCGCTGCGCGACAGGGCCACCGCGAAGGGTGTGGCGATCCTGCGCACGCCGATGGGCTTCGCGATGGCACCGATGAAGGACGGACAGGTGGTACCACCGGCGGAGTTCAACAACTGGCCGCCGGAACAACAGCAGGCGGTGCAGACGGCCATCGAGGAACTGGAAAAGGACCTGGAACAGACGCTGCGCGCCATTCCCCGGCAGGAACGCGAACTGCGCGATGCCGTGCGCGAGTTGGATCGTGGAACGGCGCGCAATGCGATTACGCAGCCGATCGAGGAGTGCAGGGCGAAGTTCGCCGATGTGCCGAAGGTGGTGGCGCATCTCGATGCGGTTCAGTCGGACATCATGGAAAACGCCGCGCTGTTCATCAATCCGCAAGCCGCGGGTGAGGAAGCGGTGCAGGCTGGGATGCGAGCCGGCGCGGTGTTCGAGCGCTACGGCGTCAACGTGTTCGTCACGCCGGATGACGGTGCGCCAGGCGCGCCGGTGGTCGAGGAAGTGCATCCGACACTGTCCAATCTTGTTGGCCGCATCGAGCACATTCCGGTGCAGGGTGCGCTCGTCACCAACTTCAAGCTGATCAAGGCCGGCAGTCTGCATCGCGCCAACGGCGGCGGACTGATGATCGACCTGCGCAACCTGCTGGGTGAGGCATACAGTTGGGCGGCGCTGAAGCGCGCGCTGTTGCGGCAGGAGATCGTCATCGAGGACGTGGCGCGGTTCATGGGTATGACCACGACGGTGACGCTGGAGCCGGACCCGATTCCCCTTGACGTGAAGGTCGTGCTGTTCGGCGATCGCAATCTGTACTACCTGCTGGTGTCGCAGGATCCCGACACTGGGCAGCACTTCAAGGTGCTGGCGGATTTCGACGACGACGTGGACCGCTCACCGGCATCGGAAGCGATGCTCGCGCGGCTGATCGGCTCGATTGCCGCGAGCGCGGGACTGAAGCCACTGGATCGCGATGGCGTCGCGCGGGTGATCGAATATGCGGCGCGGCTGGCGGATGATTTGAGCAAGCTGACACTGCTGATCGAGAGCATCCACGACCTGGTTGCCGAAGCGTGGTATTGCGCCGGTTCGCGCGACGTGGTGACGCGCGCCGATGTCGAGCAGGCCATCACGCAGCGGCGGCGGCGAGCGTCGCGCATTGAGGAACGCGGACGGGAAATGATCCTGCGCGACATCGCGCTGATCGATAGCTCGGGGCGCAGCGTGGGCCAGGTGAATGGGCTGAGCGTGCTGGGGCTCGCCGGCTACTCATTCGGGCGGCCGACGCGGATCACCGCGCGGGTGAGGCCGGGGTCAGGGCGTATCGTCGATATCGAGCGCGAGGTGGAACTAGGCGGGCCGCTTCACTCGAAGGGCGTGCTGATCCTGAGTGGGTTCCTGTCGGGGCGGTATGCGCTGGAACTGCCGATGTCGCTGTATGCCAGCCTGGTGTTCGAGCAATCGTATGGCGGCGTCGATGGCGACAGTGCGTCCTCGGCGGAGCTGTACGCGCTGCTTTCGGCGCTATCGGAATTGCCATTGCGACAGGACTTCGCGGTGACCGGGTCGGTGAACCAACATGGGCATGTGCAGGCGATCGGCGGTGTCAACGAGAAGATCGAGGGCTTCTTCGATGTATGCGCCGCGCGCGGGCTGACCGGCACACAGGGGGTGCTGATCCCGGTTTCCAACGCACAGCACCTGATGTTGCGAGCCGACGTGGTGGAGGCGTGCAGGGCAGGGCGCTTTGCGGTGTATCCAATCCGCACGATTGACGAAGGCATCCAGGTATTGACGGGTCAGGCGGCCGGCGAGCGTGGCTCGGACGGCAAATACACCGAGGGCAGTGTGAACCGATTGGTCGAGGAGCGGCTGGCGACGTTCGCCAGGGCGCGCCAGGCGCTGGGACGCGATAGCCCAGGGGAAGGACCGGGCAGGACCTGACCATGGCGCAGCACCAGCGCATTGTCCTGCACCTGCGCTATGGCTCGGTTGAACGGGCGACGATACGGGCTGCGGCAGAGCTGGCACACATGCTGGGGCTGGCGGTGCATGGCGTGTTCCTGCAGGACGCGGCACTCGCGCACCTGACCGCGCTGCCGTTCGTGCGCGAGTTCCGGCTGGCGACGGGTGCGTGGCAGGCGCTGGATGCGGGGCGTATCGCCGAGGAGCAGCGGCAGGCAGCGGAGCAGGCGCGTCATCTGCTGGAGGAGGCCGCTGCGGCGTTCGGCGTATCGTCGCTGTTCGATCTCGCTGACGAACTGTCGCTGGTGTCGCGGCAGGGCGACATATTGGTGGTCGCACAACCACGGCTGCCGGCTGAGCAGCTTGCACATGCGACAGCGGGCTGGCTGGAGGCGGCGCATAGCCGTGGTGCCTCGGTCATGCTGGTGCCGCAAACGCTGGCGCGGCGGGAGGGGGCTATCGCGGCGGTGGTGTGCGGCGAAGCGGATCCCGCGCTGGATACCGCTGCACATCTGGCCGTGTCGGCAGGGGAGGACTTGCGGCTGCTGGTGTTCGGTTCAGAAGAATTGGCGAAGCAGCTGACTTCGCGGGCGCGTTCGGCTGGTTTGCCGCCGTCGCGGATTACGGTGCGTCGGCTGGAAGGTATTGCGCCCGAGCAGGTGGTGCATGGATTGGACGCGAGCACCGAACGGCTGGTGGTGTTGGCGCGTGGCGCATGCGGTGCCGACGACGCGGCCGTGTCATCGCTGATCGCTGCCGCGCGCAGTGTGCCGGTGCTGGTGGTGGAACCCTGACGAATTTTGCGTCACCCTCTCAACGAAACGGCGGGGAGTCGCGCGATGCGGCGTTGGGTTGTGTGTTTCACGTTGGTCACGACAGCGGCAGTGGCGCAGGGGGTGCCGCCCGGCATCAACCCGGAGACCGGCGCGCGTCCCGGCAATGAAATCGGCACGGGGCAATCGCTGCCGCTGTCGAACAACTCAAGCAATATCGGTCCGCAGAACACACAGTCGGCGATTGCGCCGAACCTGCCGTCGCCTGATGTGGGCGAGAATGCCGAGCCTCGCAGGTATCTTGAAGCAGCGCGCACGGCGTTGCTGCTGGGTCACACGGGCGAGGCACAGCAGGCACTGGAGATGGCCGAGACGCGCGCATTGGATCGCTCGGTGCCGCTGTTCCAGACGGACAAGCCGAGCAAGAACTCGCTGGTGGAGAAGATCGATCAGGCGTTACAGGCGTTGGGAACTGGTGATCGGGCGCGCACCGTGCAGCTCATCGAGGCGGCGATGAAGGAGGGCTGACGCTACGCCGCGAGCGGCAGCGGAGGCTTGGTGGCTTTGTCGGTGCCGCGCGGCTGGTGAGGGTTCGGGCGCTGTGGCGCGGTTGGTCTGGCGGCTGGCCGCGGGGGCTCGGCGACAGGAGCTGGCGCTGTCTCCGACTGCTGTTCCTGGACGGTGGGTTGCGCGGGCTCGGCTTTTGGCTCCGGGCGCGCAACGGGGCGGGCGGCCTGAAGCTGGCGCAATTCGCGCTGAAGACGGGCGGACAGGTTGGACTGTGCGACGTGCCTGGCGTGGAGCTTGAGCATCTCCGCATTCGACACGTCCGGCTGGGCGGCGCGGCGGAGGCACTCCATGGCGGCGTGATGGGCGACCACGATGCGCTGGGCCAGCATCACCTGGGACGGATCACGCGGGGCAAGGGTGGCGAGGGTCAGGGCGACGGATTCCTTCAGCATGGCCTTGTCCTTGTCGTTCATATCGGGATCGAGCGGGATCGCGCTGAGCGTCTCGCGGAGCATCGTGTGGATGGTGGCTTCGGGAAGGCCTGCGGCAGTGCTCACGGGCGTGCTCCTGACATACTATGTCAGTGTGGATAACTGAATTGCCGTCGAGAGTAAAGGAAATTAAATTTCCTTTACTCGACGGCGATTCAGTTATCCACACTGACATAGTATGTCAGGAGCACGCCGTGAGCACTCCCGCAGGCCTTCCCGAAGCCACCATCCACACGATGCTCCGCGAGACGCTCAGCGCGATCCCGCTCGATCCCGATATGAACGACGAGGACAAGGCCATGCTGAAGGAATCCGTCGCCCTGACCCTCGCCACCCTTGCCCCGCGTGATCCGTCCCAGGTGATGCTGGCCCAGCGCATCGTGGTCGCCCATCACGCCGCCATGGAGTGCCTCGCCGCGCCGCCCAGCCGACGTGTCGAATGCGGAGATGCTCAAGCTCCACGCCAGGCACGTCGCACAGTCCAACCTGTCCCCCCGTCTTGAGCACGAATTGCGCCAGCTTCAGGCCGCCCGCCCCGTTGCGCGCCCGGAGCAAAAGCCGAGCCCGCGCAACCCACCGTCCAGGAACAGCAGTCGGAGACAGCGCCAGCTCCTGTCGCCGAGCCCCCGCGGCCAGCCGCCAGACAACCGCGCCACAGCGCCCGAACCCTCACCAGCCGCGCGGCACCGACAAAGCCACCAAGCCTCCGCTGCCGCTCGCGGCGTAGCGTCAGCCCTCCTTCATCGCCGCCTCGATGAGCTGCACGGTGCGCGCCCGATCACCAGTTCCCAACGCCTGTAACGCCTGATCGATCTTCTCCACCAGCGAGTTCTTGCTCGGCTTGTCCGTCTGGAACAGCGGCACCGACGATCCGGTGCGCGCGTCTCCGCCATCTCCAGTGCCTGCTGTGCCTCGCCCGTGTGACCCACCAGCAGCGCCGTACGCGCCGCTTCCGGTCACCGCGTGGCGCAGCATTCTCAGCCACATCAGGCGACGGAAGGTTAGGCGCGATCGCCGACTTTGTGTCCTGCGGCCCGATACTGCTGGAGTTGTTCGACTGCGGCCGCGACGCCCCGTGCCGATTTCGTTGCCGGGCCGCGCGCCGGTTGCCGGGTTGAGCCGGGCGGCGCCCCCTGCGCCACTGCCGATGTCAGCCAACGTGAACCGCACAACCCAACGCCGCATCGCGCATCTCCCGCATTTACATTGAGAGGGTGTCGCAAATGTCAGTTTACACCACCAGCACGGGCACACTGCGCGCGTCAGCTATCTGCGGCGGCGCGGCAGCATCGTCGCACCGCACGCGCCGCGCGCCAGCACGACCAGCCGTTCGGCGCTCGCGCCGAACCCGTTCACAACCTGCTCCGGCTCAATCCCCGCAAGCCGCGCACCGTGATGCGTGACGGCGGCAACCCGGCGGAACGCGCCCGTGAAGTCGGCTGCCTCGCCAGTCTGCCGGGCCGGACACCAGCAGCCGCAGGTCCTTCCCTGGCGACCGCCAGATCCGCTGCGGTCTCCAGCGCGGGATCGGCTTCCCCGCATACCGCCGCCGCGATAGCCCCCTGCGGCCGCGCCAGTGTCTGCGGCACCAGCATGACCGAGGCACCCGGCTATGCGCCGCCTCCAGCCAGCCCGCTGTCGCATGTGCAAGCTGCTCAGCCGGCAGCCGTGGTTGTGCGACCACCAATGATGTCGCCCTGCCGCGACACCCAAGCCACAGTTCGTCCGCGAGTATCGAACAGCGACGATACGCCGAACGCCGCAGCGGCCTCCTCCAGCAGATGACGCGCCTGCTCCGCTGCCTGCCGCTGCTCCTCGGCGATACGCCCCGGATCCAGCGCCTGCCACGCACCCGTCGCCAGCCGGAACTCGCGCACGAACGGCAGCGCGGTCAGGTGCGCGAGTGCCGCGTCCTGCAGGAACACGCCATGCACCGCCAGCCCCAGCATGTGTGCCAGCTTGCCGCAGCCCGTATCGTCGCCCGTTCAACCGAGCCATAGCGCAGGTGCAGGACAATGCGCTGGTGCTGCGCCATGGTCAGGTCCTGCCCGGTCCTTCCCCTGGGCTATCGCGTCCCAGCGCCTGGCGCGCCCTGGCGAACGTCGCCAGCCGCTCCTCGACCAATCGGTTCACACTGCCCTCGGTGTATTTGCCGTCCGAGCCACGCTCGCCGGCCGCCTGACCCGTCAATACCTGGATGCCTTCGTCAATCGTGCGGATTGGATACACCGCAAAGCGCCCTGCCCTGCACGCCTCCACCACGTCGGCTCGCAACATCAGGTGCTGTGCGTTGGAAACCGGGATCAGCACCCCCTGTGTGCCGGTCAGCCCGCGCGCGGCGCATACATCGAAGAAGCCCTCGATCTTCTCGTTGACACCGCCGATCGCCTGCACATGCCCATGTTGGTTCACCGACCCGGTCACCGCGAAGTCCTGTCGCAATGGCAATTCCGATAGCGCCGAAAGCAGCGCGTACAGCTCCGCCGAGGACGCACTGTCGCCATCGACGCCGCCATACGATTGCTCGAACACCAGGCTGGCATACAGCGACATCGGCAGTTCCAGCGCATACCGCCCCGACAGGAACCCACTCAGGATCAGCACGCCCTTCGAGTGAAGCGGCCCGCCTAGTTCCACCTCGCGCTCGATATCGACGATACGCCCTGACCCCGGCCTCACCCGCGCGGTGATCCGCGTCGGCCGCCCGAATGAGTAGCCGGCGAGCCCCAGCACGCTCAGCCCATTCACCTGGCCCACGCTGCGCCCCGAGCTATCGATCAGCGCGATGTCGCGCAGGATCATTTCCCGTCCGCGTTCCTCAATGCGCGACGCTCGCCGCCGCCGCTGCGTGATGGCCTGCTCGACATCGGCGCGCGTCACCACGTCGCGCGAACCGGCGCAATACCACGCTTCGGCAACCAGGTCGTGGATGCTCTCGATCAGCAGTGTCAGCTTGCTCGAATCATCCGCCAGCCGCGCCGCATATTCGATCACCCGCGCGACGCCATCGCGATCCAGTGGCTTCAGTCCCGCGCTCGCGGCAATCGAGCCGATCAGCCGCGCGAGCATCGCTTCCGATGCCGGTGAGCGGTCCACGTCGTCGTCGAAATCCGCCAGCACCTTGAAGTGCTGCCCAGTGTCGGGATCCGCGACACCAGCAGGTAGTACAGATTGCGATCGCCGAACAGCACGACCTTCACGTCAAGGGGAATCGGGTCCGGCTCCAGCGTCACCGTCGTGGTCATACCCATGAACCGCGCCACGTCCTCGATGACGATCTCCTGGCGCAACAGCGCGCGCTTCAGCGCCGCCCAACTGAAGCCTCGCCAGCAGGTTGCGGAGGTCGATCATCAGTCGCGCCGCCGTTGGCGCGATGCAGGCTGCCCGGCTTGATCAGCCGGAAGTTGGTCACCAGCGCGCCCTGCACCGGAATGTGCTCGATGCGGCCGACCAGGTTGCACGAGTGTCGGATGCACCTCCTCGATCACCGGCGCGCCGGCCCGTCCTCCGGCGTGACGAACACATTCACGCCGTAACGCTCGAACATCGCGCCGGCCGCAGCCCGGCCTGCGCCGCTTCCTCACTCGCGCTGCGGATTGATGAACAGCGCGGCGTTTTCCAGGATATCCGCCTGGATCGCATCGAGATGCGCCACACCTTCGGCACGTCGGCGAACTTCGCCCTGCACTCCTCGATCGGCTGCGTGATCGCGACGCGCGCCGTGTCCTGATCAAGCTCGCGCACGGCATCGCGCAGTTCGCGTTCCTGCCGGGGAATCGCGCGCAGCGTCTGTTCCAGGTCCTTTTCCAGTTCCTCGATCGCCGTCTGCACCGCCTGCTGCTGTTCCGGCGGCCAGGTGTTGAACTCCGCCGGCGGCACCACCTGTCCGTCCTTCATCGGCGCCATGGCGAAGCCCATCGGCGTGCGCAGGATCGCCACGCCCTTCGCGGTGGCCTTGTCGCGCAGTGCCGCGAAGGCCTGCGTTGCGCCCGCGGATCTCCTGTTCGATCGCGCCGCGCCGCTTCTGATAGTCCTCGCTTTCGAACGCCGCCGGCAGCGATACCTTGACGTCGTCGATCAGCCGATCGACCGCTTTGGCGAGTTCCGGCGCACGGCCCGACGGCAGCGCGATCGCCACCGGCCGATACGGCGTGATGAAGTTATAGACGTAGACCCAGTCCGACGGGCTCGGCCGTTTCAGCCGCGTTTTCCAGCAACGTCCGGACCGACCCTAGATGTTGCGCCGTTCGCGCCGATGGCGAAGATGTTGAAGCCGCGCACTGCCATTCGGTGCCGAAGCGGATCGCCTCATGCGCGCGCGGCTGCTCCACCAGCGCGGCCGGCGGCGCGAGTTCCGCGGTCGTCGCGAAGTCCAGCGGCGACGTCGGCCGCGCGATACAGCCGCTCCGGCGGCAGCGGCGATACCGTTTCCTCCATGGTTTGGATACTGCCGGGTCGGTGCGCCTTGGGCAAACCCCATCGCCTCTGGGGCGGCTTTGTTTCGACACAGAGTTCCACCGAGTGGACTTTTAGCGCTTCGCGCGGCGCCTGGCTGCTTCGGCGCCTCCCACTGAAACCACAGCCAAAGGCAGCAACAAAAGCCTTCTCCGCGAAACTGAGTGTGCACTCGGTGGAACTCTGGGTCGAAACAAACCAGGCGCCCCCGACAGAGAACCGCCCCCGACGGTTGACACTCGCCCCTCACCCCCATCTAATGCTCCAACTTGTAGCCGAGGCTACATTCTGTGGGATTGGGTTCATAAGTATGGTCACGGCTGCATGAGCGTCACCCTGACCGATCGCGCGAGATTGCCGCGGAACGCGAGGCCATGAACGGGGGGCGCCGCGGCCTGCGCGGGTTGCTGCCGTTCGTCGGTCCGGCGGTGGTTGCCTCCATCGCCTACATGGACCCGGGCAATTTCGCGACCAACATCCAGGCGGGCGCCCGGCATGGCTACATGCTGCTGTGGGTCGTACTGCTGGCGAACGCCATCGCCATGCTGTTCCAGGCGCTTTCAGCACGTCTGGGGATCGTTGCCGGGCACAGTCTGGCCGCGCTGTGCCGGACGCATTTCCCGCGGCCTCTGGTCATCGTGATGTGGCTGGCCAGCGAGGTCGCGGCGATGGCCACGGATCTTGCCGAATCGATCGGAGCCGCCATCGGCATCAGCGTGCTGTTCCATTTGCCGCTGTTGGTGGGGTTGCTGATCACCTTCGCCATCACTTTGGGGCTGCTGAGCTTCCAGTCCCGCGGCTTCCGCCCGATCGAACTGATCATCACCGGTTTCGTCGGCATCATCGGCCTGGCGTATCTGGTGGAGCTGTTCATTGCACCGCCCGAGTGGGGCCAGTTCTTCTACCACTCCGTAGTACCGCAACTCGCCGGAGCCGACAGTGTGACGCTGGCCGTCGGTATTGTCGGCGCCACGGTCATGCCGCACGCGATCTACCTGCACTCGGCCATGATGACGAACCGAGTGAGGGCATGCACCGAGGCGCAGCGGCGGCGATTGGTGAAATTCTCCAATGTGGAGGTGGTGATCGCGCTCAGCCTGGCCGGGTTGGTCAACATGGCGATGGTGGCGATGGCGGCGACGATGTTCCATCAGGGCCATTCCGACGTGGGTGAGATCGAGACCGCGTACCATACGCTGCTGCCGCTGATGGGCGTGGTGGCGGCCGGGGCCTTCATGGCCTCGCTGCTGGCGTCCGGGCTGTCCAGCTCAGTCGTCGGGACCATGGCGGGTCAGGTCATCATGCAGGATTTTGTCGGCTTCCGGATCCCGATGTGGATACGGCGCGTGGTCACGATGGTGCCGGCCGTTGTGGTTGTGGCGATGGGCGTGCAGGCGACAGATGCGCTGGTCATGAGCCAGGTGGTGCTGAGCCTGGTGCTGCCGGTGCCGATGATCGCGCTGCTGGTGCTGATCCGCCGCCCGGAGGTGATGGCGGGGCTGGTGATCGGGCGCCCGATGCAGGCGCTGGCCGCGGCCGCAACGGTTGTCGTGCTGGGCCTGAATGGTATCCTGCTGTTGCAAAGTTTTTGAATTTCGGCAGACCGTGGGGCGGTAAACCGACGATGTCCGGCCTGATGACCGAAAACCCTCTTCGCCCTGGTTCGGCCCTCCCTGAGGAACCGACGCAGGCCAGTCGCTTCGGCAAGGCGCGCTCCGCCCAATCCGGCGCGCTTCAGGAGGACTATGTCGAGCTGATCTCCGACCTTCTCACCAATGGCGGCGAGGCTCGGCCGACCGATATCGCCCGCCGGTTGGGCGTGGCGCACGCCACCGCGATCAAGACGATCGGGCGCTGAAACGGGAAGGACTGGCGGTGGCCAAACCCTACCGCGGCGTATTCCTTACCGAGGCCGGCGAGAGTCTGGCCGCCAAGGTCCGGGCCCGGCACCGGGTGGTGGTCGATCTGCTGCTGGCGGTAGGGGTGCCGTTCGAGGCGGCCGAGGCGGATGCCGAGGGGATCGAGCACCACGTTTCGGACACCACCCTCGCGGCATTCGGCCGTTTCCTGCGCCGCAGCAGCTTTTTCGCTGCACGGTCTGCGAGGCTGGCGCCGCGGTGCCCTATCGCAGCGTCGACAGCGTTGCCTACTTCCGCTGCACCGCCTGTGGCTCGCTGTTCGCGGACCCCCCCTGAGCCTTAGCCTTTTACCGACGACTACTGGCGCAACGGGGCTGGATGCGGCGCGGGAACGCTGCTTCGGCCCGGCGATCGTGCGCGTGGCCGAGACCATCACGTATTGCCGTTTGCCTATACACGCGTTCCATCGATATCGGCGCCGGCACCGGCTGGCTGCTCGATGCGCTGGAAACGCTGCTACCCGAGGCGATCGATCGCTTCCACGCGGTCGAGCTGTATCCGCGCCACAGCCGCATCGCACCGCGAATGCGAACTACATCGCCGGCGCCCTCGCCGATACCAACCGCGTGTTCGACGCCGGCGTCTGCATCGAGGTGAACGAGCACCTGACACCCCCTACCCTTCGCAACCTGGCCGCGCAGCTCGCGGCGGTCTCGCGTCCCGGTTCGCTTTACCTGTTCAACTCCGGCCAGCCCGATTTCGTGGAGCGCGAGGATCCCGGCTACCTCGACCCGCATGGCCGCGCCCATCGTGTCCTATTCGCTGGCCGGTGCCGCCAGCATCTTCCGTCCCGCCGGCTTCAACATGATCGCGTTGCCCGGCCGCACCTGGGCCTTCCTCGCTTAGTTTGGCGCGACCCAACCGGTCGATGGCCACGCGCCGATCACCCGGCTTTGGCACCCCGTCCCAGAGAATGTATCCATGTTGCGTGCGGCGCGGTTCGGTGAACTGATCCGAGTCGCCGGCATCGACACCGCGCGGGCCTACGCGCAGCTCGGCTGAAGGGGAGGCAACGATGGCTGCACACGACCATTCGCGCTGGGGACCATCCGACCAGATCGGCGCAGCCAATCTGCTGACGGTGGAAAAACGGCTCGCTGCGCTACAGTCGGTGCGCGAAGGCCGTGTCTACGACGTGAGCCACGAGATCAGCATGGGCGCGCCATTCATGGCGCCGAACCAGACGCCGTTCCTGCTATCGATCTGGGCGTCGTGGCGTGACTCGATCAAGCGCCGCCGTGCGCTCGGCGCCACCAACGACGCCGGCGCCAATGTCGAGCGCATCGAGATGACCGCGCATGTCGGCACCCACATCGATGCGCTGGGCCATTTCTCCAAAGGTGATCGGCTCTACAATGGTCTTTCTGCCGCCGATACGGTGACCGATTGGGGACTGGAACGCCTAGGCATCGAGCATGCGCCGCCGATGATCACCCGCGCGGTGCTGCTGGACGTGGCCGGCTGCGATGGCGGCCAGCACCTGAACCCGGGCCGCGTCGTTACGCCCGAGGAATTGGCGCGCGCAGCGAAAGTGGACATTGAACCAGGCGACATCGCGCTGATCCGCACCGGCTGGGGCCGTTACTTCGGCATCGACAATCCGCGCTACCTGCAAGGCGAACCGGGCATCGACCTGCCCGGCGCGAAGTGGCTGATCGAGCGCGGCGTGGTCGCCATCGGCTGCGACAACATGGCGGTCGAGGTGCTGCCCAATCCCGAACCACGGCATCTCTATGCCGGTGCATCAGCATGCACTGGCCGAGGCAGGCGTCTACCTGATCGAGAACCTCGCGCTGGATGAACTGGCGCGCGACGGTGTGGCCAGCTTCTGCTTCATCCTGCTGCCCACCAAGTTCCGTGGCGCTACTGGTTCGCCAGTGCGGCCGGTCGCGATGGTGTAGTTCAGGGAACCGGCAGCTTCGCCCGAAGCGCCGCCATGATCGCCGCGTGCACCTCGGCTTCCGATCCATCCGCCGTCAATCAGCACGCAGCGCTCCGGCGCGGCGGCGGCGATGTCGCGAAACCCCTGCCGCACGCGCGCATGGAACAACGCGTCCAGCCGCTCGTAACGATCCGCGTCCATGCCGCGCTTCGATCTGCCGCTGCGACCGCGACCGGCTCGCTGACATCCAGCACCAGCGTCACATCGGGCACGATGCCCAGCAGCCCGATCAGCGTCGCGATCGTGCCGCGATCCGCACCCTGGCCGTAGCCCTGATACGCCATCGTCGAATCATAGAACCGGTCGCACACCACCCACGTGCCGGCCTCCAACGCCGGCCGGATCGGCCTTCGCCACATGTTCCGCGCGCGCAGCGAAATGCAGCAGCGTCTCGGCCGGCGCCGACCACTCGACCTCGCCGCCCAGCAGCAGTCCGCGCAACACTTCCGCGCCCGGCGCGCCGCCCGGTTCGCGCGTGCGCAGCACCGGCAAGCCGAGTGCCGCCAGTGCATCGGCCAGCAACCGCGCCTGGGTGGACTTGCCCGCCCCCTCGCCGCCTTCGAGCGTGATGAAGCTAGCCACCCGTCACGTAATGCGACAGCACCGCCAGCGCGCGGCCCGGCAGGCCCAGCCGCGGCACGTCCTCGCCGGCCAGCAGCGGCACGTCCATGTCCGGCACGCCCTGCCCGCTCACCACCAGCTTGCCGAGCGTCGTGCCCTTCGCCACCGGCGCCTGTATCGGCGTGTCGTAGCTCACCTTGATCGCGCGGTCTTGCGCCAGTTGCGCGGCATCGTCACCACCAGGTCGCGCCCGCCCGACCAGCGGCACCGTCGGGCTGGCGCCGAGCCACACCGGCGCGTGCTCCACCACGTCGCCGGCGGTGAACAGCGTCACGTCCTCGAAATTGGCGAACGCCCAGTCCATCAGGCGCTCGCCCTCCTCGGCGCGCTCGCGCATCGTCGTCATGCCGTTCAGCACCAGGATCACGCGGCGGTTGCCGCGCATGGTGCTGGCGACCAGGCCGTAGCCGCCCGCCTCGGTATGGCCGGTCTTCAACCCGTCGGCGGTGCCCCGCTGCACCAGCGGGTTGCGGTTCCCCTGCTCGATGTTGTTGTACTTGAATGTCTTTTCCGAGGCGTAGTGATAATATTGCGGGAAGTCCCGGATGATGTCGCCGCGCCAGCGTCGCGATGTCGCGGCAGCTCATGTAGTGGTCGTGCTCCGGCCAGCCGGTGCATTCATGAAATGCGAATTGGTCAGGCCGAGCTTCTTCGCCTTGTCGTTCATCAGCTCGACGAACTGCTCTTCCGAGCCGGAAATCGCCTTCGGCCAGCACGATGCAGGCATCGTTGCCGGAATCGACGATCGATGCCGCGGATCAGATCCTCCACGCGCACCTGCGTGCCGATCTGCACGAACATCTTCGAGCCGCCCATCCGCCAGGCCTTCTCGCAGACCAGCAACTGGTCGTCGAGCTTCAGCTTGCCCTGCTTCAGCCGCTCATACACGATGTAGATCGTCATCAGCTTGGTCATCGATGACGGCGGCATCTGGTCGTCCGCGTCCTTGTCGAGCAGCGCGGCACCGGTGGTGAAGTCCTGGATGAAGGCCCATTGCGCGGTGGTATCGACCGGCCCGATCGGCGTGGTCGGCGGGATCCGTCGGCGTCGCCGGCTGATCCTTCTTGCCGCCTGCGCGCCGGCGCCGGGTGTGCCGGCGGCGCGGATGACGCGGCTGGGCGGCGGCCGGCAATGCGCCAGCGGCGAAGCACAAGATGCCAGCAAGGCAGAACGACGGGTGAGCATGGCAGACTCAACTCCTACTCCACCACGATCCGCGCATCGGTTACTCCCGCGCGAGCACCTGGTCCAGCGCTGCATCAGCCTGCTGCACGGTCGCGAACGGACCGATCATGACACGGAATACCTGCGCGCCATTCTCATTGCGGCTGACCACGCTCGCGCCGAGCTCGGCGACGCGGGCACGCTGCATGGCGGCATATTGATAGCTCTGAAAACTGCTGAGTTCCACGAACAGATCGGCCGGGATCTGGCGCCACCTGCGTCACGATCTCCGGCAGCCGCAGCGGCGGCGCGCGGCCGCGCTGGCCCTGCGCTGGCGACCGCCGGCGACGCGGCGCCGTGCGCCCGGGCAGCAGCTGCCGGGCGGCGGCAGATCGGTCTGGGTCACCTCGCCACGCGGCGCCGCCGCGATCTGCAGATGTCGGCGCGCCGGGCACCGCATCGGCCGCCGCCTGGCTCTGGTCCGGCCAGCACCTCCAGCCGCACGCGCGCCACGCCGTCGCTGGGAAATGCCAAGCAATGTCGCGGTGCGCCGCGTCACCTCGAGCAGCCGGTGCGGCGTCGCCGGGCCGCGATCGTTGATGCGCACCACCACCTGCCGGCCGTTCTCCAGGTTGGTCATGCGCGCGATCGCGGGAAGCTGCAACGTCTGATGCGCCGCGGCCAGCGCGCTCTGATCGAACACCTCGCCGTCCGCGGTCAGGTCCGGATGGCCCGAGCCATACACGGCCGCCAGGCCGGTCTCGTGCAGCTCATAGCTCTCGCGCGGATAGTACCAGATGCCATCCGCCTGATACGGCGCACCGAGCACGTAATGCGGATTGGACGGGCGGCGCCGCGGTGGCACGACGCCAGCAGCGACCGCCAGCAGCAGGACGCATACTCGCCTCACGCGACGACCGCGTCGCCGAGCAGCCCCACCGCGAGCGCGTAGTAATCCGATGGATTGTAGCGGCGGATCGCGGCGAATTGTAAGGAATGCTCGCCGCCATCAGTCACGACAGAACGCTCTCGCGCGCCGGGGACGCATCCCGGCTGCACCAGCGTTCGCCCTGGCCATGCCTCGCGCTGCGGGCGCGGCACAAGCTGGCTGGCCCCAGGCTCGCCGCCGCTGCCATCCCGACTGCTTCGAGGTAATTGGCGATCGAGGCCAGCACGTCAGGCTTGCTGGTCCAGATGTCCCGCCGGCCGTTGCCCTCGAAGTCCACCGCGTAGCGCAGGTAGGAACTCGGCATGAACTGCGGCTGGCCCATCGCGCCGGCATAGGAGCCGAGCATGCGCGCCGGCGTCACGTCGCCATGATCCAGGATGTGCAGCGCCGCGATCAGTTCGCCGCGGAAGAAGCTGGCGCGGCGGCCGTCCCAGGCGAGCGTCGCCAGCGCCTCGACCACGTGGAAGTCGCCCATGCCGGTGCCGAAGCTGGATTCGAGGCCCCAGATGCCGAGGATCACGCCGGGCTCGACGCCATAAACGGTCCTGCACGCGGCCGAACAGCGCGCGGTTCTGCTGATAGGCGGCGCGGCCATTGGTGATGCGCTGGTCGGTGATCAGCATCGCGCGGTACTGCGCCCAGGTCATGGTGAACTCGGGCTGGTGACGGTCGCGATCCAGCACCTTCTGGTTCGGCTGCAGCCCGGCGAAGGCGCGGTCCAGCGTGGCGGACGAGATGCCGGCACGGCGCGCATCGGTGCGCAGGCCGGCGAGCAAGGTCTGGAAACTGCCAGGCGCGGCGGCGGCGGTGGAGAGGGCGGCGGTCAGCAGCAGACGACGACTCAGCATGCGGCGCTGTGTGCCACGAGCGGCCGCATTGAGGCAATCTGATGTGCAGACGGTCAGATATGGCGGGAATGGGTTTCGCTGCACTCAACCGTTCCTACAATGCAGCTACGTTCGTCGATACAGAAAGGATGAGAATGTCAGCGCTAATCTGCGTCGCCCGCGAGGTGGAGGCCCAAGTCATTCTTCGCGACCTTCGCGTTCCTTCGCGCGCTCTACGTTGAATTGCCGCCACGGCACCGCAGCCTACCCAGGTGGCGCGACAGACAACCGCCCCACCACGCCGTGCTTCTCGATCAGCTTCGCGACGAGCCCCGACCGCTTCGCCTCCTCGACGAACTCACGCAGGAACGCGGCACCCGCGGCATTGACCCGCGCCGTGCCGACCGCCTGCTGCACGGCGGTGAACTGGCCATCGAGGATGCGCGCGCCAGGGAATTTCTGGATGTCGCCGAGCAGGCCCGGACGCAAGCCGGCCAACGCATCCAGCTTGTCGTTGGCGAATTTTTCCACCGCGCTGGCGAGCCCATCGGAACGCACAAGCGTCGCGTGCTTGATGTTGCGCTCAAGCCAGAGATCGTAGGCACTGCGCGCGGACACCGCGATGCGCACGCCAGGCTTGTCCACATCGGCGATCGTTTGCAGCGGCGAGCCGGCGGGCACCAGATAGGTGGCCTCGATCTCCACATAGGCGGCGGTGAACGCGATCTTCTCGGCGCGCGCGGGTTCGGCGCCGATCAGGCCGATGTCCCAGGCGTCGCTGCCCACCGCATCGGCCAAGTTCGCCTGGTTTCGGGAACGGCACGTATTTCACCGGCACGCCGAGCGTTCGGCGATCGCGCGCGCCATGTCGGGCGACACGCCCGTCCGGATCGCCGGACGGCGGCGGCCGGTGACGAGCAGGAAGTTGCTCATGTTGATGCCGGCGCGCAGCACGCCATGCGGGGCAAGCTCGGCGACGACGGATTGGGACATGGTCTACTCCAGTTCCAGACCTTGAGCGTGCCAGCCATCGGTGCCGCCGCGCAACACCGCGACATCGTGCAGGCCGGCGGCGAGCAGTGCTTCGGCCGCGCGCGCCGAACGGCGATCAGTCTTGCACACCAGCACGATGGGTTTGCCGTGCGCGCTATTCAGATGCGCGTGCAGAATTCGGCGACCGGCACGTTGATGGCGCCGGCAGATGGCCAGGCGGGCTGTGTAATATTCCTCGGGCTGGCGGACATCCACCGGCAGCGCGTCTTCAGGCGCGGCTTCAGGTCGGCGATCGAGGCAGGCGGATGCCGTGCTCTTGGTGCCGAACAGTCAAGACAGCGAATCCGCTCATCGTTTGAGCTGCCAGCCGTTGGAGGGGATCATCCAGGCAATCGTCACCCCAGAAAACCTCTGAGCCGACCAC
>CAVTEC010000045.1:0-4422 GCA_963733475.1 uncultured Alphaproteobacteria bacterium | reverse complement strand
ATCTGCATCGGATTCATGCGGCCACCATGCACCTTGATCTTCGCGACGGCGGTATCGATCGCCCGCAGTTCCTCGGCCGTGAGCCGAACGTCGATCGCGCCCAGATTCTCGATCAGGTGATCCGGGTTGCGCGTGCCGGGAATCGGGACGATGAATGGTTTCCGCGCGAGGAGCCATGCCAGGGAAAGCTGCGCGGGGGTCGCATTCTTGCCTGTGGCGAAGTCTTTGAGGAACGCGACCAGCGGCATGTTGGCGGCAAGAGCGTCCGGCTTGAATTGGTCGAAGTCGGCTCGCAGATCCGTCTTGGCGTCGAACGCCGCCCGGACATCGATCTTGCCGGTCAAGTAACCCAAGCCAACAGGTCCCCAGGGCACGAAGCCGATACCAAGTTCCTCACATGTCGCGAGCACGCCATCCTGTTCGACGTCCCTGGTCGCAAGGGAGTATTCGGTCTGGACGGCCGCAACGGGTTGCACGGCATGGGCGCGGCGAATTGTCTTGGCGCTTGCCTCCGACAGACCGAAGTGCAGGACCTTACCGGCCTGAATCAGATCCTTCACCGCACCGGCGACGTCCTCGATCGGCACGGCAGGATCGATACGATGCTGGTAGTAGAGGTCGATGCGATCGGTCCGTAGCCGCTTCAGCGACTCCTCGACCACCCGCTTGATACGCTCCGGTCGGCTGTCCCGGCCGATAGTGCCGTCGATCGCGAAGCCGAACTTGGTCGCGATCTTGACCTGGTCGCGGATAGGGGCGAGAGCCTCACCGACGAGTTCTTCATTCGTGTAAGGGCCATAAACTTCGGCAGTGTCGAAGAATGTGACGCCACGTTGGTGGGCCGAACGAATGACATCGATGCCTTGCTTTCTGTCGGCGGGCGAGCCGTAGTTGGCGCTGATGCTCATGCACCCTGAGCCGAGCTCCGAGACTTCCAAGCTGCCGAGCTTTCGAGTTTTCATTCTGTTTTTCCCTTGACTGAGTTCCGTCGGCTGAGCTGCCGTTGGAATTGCCCATGCCACTGACGCGGCCGGCAACCGCTCGCCGACCCAAGCTGGCCGTCGCCTGTTGCGAACGCTACGGCCAGCACTTCCAGAGAACGCTGCGGAGATTGCGGGTCTAAGCAAGCTCCTCCACAAGTCTGCCGATACCCTGCGAATTACGACGCAGGCTGTGCAAAAGGCCGCTCGGAGCGGGAAGCGAGGGTTCGTACACGCGTCCACTTGTGATCTCAGCTCGGGAAATCAGCAGCCAAACTCATCTTTCGAACCTGCTCGATCTGCTCCAGCCGTCTGCGGCGGTCGGCGAGCACGGCTTCGTACCCCCAGGCGCCGAGCGGCAGATGTCGCGGCGGCGAAGCCATCTGGGAAAGGGTTATCATCACTTCGCCGGCGCGCGTCGGGTCGCCCGTCTGAGTACCACTTGTCTGCTTTGTGGAGTCGGGCCTCGTACCGGCCGTTTCCTCGTAGTCGGCGATGCGCGTCCGAGTTTGGTGGAGCGAGCGCCCCGCCCAGTCGGTACGAAACGGGCCAGGCTCGATGCAGGTTACGCCGATGCCGAGGGGTTCGACTTCGGCCCTGAGCGAATCCGAGAACCCCTCTACGGCATGCTTCGAGGCGGCGTAATAAGCCGACCCGGGAAAGCCGATCAGCCCCGCCACTGATGTGATATTGATGATGCGTCCGCTGTGTTGGGCCCGCATGATGGGCAGCACCGCACGAGTGAGGGCGAATAGGCCAAAGACGTTGGCATCGAACTGGGCGCGGATTTCCGCTTCGACACCCTCTTCCGCGGTGCTCTGGTAACCGTAGCCAGCATTGTTGACGAGCACATCAATCCGGCCAAACCGCGCCTGGGTGGCGGCAACAGCGGCCTCGATCTGATCGGACAAGGCGACGTCCAAATCGAGGACGAGGACACGATCCGCTGCACCTTTCGCAAGATCAGCGACCCTCGCCTTATCACGGGCGGTCGCAACAAGCCGCCAACCGCGCAAGTGCGCGACCGAGCCCGGTCGAGCAGCCAGATACGAACCAGACTGGTGTGTCATCTGCGTCGTCGGCCATGGTTCCGGTCTCCTTTGTGCAATCTTCGCGTTCAGGACTCGGTCAGTCCGAGCGCCGCCTGGCTCAGTCGCTGGCCCTGGATCGGGATGCGAGACAAAGCCGCCTCGATCTGTTGCAGGTCGGCGACGGTGAGGACGACTTTGGTGGCGCCAAGGTTTTCTTCGAGCCGATGCAGCTTGGTCGTGACCGGAATTGGCACGATCCACGGCTTCTGCGCCAGCAACCACGCTAGTGCGAGTTGCGCGGGAGTTGCTCCCTTGCCGTTCGCGATTCCCTTCAGGACATCGACCAAGGCCATGTTGGCCGCGCGGGCCTCTGGAGAAAAGCGGGGGCCATTGGCGCGGAAGTCCGAAGGGTCGATCTTGGTCTCGGCGGTGATCGCACCCGTCAGGAAGCCCGCACCGAGAGGACTCGCACGGAACGAAGCCGATGCCGAGCTCTTCGCAGGCAGCAAGGATGCCATTGTGTTCGACGTCCCTCGTCCAGAGTGAATATTCGCTCTGAACGGCGGCTACCGGATGAACGGCGTGCGCGCGACGGATCGTCTGGGCGCTCGCTTCTGAAAGCCCGAAATGTTTGACCTTGCCTTGCGCGATGAGTTCACCGACTGCACCGGCTACCTCTTCGATCGGCACCGTGGGGTCGACGCGGTGCTCATAGAGAAGGTCGATCGTGTCGACCTTCAGCCGGGTCAGGCTGCCGTTAACGGCTTTTCGGATGGTCTCGGGACGACTGTCCAAGCCCGTACGACCGCCTTCAGGATTCAAGCCAAAACCGAATTTTGTCGCGATGACTACCTGGTCCCGGAAAGGGGCAAGGGCGTCGCCGACGAGTTGCTCGTTGATGTAAGGCCCGTAGACCTCCGCGGTGTCAAAGAAGGTCACGCCGCGCTCGACAGCAGCTTGGACCATCCGGACGCCTTCGGAGTGCTCGAGCGGTCGACCGTAAGTAGTGTTCAGTCCCATGCAGCCGAAGCCAAGGGCCGAAACCTTCATATCTCCAAGTATTCGTGACTTCATCTCGACCTCCTGTCGTCGTGTTGGTCGGGACAGCCCGCCCTCTACAAGCAACATAAGCCAGAGACTTTATTTCGATTAGATGGTATAATCTGCATATGCCTATATCGGAAATAGATAAATGCGTCGGCAGGATTTTGGGGAACTGAACGCCTTTATGGCCGTGGCCAAAGAGCGGAATTTCACGCGTGCGGCCGCCAAGCTGGGCACGTCTCAATCGACGCTCAGCCAGACCATTACCCGACTTGAGGCGCGCCTTGGCCTTCGGCTTCTCACGCGCACGACAAGGAGCGTGGCACCGACCGAGGCCGGTGAGCGGTTGCTCGAAACCTTGCTGCCTGCCTTCGAAGATATCGACAGCAAGCTCGCCGCGCTCACAAAGCTGAGAGAGAAGCCCGCCGGGGTCGTCCGTATCAACGCCACTGAGCACGTCGCGCAGACCGTCCTCTGGCCTACGCTCAGGCGACTACTGCCGAACTATCCGCACGTAGAAGTCGAGCTCGTCGGCGAGGCAGCCCTGACAGATATCGTTGCCGGTCGATATGACGCGGGCGTCAGATTGGGGGAACTCCTCGACAAGGACATGATTGCTGTGCGCATCGGTCCACAGATGCGCATGGTGGCTGTGGCTTCGCCTTCGTATTTCGCCCGCAAGCCACCGCCTGCCACACCGCAAGATCTTGCGGATCACGATTGCATCAATCTGCGTCTACCTTTGGGTGGAATCTACTCGTGGGAGTTTGAGAGAGACGGTCGCGAACTGCGTGTCCGGGTCAAAGGTTCTCTCACGTTTAGCAATGGGACGATGATAGTCGCCGCTGCGATCGATGGCTTTGGTATCGGTTATGTGACGGACGACTATGCTCAGGAGGCTATCTTAGCTGGGCGTCTCGTCAGAGCGTTGCCGGATTGGTCGCCGCCGTTTGCAGGCTACCATCTCTACTATCCCAGCCGCCGGCAGCTATCGCCAGCCTTCACCCTGATCATTGAAGCGCTGAGATACCGCGACTAACAGTCGTTCGTCCGCCTCGGTCGGCGCGACGCTTCTGGTGGCGCGGGTTGCTGGCACTTGCGGAGTAATTGCGGGCGCTGATTTCTGCAACCGGTGTGCCGTTGAACGTTGCCGCCGCTGCGAACTATAAGCCCTGGACCATGGCCCAGTTGTCGATAGCCAATTGCGATCCCATCGCTCGAAGCGACGAAGTCCCTTTGTACAGCGGGATTTACTTTCCTCACCGAAGACTGGCTTATTATCGACACCTATCGACGCTTCTCAGTCGCCGACTTTACGCTTCTCTATCCTCGGGGTATCCATTTATACGCCCCCTCACTCCCACTCA
>CAVTEC010000044.1:0-12566 GCA_963733475.1 uncultured Alphaproteobacteria bacterium | reverse complement strand
CCTGACAGGAATGCGATCTCCTGCATTCCCTGTCGTAGGTCATCGAATACGGCAGTACCGCAATCCAGCAGCGCGCGGCCATACACAGTCGCCTCGACACCCTGCGAGGTCCGATCAAGCAGGCGGACGCCGAGCGCATGCTCCAGGTCCGCGATCGTTTTCGACACCACCGGCTGAGAAATGGCGAGCCGCTTCGCCGCGCGCCCCATGCTGCCGGACTCGACCAACGCAAGCAGGATATGGAGATCGCGCAATTTGATGCGGCGTTCGACGCGGTCGGTCCATTGCATGGTCTTCCCCCATAGCCGAACAGCTATGGGTGTATCCGGTATTAGAGCTACCTGCAATTACTTGCGCGCTGTAAGACTGCGACGTGATGCACCGGAGGTATCAGGAAGCGACGACGAACAGAGGGGGCTCCAACAAATGTCCAGCAACGAAGCCATCCTACCCGCAGTCTGGTACCGCTCGCTGAATGCAACGCAGTGGAAGACGCTGGTCGCGGCGAATCTCGGTTGGACGTTCGACGGTTTTGAGTTCTTTGCGCTGTTCCTGACCGTCGGCTTCGCCTTGCACCAGTTGCTCGACGCGGCGCAATACCCATCCATTCCCCGCTACGCCGGTTACGTCGTTGCCGCCACTGCCTTCGGTTGGGCGATCGGCGGGGTGATCGGTGGAATCATCGCTGATTACGTCGGCCGCAAGCGAACAATGATTTTGGCGATCTTCGCCTACTCGCTGACGACTGGGTTAAGCGCGCTCGCCTGGAACTGGGAGTCTTTTGCGCTCCTTCGTTTTCTCGTCGGCGTCGGGATCGGCTCGGAATGGGTTACCGGGGCTTCGATCGTTTCGGAGCTGTGGCCAGATCATTCGCGCGGCAAAGGCGGCGGCCTGTTGCAATGCTGTGCCGCCCTCGGCGGGATTTTCGCCTCCGGCGTATGGTTGGTGATCGGTGGTACCGGCCCCAACGCCTGGCGGTGGATGTACCTGGTCGGCGTGCTGCCAGCCCTGGCGACGCTGTGGATCCGCCGTGGCATCCCAAAGTCGCCGCGCTGGGAGCGATCGAACGAACGCCGCATCGAAGCCCGCGACCTGCACCGCCGTGGCGCCCAGTTGGCCGGCGAACACGCAGCGCTGACGCGCTTCACTCTTGTTGATCTGTTTGCCGACCGAGCCGTTCGACGGCCGCTGATCTGCTCGTTCTTGATGATGCTGTCGGTAACGTTCGCCTTTTGGGGTGTCGGCACCTTTGTCCCGACCTATGTCGGCTCGATCGCCGCCAAGGCCGGTCTCCCGGCCGCACAGTGGGCGGCTCTGGCCGGCCTCGTCTTCACCGTGTGTGGGGTGGTCGGGTCCATCAGCCTGGGCTTTCTCGCCGACGCCTTCGGCCGCAAGGCAGTGGCGATGCTGTTCTATCTGATGTGCCTGATCCTGACTCCCGTGGTCTATCTTTGGGCCCAGGAGATCCACGTCCTGCTGTGCTGCGTCGGCGTGTTCGGCTTCTTCATTCTGGGGATCTGGTCCTGGGCGCCGATATGGCTCCCCGAGCTGTTCCCGACCCGGATGCGCGGTACCGCGATCGCATTCATCTTCAATGCGCCACGCTTCGTCGCAGCCGCGGGGCCACTGATTGCAGGCACCTTGATCGTCGCGCTTGGTGGTTATGGGCCAGGGGCCACGTTCATCGGATTGTTCTATCTACTGGGGTTCCTGGCAGCTCCGTTCCTGCCCGAAACCAGAGGCAAGCCACTGCCTAAGTAGGTGGAGGTTCGGCACCTCAACGCAACCACGAGGCGCGCAGCGTAACTTGGCTGATTGAAGTTTCATCATTGGAGTAAGTCGATGGAACAGAATGGTCCAAGCGGCACTGCGATAGGGACGGCTGTGCACCGTGCTGCCCACCTCCTGCTCGACGAAGATCCGAAGATCCTCGTTGACCCATATGCCCGCGCGTTCGCCGGCTATGCCAGCGATGCCGAGATGCTGCAGGCTCTCGCCTCAGTGGAAATGATCGAGTTTCCACGCATGCGCGCCGTCTTCACTCTGCGCAGTCGCTATGCCGAGGATGAACTCGCCAGTGCCATGACTCGCGGCATTGACCAGTATATCATTCTCGGAGCCGGCCTGGAGCTGCCGCTCACGGCTGAGGGCGTTGTCGCCAAGTTGGTCGAGCGGGTGTCCAGCGCCACCCGCGCGACGCTGATGGAGCAGATGCGGCGCGCCTACTGCGCAGAACTGCCCGACGGTCCGCGCTCCTTCGCGGCCGTGGCGTGGGCCTGCCGCGGGACCGTTCCTGATTGATGCGGGTGTGTGGTGAATCTCATTGTCCTCACATCGTCGGCATCTCGTCCAGCAACTTCCCCAGTCCGGGGAGCTTGTCGTCGACCCGCATGATTTGAAGCATGGCCCAGAGCGCGGCCTGGTTGCTGGTGATGACGGGCTTGCCAATCGCGCGTTCCCATTCAGATACGAACGACATGGTTGGAAAATTGCCGCCAGGAACGATGAAGACCTCAATCTCCGGCCTGTTGGTCCGAGCGATGGCATCGCGTGCCATGCCCTGACCGAGCGTCGGGTAAACGACCGAATTGGTGCCGGAAAAGCTTTCGCTTGCAACGACCTCCAGCCCATATTTGCCGGTGTAATGACGGTTCAACAGTCCAAGCACCGCGATCGGAAAGGGCGCCACCAGCGCGATCCGCCGCGCGCCCAGAGCCCGCACCGCCAAACCGATCGCCCTGGCCGAGGTGATGGCCGGGACGCCGGCCGCTTCGCTCATACGTTTGGTGATGCGCTCGTCGTAGTCGTCGACCGACAGGCTCGCGGCGGTCTGTGCCAGGGCCACTACTTCGACCTTGGCGCTGCCAAGCAGACGCGCCTGATAATCTACATCGGCGTCGCCGCCTCGCGGTGTGGTCTCCGCGCCACTGCTGAGCAGCGGTATTCGCGCAACATGGACCTGCAACGTCGCTGGTAGCAGCCGACCATACTCTGTTTCGACAGTGGTGTTGGTCGCCGGCACGAGAACGCCGAAACGATGCATTGTGGTGAGCCTTTGTGCCGTGGTCGAAGTCGTTCGAAGCAACACTCGTTCAGACATCCGCCGCCGCGTTGTGCTGGCCCGCGACATGGATGTGGTGGCAGCCACTCATCAGACGTTCAATGGAGCCAAGGGCGGGCGGCCGCGAATCAGGTCGGAGGCCCGTTCCGCGAGCATCATCACGATCGCGTTTATATGCGCCGACGGCATATCCGGCAGCGCTGCGGCATCGACCACCCGCAGAGCATCGACACCGCGGACCCTTAGATCCGGGTCGAGCACGGCGTCAGGACCACACCCCATCGCACAGGTCCCAAGCGGATGGTTGACAGTGATTACCGTGTTTCGGATCCAGTCATCGATCTCGGTATCGGACTTGAGCTCTGTCCCGGGCGCCAGTGTTTGCCCGCGAAACACATCCATCGAAGGCTGGTGTCCAACTTCCTGGGCCAGTCGAAACCCCTCACGCAAGGTCGCGAGATCGGCGTCGTCCACAAGGAAATTGTTTACGATCCGCACCGGTTTGGCCGGATCGGCTGAGCGCAATGTGACCTCGCCCTGGCTGCGTGGATGCAGCAGCACCGGATTGATACCGAATGAATCTTCATAGGTCGGCATCACACCCGGAAACCAGGGACGTGGGTCGAGTGGCGCTGCGGGGAACAGGAATTCGAGATCCGGTGCCTCTAGCTCCGGGCGGGTTCGGAGGAATGCGACAAACCCAGCGGCAGCGCGGTCGCCGGCCCCGTCCGGAACAACCAGGCCTGAGCCATGGCAAGCGCGATGCGATCGGCCCGCATCAACTGCCGAAACTGTCCGAGACCCAGCCGCCGCCATCGCAGCACGACCATCAGATGGTCCCGCAGGTTGCGGCCGACTGGCAAATCGACCAGAGGCGCAATGCCTACGCCACGCAGATGCGCGGCTGGACCAATGCCGGACAGCATCAATAATTGCGGCGAATTGAAGACGCCGCCGCACAGAATGACCTCGCGAGAAGCCTCGACGTGAGTGGTTGCCCCTTGGTGAACGAAATCCACGCCGGTCGCGCGAGTGCCGCGAAGGGTCACCCTGGTCACATGTGCGCCGGTCCGCAACGACAGGTTCCGCCGTGTCAGGACAGGCTTCAAATAGGCGGCTGACGCCGACGCCCGCCTCCCGTTCTGGATCGTGAACTGAGCACGCCCAAACCCAAGGGGTTCGGCCCCGTTGGCATCCTCGGTGGCCGCCCATCCGGCGCATCGCCCGGCCTCGCGCCAGGCATCAAACAGTGGATCGCGCGTCCTGGCCCATTGGGTGCCCAGCGGGCCGGAGCCGCCGCGCCAGGTGTTCTCGCCATCCTCCCAGGTTTCACTCCGCTTGAAATAGGGCAGCGTGTCCGCGAAGGACCATCCCGGCGCGCGTTCGCGCGCCCATCGGTCAAAATCGGCGCGGTGCCCGCGGGTATAGCCCATGACATTGATCGACGAGGAGCCGCCAAGGACTTTGCCTCGCAACAACGCCAGCCGACGGTTGTTGAGGTGGGGTTCCGGCTCGGTCGTGTAGCCCCAGTCGAACATCTTATGCTGTTGAAGCTTGCCCAGCCCGAGCGGGATCTGAATGTAGGGATGGCGGTCATGCCCGCCGGCCTCGAGTAGCAGAACCGTCGCGCTCTCGTCTTCAGTCAGCCGATGGGCTAGGACGCAACCCGCCGATCCGGCTCCGACGACAACATAGTCGTAGCCGACGGCGGTGCTCATGATTGGTCTCCAGTGTTCAGCGCCGGAGTGCTTCGACACGCCCGCCCACGGCGCAGTGTGATGGGCGGTGTCGTGCTGGCGCTGTCGGATTGCTCGGGTCTGCCAGAATTACGGGTCCAAAACAAGAAGTTTGCTGACAGTAGCGTCCGACTAACCTTGGCAAGCGAATATTGCTGGTTTCCGCCCAGCGTGGCGATCTGCGGCGAATTCCGGTCCCGTTGACGTCACCGGAAGCTGAATGATCGCTTTCTCACCCGCGGTAGACATCTGAGCAACTACTGCCTGCCACGGCTGGTAGAACGTCTGCATTTGAGTGACGGCGCAGCGGCTAGGAACGACCGGCATGGGCGCGAAGCTAACGCTTCAGCCGTTACTCTGATATGTTCGGAGCTCGACTGCTGCAACGGGTGGCAAATGCGCCGGCGGATGACGCGTCGAATAGCATCAGCCGTAGTCATCGCGCGCACCGCGATAGCGCCGCCATACGCATGTCATGCGTTTACCTTCGCTGTATCGACGCGTCGTCGGTCCGTTTACAGCGGGGGACTGGTGATCAAGCGATGGCTCGCCTTTCTCGTCGCGGCACAACTGAGCGTGATCAACGCCGATGGCAGTGAGGTCTGCCACTTTGTCGGGACCAGCGATTACCACGGACGGATAGACGTCACGACCGCCATCGACACCAAAGTGATGAACGCCACGACCACGGTGGATGTGCGTGGTCAGTTTACCGGCATGCCGATACCCTTCGTGCACATCACCTATCTGATGCAGGAGATCAGCACTTGGAAAGCTGATCGGCTGCTCAGCGTGGCCGCGAACAGCCGCTATATCGTTGGCGACACCGTCGTGCGGCAATTCTGGGATGTGTTCGACCGCACCACGGACGGGTTGGAAGCGTATCGCCTGCAGGGAAAATCGCGCGACGAATTCCAGCGCCAACACGCGGCATTCGCCAGCCACTGGGACCCAGCGAGTTTCGGCCAACCCTGGCTCCAGGACTACGGCGCCGCCGGTGCGGACCGGCGGCGCGACCTTGATCTGCCTAGCGCCTCGGTGCGACCAGACATTCGCTCGCCCTTGGCGTTGGCGTTCTACTGGAGCCGGCGAATACAAGGCGACGGCAAGGCCCAGACGGTGTTCTTGCCCGGCTTCAAGAAGGACAAACGCGTCGACCTGACGATGACCGCGGAAGGTCCGCCGCATGATGGACAACGCGTCTGGCAAACCTTGATCCGCTACCCGGCGTTGAGCATGACGGATCCATCCACCGCCCAGGCCCGGATTTCTCCCGACGGGCATTTATTGCAGCTCACGGGCGTGGTGCACGGCGGCACATACACCGCCAATGGTAACATCCGGCTGCAGGGTTGCGATGGGGCCGCGGCGTTCTCGCCCGTGCAGTAGGGTGGCTAACTGAGGCCTGCCTGGCGGCGTCGCCCGCGCAGTGGTCTCGACCATCATCTGGCAATCCTGCCAACCTGCGTCATGCGATAAAGACAATCCTGGCCAGAGACGGAATGATCGCTCTCGGGTGGCCAGCGCGATAAAGCGGACGATGACGGTGGGGATTGCTTTGGCAGCCATCAAGTCGAACCTTCCGCCAACCGTACCCAAGCGACCGCAGTTGGAGCAGTCACGCGGACTACGCTCGGCTCCATCACCTATCAGACGTGCATGCGCAGCGGATCTGCGGAACGTAACAAACGGGAGCCTGTTCCTGGCGTCGAGTAGCGAACTGTTGTAAAGATCTCCTGCGACCTTACTGAGGTCGTTAGCGGATCCTCACTTCGCGCATGCATAAGGACCCTTCGCCATGTCGGACGAACGCAAGGACGGGCTCGATCGCCGCGACTTCATGGTGGCGACCATTGCCTCGGTCGGCGCATCGGCTGTCCTCGCGGCCAATACCAGCTGCTGCGAATGCCCAAGGCACAATAGCGCCCGGCAGCCGCTTCAGCACAGGTCGCCGCACAAGGAACGGTCTACACTGGTGACGTGATCCAGGGGAAGAAGGTCATCAGCGCGCTCGACGTCAACGACCTGGAACCCGGCAAGCACCTCTTCTATTTCCAGGGCGTGCAGATGCCCACGGGTCAGCACTGGTATGTGTCCGTGATGGTCGCCAAAGGGGGCGAAGCCAGGCAAGCGCGTCGCCCTCATCAGCGGTGTGCACGGCGACGAGATCAGTTCGGTGCACACGATACAGACCGTCATGAGCCAGCTCAATCCGGCCGAGATGTCGGGTACGGTCATGGCGATTCCGGACGTATCCCGTCCGGCCCTTGAAGGCATGGCGCGTCGATGGCCCAATTCAGGAAGGGGAATTGACCTCATCGACATCAATCGCGAGTGGCCCGGGAATGAGAATGGCGCCAGCGCGCCCAGCCGGCATGCCGGGCTCCTGTTCAACAGGCTCTTCAGGCCGAACGCCGACTATGCGATAGATTTCCATACCGGGGCGACCGGGATGGATATAACGGCGTTTCATCTTGCCCGGATGGACCTGCCGGAGGTCCGGGCGATGGCGGAGCTATATCCGATCGATCAGATCTTGGACGACCCTGCCTATCCCACTCTCCTGGCGAACGCGTTCATCAATGTGGGCATCCCGGCTTTCACGCCCGAGATCGGTGCCCCGCGCATCCTGGACCACGCGATGATCCCACTGTTCGTGGAGGGCACGATGAATGTGCTCAAACACCACGGAATCATCGTCGGCCCGATGGGCCGCACCGGGCGGGACTACGGGCCTCTTCGTTGCCAACAGCGGGCACACCATCCTCGCGACCCATGGCGGATTCGTTGAACTTTTGGTCAAGCTGAACGACAAGGTTGACGTCGGACAGAAGATTGCCATCCAGCGCAATACATTCGGCGAAGTCGTCGCGGAATACACCAGCGGTGTGGCCGGCAAGGTCGCCGGTTATCGCACCGACGCGACAGCCGAGCCAGGCACGCCGCTGGTGTTCATCTTCTACAACAATGCGCCCCCGGAAGACCCAGTGGATTACTCTGAGTAAGTCAGCCGCGAGAGTGATCTTGCAAAAAACGCGCTCGCTCGATGCTCTCCGTTGCGGAGTCAGGCTTCTGCGACCGAGCGCGTCGGCATGCTGACGACACGCCCTTCCGGTCACCTCGTTCGTTGTCGAGCTATTCTTGAAGTCCGCAACGGTGAGACCGGTCAACTATGTCCGCTTGCCACCCCAGTTGCCCGAGCGGCCTGCCAGAGGAATGTCCGCTGTTCGGAACCGACGCCGAATGACCGAACGGCCGCAATGGGTGCAGGCTGTGTAAAAACCCGTGACTCGCTCACGGCGGGCATTGCTAGCATGGCGCCATGGGTTTGGCGGGAATGTCTTGATGGATCGTTTCGTGCAGTGCGAGGAGCGCACGCAGGCCACCTTCTTACCTTACCGCCTGGAAGATTACGTGACCTAGGACAACCCTGTCCGGGTGATCGATGTTTTCGTTAGCGAGCTCGATCTGCGCGGATTGGGTTTTGGCGGGATGCAGCCCTCAAACGACTGGCCGTCCGGGCTATCACCCATCGGCCCTGCTGAAGATCTATCTCTACGGCTACCTCAACCGCATCCAGTCGAGCCGCCGCCTTGAGCGTGAGACCCGGCGCAACGTCGAACTGATGTGGTTGACTGGTCGATTGATGCCGGACTTCAAAACGATCGCCAACTTCCGCAAGGACAATGGCCCGGCCATTCGCGGTGCCTGCCGGCAGTTCATCGTGCTCTGCCGTCAGCTTAACCTGTTCTCCGCAGGCGGTGGTGAGCAGTGGATGGCAGTAAATTCAAGGCGGTGAACAATCGGGACCGGAACTTCACCAGCGCCCAAAGTGCAAAAGCGTATGGAACAGATCGAAGCCAGCATCAATCGCTACCTGTCCGCGCTCGACGTGGCTGATCAGCAGGAAACCGGGACCGAGCAGGGCAGATCGTCGAAGTTGAAGGAGAAGATCGCGGCTCTGAAAAAGCGCATGCAGCAGCTCAAGGAGATCGAATGTCCTGGTGCAAGCCACGCCTGACAAACAGATCTCGCTGACTGACGCTGACGCTCGTTCAATGGCCACGAGTGGCAAGGGAACCGGCATCGTCGGCTACAATGTCCAGACCGACGGTGGACGCTCAACATCATCTGATCGTCGCGCACGAGGTCACCAACGTTGGAAATGACCAAGGCCAGCTCGCCACGATGGCGAAACAGGCGCAGACCGCGATGGGTCGCGACGATCTCGAAGTCCTCGCGGACCGGGGGTATTATAAAGGTGAAGAAATCCTGGCGTGCCAAACCGCGGGTGTGACGCCGGTTGTGCCGAAGCCGCTGACCTGGGGCAGCGCGGCGGAGGGACGTTTCGGAAAGCGAGGACTTCGTCTACGTGGCCGAAGACGACACCTGGCGCTGTCCGGCGGGAAGAGCGGCTGACCTCACAGTAAACATCTCGGTCGAGCACGGCATGAACTTGTATTGTTTATTCAACCCCAGCCTCCCCGGGCTGTCCGATCAAAGCCAAATGCACGACCGGCAAGGAACGGCGCATCAAGCGGTGGGAACATGAGGGTGTGCTGGATACCATGCAACAGCGCCTCGATGCGGCGCCTGAAAAGATGGACGTTCGACGGCAAACGGCCGAACATCCGTTCGGCACGATCAAGGCCTGGATGGGTTCGACACATTTTCTGACCAGGACCCTGCCCAAGGTCAGCACGGAGATGAGCCTCCACGTGTTGGCCTACAATTTGAAACGCGTGATGAAGATCCTGGGAGTCGTGCCGTTGATGGAGGCCATGCAAGCATAGCGAGAGTAGCTTCGTCTGCCCGAGTATCGGGACATTTGCAGAGCCCGCGCGACCGGTCTGCGGGCCGTCGACGAAATATCGCGGGTGCTGGCGAGGATGGGCACGCCGGCGCTCAGCAGCCGCCCAGGCTCGGCCCTGACCCGACTCGCCGGCCTCAAAAATCCGGCCCTGAACCACCTCGTTGGTTTTTGCACAGCCTGCACCCACAGCTGCCCTACGCCTGGCCGCAAAGACCTCCGTGCCAACCAATTCGCTTAGCCCAACGCCCCGTGGCAGCCGTCACAGAATCAAGCCTAAATACCCAGCCTCGGTGTTCCAAAGTCGTTGACACGTTCCGGATGCTCTACCGCCGGGCTCTCCGCTTCGCGCGCTTCCAGAGGGCAAAACTACCAGTCTAGCAGCTCCACATCATCCGCCGGCAGGCCGTTCACCTGCCACGCCTCGAAGCCGCCGCGATACCAATGGAGCTGAGTGTAGCCCAGTGCCACAAGACGCAGCGCCAGATTGTAGCCGGTGAACCGTTCCGAGTTTACGCCGAAGACAGCAATCGGGGCGGCCCAATTACCGCTCGTCAGGTCTTGTATCTTGTGACTGAAGCAGGTCTGGCGCACGTCGGTAAATCGCACTCCGAGGCCGGTTCTGTATTCGGCGGAGCAATAGTTGGCCACGGAGCGGCGGCATGATGCTGCTGCGTGGCGGCGTAAAACCCGGCCACGAGCGAGGCTTGCCCTATCGAGGTTCGAGAGGGGCAGCCGAGGATGTTTGCGGTGGAGGTTTACGCGGCTGTACGGCGGTTTGTGTTTATTGAGGGCAACAGCCGACGTGAGGCGGCCAGGGTATTGGACTAAGTCGGGACACGATCGGCAAGATGTGTCGGTTTTCAGTTCCCCCTGGCTATGTTCGCAGCAAGCCACCCGAGAAGCCAAAACTCGGAGCGCTGATCCCGGTGATCGATGCGATCCTGGAGGCTGACAAGACGGCTCCGCCGAAGCAGCGGCACACGGCGAAGCGGATATTTGAGCGGCTACGCGACGAGCACGGTTTCTCTGGCGGCTACACGGTGGTCAAGGACCATGTGCGGCTTGCCAGGACGCGCAACCGCGAGACCTTCGTGCCGCTCAGTCATCCGCCGGGTCATGGCAGGCGAACTCAGGTGAGAGCGTTGGGGTGATCGGCGGCATGCGGATGAAGCTGCACGTGTTCTGCTTCGACCTGCCGCACTCGGATGCCTGCTTCGTCAAGGCCTACCCGGCAGAGACGACGGAGGCATTCCTGGATGGCCATGTTTCGGCCTTTGCTTTCTTCGGCGGCGTTCCGCTGTCGATCCTGTATGACAATTTGAAGATCGCGGTGGCGCGCATTCTGGGTGACGGCAAGCGGACACGCACGCGGTCCTTCACCGAACTGCTGAGCCATTATCTGTTCGACGATCGCTTTGGCCGGCCGGGCAAGGGGAACGACAAGGGCAAGGTCGAGGCGCTGGTCAAATACACGCGGGCCAACTTCCTCACGCCGATGCCACACGCGGCGAGCTTTGCTGCCCTCAACGCCACACTGGAGCAGCATTGCCGCGACCGCCAAACTGAGCATGCCGGCCGCCATGCGGAGACGATTGCTGTGCGGCTTCACGCTGATACGACAGTGTTTCGTGATCTGCCTGCAGTGCCCTTCGAACCATGCGAGAAGCGTATCTCGAAGGTCTCCTCCCCGCCTTGGTACGCTACCGAAGCAACGACTATTCAGTGCCGACGGCATTTGGTTTCCGCGACGTGCTGGTCAAAGGCTTCGTCGATGAAGTCGTCATCGTCTGTAGCGCCGAGGTGGTCGCGCGACATCCTCGTCTATACGGGCGTGGCGAGTTCGCCTTCGACCCCCGGCACTATCTGGCGCTTATCGAGCGGAAACCCGGCGCACTCGACCAGGCGGCACCGCTGCAGGGCTGGACCCTGCCGGAGAGCCTGCAGCATCTACGTCGGCTGCTCGAGGCGCGCATGGGCAGGCGCGGCAAGCGAGAGTTCATCCAGGTGCTGCGGCTGATGGAAGCGTTCCCACAAACCGCCGTCGCGGCGGCGGCAACGGATGCCATCCGGCTTGGCGCGATCAGCTTCGACGCCGTCAAGCAAACTCGTCCTGGCAGGTCTGGAGCAGCGGCCGGTCCGGCTTGACCTGACGGCCTATCCCTATCTGCCTGCCCCGACGGTGCGCACCACGGCGGCGGCCGATTACGCAGTGCTGCTGTCGAGGAGAGCAGCATGACGCAGGTCTTCACCGAGACCAACGGCTCGCCTCAGGTGCTGCTCGCACACCACTTGAAGCAGCTGAAGCTGCCGACCTTCCTGCGCGAGCACGAGAAGGTTGCACGTGAGGCTGCTCAGCAAGGGCTCGACCATCCGCGCTACCTTTTGCGTCTGGCGGAACTCGAACTGATCGACCGCGAGCGCCGCATGGTGGAACGACGGATCCGTGCCGCACGGTTCCCCGCCGTCAAAGGCCTGGAGACCTTCGACTTCACCGCCATCCCGACGCTGAACAAGCCACTGGTCCTCGAACTGGCCCGCTGTGAATACGTCGTGGCGCGGGAGAACATCATCGCGCTCGGCAACAGCGGTACCGGCAAGACCCACATCGCCCTGGCTCTCGGCCTGGCGGCCTGCCGAACGCGGCTTCCCGGTCGCCTTCACGACCGCCGCCGGCCTCGTCCACCAGCTGATGGAAGCCAAGGATGAGCGCAGGCTGCTCCGGCTGCAGGCCCAGATGACGGCGGTCAAGCTGCTGGTCGTCGATGAACTCGGTTACGTGCCGCTTTCCAGGACTGGTGCTGAGCTTCTCTTCGAAACACTCAGCCAGCGACATGAACGCGGTTCGACTATCGTCACCTCTAACCTGCCGTTCGAGGAATGGACCAGTATCTTCGCCTCCGAACGACTGACCGGCGCGCTGCTCGACAGGCTGACCCACCACGTCCACATCTTGGAT
>CAVTEC010000043.1:0-58347 GCA_963733475.1 uncultured Alphaproteobacteria bacterium | reverse complement strand
CCGCGTACCCCAACAACCACCCTGAATTAGCGCAGTCTTCTGAAGGGTGGAGGGGCACCGCTTACGCGGCATCTTCGTCCCAGTGTGATCTTCCGCAAGGTGACCAACGGCTTCCGCTGCGAGTGGGGTGCCGAAACCTATGCCGCCTTCCGATCCCTCGTCAGCACCGCAAAGGCCAACAGCGCTTCAGTGCTTGATGTGCTGCGCTTCGTGCTGACCACAAAAATCCCCGAGACGCTATCCGCCAGACCGGGGTGAGCAATTACAAAACTTTAGGGCAATGTCGATTGCCTTGTCGTCTTCCGGTAGATACAGACGAACATCCTCAATCGGTTCGTGAGGATGCAGCGTTTTCCACATCGTGCCTATGTCCGTGGATATATCCGTGATGACTGCGGCAGATCGACTGCGAATCTCGTCACGAACGCCTGTCTCGACTGCTTCTAAAAAAGTAATCAGTTGCTGGGTCTTAGATAATTCTTCTTCCAATTCCTTTGCCTCGAACACAGCCTTCGCAGTCTCTATTAGAGTCTTGTCGTGGGATATTTCCTTGACATCAGGAGGAGCATACAGAGAGGCTGCTTTTGCCGAACTTGTGATCGGGATACAGTTTTCTTCGATTGTGGCAAGGTCGGCTTCGGTAAGCGAATCACGAAGCGCCTCGGGAATGTATTGGTCGAGCCAATTTGCGTTGCTTCCAAGCGACTCTCGCTTCAGCATATCTCGCCATGCTGCGATCTCGGTTCTGGCAAATGTCGCCTTGATACCTTTGACGACATCTATAAATACCGTGATCGCTGCTCTCCGCTCTTCGAAGGAAACGATGATACCACTCAGCCGCTCTCGCTCAGATTTTATGTGTGCCTTAAATTCGCTTACCGAGATTGATCGACCACAGGCCGGACATGCAACCTCGCCCTCGCCTTCGCCTTCGCAAGCTATTGCGGTTGCGAATGCAGTCACGGAGTGGAGGACCTCCAATTTCTCTTTGATTAGTGGTTCGACCGATACTGCAAGCTTCGTGTTGGCATTCTGTACAGCGTGAAGTGCACCGGCAAGATTGACATTACCTATCGAAGTCAAAGCAAGGTGGCGTTGATTTTCGAGAGTTAGTAGGCCGATTCGCTGAGCGATGGCTTCTTCCAGATCATTGCAGCGATCAAGGGCATTGGAAGCAGGCACAACCGAGCAGTACTTTGAATGCAGTGTACCGATAGCAAGGTCGATCTTCTCATCACTATCTGCGCTGAAGACCTGCGTGCGCTTCGCACGGGTCTGATTCAAAGTGCCTTGCTTATAGGTCAGCGCAGCTTTTCGCTCAATGGTCCTCATCAGTTGCCGCAAATTCTCGGCTCCCACCTCAAGCTCGTGTAGGCCGAACAATGGTAACAGTGCGGAGTACTTCTCACCCTTACGGCTGCGAATAAACTCCGCCACCTCGTCTTGCCGCAGGATCGTGCGACGATATTCCCACGCTCGTATCGCCTCGGCACCCAAACCCGACGTGACATGCGTGCCGTTACGAGCAATTTTCATCTCCAACTTGGAGTCATCTTCAAACGTAATCTCGAATCCTGTGCTTTTGCCGACAGGTGTATGGGTATTGACAATCGCCTTCTCCTGGTTGCGACCACTGTATTCATGCGTGAGGTGTGCTAGTTTTCCATCTTGGATTGCGTATTCCATCGCATCGACAAAAGACGATTTGCCCGCCCCATTCGGCCCATAGACGACCATTGACTTACTGGCAGCATCCAGTGCCACCGGGTCACTTGCTCCTCGGAACCAGGAGAGTCGGACGGACTTGATCCTCACTTGGTTGCCTGCCCGTCGGGGAGTTTGTTCACCAAGTCAAGGAGTGACAGCGCCAGGAAATCCAACTCGCCGGAGCGAAGCGCCCGTTGGCTCATTGCTCCCTGCAACTGTATCTTGATCGTTAGCGCCACAGCTTCACCAACAGGTCGCTCACTTAGCGCCGCCCCTATTCTTGTGGTGAGCCAATCGGTCTGAGTTCCTTGCACTGTGTTCATTCCTGCCGACGCTGTATCTCGGTGACGGGACTCATGTGCCGTATATCGCAATCCTGCGTCCTACGACAGACGATCTTCAGCAAGGTGCCGGGCGTCCGATTGCTACCGCTCCCGCCACCCACCATTCCACGAATTCTGACTCCGGCTCCTTGACCTTCGGCGGTCGTCCACGGCGGCGTGGCCGAGCAGGTTGCTGGTCCTCGGTCTGCTCAGGCGTCATGGTCCTCGTAGATGTCCCGGTCGAAGCTCCAGCTCCAACCTTGCCAGCATCCGTCCTCGGCCCGCTCCTCCGAACAGTCTGTGGCGGCGTCTCGGCCCGCTCGTGGGCGACGATAGCTCCAACTCGCTTCTCAGCCACATGGCGGCCTGCCAGGGTCTCTGCAAAGCCGTTCCTCGGCCTGTCGTCGGGCGTAACCCTCAGCCACCAACTCGGCCTGCACCGCTGCTAATGCCTGCTCGGCTGCCTGCTTCCCAGCATCGGCCCGGCTGACAGCTTCATCCCCGGCGAGACGCTCCCGAATGGTGGCGTTTGCCTCTGCCAGCAGCCGTTCCGCATGTTCCCGTGCCGCAGTCAGTGATCGGATGGTCTGCCGAGCGGCATCGAGTTGATTGGTGCCAGCGGCCTCATCTCGATGGATGACGGTGACCGGCACCTCACCATCTCTGACGAAATGCCTTCTCGGTGGATGCGAACCGTTGGCTGGTATTGTCGAATGATCCGGCTGAGGTCTCGGCGGCGAGCTATCCAGCAAACCAAGGGCACGGCGCATTTGCGCCTCCGTCGCCCGAAGGCGTGCGTCGTCTGCTGGAACGTCGGTCATGTATTTTCAACAACTCGTGTCGATTATGTGGCGAGCGATTCGCTTTGCCACTACGACTTAGCTGCGCCTCTAGAGATCGACGTCAACCCTCCCAACACGTTAGATCACCGCCTTCGCCACAGACCAAACCAGCCCGCCAACCACGACAAGTCCACCGGCAACCTTGCCGACCGCTCGCAGTGGATGTGCATCGATATCGAACAGCCAGCTTGCTCCACGTTGAAGCGGAGCAAAGAGCTTAACGACAATTGTCGCAAGGAAAATCTGGATCAGCCAGATCGATGTCAACAGCGTTGAGCAGAAGAAGATTTTCCCGGTCTCCGGCATGAACATGAGGAAATACAATCGGCTCAACGAGACCGCCTGTGCAATTGGCCCGTTCATCGCCTGTACTTCGGTTTCAGTCTGGATGGCTATGGAAGGGTTCATACGCAACTCAAACAGGAAGATCGTCACAAAGTAGCTGAGAAAAAGCACCAGGGATATGAGCAACGACGCAGCTATGTCGATGCCAATGAACAGCACGACTTTCTTCAGGCCGTAGGTGTGTTTCTCAATTCGTCGCACAAGAACCCGAGATTTGCCAAGCGCAAGGTAGTCAGCGAAAAAGCCAACGAATACCCATTCACCCAGCGAGAACCCAGGGTAACGCTCGGCAAAATCCACTATGACCTCTCCTCTGACGAAGCCAGCCGCTTGCCAAATAGAGAAGAACCCGAAGCAAAAGATGACGGTAGCCACCATGGATCGCCTGACGCATTTCCAGCTGAGTTGGCGCACCCCAAACGTCGAATTGAACAGTCGGCCAATCACATTGGCCGGCGAGACAGACTGTGCCCACGATAGGTCTTTCAGCATGCTAGCGATCTCAGATAATGCAGCAGGGCGAGCGTCCTTCTCCGCTTCGACGCAGGCGGCATAGATTGCTCCCGCAAGGAGCACGACCCCGACCGGTATCCCCAACGCTGAAGCCAGATCGTTGACCCACGACATGTTACGAAACCCCTCAGAAGGGATCATAACGCTATTCGGACGGTCTTGGGAGGCGGTAGTCGGAGCCTTCGTGCTTTCTACCGCTCATCAGCAGGAGTATGTTCCGGCCCCGACAAGTCGGTCAACGAGGGGAAACACTGGACGGTCATTCTGAAAAGATCAGTTTCATCTGGTCGGTCGCTGACCTGCTCAGGGGCGACTACAAGGCATCGGATTACGGGAAGGCAATCCTGGCCTCAACCACACGAGGCTGATCGGATGCTGGCATCATGAACGGACAGTGGACGGGGCGATACAGCGGTTCAAACTCTGGCCTGCTTGTCGTTGATCTCGATGACATGGATACGCACTATGAAGGGAGGGCATGCGCCTACGACGACCAGCAGGGTATGCCGGGGACATTCGTTCAAATTCGAACACCAGGAAAATCAAGCAGCTTCACACTGTCACTCGATCTATATCCGATTGACCCTCGCACTGGCGACCCTAATACGTGGGATCAAATCGCATCGCTGTTTGCGGGAGTCGTATTCCCAAAAAACGCTGAGGTGACTTTCAAATTCACCGGCCCGACTCTGAAGGTGGAATGGAAGACTGACATCGGGACTTTCGGGGAGGCAGACCTTCCGAAGAGCCAAGCAGATCAGCCTTCCGAGTATAAACCAATCACAGACGTGACCTGCTGGAAGCGATTCAAGGAATACGTCGCTGAATTGGATCACAGGCGATTCATATTCCGAGGTCAGCGACACTCTCTACGCCTTCGCACCAGCTTTCATCGAACCGGAAGGGCTGACCTGACCCAGTTTCTAAATCAGGATATCAAGACTCTCCACCGTCACCTGAGCTTGAGAACCAGCCATATATTCAATTTGAACATCCCCGATGAGAACGGCGCATTCTTCAACTTGGTGCAGCATCATGGTTACCCGACGCCTCTCCTCGACTGGACATACTCACCATTTGTTGGCGCCTTCTTCGCCTACCGCAATTTGACGAACTCTGACGCTGATAATGCGAAAGATACCGAGATGGTACGCATTTTTATTTTCGACCAGAAACAATGGCGCAGCACCTTCCCGCAAATCGTGAAGCTGACCCCGATTAGACCCCATTTTTCCGTCATGGAGTTTATAGCCATAGACAACGAGCGTCTAATTCCGCAGCAGTCCATCTCAAGCGTAACCAACGTCGATGACATCGAATCCTACATCCGTTCGGTGGACAATGACACAACTCGGTATTTACAGGTTATCGATCTACCCGTAAGGGAGCGTCCTTACGTGATGCGTGAACTAAGTGTAATGGGGATAACGGCTGGCTCGCTCTTTCCGGGTTTGGATGGTGCGTGTGAAGAATTGAAAGAACGATTCTTTCGTCTGTAGCGCCAAGGAAAATGGTGTTGGACGCCGTGGTAAGCCTTGACATACCAGCCTACCGACCACAGTCCAGAAGGTCTTGGACTTTTCTCGTCGCACAGGCCACATAGACGGTCTAACGGTCCGGTGTCTGACCTTGCGGATTTTCACCTCGGGCCTGTCCTCGAACGTGCGCTCAAACCGTGCCCAAGTGGATGGGTCCATCACGATCTTGGCCATGAACGGGGGTCTTCGTGCCCTCGACGGGCGCTATGGCTTTGGATGTCATTGCTGCCGTTCCTCCGGCAGATAATTATCTGCAACCAACCGCAATGACCGGTGGATAGTCTTTCTCCGGTCTTCGGGTGTTCGCCAAGCCGCCAAGATTTACGCCCTGCCCAACCTTATGGCCCGCTGAGCTTCACCTCTCTTGATGTGCCAGCCTCGTCGCCATTGCTCATAGCGAATCGTGCCACGTAGGTGGGGGTTCTCAGAAAGGCGCTATTCACTCTCGGCCGCCAAGTAACCCTCGTGCTCATCCGTGTGAGCTTCATCACTCTTTACCTGCCAGCCTTGTTGCCAATCGTTGTAACGGATGGTTCCACCAGGATACGGATTCTCTGAAAGCCTCCGTCCGCTTTCAGCGGCCAGATAGCCCTCATCCTCCTCCTTATATGGCATCTTGGACCTCGCTCGTTCTCCTGTCGGCGAATGGTTACACTGCTGGGTCGTAATGCCAACTGCCGTGATGGGAGGTGATGCGCCAACACAGCAAATCTCAGTCCGCTCGTCAGATCACCAGCCTCTCTCCAGAAGGCGCCTGACTTCTTCCGAGGCGCAGGCCACATAGACGTTCCAGGCGTCGGGCGTCTGATGATCGACCTTGCGAATTCTTACCTCGGGCCGGTTCTCGAATGCTCGCTCGAACTGTGCCCACATTGCTGGGTCAATGATGACCTTAGCGATGTACGGATGTGTTTTGGTGCCCTCGATGGGCGTCTGTTCGCTGTCTGTCATTGGGGGTTCCTCCGACAGATATTTAGCCCCGCTCAGCAGGCTGCCGCCGGATCGTATCCAATATCCATTGACGGGTGCAACGACCGGGCACGTTGAATTTCGGACATTCGGCGCCTGTCGATTTCCCGCCTAACGTCCACATGCTGTGACGGTGGGCTGCAACGAGGCGCTAGCCCTCGCTTGTCGGCGGAATAATCTCTGAATGCAGCCGATGTCGATGAGCAGCAGCGGATGGCAGCACCTCGGCTACCCTCAGTTTGTCGGGTCCTGCGACAACTTGAGCGCATTTACAACTACTACCAGACGTTCTACCAGACATATGCTGAGAGATGACGCAGCGAGGCGGTGGCGCATCACTTCTGGTCTTGCTCAGGGACTTGCTGAAGTTTCCGGCCTTTCAATGGGAAGGCCGGAACCGTTCGATTCGGTCGTTGCATTGGCAGCCCGTACCGATCCAAAGCTAAGCACGTCATCTTTCAACAGAAACTCGAAGAAATCCTCTTCCCGGCCCTTGCTTGTCTCTGCAATAGATAGAATGATCAGATAATCCTTTATGGAGCGTGCGGTTGATATTCCGTTTGCGGTACGACGGTACCGAGCGAAGGGCTTAGAGTTTGACTCGGATCGTGGTCGCAACACGTGCTGGCCTGAATTGATTGATGATATTGGCTGACGGGGGAGTATCAGGCGGCCGCCAGACGGCGCGACATCAGCTTGACGCTGGCGATGTAGAGCCAGGTCACCGCGCTCTCGATGGTGGCCTCGAAATCCTTGGCCAGACGACGATTGCGGTTGAGCCAGGCCAGCGTGCGTTCGACCACCCAACGCCGGGGCAGCAGGATAAAGCCCTTGGCGGTGTCGGATCGCTTGACGATCTCGATCGTCCATGTACCGAGCGCTTCAAGCGCACCCTTCAGCTTGTCACCGGCGTAGGCGGCATCAGCGAACACGTGGCGCAGCCAGGGAAACGCGCTGCGCACGCTGTCCAACAACGGTGGCGCACCATCACGATCCTGCACGTCCCCCGGGTGCACGATCGCGCCGACCAGCAGGCCGATCGTGTCGGTGAGGATATGCCGCTTGCGGCCTTTGACCATTTTCTCCGCCGCGTAACCGCGCGGACCGCCGGCCTCGGTTGTCTTGACGGATTGGCTGTCGATGACCCCGGCGGTCGGACTTGCCTCGCGGCCGGCGGCTTCGCGCACATCCATCAGCAGCGCCTGATTGATGATCTGCCATCTTCCGTCATCGCGCCAGGCGTAGAAGTAGCGTTGCACCGTGGTGAACGGCGGGAAGTCCTTGGGCAACATGCGCCATTGGCAGCCAGACTGGGCAATGAAGAAGATGGCATTGACGATGTCCCGCAAGCAGGCCTTGCGGGTTCGACCGCGGCTTGCGGGCGGCGGCAAATGCGGCTCGATCAGAAGCCACTCCTGGTCGGTGGTATCGCTTGCGTAGCGCAGCCCGTCGCGCTGATACTTGCGTCGCGTGATTTCAGTCCAGGCCATCGGTGTGTCCTTCGTGTCTTCGCAACCACGAGAGAATCGTAGCCGCTGGGATCACGCAACTGCTTTTTTGTTCGGCCGATCACGGTCATCGGGGACGACAGGCTCCGTCGGAATAACCCGTTGAAATGACTCCAATCTTCATTCCGATACAGTTCCGGGTCAGCCTCTCAGGGGCACGAGACAGCGTTGAGAAAGAGATCGAAGCACTATTGGCTGAGCGCAAACGACTGCGGATAGACCGCCCAAAATGGCTTGACCTGACATTATCAAATCGGCTGGACAAACTGCGTTCTCTGGGAACGGCAACCGTAGTTGATCGCCAAGAGCTACACCTGATGCTACGCACTCTATTCACCAAGGTCGTGGTCGATTGGGAACACGAAACCCTGAAGTTCCATTGGCAGCATGGAGGAGAAAGCTCTGTGAAAGCCTGCATGAAACCTCAGCGGGTCGTGGCAAATGTGCGACGGGCCGACCGGCCAAGGTTCCTTCCCGGTCAGATGGCTTTGCCGTTGCCTGTGGTTCCCCGATAGTGCTGCGTGAAGGTAGAGATGGATCGGAACCATGAAGTGGGTCGCAAACGCCATCATAACTCTCGGCGCAATTTCGCTTCTTGCTGCTGGAATTTGCCTGACCGTTGAAGACCGGACCGGCTCGGCGGCCACCGCCCTGAGCTTTGGGTTCCTGCTTGTCGTCATGCTTCTTCTGGCAAAGTTCCGCCGCTTCAAAGGGTTCGGCTTTGAGGCCGAGATGTGGGAGGAAAAACAGGCCGAGGCCGAAAACCTGATCGAGCGACTTAAGGCAATATCTAAGGCTATGGTTCAGCAGATGGCTGCCTATTCGGCCAACATGGGATTGGTGAATCTTGGTGCCACGATAACGGTTCCCCACTTTGAGGAGAACCTCGCCCATCTCCGAGCCATACTGAGACAAGTCGAGCCAGACACAACGGATGATGCGAAATTGCTCGATCCTTTGCTCAAGAGGATCATGCGAGCGTGCTGTTCACAGGCGGCACAGCTTGTAGGCCGGGCACTCACGGACGAACTTTTGAGACTAAACACTGCGCCAGCCGAAAGTGCTGATCAGACGGAAATCTGGACCAAACGCATTGGTCAGATCAAAGACCTCCAACAGGCGAATTTGTTGCAGCAAACTTGGACTTCTGAACCCGACTATATCAACAACTTGATCCGACAGACCGAGGATGCACCGCTGCCTAAAGAGGAATTGGTCAAGCTACTCCACAGGCTCCGTCTGATGGAGGATGAACTACGCTACTTCACCTTCCACCATACCTTTCGCAGAACCCGGAAAGACGATGAATATCCCTGGAAGTAAGTCATCAGCGGTTTGGCCAAGGTCCACCAAAAGGTTTGCCGCCGGAACCTGTCAGATTGGGACCACGAGAGCCTGAGCACCACAGCGAAGCACGGTTAGCGCCAACATGAGATGCCCTATGGGAGCAAAACCCAATCAGCTCGGGATGAACAGTTGAACGATCCAGCGATACGTGTTGGATGCATGTTCGGTTGATCTGATGGCTTTATGTGTCATGCGGTATTTAGCTGCGGCGGGATATCACACGACTGTCACAGCAGGTTGCAACAGCCATCCTACTACCCCCGTCGTTGGATCGAGATTTGGTAATGCAGCAGTCAGCACAGGATAGGCTGGAACACCTCGAAGAGGTGATCGCCAGCTTGCGGCACGACATCCGTGGATTGCTCACTCCCGCCGCCCTGATGGCCGACCTACTCATGGAAAATGGCGATCCTGCAATCCGGCACTCTGGTGACATAGTAGCTGGCGTTGTCGAACGGATCGTCTCGACGTTGGATGCGACCTATCAAGCTGTGCCGCCACGTGGTGTTGGTTGACCTGTTATAAGATCAACCGCAGAGGTAGCGGCGCCGCTGCCAATGGTTAGGTCACGCCGTGAGGTACACTGGAACTGTCGTCGCCAAACAGCGGATCGTCCGGTCGAACAGTGCGACCACATCCTCTTGGTTCGTCCGAGGATGATCATTAAATGACATCAGGCGGTATCGGGCGGAGACGAGCCCAAAACTTGTCCGCCAGGATGTTGCGGGCGAGAGTTGCTTGGCAAGCACCCGAGCAAGTCGCCGTTCCGTCCTGTTCGGGGTGCTGAAACTGCGGCTGCCGCAGGCCAGCGACAGCGCAGCCACAAGGCAGTGGCGATCTCCATCCTTGAAGCGATGCTGCACCCAGCAATTTTCACCGGAAATGCGAGCACGAGCATCGACAAGGATTTCGAGATCGCCAATCGGCGCCTGATAGGGATTATCGAAGGGCATTGTGTCACCTCTGCGGCCACATTGCCTTGGGGAGACTATTCCGGTTGTACATAGCCCCAAATCACAAGAATGTGAGGGCTGTCGCTCACCACAGGAGGCTCACCAGCCACCGAGACAAACGGCCTTTTCTTCGATGTCGTCAGACAGCAGCCACTACCGCATGTGTCAGATAGACGAACAAAGAAAGACCCAAAAGAACAAGCAGCACGGCAAGTGTCAGATCAATTCGAGAACCTGTGCTTGGAACCTCCTCTCGGCTGTCGATGGCTTTTGCGGTCGTCACAAAGCGACCCGCAGCGAGAGCAACCATGGCCGTTCCAACTACGATCAGGGCCAGACCTGCGATGTTACCGTATCTCTGACCAGACGATGACAGGACATGGCCTGCCAATGATGGGGCGGCGATCTGCAAAAACAGGTCGAACTTTTCCACGAGAAAGCCGAACGCCATCACCGCAATCGCAGTGCGAACCCACGCCAAGAACGTGCGCTCGTTCGCTGCATGGTCTCCGAAATTCTTAATCACTGCCGCCCGCCAATTCCAACATGATTGAGGTCAGCCACGCCGAATATGTGCGTAATCCGACCGTCACGATCATCGCTACTGGTTGGAATTCGATTGGCTGTTCACTGTCCATGTTTTCCTTCGTCCTCTGGCCAACATGACGTGGTGACTACGCTTTGCCTCGATGTTGAGCCTCTGCGACGGTGACGCCGAGCTTTTCGAGCATGGCAATCAGCATGGTATTTTGATACTCCAAATGACGAAGGATGACCTCGATCTCCCGCTCTGACTTCACGTTCACCTCCAAATCATGTTCGGCACGCAAGTCAGCGTGGCTGCCCTGAACATTCTGACCAACCATGATTAAGGGCATCAGCAGGATTTGGATAACATTGGAGATGAACAACCAGAACACGAAGGCCATCGGTGGATCGAACTGCAAGGCTACTGGGGCAAGCCAATTCCAACCGAGCCAAATTGCGGTCCACACAAAGATTATGATGAAGAACCCCATGGAACCGACGTGGACAGTGATCCACAGTGCCAACTTGTCGAGTGGCGTGATCTTATCAGCAGCTTCCTTGTTCACATTGCGCAGCGGTCTGCGACGCTTGATTACTTCTTCAACAGAAGGTGGCCGTTCCAGTGTCACTGGCGAGGTTGCGCTCATGGTCTGTTACTCCATTGCAGTTCTGCGACCATGATAGCAAAGTTTGGGAGATCGTTGTGGACGTTGGCACACTGGACGGATACCCGAAAATCGTGTGACCGCACTGGTCAAGAGGAACTCAACAATGCCGATTCCGATCACCCGTGTTGTCGTTTTGATGATGGAGAACCATTCGTTCGACCGAGTGCTCGGCTGGACGAAGCAGGAATATCCCAACATCGAAGGCGTTGATCCCAACAAACCCGGCTGGAATCCTGACTACCCGACCACGACGGATACGGTGTTCCAGGCCGAGACCCGGAACCGGAACATCGCCAACGATCCGGGTCACGACTTAGATAATGTCCTGGGACAGCTAGCTGGAGGCAATCAGGGCTTTGTGGCCGACTTCGCTCAGAAGTATCCCCAGGCTCCCGTCGATGAGCGGAAGGAGATCATGGGATATTATCCATACGGGTTCCTGCCAGCCTTGCACTTCCTGGCCTATAATTTCGTCGTGTGCGACCACTGGTTTTCATCCGTGCCTGGACCGACATGGCCAAACCGGTTCTTCGTGCATAGCGGCACTTCGCTGGGTCATGTCGATATGCCGGAAGGGGTCTTCAATCCTGCCATTCATCTTTACAATCAGCGCACCCTCTACGACGAGCTTGATGATGCCCATGTCGATTGGCGCATCTACCATGGTGACTTTCCGCAATCACTGCTGTTGACCCACCAGTGGGACAAACTGGATCACTACCGAAAATTCGATCAGTGGGCGACAGATGTGCAAGCCAGTGATCTGCCGCTATACGTATTCATCGAACCCTACTATTTTGGCACGGAGGAGAACGACCAACATCCACCGCAAGACATCATGCGGGGCGATCTTATGGTGGCACAGGTGTTCAATGCGCTCATGGCCAATCAAACTCTGTTCGAACAGACCTTGCTGATCGTGCTCTATGACGAACATGGTGGTTTCTACGACCATATGGTGCCACCCCCAACGATACCACCCGATGGCAACACGAAGAGCTTTGCTTTCGACTGGCTGGGAGTTCGAGTGCCCGCTGTCCTGGTCTCACCATGGCTGGATCGAGGCTTTATCAGCACACCATTCGATCATACGAGCTTGTTGCGGATGGCTTGTCAGCTTTGGCCGGGCGTAAAGCCACTCGGCGCACGCACGCCGCAGGCGAATTCACCGCTTGATTCTCTGACTTGGCTGGCAGCACCACGCCAAGCTATTCCACCGGCACCGACCGTTCCCGACCCGATGGCTGTCATGGACCTGCCAAGTCTGACCGGACAGAAGCAGGCCCTATTCCAATTCAGCCAATACCTGGAGAGCCAGATCAATGATCCTGCGCTGAAGCAGCAGCTTATGTTGCGTGCTCACGAGGCGATGAATGGCTCAATCGCACAGGGAAATCTGGCGACTGACCGGGTAGATGCATTTATGGCCGAGAAGCGACAAAGCCCATGACTGGCGAATACGTGCCACCGGCGTCCCGTCCGACATGCGATCCCCTCTGCCCACCAGTTTGACATCAGCATGACGCCGCCGCTCACGGATACCTAGCCCGACCGTCTGGTTATCGTTATGATCTGTGCCGGAGGACCATGTCGGCATGTCGTGGGTGACTGATCTCGCATCAAGCTTGGGCATACCCCCAGGCGCAGCGGCTCTAGCCATAGCGATGTATGGCGCCTGCACCGCTGCTGAGAAGGCTGCCAGACCAGAGGCGTTGCGAGATATCGGTAGGATACTCAAGGACTCGTCCTGGCAAGGGTCGGTTCGCCCATCTGCGGCCATTCACAGAATCTTTGTATGGACATTCGGGGAGAAACATCTGAGTTGGCGCTGCGTGATAGCATCGATACTCGCCACAGTGGCCACACTCATTGTCTTGAGCTTTAGAGACATGCACGCCGTACTCGAAAACTTTGCGGCATATAGAGGCCCCTGGCTGCTGATTATCTTCTTTGCGACCACGAGCTTTCTGCCTGATTACGTTGCGCTATACAAAACCCGGTTACTGCTACTCTCCATGCACAGCCGAGCAAGCACACTTGGTATATTCATTGTTGTAGATATCACGTTGTCCCTGGTTATATCGGCAGTGTCTTTTGCGATAGTTTCGGTGCTCACCGGCATTGTTCTTGGCATCCAGCATGCTGCCTTTCCGCAAGCACTGCATGAGGCGATAAGGGGCCTTGAAATTCAGATTTCATGGATGCCTCGTGGCCTATGGGTATTTTACATCCAAGACGATGGATTCTACTTCTACGATCTCGCAGTCGTATCGACGCTGTTCACGTCCGTTTGGACGATCCTGATCATGCTCTCCACGACGGTCCTCAAGCTGCTCGCACCACTCCAACGCTTCACAAGGTGGTTCTTCAACGTGGACGAACATCCACTAAAAGCCGTTGGCGCAGTCTCCGCTGCTCTCGTGATGATTGTGGGACTGATCTGGACGGTGTTGCGGGCGATCTTGTGAACGCCGTAAAGGCGGCGCTCATGCTTCGTGCTCACGAAGCCATGGCAGGTGCCATCGGCCAGGGTAAGTTGGCTACGGACCGAGTGGATGCGTTCATGACCGAAAACGGGAGCGGCTCAATCGCCGCCCCCAAACAGTCCATAGGCAACTATCAGAAGTGATCTCGACTTGCTCTGGCCTGTCCGATCTGTGCAAACATACCCAGCAGCGCCAAGAACCCGGACATCAGATTGAGCCGAAAAGAGAGCCGTGCCGAGGTTCGGATGGATTCCTGCAAGGTCGCTACGTTTGCGTTGTACGAGGCGGCCAGTCCGTTGATAACATCTTGGAACCTAACCGGGCCGATCTGGACGTTGGCATTCGACGGGATCGTTATCGAATAGGGCGGCAGCACCGTGGTCTCGTCCGAATAGGCGGCCTGCGCTTGCACGAAGAAAATGATCGCTGTGACTGCCCAAATGACAGTGAACAGGGAACTCACGGTGATTAGTCGCTGGTTACGTCCCCTGGCCATGATTTCCATTTCTTGCCTAAGTGGATCGTCTTCAAGATGTGTAGCACGGTTTCGGACCGTCGTGTTGTTCGGACCGTTGTGTTCTGTCGCTGAGCCTGCGAAAATCTCCGAAATCACACCCGCATCACCAGTCCATTCATCGAGGAGCGCATATCGGAACCTCCCACGGATTTTTTGGATCAAGCGATTTGCCTATCACAGTAGCGCCGTTTTGGAGATCATTGGTGCGTCGGTTTCGCAGTGAGCCTTCCGATTTTAGGTCGTGGCATTCTGATCCGGTTAGGCGGCACATCTCAACCTTCGCATGATGTCTGGGATTGCTGTCCGTCGATCTTGCTGCGATTGGCCACCATGTGCATAGGCAGTTTCGGCATACAACGTTTGCTCGATCTCTACTCTTTCCATCCCAGCGGAGGCCAATGCCACAGCCAGCAGGAAGAATTCATGGTGGCCAGTTCCCTCGGGATGTTGCCGCCACTTCATGATGGCGGCGTCAACACGCTCCTCGTAGTTTTCCCGACGATGTGCCTGTTTCTCGGCCTCCATTGCCAGCAAGGCCCTGGTGAGCTTCGGGTCTGTCCTGACCAGCGATAGCGGTGCTGCTGCTGCTGCTGCTGCAATTGGTTCCGGTTCTGGCCGGTGATTGATGATTGTCTTGTCGATCCATTGGTAGGGATTGATCGGTTTCCTTTTGCCACCGTCGAACACCTGGAAGAACGATGCCTCAGGTCCGGCGACAGCCTGTGCGGGAAGGTAGAACATGCTCGCTGCGGTGTATTTCGAGGGATCGAAGCCATGGTGCTTGTAGTCGGGGCGTAGCTTCCCCTCCTTCTCCTTCTTCGCCAACTGGATTTTGTCGTAGTAGCCACGCTTGTTCAGGGCTTGGCGGATTTGGGCCATTATCTCGTGGTGCACCTGTATGGTCATCGCACAAGTCGTGGGAATGATCGCCCGCCACTTCGGGTGATCCGGCGTTGACGACGATGAGTTGTGAATTACCATCATGCGGTCTGGGAACATGGTGGCGAATTCGTCAGGTGTCAGATCGCCACCATCGTTGTCGAGGAAAACACCGTGGATCGCCGTGATGTTCGCCAGTCCACGCCCGGTCTCGACCCCAGGTTTCGCCTCGAACTCGGCGGGTGACCAAAGCCATTGGTTCTCCTTCGCCACATGGCGAGTGTGGGCAACACGCAGGAATTCGATGAAATTCATTGCCGAGATGCCACCCAGGTGGGTGGTTGGGGTCTTGCGCCCGATGTCGTGGAACAAGGAGCCGCCAAAGGCGGCCTCTGGAAGAGACGAAATGACCTTATAGGTATTAGGTAGTTTCGTCTCTGCCGAAATCCCGTTCACCTCGTCCAACTGAGCCAATAGCTCGGCCTTACGCCGTTTCCTGTATGCGGCCTTCCGCTCGGCATCGCTGCTATGGATGCGCTTGCGCCCTACCTGCCCCTTCTGCGGGATCAGGTCGGAATAAGGAAGGCGCACCACATCTGCGCCAGGATATAGCGTAGCAAGGGCGTCAGCAGCAGCACGGTCGGCCACCACGACGTGCTTCGGCGTCAGGTCGTCCAAGTTGCGGGTGCTGATCCGACCAGCAGCCTGATATGCCGCCTCGTGATAGACCGCTTGGCGGACCTCATCTCCGTTGAGGTGGGCCACCTCGTCAAGGAACGAGTAGAGGGCGGGCGATGGATTGAGTGCCGCCAGGACAGCGGCGCCGTGGATGTGCTGAAAATTGTTCAGCCCGTGTGGTGTGTGGGGCAGTTTAATCCCACGTCCGCCAAACGGATCGCATTTCTCCATATCCTTATTGGCCAACCAAACGAAATCCTGGTCGCCAAACAGATCGAGCGTTCCGGCCACGATGAGATCGTTGATAGAGCAGGAAACATCATCGACCCGGACCAGTCTGTCTCGCCTGTGCTTCGACCAGTCACCATCTTCTATGGCATAATGGAGCGTGAGCAGGTCGCCATTTTCGTGCTTGGTGAAACGCAGCCTGCTCGTGATGGCCTGATGCGGCTCGAACACATGGCCATGCTGCACGAGATGCTGGTAAGCGATGGTTCGGTCCAGGTTCGCAGACATCATGATAACGTTGGCGAAGCCATCGAAAATGAGAGGTTCAACAAGGCCGAAGACCAGCAGTTTGCCATCAGTAATCTCACCGCTTTGAAACCGCTCCCACTGCTCGGTCAGAACGAACATGTCCCATCGATGGGAGGCAGTCTTCTGGGCAAGTTCCTTGAACAAATCATTGACCATATCCCTGCCTCTGTTCTCGGCTATGGATTCGAGCAAAGCAGCATTCCCTGATAGGAGCCGGGAATACCTGATGTTGTAGGGTGCGGTCTCGAACGCTGACACCAGGATTTGGTGATTATCTGGGAGCGTAAGTTCGGTGTGATACACGACAGACGGGGCCTCATCGAGAATGAGGTGCCAATCCTTTCGGCGGTTCCAGTAGGGCGCTTGGAGCAGCGCCGCATGTGTCAGGAACAGCACATCACCGCGCACGAAGCATTTGTGTGATCGCTGATCGCTTGGCCGACATCTGAGCACATCTCGCTGTGGATCGCCTTCACGGCAACATCTGGCCAGCGTCCACGAAACTGCTGAACGGACTGATCGATCAGTCTGATTGATGGTTGGGCAATGACGATCTTCTCGCCAGCCTGTGCTGCAAATCCTGCGTGCTCGATAGCCGCAGTCGTCTTACCGCTGCCCAAGGGAGCGGACACACCGTGATAGGTTGTCATTGAAATACCTCTTCATAATTGAACCTCAAATGCGCCAAATCACCGGGCACTTGCTTTTGAGACTTGACCCCACCGGCTGATACCGGTGGGGCAACTCGTAGGAAGGTTCAGTGAAGAGGCCGTCAGGAGCTAACTGACAGGTCTATTTATATCACGCCGGATGGCACGATTACTATTACAATCCACCCTATAGTCTATCGAACCATCCGGGATTTTTGTTTGCGATGCGGAAAGTACAAGTTCAGGGGCGGTCGTTGCGAATTATTCTACTGAATCGTCAGAACTGATATGGTAGGTTGCGGAAGATGGTTCATGGACGATTTTGTCCAGACATCTGTTATTTCAAAATGGGAAAATTCAAAAAATGACGAACAGAAAAAGATCGGCATCGCTGCCGATATGTTTTGATATTTGGCTGGCAGACATGCACACGGATGATGTCACCGAAGCCGAATGGCAAGAATTCCTTGAGTACATAGACGACAACGACGACGACAAATGGGAATCACGCCAGGACGTGGTTTACGAAGTCGCCGGATGGTTAGAGGACTGGCTCGAACATCGGCACGGAGGCTCCGAGGTACGGTCATGACGCACGTCCAACCCATCGGCATCGCTACACGCACTATGGATGCTGCAACCTACGACCACCTGATCCTGGGCCGTGCCAAGTGTCTGAGCCGAACTGTCCAGACGCTCCAACAACTTGAGGATAACATCCTACCCACTTTGACTGGTGACGCCCGGCAGGCAGTTGAAGCCTACATCACTGCGGAGCGAGAGCTGAGAACAGCGGAACTGCGGGTCTTGTCCGCCGAACCGGCCGACCAGCTTGATTGTGGATCGAGGCATTCCGCATGAGCACCCACATAAATTTCTTTCTCTTGAACGCTGCTAAGCAGCTAATCCAAACTCACGCTGCTGGTAATCAGTACCGTTTTGTTTACGAGGACGTTGTTTTGAACCAGGTTATTTCCATGCCCACTCGCTCGGGCATAGAGGACACGGGCCAGCGAATTGATCCAGCGGGCTACGGAATGGTCGAGGACTATCTAAGGCAGCCTGCTGGGCCAGACTACGGAACATCGTCGCTCCACGACATTCTCATGGAACGACTTAGAGAGGCTGGCGAGCAGCACGGTAAAAAATCAGTTACGGCAGTCTCCGAGTTCTACGCCATTTTGAGGTATAGGCCCATTGAGTGGCTCTTGGAGGGGGATGCCGCCGATGTGGTCGCACGAGAACCCAAACTTCGACGAAGCTTGAAGAAGCTTGGGTTTCGTTTGAAAAAAGCCCGAACCCGCAACCCGTTCGATTTCCTGTACCAGTGCTACACGATCACGCACGAGCAAACGCACGAGGTGAACATCGACGCAGCGACCAATCTCGCTGGTCTTGAGCGGTGGATCGATAAACAATTGGGCTTCATTACAGCCCGCAAGGTCATCCAATCCGGGAACCACGATCTACGTGCGCCGAGGACATAGGCACCGATCCGCAGTAACCAACATCTCAGCATATTGGACGCCTACTCACTCACCGAGCAGACCCTCCCTCACACTAATCCACCGAGCGTTCCAAAACCATCTTGCAGACGCTCGGCGGGACGACAGCCGGTCCGGTTCGGTGTGCCTGGGCTGTTTCGATGCTCAACGAAGGTCAGGATGGCGGGCGCACTGGCTTTCGTGGCTTTGAAGGTTTGCGGCAGATGGTCACGGTGATCGTATCGTCTCGACGTGTGGATTTTCCATCCCATACCACAATCATGTTCGGGAAAGGTGCGAAACCTTTATTGCCTTTCTCGAAACGCACTCGGCCACGCAACAGAATGATCTGGGCATGTGAAACGTAATCGTCAAACCAGCCCGTATCAGTCCAGACCGGGAGCAATCCGACAACAATTCCCTTGCCACTCTTGGCGTACTCGTATGCCTTGCGTGCCCATGGTTCGATTCGAGAGTAGGGTGGATTCATCCACACGTTGCCGTGCCAGTCCTGTGCCAAACCGTCTTGTTCTCGTGTGAAGTGGTCGTTGCATTTGGCGTTGGCCCTGTCTGCACACACATCTAGATCGAACGGACCAAACTTCTCGTTGATCCAGTTGACGAGGTATTGTGGTGTCGGCCTTTCATCTGAAGACTCGACACGATAACCGTGGGTCACTCTGGTATTGCGGGTCTTCCCCTCAAACCATTCGAGGGCGGTTTCCCAGCCCGGATACCGGAACGGTTCGCCACACTTGGCCGCTGCTTCGGCTTCGTCCGAACATCTGGATGTGATCGCCGCACGATGTTGCCAGAGCATGACCAACCGATAGGCAGATGACTTGTCGATACCAATCCGTCTGGCGAAGTCGATGAACCGTTCGCCACGAAGCCGGTAGTGGTCACGAGCGATGTCGAGGCGCTCGCTTTGCTTGATCCATTCCCGCAAGACTTCCTCGGATGCCCGGCGAATTTTGCCCAGCGACGTCTGACCGTCCAAGACCATTTGGTCTATCGTCGGCACATCGCTGTTTTCCGTATTACGGAAATTCGGGGTGGCGTTTTCGTTGTGGTGCTCATACTGTCGCTACTTCCCAGAAACGGCGATTTGTCAATTTACGAGACCCGAGTTGGTGGTATTTCCTGTCGATGCGACGTTGCACGTGGCGTCTCCGCCACTCTGAACTCCGTGCAATCGAGTCAATCGTCCTTTTCCGTAGGATTTTGAAGAACGCTTGACAAAACCCGATTTGTCGATACATCGGCATATACCGCATATGAGCCATGCATCCGAAACTCGTGACATACCTCGGCCACACTGTCATCTTCATCAATGTCGATTCCGTGGTTTGGTTCGGTTGGATGTGGCAAGCCACGGTTTGTTAGATCACCCGGAAGTCTGCGGCATCGACATCCTTCAACAGTTATGAACAGTCGGCAGGATGGTAGCTGTCACAGCGTTCTGTGGACTTCTTATGAATGGTTTTAGATGGCGACTTAGGTTCAACGAGCGAAGCAAAAACGAGATGAAGCGAGGCTACTCGCTGGCAAACTTGGTCTAGACATCATTCCCGGACCGGGCTTCGGGATGCAGTTGGTCCACAAAACGGATTTAAGTGCTGTGATCCTGAAAGCTGACCGTCTCTTGCCCATCGTGAAGAAATTGCATGACATCGCAGCGTCAACGGAGATCAATTTCGTTGTATCGCTGGCTGACGTTGAGCTTGCGCTAGGACGTGAAATTGAACCGATCACGTGGGCGCAGTTTGTCACGCAAGAGTTGGCTTCGGTGCATTCCACCATCGATGAAGCGAAGCGATTGGCGAAACTGTTGGTAGCTGGTCCGGGCACGAATGACACAATGACTCTGACAACAGCCAAGTTATACGCCAAAGACAGACGAATGGCAGCGATGCACGAAGCCGGGCATATGGTGATTGCTCGTTGGGCTGGCATTCGTCCGGTCGGTGCGTGGATTTGTCAAAAGGCCGAAGTGCCAGACCTTGAGCTAAAGGGTTTTGGTGGCCAGTGCGTGTATTACACGCACCACCTCGCCCGATTGTCTCAGATACGGCGCATGATGATTGGGGTTGCCGGAGCAATGGCTGAAGCGGTCTGGGAAAACAAATTCATCAACGAGAGTATATATGCTCCCGATGTCCTGTATCTGGGTGATGCCATGTCGGACACCGATTGGCCGGAAGGCACGTCACCGGATGAGTGGCCAGTGAAGCTGGAGCGGGCTTCCGAGAAAGTTGTTGATTTGCTGGAAAACGAATTGCGACAAGACTGGCTTGATGTTGGTCGTTGTCTGATCCGGACCGGTATCTGTGTTGTGGGCAATGACGACGGATTGCGTTTGGACGTGTCTTTGCGATTGGCCAGGGCACGGGCAGCCATGGGACGTCTGTTGGACGGCCACGGTTTAGGAGACCGTGATCACCAACGGTAATGAATCCGTGGTCGCTGGATCGAAGAAGCGAAGGTCAACGTCACCTCTGACGTTCATCATTTTCATACGTTCAACAGCGGCACTGAGAGTTCTGACTCGGATCGTGGTCGCAACACGTGCTGGCCTGAATTGATTGATGATATTGGCTGACGGGGGAGTATCAGGCGGCCGCCAGACGGCGCGACATCAGCTTGACGCTGGCGATGTAGAGCCAGGTCACCGCGCTCTCGATGGTGGCCTCGAAATCCTTGGCCAGACGACGATTGCGGTTGAGCCAGGCCAGCGTGCGTTCGACCACCCAACGCCGGGGCAGCAGGATAAAGCCCTTGGCGGTGTCGGATCGCTTGACGATCTCGATCGTCCATGTACCGAGCGCTTCAAGCGCACCCTTCAGCTTGTCACCGGCGTAGGCGGCATCAGCGAACACGTGGCGCAGCCAGGGAAACGCGCTGCGCACGCTGTCCAACAACGGTGGCGCACCATCACGATCCTGCACGTCCCCCGGGTGCACGATCGCGCCGACCAGCAGGCCGATCGTGTCGGTGAGGATATGCCGCTTGCGGCCTTTGACCATTTTCTCCGCCGCGTAACCGCGCGGACCGCCGGCCTCGGTTGTCTTGACGGATTGGCTGTCGATGACCCCGGCGGTCGGACTTGCCTCGCGGCCGGCGGCTTCGCGCACATCCATCAGCAGCGCCTGATTGATGATCTGCCATCTTCCGTCATCGCGCCAGGCGTAGAAGTAGCGTTGCACCGTGGTGAACGGCGGGAAGTCCTTGGGCAACATGCGCCATTGGCAGCCAGACTGGGCAATGAAGAAGATGGCATTGACGATGTCCCGCAAGCAGGCCTTGCGGGTTCGACCGCGGCTTGCGGGCGGCGGCAAATGCGGCTCGATCAGAAGCCACTCCTGGTCGGTGGTATCGCTTGCGTAGCGCAGCCCGTCGCGCTGATACTTGCGTCGCGTGATTTCAGTCCAGGCCATCGGTGTGTCCTTCGTGTCTTCGCAACCACGAGAGAATTGTAGCCGCTGGGATCACGCAACTGCTTTTTTGTTCGGCCGATCACGGTCATCGGGGACGACAGGCTCCGTCGGAATAACCCGTTGAAATGACTCCAATCTTCATTCCGATACAGTTCCGGGTCAGCCTCTGAGCGAATCATACCGGTCGATGAAGGCTTCTTCGTCACCGCAATACCATTCTTCAACATCGAAGCGAACCGCCTCTGCATCATCGTAGCGGACGTTCATTCCAGCGTTGTTCAGCGCCACTAACTGAACGAAGTTCAGTTCACCAACTGGAACTGGTTGGTCTTCTTCCTCCGCTATTGCCTCAACAATGTTGTTGGCAACGTTTCTCACGTCTTGCAACGCTTCTGGGGAAATTGTTGACCAGCCGCCCTCAAAATTGTCTATAAGCCGGTCGTATGCCTCCCGATATATACCGGCCAGATTTGGTCCTTTGTCCTGCAAGCTGGCAATCTCACGCTCTTGGCGCTCGATGGTCTCAGCAAGCATGTTAACCTCGTCCCAAGTGTAGCTGCGAGGGCGTGGCGTTGGCTCCGTCTTCTCTTTGAGCCAGCCCGCTGCGGTGCTCCAAGCTGGCCAGAACTTCTTCTTCTCAGCGCAGAGGCGGAAGATATCGTCACGCCGTCCAGCGAGGCTGTAGAGCTTATATGCGGAGCTTCGAGACAGCCCTAGCTCCTGCTTCACCTTCTTCTCTAGTTCTTTGCCTTCCAGCCCTGTCTCAGCGATCAGGTCGGCGCAGTCCAGCATCTTTTCCAGACTGTTCTTCGTGAGTTCGTGTCCTTCTCGATAAGCTGCGGCAATCTTCGCCCACAGATCGTTACCGGAATGAGTCTCGGTTGAAGACTCATTGCGTCGTCGTGCCATATCCTTTTGTCCAATGTGTGCCCTCGTGGTAGAGCAGAGGCGACGGCGAGTCAACACATTTCTATAAGGAACTACAGTAGCTCCAAAGATAGCCCTGGACTATGCTTTGCTTGACGAAACCTGATTTACTGATACTGGTGTTTTACCGGTTGACATGGCAAGGTGATCACGTACTTATAGTTCTCAGCACTGTGAGTTCTACGGCTGCTTTTTTCAGGAGTTAACTTTTATGGCTACCATTGAAGAACTAGCGTTAATTAGAGAACGTGCGTTACGCATCTCCGCCGCTCTCTTTGACGACACCCCCATCACAACGAATCAGGCATTGGAAGCACTGGCTCACAATGTCGCAATCGTAGTCACCGCCAGCCGCCGACGAGGGCAGGATGTTGACCTAAAAAAGTTCGTGCGGGTGGTAAAAAAGATATCCGCAGACGACGATCCAACAACTCACCATTAGACGGCGGCAAACGAAAAAAATGGGCACCTTCGGGTGCCCATTTCATTTTGACCGCTGTGAAACCGTCCCAGGCGGCTTTGCGGTCTTCCTCTGGCAGCCCGATTTGGAATGCATCCACCAGCTAGAACCACCCCGACCGCCAGCGCCCAAACGATCTTCAAAACTGTCTTCAGGACAGTCTGGTAGGTGTCTAGGTTCGGCCCATGGATGTGCAGCGACCGTCGTTTTGTGAGTAGGTCTCTTGTGAGTGTCTGTGAGCGGCAGAATATGGTATAAACTATTGAAACAACTCAATATCTACTGGAATGGCATTCCACCAGATCAGCGGCAGATTGGCGGCGGACTGGTTGAGCATGCCACGCTCGAGCGATAGAAAACGCTCGGCTGCGGCGAGGAACGTCGCTTTCTCGCTATAATCGCGCAGGCTGTCCGTCTCGCTCCAGGGCCACACCAAAGCGCAGATGTCTTGCTCGTCGGCTTGGTTCAGCCCGTCAATTGCTGCCTGAGTTGCGAGACCGTCGGCGCCAAGCTGCCAACCCGATGGGCTGGATCCATCGTTGGGGTCATTCAAAAAGCTCCCTGGGTAGGCACCGTTGACCGCGGGATAGATGCCATGCCCGCTCTGCATGGTGTAGCTGGATGGGTTACCGGTCGTAGCGAGTATGTTGCTGGCGAGTGCGCCCAGATACCACGCGATGCCCTGGGCCAGGAGTTGGGCCGCACCATCGTTGAGTGCGTAATTGACCGCGTTGGATTGGCCATTGATGACCAGATATACGCCGCGGCGAGGCCCGCGGGTCCAGCGTGTCGCATACTGAAGAAGATTGCTGATCTCGGCGTCAGTCAGAGCCCGCTGCCAGGTTGCTGCTTCGTGGAACCAGCACTGGGCACTTCCAAGCAGCGTCGCGTCGTGCAGCAGTATCATCGGCGAAGACGTCGCGGATGTGACGGGATTCCCGATGCCACTGACCACCTGCGTGTTATCGAGCCAGATATCGATGCCAACACCAGCGGTATTACGCAGGATGATGGAATGCGTGTGGCGTCGTGTTAGCGAGGTGCTCAGCGTTGTCTGTGCAAGGCTTCCAGGGAACAGGAGTAGTCGGCCCTGGCCTGACGCGCTGTCGGCCTGAAGTATTGGCGTGCTGCCGCTGCCGATCAAGCTGATAGGGTTGTTGTCCCGGCCGGAGTTCTGCCGCCAGTTTGGCCGGGACCAAACAACGTAGAGTGTCCAACTTGCGCTGGCCTGTAGAGGGACATTGGGAATTTGGAAGCCAATGTCGGGATCCAGAGCCGGCGCAAGCGTAGCCGAACCGCCTGCCACGCGACCGAGACCGCCAAGTAGGCCCGATAGCCGCGGTGTGGTCGCCGGCAGGCCAGCCGGAGTGCCAAACGAATAGGGAACCATGGCGACGCCGTTCCCTGACTTGTCGGTCAGGCTGTCGGCCGCGCTATTCCAGCCAGAAACAAAAGATCCAGTCGGGCCAATGGCTGTCAATGGGTCACTTGCGTCCCACCAGCCGGAGAGTCCTGCTATCGCATTGGGTAGAATGCCGGTACTGCCGCCGCCTCCGGATGAACCTGTGGCAGAACGAAGCGCCTGCCACAGGGCCAGGCTGCCGCCGCCAATGCCCATCGGCTTTCCGGGCGCGACGAACGCGACACTCATGTCAGGTTACGGTGAATGGCGTTGGGTAGACTGTGGGTTTGCTGCCATCAGTGCCCTCAACCCAGGCATACCAAGTGCCTGGCGACGCCGGAGTCGCTACATAGGCGCCCCAGAGGTTGGTATTTACATACGCGTAGGTCGATTTCGCCGAACCCGGTGGCATCAGCACCATCAGCCGATCAATTGCGTCAGCGCTAACCGCAGCGAGATTCTGCAACAAAAACTGATGGTGCGACGCAGGCGACTGGCCTGATTGTTCGATGACCCAGGTGGCCCATTCCAATAAGCCAAGCCGACTTGCTACAGATTCACTGGACCTTGTTCTCAGGTCCTGCAAATGATGCAAGAAGCCTGGCATTCTTCGGGAAGGTTCCACGTGCTATTGCGGCGACGGAGCCTGTCCCCCGGGAGCACTTTTCGTATGGCATCTTGGCGCGTCTTGATTATTGGAATGGTGTGTCGCTCGCACACTTCGCTAGCATGCCAATATGGATACCAGAAACTGGGGTGGATGGGCAAGATGGTAGTGTCTCAGTTTGAAAATCTTCCTATCCACTGACCCGCAGACAGGCGTTGCGCATACCTAGGGAGCATCGCCATATTGGCGGCATGCAGATATCCATTTTCAAGTCCACTAGGTATGCCAAGGTCTTGGGTTACACGCGACCACATGACAGCGGTAAATTGCCACACGACCTAGGGCCATGGACGTCCCAGGGAAAGGTCTACAATGCCCTCCCCGCAGATGGGGTGAGCGGAGTTGGCCCAGCACCTCCAATCATGGAGACCATTGAGAAGGAAGGGTTCTTCATCGCGATTGGCGATGGAACAACGGCGCCTTCGGAACTGGTTGCCAAATATCGTACATGACCAAGCATCCCAAACGCCCCCGCGACCCGAACCAGCTCGGCAAGATGATTGTCGATCTGGCGACAGGGGAGCGGACTGAGGAGAAGCTAGCGGTGCCTACTCCGGCGCAGGAGTTCGCCAGGAGCGGCGGCTTGAAGGGCGGCGCAGCGAGAGCGCGGGCACTGACGCCAGAACAGAGGCGAGAGATCGCGAGGAAGGCTGCGACCAAGAGGTGGGCAAAAGACTAGGCGCGACTTAATGTTGCATCTCGGTCGGATAGAGAAGTGCTAAGATTTCCTCGTACTTGCCCAAGACCTCTTTCAGGCGCGCTAGGCCTACCAGATCAACGTTTGCATTGATCTGAAGTCGCCCCCCTTTGAGAAGGACACTAAGGTCGCCATCAGCCCCAGCGTACGCGCTGGAAGCCATAGTAGGATCGGATTGCCGCGCGATCGGAGCTGGCGGCGCCGTAACCGGGATAGGACCACGTTGCGTTTTTGCTGTTTCCATATTTTCGGTCTCCCCGCTTTCATCGGTTGACGGGGCAGCAGTAGACGCATTGCGTGGCATCGCAAAAGCCAAGGAAGACCTGTAATTTGCTAATAGTTCTATGGCGGATTGCTCACTGAATGGCGCCTGATTTGCCAGCTTCCTTTCCAAGATTAGATAGTTAATCATGGTCTGATCTGACGGCAGATCACCGGGCCACTGCTCTTGTAGTTCAGCGAATATCTTTGGGCTGAGAAACGCGCGCCGTATTGCATCGACGCGACTCGGTGACGTGGGCACCTTATCCAGAATTATCCGAAGGGCGTCATGTGTCAGGCGAATTTTTTCGCATCGCCTGAGCCCTCGTATTCTATCAGGCCGTATTGCCGGAGCGCGCCTACTGCGACGATAGGGCCGCTACTGGTAGGCGACATCGACCAAGCCCGCGCAGCCGAAGCAAGCGGGACAGCATGATCTCGCTCTAGTCGGTATAGCTGTTCTGCGCGTTCCAGAGCCCGCTGTAGTGGAAAGGCTGGGAAGGGCGGGCTTCGGAACCTAGATGCTGTAGAGAGATCGCTCATAACGCAACTCCTCGGCAATCATCATATGGACTAATACGCCTGTTGTGTCAACGGAGCGCCGTAGTGGCCGCTTGCGGAGCGTGTTGTGATGTGCTGTATTGCCGGTAGGAGGCTGTTGTGATGATTAGAGATGGTCGAGCCCCTGGCATGTCGCCGACCCGCGCCAGGGGTGAGGATGAGAAGGGCCGCTTCCCCCGCCGTGGAAAGTGAGAGGAAGCGGCCCGGATGGTCGGCGCCTAGTGGTGCCGCGCCCGTAGCTCAGGCGGATAGAGCAACCGAGTCGTATCGGTGGGCCAGGGGTTCGAATCCCTTCGGGCGCTCCACCAGCCTGAACGGCTGATATAGCACACGCGTCGGGAAGTTAGAATCCCCTTCACGAAATGAATTTGTGCTTGACAGTCAAGCATAAGGTTCATATCATGTTGGGCATGAACAAACTACCCCGTCAGAAGCGCGTTGAAATCCTCTCCCAGCTTGTGGAAGGCATGAGCCTCCGCGCGGTGACCCGGACAACTGGCGTGAGCATCAACACCGTCACGGGCCTTCCGGTAACCGCTGGCAAGGCTTGCTCGGAATACATGGACGAGAACCTGCGGAACCTGACTTGCCGCCGCATCCAGGTCGATGAAATTTGGGCTTTCTGCTACGCTAAGGCGAAGAACGTCCCTGAGGAAATGCGGGGCAAGAGGGGCGTTGGCGACCTATGGACATGGGTTGCGATCGACCCGGACAGCAAGTTGGTTCCCTCCTATTTCGTCGGTGACCGCAGCTCCAATTCCGCCCTGCAATTCGTGCTGGACATCCGGGACCGGATCGAAGGCCGCTTCCAACTCACGTCGGATGGGTGGGTGTCATACAATGATGCGGTGCGCGACGCGTTCGTGGACGAAATCGACTATGGCCAGTTGGTGAAGCAGTACGCCGATCCTGGCGCCCAAGCTGAGGCTTCGCGGCGTTACAGCCCAAGCGAATGCATCGGCGCGGAGAAGCGCGCCATCCTTGGCAATCCTGATCCTAAGCATATCAGCACGTCGATCATTGAGCGCCAGAACCTGACGATGCGGATGGGCATGCGTCGGTTCACCAGGTTGACCAATGCCTTCTCCAAGAAGGCGGAGAACCATGTCCACGCAATCTCACTGCACTTCATGTACTACAACTTTTGCCGCATCCATCAGACAATCCGCATGTCTCCCGCCATGCGGGCCGGTGTGACGCAGAAGCTTTGGGATGTGGTCGATTTGGTCCGGATGATCGAGGATTGGGAAGCGCGACAGGTTAGGGCTGCCGCTTAGCCCTCAATCGCCTGTTTACATCCCAGAGCGCCCACACGCATCCTCCTACGGCGATGGCGCACGAGAATACGACGGCGACGATGAATGCGAGGACCAGTGGGGGGAAAATGACGCTGGAGGGTTGGCTCGGCGTAGCTGATAAAGCGTACTTCGGCGCCGCAATCATCGCGCTGATCGCAACCGCCCTCACCATCGTTGCTGGCGTCGCACAAAATCGCCTAAATGCTCGAATCTCAGATAACAAAGACCGCGCGTTTAACGAGTTCCGCGTAGCGTCAGAAACCCGTGTAGCTGTATTACAAAAGCTCACTGCTGAGGCTAACCAACGGACCGAAGAAGAGCGAACGGCCCGTTTAGCACTGGAAGCTAAGTTCGCGTGGCGAATCATCCCGAAAGATGTGGGAGATAAAGTAAAAGGAGCCTTGACCTCCAAGTTGGGTTTAATCAAGGTGGCATACATCGCAAACGATCCAGAGTCTTTGTTTGTAGCGACGCAAATAATATCCATATTGAAAGCATCCGGCCAAGAGTACTATCCAGAGGCAGAAACTTATTACCAGAGGCTTTTCTTTGGAATCATCATTCCCGGTCCTGACAACGACGCCGTAAGCGCCCTGCGGCAGGCTTTCAGCGGCGCCGATTATCCGACGGAGACGATTGATGTTCCCGCGCCAGATATGTTCTTCGGTCCACAAGGACTGGTACCAGTGGCGACGATCTTGGTTGGGTCCAAAGTTCCTCCGGTTTCCCAGCTTCCTCCGTACTAGCGGCATTGACAGCTCCATGGAAAATATTCCTTCAAACTGCGACACTACCGGCAAGATAAATCAGAAAAAAATCCTAGCCAAATCTCGCGGCTGTTTGCAGCCTTCGGTTTTGCATAACGCGAAGGTCGTGCTGCTCAACAGCCTCAGTGCAATCAGGCTAGCCCCTCAACTGATGCCGGCGCTCATTGTCTTGGGATGTGGCCACCAGGACCTGGCCGAGCCGCTGCAGTCAGGGAAGGTGCTCGACTGGAGCGGACTGCAAGGCAGATGGGTGGGACCTGTCGTTCCGAGCGACCCAACTTGTGGTCGGGAAACACAGGGGCTGTTGTCGATCGGCGATTCTGCCTTCGGCTTCGATCCGTTTCAAAGCACGACAGTCATCGAGGGCAAAATCACAGAAAATGGGCATCTGTCAGGAGAATTGGTCCGGGAGAGCCCCGATCATAAGCCTCTCTCCATCAGCTTTGAGGCTGCAGCATCCAGATCGGACGCAATCAATGGAGAGCTACAATCCGGACGCTGCCATTGGACTGTGACATTGCATCGGGGCTGATCGATAATGACGTGTGCTGACAAGGCCAGCGCATCCGCTGATGGCTGTGTGACGGTTCACGTCTGAAGGGCTGGACAATCGGCGCGATTGCGCTTCCGCGTGGAAGCTGCGTAGGCACCAAAGGCGCGATCCACATCGCTGTTGGGAACGGCAATCGTGCTCTGATAATCCGTCCAATCGGCTTCCGATATTTCTGCAATATCGGCCACGCATTCCATCGAACTCAGTGTAGCATCAACATACGCCTTGCGAGGAACCGGCTGCGCCAGAGCCAGAGGAAAGTCAGGTCGCAGGCGGATTGGCATGTTGGTCCTTGTGAGCCGCATGTTGGTGAACATCGGACCAAACCAACGGTCAGTCTCGATGATCCCCTCGTACAAGTGATAGCCACCAGGCAGCGGCAGGTTCGCAGGCGCTCTGATCAACAGGCTCCAGTCGGCCCTGGTGCGCGCCATCAGGCCCGTCCAGATTTGCAGCGTGCCTGCTTCAGGAAGTGCTGTCAGAAATGGGGGTGAACAACCTTGCAAGGATTCCGGCGCAGCTTCGTCGAAGCGCGCCGTCATCTCCGGAAACTGTGCTGATGGCGTCAATGGCAGCCAATCCTGCCACCCGGTGCACTGCCAGAAGATGTCATGCCCATCCCACAACACTTGCAAATCAGTGGGCGGGAAGATCCACCAGCCAAATCCCGCCGCGGTAGTGACCGCTTCACAGTATCGATAGGCTCGCATAGGCAGCGTTCCTGCGGCAGAGCGGTCGGCGCGCTGCGGTAGTCGCGCGTCATCGATCAGACGGTAGAAACGAACGACCGGGCTGGCAATGCGTTCCATGGACGAGCAGCCTTTCCGCTGGCTTGTTCAGTTTGGCCGTCGCCTGGCAGCGAACGATCTCGCTGCCAGACGGCGCCCCATTTTCTCACGGGCGTTGCGCAGCCCGTGAAGCTTCGCTCAGCGGGCGGGCTTGTTTGCCGGCAAACGCCAGCCTCCGCCCAGCCGGATCCGACCAGTATCGGCCGTCGCCGCCTTGGTAGACGCATAGGACTGATTCATCTTGAGAGCTCCTTGTCGATTTTGATGTCGGTCCGGACGAACCGTTTACGCGGCAGGTTCGTCGGCCACGCGTGATCGCGACCACCCTGGAGTAGCTCGCGTTTTGGAAGGAAACGAGACGGGCGCAGTTCGTCCGTTGACCGCACTTTTCTATACCAGATCGGGAGCATAGGCAAGGAAAATTTTCCCAATTATATACTTGACACCACAAGCCGCTAGGGATAAATTCTCGGCCAAGGAGAGCTGAGATGCACGACATTAACGAACCCTTCCTTCTAGACGCCGAAGCCGCGCGCAAGAAGATCGAAAGCGTGCGCTGGCCAAATGGTCCGGTATGCCAGCACTGCGGCGAGACTGAGCGCCGCTATGCGACCAAGAAGGAAGGTCGGTGGCGTTGCGGCAATCCTTCATGCCGTAAGGATTACACGGTCACGACTGGCACAGTCATGGAGAGCAGTCACATCCCGCTGCACAAGTGGTTGATGGCCTTCTATCTGCTGTCATCCAGCAAGAAGGGGATCAGCTCGCACCAGCTTATGCGGTCGCTGGCTGTGACCTACAAGTCAGCCTGGTTTTTGAGCCACCGTGTGCGCGAGGCAATGCGCTCAGGCGGTCTGGCGCCTCCCTTGGGCGGGGAAGGCAAGGTAGTGGAAGTTGACGAAGTCTATCATGGCAAGGTCGAGAATCCCGCCCCACTGTCTCGCGGTCGCATTGCACGGCCAACGAAGAAAGGCCGCTCGGGTCCGGCTGGTAAGCGCGCCATCATCTCACTTGTGGAGCGTGGCGGAGAGGTCCGCAGCTTCCATGTCGCATCGGCGAACAAGCAGACCGTGGCCAAGATCGTGCGAGAGAATGTCGCCAAGGAATCGCGGCTGCATACCGACGAAAGCCCGCTTTACCATTCTGTTGGTTACGAATTCTTCGTCCATGAGACGGTGTACCATTCGGGCCGCGAGTATGCCCGTGGCAAAGGGGCTGATCTGGTCACGACGAACAACGTGGAGGGCTTCTTCGGCATCTTCACGCGGTCAATGACCGGCATCTACCAGCACTGCGCTGAAAAGCATTTGCACCGTTATCTGGCCGAGTGCGATTTCCGGTACAGTCACCGGATGCGTCTCGGCTATACCGACATGGGCCGCGCCATGCTGGCCGTCAAAGGGGCGGAGGGTAAGCGGCTGACCTACCGACAAGCGTAAGCGGCGCGGCGGCACCACGGCTGCATCAGATTGACGCGGCAATGCGGCAGAAGGGTAATCTGTCGTAGCGGTGACTACGGGGCGGGGATTGTGGCTGGCGGACGCCAGTTCCACGGCAGCAGTGCGTGCAGTTCGTGGTTCTTGCTGCGCCCGGAGATGATCCGCTGCAGAACGTCGGTGAGATAGGCCAGCGGTTCAACGCCGTTGAGCTTGCAGGTCTGGGTCAAGGTATTGGCGATCGCCCACCGACGGGCTCCGGCGTCACTGCCCGCGAATAACGAATTCTTTCTCGTAATGGTCACTGGCCTGATGGCACGCTCGACGACGTTGGTGTCCATCTCCAGACGTCCGTCGTCGAGATACAGGATCAGTCCGTCCCAATGGCGCAGCGCATATCGCATGGCCTTCGCCAGGTCCGACCAGCCCGGCACGCGCGGCACGTGGTCCTGCAGCCAAAGGTGCAGGTCCTCGACCAGTGGCCGACTTCGCAGCTGGCGAACGGTTTGGCGCACATCGGGCGGCTGGCCGCGGATGTCGGCCTCGATCTCGTAGAGCTTTGCGATGCGTGCCAGTACCTCGGCTGCGAGCGGCGACTGGGTGGACGTGTAGACCTCGTAGAACGGCCGCCGCACGTGCGCCCAACAGAATGCCAGCTTGATCGAGGCATCCTTGCGCGCCTCGACCAGGCTGCTGAACCCGGCATAGCCATCCACCTGCAGCGTGCCCCTGAATGCCGCCAGGTGCATGGTCGGATGCTCGCCCCTGCGGTCCTCGGAGTAGACGTAGGCTGCTGCCGGATGCGTGGATCCCGCCCAAGGTCGATCGTCGACCGCGTAGCACCATAGCCGGCCGGTCTTGGTCTTTCCCCTGCCGGGCTCCAGCACCGGCAACGTCGTCTCATCGGCGAATACCTTGTCCGACGACAGCACCGTGCCGAGCACCAACTCATACAGCGGCGTCAGCCACCAGCACGCGCGTCCCACCCAGGCGCTCAGCGTCGAACGGTCCAGTGTGATGCCCTGCCGCTTGAGCATTTGTGCCTGTCGGTAGAGCGGCAATGCGTCACAGAACTTGCTGACCACCACGTGCGCCACCAGCGCTTCCGTGGCTATGCCGCCATCGATCGGCCGCTCCGGTGCGGGTGCCTGTACCACGGCGCCCTCGCAGGCGCGGCATCCATAGCGGGGCCGACACACCACCTTCACGCGCAACTGGGCAGGAACCAGATCGAGCATCTCGGTGCGATCATCGCCGATCATGTGCAGTGCGCCGCCGCAGCAGGGGCATTCCTTGTTCTCGATATCGATGACGACCTCGTAGCGCGGCAGGTGTGCCGGCAACGCACCGCGATTGCGGTTGGCGACCTCGATGCGCCGCCGTCTCTCCGGTGGTTCTGCCGCGTCTTTGGCAGCGTCACTATCGGCAGCACTCTGCTCCGCATCCTCCAGGACGAGCTGCAGTTGATCGAGGTCGAGCTTCTCTGAGCGGGGGCCGTAGCGATGGCGCAGCAGACGCTGGATCAGTTGCCACAGCTTCTCGTTCTCGGCTTGCAGTTCAGGCACCACCTCCCGCAGCATCTGCTGCAGGACATCCGGATCGTCAGGCAGTGCCGCGAGATCGATCTGCACAACGTGACGATGATGCCGCACGCTGTCGCGTCGCAACCAATGACTCCAGCGTGATCACAAAGGATTCGGATCAGCCCGCCAGCTCGGGCCTCAGGTTGCGCGCCATCGCCCGCCACTCGCAGCCTTCGAGCAGCGTCGATAACTGCCCGGCCGACAGTGCCACCGAGCCCGTGCCTGTCATCGGCCAGATAAAATGACCGCGCTCCAAACGCTTGGTCAGCATGCACAGGCCGATGCCGTCATGCCAGACCAGCTTCAGCAGGTTGCCGCGGCGTCCCCGGAAGGCATACAGCGCGCCATTGAACGGGTCCTCCGCCAGCACCTGCTGCACCAGCATCGCCAGCCCCTGCATGCCCTTTCTCATATCGGTGCAGCCACAGGCCAGGTAGACACGGACGTCAGACTGCAGCGCGATCATCGGCGCGCCAGCGCGGCGAGCACCCGACGCAGCGCGCCGATGTCCACATGCGCATCCACCCGCACACTCACACCGCCCGGCAGCGCTATCTCGATCATCCCGTCCGGGTGGTTCATCGAACTCGGCGCAGGTGCCGGCTGTGGGGACGAAGGTGTCGGCACCGGATCGGTCGGCATGGCCATCACGTCAACACGTGCAAACCTCGCCACCGGTTGGGCACTCGTCCCGAGCGATCCTTCCAGCAAATGTCGCCGCCACGTGTAGAGTTGCCCGCTACTGATGCCGTAACGGCGCGACACCGTGATCGGCGATACGCCAGGCTCCAGGCTCTCCGCCGCGATCTCACGCTTCTGCTCGACAGACCAACGCCGTCTCCGCTCGCCGCGCGTGATCACCTCGATCCGCTGGCTGCGAGCGCTCATACGACCAGTCGTAGCACCGTCCCTTGCGTCAGCGCCGCCCGCGGCAGCCTCGTCGTCCATCATCATGGACAACACGCATCACACCTTCACCGCGCCACGCAATGTGGGGTCAACGCTCCGCTTACCGACAAGCTGACAGCGCCGATCTTTAAGTATCACGCTGGGCGCTTCCTACGCTGGCGGGATAAACAGAGGGCTAGCAAGCCGCGCGATCAGTGGGCCGAGTTCCACGCCTTCGTGGCTCGGCTGGTGGAGAAATACGGACGGAAAAGCGGCCCGGCGGAGTGAGACTCCAGCCGGGCCTTTCGCTATCCTGCGGTTGCCACACCAGACAGGGAGCGAACGCGTGGATAGCTTCGCCAGTTCGGCCTTGATAGGTCATCTCGTATCAATTCGCGTTTTGACGACACTCGCCGTCAAACAAGTCATCTCGTCGCAGGACGTACGGGACGTTGCCGACGAATGCCTTTACGATTTGGAGAGATTCCAAGAGTTGTTTCCGGAGGATCGGGAGGCGTTTGAAGAGGCGCGGAGGTTTCTTGACGGCTACGCGCGATTTCCTGAAACCAATTAGTCAGATGCCTCCTCGTCCAATCCTTAACGCGGCCTTCCGCTTCGGGATTCATGGGGACGCCGGTTTCTTTTTGGGAGCGTTTCGCTCATAGACCCCCCGCTTCTTCGGCGCAGCCTTCTTAGGTGCCTCTTTATGTTGGGGAGGCGCCTTCAGCGCGCCGCGTAGCGTCGCCTCAAAGCGCTCTTGCGCCTCTTGTGGTGTGAAGTCATCGTTTGGACTGCGGTTGGGATTGGTCATGGGCGTAATATGGCAAGAACAAACTTCGTTGGGAACTTAAAGCCTATCGGGCCAAGCACAATCCCACGTCCTCGGCCTCAAAAAATCGTGCCGAGGTGTATCTTTTGCGGCGGGACGCCCACGAATTGGGAGCACGTTTGGCCACGGTGGTCAGCATGTGACGGATCACCTCGTCTCGTCGTTGAACAATCTGCTCGGGCGGTAGCTCATCGTCTTGCATCTTTCTCGCCACTGGAAAACTCCATGTCCAAGTCACCGAACTACCCGGTTCTTCGGCCTAACATTAATCTTAAGCTCGTGCCCGAGGAAGAGCGGGCTGCTACCTGGGTATTCAGCGCGTCGATCGGCGCATTATCTTCACGAGTCGATGACTTCAAAGCGGCGCTAGACCTGTTCGACATCTCCGATTTTCTGGCTCACAACAACTTTCTGAATGGGCAGTTCACCAGATGGCAGCACATCGCTCTCAGGGATGCCGGCATGACCATTCATCAGTTTGGGCGTGCCCTTAAAGAAGGAGGCGGCATCGGTCTCAAGGACTGCCCCTCCCTTAAAGGCTTGCTGGAGACAGATTGGATGCGCCGAGCTAGACGTGCTTTCAGTCAGAAGTTTCCGAAGGCCGAACGGGTGCGCCATAGCATTGCTCACTCAGGACAAACCATTGAAAGCCGAGAGGACTTTGACGCGAACGCCTTCAGCGGTCAGATGGATTATCCAGGCATCATTAAGGCAGATGGACGTGGTATCATGATCCAAGACAGTATGGCTGGGCGTCGCTATATGGCCACGCACGCTGGAGAGGTCGTCAGCTATGAACTTAGCGCCGAAACGCTAAATTCGCTGTGCGAAATCGCCAAGGAATTCTACCGGGCGTTTGAGCCGGTCCAGTTATTGCCGGCCGAAGTTCGCGAACTCATGGCTGCTGCTGCAAAATCTCAATAAGCCTGCGGGCTACCCTTACCAAGTTAAAGGTGCCGTCGATCGTTGTCTCGCCGGTTGCCGGGTTCCCTTGCAGGAAACAGTCAGGGGAGTTCTCCTCCAAGCTAGCAAACAGAGTAAGGGCTATCGTCCTATCGGGCGACGAAGCTAAACGCCATTCCGGAGAGAGATGAGATTCCTCTAGCACACTCATGAAGCACACCTAAGCGCCGGGCTGTCACGGCTATCATTCGGGATTTCCTCACGCGCTACGGTGGGAAGCCTCGCCACTAAAAAGTCCATAGGATGGAAAACCTAGTAATTTAATCGGCCCAAACCAGAAATTCCAGCGAAAAGCAAATCGGCCTGTCACGCAGTTGGAAACGCTACATATTGTGCGCTGTGGCGTAAAGTATATAATTAGGAAAATTTTTATATTTCCATGAGTTTTGCAACCATTGCGCTAGCATGGTACGGTGCCTACAACCTATTTGTCCTGGAACCGTATCTTTCCAGAAACTTCGCTGCGCAGGTGATTCATTACAGGTCCAAGCGATACCGGGATCGACGAACTTGGCGTGGCTGCCGCAAAGCCATTGCTGCGCGTCAGGCTGCTCGGACAGATGGCGGCCGAAAACAGCGCCGGCGAGAACGTTCTCCCTCGCTCTCGCAAGACGAGAGCTCTGCTGGCAATCCTGGCGTTGGCAGCGCCTCAGCCGGTCCTTCGCAATCAACTGACTACGCTGCTTTGGAGTCAGCGTGCCAAGGAGCAAGCCTATGCGTCCCTACGGCAAGCCGTACATGAACTGCAACGTGTTCTGGGACCGCTCGCTGCCAAGTTGCTAAGGGTCGATCGGCTCCATATCACATTGTACGACGAACTGCTTTCACTGGATGTCCGCGCTCTTGCCTCTGGTGCCGAACGTCAGTCCCGCTTGTTGCAACTGTTCCAACTCCCGTTGCTTGAGGATCTACACGGCATCGATCCCGCCTTCGATCGTTGGATCGGTAATGAGCACCAGCGTATCAAGCACAAAGCTCGCTCCGCGGGCGAGGCAGCCCTGCTCGCCTCATCTGATCCAATGGCGAAAATAGATTCTGCTGAACGCCTGCTTTCAATCGACCCCTTACATGAGGAATCTTGGCGCGCGCTCATCAGCGTTTATCTGGACAAGGACGATCAGACCGCCGCTCGCCTGATCTACGGCAGATATACCGCGGCATTTTCCCATGCCGGCTTGATTCCTGCTATCGAAATGGAAACGCTGATCGGCGGCGTGCGCCGTCCTCGCTCGTCCGGCCGTGGCAAGCCAGGTGCCGCACCGAAAGGCGTTCGTCTTATCGTCGCGCCCCTACGTACTTTGGATAGTGAAACCTGCGATAAACCGTTACCCGGCCTTGTCGAGGATATCGTCGCTGCTGTATCGCGCTTTCGTTGGATATCCTGTGTTGCAGCACCGAACCGGCGCAGCCAGGATCTCGCTGGCGACTATCTGCTCGACAGCGCGCTTCAGCGGTCAGGCCAACGACTTAGGGTCACCGTTCGGCTGGTCGATCTGCATGCCGGTGGTGCTGTGGTTTGGGCACATACGTTCGATCGGGAAACCGACGATGTTCTGGCCTTACAGGGTGAGTTGGCAGGACAAATAGCCGCCCAAATAGACCCGGAGCTTCTACTGCGCCAAGGCGAACGGATGATCGCAGCAGATGCCGAACAGCCCACTGCCTTTGATCTCACATTGCGTGCGATCCCGGCAATATATCGATTGGAACCAAAGGGCTTTCATGCAGCCGGGAAATCCCTCGCAGCCGCAACGGCACTGGACCAGGGCCATGCCGCCGCACACGCCTGGTGGGCCTATTGGCATCTCTTCCTCGTCGGCAAGGCATGGGCAAAGGACCCTCGCGCTGCCACCTTCCGAGCAGGCGAGTTGGCCGAGAGGGCCGTTACGCTCGATCCAGGTGACGCCCGCGCCATCACGCTCGTCGGACATGTGCGCGCGTTCCTCCACAAACAGCCTGAAGAAGCTCTGGCCCTGCATGGGAAGGCACTTTCACTTAACCCAAACATGCCTCTTACATGGTGCTTTTCTGGCCTTGCGGAGAGCTATCTTGGCCACCACGACGCAGCAATCGAACAGATCAAGCGAGCCTGTCAGCTCGCTCCACACGATCCGCATGCCTTCTTCTTCGATATGGCTATGATGATGCCCTACTATATGCGCCACGAGTTCGATCAGGCGGTAACTCTCGGGCGGCGGGCAGTGGAGCTCAATCCGGGTTTCTCGTCCACCTATAAAGGATATCTCGCATCGTTAGGCTATCGCGGATACAAGGATGAAGCAGCCCGTGTCCTCTCGCGTCTGCTGATTCTTGAGCCAAACTTTTCGATCAAGGAGGCGATGGAACGCTCTCCGATCGTCCGTTCCGATGATCGCGACCTATACGCAGAGGGTTTGCGTCGCGCCGGTCTTCGGGAAAGTTGAGCCGTCGCCGAACAGTCTTGCACTATAGCGCGCCCGCCCCGATCATGCTGCCGTAACTGGCCACCCCGTCGGTACCGAGCAGGGATACAGCATGATGACCCAGGCTGTCGCATCAAGTCGCGTCGTGCCGCACATGGCCAACTCTACAACCGCCCCGATCATCATCATGGAGGGCGTGAACAAGTGGTTTGGCTCGCTGCATGTCCTGCGCAACGTGTCCATGGCTGTGGCCGAGAATGAGCGCGTCGTGGTCTGCGGTCCATCGGGTTCCGGCAAGTCCACCATGATCCGTTGTCTCAATCGGCTGGAAAGTCACCAGCAAGGCAGGATCATCATTGACGGCACCGAACTTACGGATGACCTGCGCTCGCTCGATACCATCCGGCGCGAAGTCGGAATGGTATTTCAGTCCTTCAACCTGTTCCCGCATCTGACCATCCTGGAGAACTGTACGCTCGCGCCGATCTGGGTCCGCAAGATGCCCAAGACCGAAGCGGAAGAATTGGCGATGAACTTCCTCTCTCGGGTCAAGATCCCCGAACAGGCATCGAAATATCCTGGACAGCTTTCCGGCGGTCAGCAGCAACGCGTCGCGATCGCCCGAGCTCTCTGTATGCGACCCAAGATCATGCTCTTCGATGAGCCAACTTCGGCACTTGATCCCGAGATGATCAAAGAGGTCCTCGATGTGATGGTCGAGCTGGCCGAATCAGGCATGACCATGGTCTGCGTCACTCATGAGATGGGATTTGCGCGTCAGGTCGCCGATCGCGTCGTGTTTATGGACCGTGGCGAAATCGTCGAGAGTGGTCCCCCTAAACAGATATTTGAGGCACCCCAGACTGAACGGCTAGCGCTGTTTCTCAGCCAGATCCTCCGCGGGCACTGACGCCTATTGGCGGCACTTGGTCGCTCATCCCTGCGAGCACTTCAGCTACGTGCCGGACCTCCACGCGATGTCCCTCGCGCTGTATACGTCCCGCAATGTTCAGCAGACAGCCCAGGTCCCCGGCGAGCAAGGTCTCGGCTCCGGTCGCCACAATGTCCCGCACTTTGTCCAAAACCATACGAACCGAAATCTCTGGATATTTCACGCAGAACGTGCCGCCAAACCCACAGCAAATCTCCGGATCGGCCATTTCCACAACGTCAGCGCCAACAGATTGCAGCAACACACGCGGCTGTTGTTTGATGCCAAGTTCGCGCAACCCAGAACAACCGTCGTGATACGTTACGGTTCCAACCGTCGCCCTGACGTGCAAGCGCTCTATGCCCAGCACATCTGTCAGGAAACTTACCAGTTCAAACGTACGCGCCCCCAGCACGTCCGCCCGTGCCCTCAAGTTGGGGTCATCATCAAACAAGTGCGGCAGGTGATGCTTGAGCATTCCGCCACATGACCCTGATGGCACAACGACGTAGTCATATCCGCCGAATGCATCCAGTATGCCCTCGGCCAGATCGCGCGCGGTGGCGCGGTCGCCGGAGTTATATGCTGGCTGCCCGCAGCACGTCTGTGCCCGTGGCACCTCGACCCGACAGCCCGCCAACTCCAAAAGTCTTATTGCTGCAAACCCAACAGACGGACGATGCAAATCGACCAGGCAGGTCACAAAAAGCGCCACGCGTGGTTTACCAGCCGGCATCTCAGATATCTGCAAACGTTTGCTGCACGCGCCTCGCTTCAGCGAGCCGGCGCCGCGCGACGGTAACATAAGAGGCATCGCAATCGATCCCGATACCGCGAGCGTTCTCTAGATCGGCCGCCACCACGGTCGTGCCGGTACCCATGAATGGATCCAGCACTACGGCATTCTCGCGGCCATGCAGACGAATACACCAACGTGGCAACGCAACGGGGAACGTGGCGGGATGATGGAACTTGGCGGCTTTGCTCTGCACCGTGTCATACGGGATGAACCAGGTATTGCCACGGCAGCGCAGATCCTTCGGATGTCCACGTCGTGCAATGTTCGACTTGTCCTTGAACGGCACGCCAATAGCCAGCCTATCCAGCTTCACATCGCCTGACTGCGTGAGATGAAAGATGTGCTCGTGATTGTGGTGCAAATATCTCTGCCCCCCAACCGGCTTGAAGTGTCCAATTGCATCATCCCTCGTGGCGATCGATTTGATCCACACGATGTGGTTCTGTAGCACGAATAGCGGCCTAAGTCGGACAATCAATTCAAACGGCATCCATGGAGCGCTGGACGAACCTGATATGTTCAGAAAGAACGATCCCTCCGGCTTCATGACCCGCCGGACCTGCACCGCGACCCGTTCCAGCCAGCCCAAGGTACTCGTCCTCAGCCTTCCGGTCATCGTACCCACGATACGCCAGCCCCAGGTTGTACGGTGGCGACGTCACGACCACATCGACCGAGCCAGCTTCGAGATCAGGCAACACATTAAGGCAGTCGCCCAATATCAGGCGATGCCTGTCCGCGCTATCCGGCGCTTCGGCTTCAACAAGCTCCTCCATTCCTGGAAAGCGCTGCCCGCCTCAGGCGCTGCGAGCCGATACCAGCCGCCAGACTGGATCACGTGTCGACAGGTCGCGCTCAAACGTCCAAACGTCGGTGATCTCCGTGACAGCGTCCGTGCCGATCACCGGATGGCCAGCCTTGTCCTGGGTAAAACTCGTCTGATCCGACACGAAGCGTACTTCAATCGATGCCGTCGTGCCGCGCAGTTCCGCGCTCTCGATCGCCGCGTTCTGTATCGAGTGAAGAGTGCTTATCTGCGTCTGCCCGGCGGCTTCCCGCCCAGCGATCGCTTGTTCGAACGCATTATAGGTATCGTCGTTCAACAGCCCGCGCAGCGTCGCCCGATCGCCGGACGCGAACGCCGCCACAATGATGCGGAACGCCTTCTCCGCCCCATCGAGAAAGGCCGCGGGATCGAAAGTGCGGTCGATCGCCCGCATGCGCCCCAGCATCTGTCCAACGGCACTATCCGCCTCCGGCACGGCCCGGGTGGTTACCGGCGCCGCAGGCTCCGCACGCCCCTCGATCACCGGTCCTGCCGGCGTCTGCCCCGCCGGAGGCTGATACGGCTGGGCTGGCCGCTCAAACCCCGTGCGCCGCCCCAGAATGCTGCGCAGCCGCAGTACCAGAAACGCCGCTATCATCCCAAACAGGATCAGGTCGACCGGGAAACCGCCGCTAGCACCCATGAAAGCTCTCCTCACGCCCACAGATAAGCGTGCCCGGCCCCGGACACAAATAGTTCTCGCGCCCGAGGCCCGTTGCCGGCCGCAAATCCGCCCTGTATTGCCCGCCCATGATCCTCCTCCGCCACGGCCAGAGTGAATTCAACCTGCATTTCGGGGCAACCCGCCGAGATCCCGGCATTATAGATCCCCGATTGACCGATCTCGGTCACGCTCAGGCCGCCGACGCCGCCCGTCAGTTCATCAATCTGAACCTGGCGCGAATCATCACCTCGCCTTACACCAGAGCGCTTCAGACTGCGGCTCCCATTGCCAAAGCCCTCGGGCTGCAGGTGTTCATCAACCCCATCGTCCGCGAGCGCTACGCCTTCGCCTGCGACATCGGAACCCCCAGGACGGAACTTGAGCGGGCTTGGCCCGAACATGATTTTTCCGCCATCGATGAGGTCTGGTGGCCCGCGATCGAGGAACCGGCGGATTCAGTCATCGGTCGTGCGGCCCTGTTTCGCGCCGAAATGGCCGCCTTGCCGGACTGGTCCAACACCCTGGTGATCAGCCACTGGGGCTTCATCCTCTCCTTGACCGGCCAGAGTATCACGAACTGCCAGTGGCTGCGCTGCGATCCCAGTGATCCCGCACCCGAGCAACTGACTTGGCGTGCCTGACCCCAGTGCCAAGAAGGATGGCAATGCCGTGCCATCCGTGCTACCCGGCCCGCCTCACGGCGCCCCTGCGCCCGTCCGCAATGAAACGGAGATCGTAATGTCCGAGACGACCACCGCCCCGCAGCCGTCCGGCCAGGCGCAGACCCCGCCACTCGTCGTCAATATTCAGTACGTGAAGGACCTGTCCTTCGAGGTTCCCGGCGCACCACAGGTGTACACACAGCTTCGCGCACAACCTCAGGTGAACATCAATCTGGACGTCCAGGCACGCCGCGTGCAGGACGGCCAGAACATCTTTGAAGTCGCAATCATGATCAGGGCGGAGGCTCATGAACCCGCACAGAGCGGCAATGGCCAGTCCGCCGCGGTGCCGCCAACGGTATTCGTCGCCGAGCTTACCTATGCCGGCGTCTTCACGCTGTCCGGTCTGCCGGATAACGCGATCGAGCCGGTCCTGCTGGTGGAATGCCCTCGCATCCTGTTCCCATTCGCCCGCAACATCCTTGCAGAAGTCACCCGCGATGGCGGCTTCCCCCCAGTCCTGTTGCAGCCGATCGACTTCGTCGCGCTATGGCAGGCTCGCCGTGCGCAGGCGCAAGGGGCGACCACGGCGGTCGCCTGACCATCAGGCCTGCAGCCAAACCGGATCCTTTAGCCGCTCGACGAGTGCCGCATGTGCGGCAAGTTCCTCGATGGTCGGTATGATCGGCCGCGGCGTCCGAACCCCCTCGTGCCTATAAACGACAAGTTCGGCAGCCATCTCCTTGGCCGCGAGTGAAAGCCCGCGCTGACGCCCTCCGGTCAGCTCCACGTAAACGTCAGCAAGCAAGCGGCAATCAAGCAGCGCGTTATGCGTCGTGCGCGCACTCAAATCGATGGAGAACCGCCGGCACAGCGCGTCCAGACTGTTAGGCATCCCGGGGAAGCGCGTCTTCGCCAAGGCGAGCGTGTCGATCATCCGCTCAGCCTGCAATATCGGCCGACCCAGCCTGGCGAACTCCGCATTCAGGAAGCCGAAGTCGAACGGCGCGTTATGCGCGATCAGCTTGCCGTTGCCGAAGAAGGCGAGCAGCTCGTCCACGATCTCCTCAAACCTCGGTTTGCCCGCCAGATGCGCCAGCGTGAGCCCGTGTATACGTGTCACGTCATCCGGAATGTCCCGATCCGGATGGACCAGCACATGAAACTGCTGTCCGGTTGGCAGGTCATTGAACAGCTCCAGCGCGGCAACCTCTATGACGCGGTGACCCAGATGTGGCTCCAGTCCGGTGGTTTCCGTGTCGAACAGGATCGCCCGCGTCACGCCAATTCCTCCCTGATCAGCCGGCTGAGCGCCTGCAAGGAATAGTGCCGCGACAGGCCCGTCTTGATCACCCTGTCAGCACGACGGCGCTTTTCCGTGTCTGGCATTTGTCGAGCAATGACCGCCTTGATGTCTGCGTCGCTCATCCGCCGCCTGCGACGGATCCGCTGCATCTGAACGGACGGTGGAGCTGTCACCACTATGACCTGATCCACGCGCCGGTCACCGCCGGTCTCGAACAGCAGCGGAATATCCAAAACGGCAACGCGACGACCGTGGCGCCTGGTTCGTGCAACAAACTTCCGCTCCTCCTCAAGCACCATAGGATGCAGGATACCTTCGAGTCGCTTAAGGGCGTCCGGCTTACCCAGCACCTCGTGACGCAGTGCGGCGCGATCGACTGCGCCCTCCCGAACAGTTCCCGGAAATGCAGCTTCGATGGCACGAACTGCTCGACCCCCCCGTGCCTGCATCTGGTGCACTGCCGCATCCGCATCGAACACAGGTATTCGCGCCCGGCGGAACGCGGCGGCTGCGGTCGATTTGCCCATGCCAATCCCGCCAGTAAGGCCCAGGACCTTCATCGCATCGGAATATCCGCGACCATGAACTGCCGCAATTCGTCGTCCACCTGTGGCTCAGCACCGAACCAGGCGCGGAAGCCGGGTACCGCCTGATGCAGCAGCATCCCAAGACCTTCGACGCAACGCAGTCCCCGAGTGCGTGCAGCAGCCAGGAGCGGTGTCTCTAGCGGGACATAGACATTATCCGCGACAACCAGTGAATTGGGCGCGCTTGCCAGATCCAGATCGAGCGCCTCGTGCCCGGCCATCCCAAGTGGCGTCGCATTCACGACCAGCGCATGATCGGCAAGCGCAGCCATCCGGTTATTCCAATCCAACGTCCGCAGGCCGGGGAGATCGCGTGCCAATGCCTCGGCACGCATCGCCGTACGATTAGCCACGGTCACGGTCGCGCCGGCATCCAGCAGCGCAGCAGCGACCGCACGCGCCGAGCCGCCAGCTCCCAACACCAGAGCGGGTCCAGCGGCCGGGTTCACTCCACTGGCGCGCAAATTGGCAATGAAGCCATAGCCATCAGTGTTGCTGCCGGCAATCTTCCCCTCCCGAAACACCAGCGTGTTGACCGCCCCCGCCCGGTGCGCGGACGCATCCACTTCATTGCAGATTTCGAACGCCGCCAGCTTGTGCGGGATCGTGACATTGGCTCCGCCAAACCCAGCCGCGACCAATCCACGGATCGCCGTAGGGAAATCGCCCGGCTCAATCGGCAGGGGGATGTACGCCCCATCGATGCCATGCCGTTGCAGCCAGAACCCGTGCAGACGTGGAGAGCGGGAGTACGTGACCGGCCAGCCGGCGATGCCGGCGACCCGGGCGTGACCAGATAGGATGGACATGCCGGCAACATTCCCCGCGCCGCGCAGAAGATCAATGCTGTTTCATCGAAACGCCACAGAGGGCCATACTTCGCGGCTTGCCCGAACCCCCATTAGCTGCGCAGATTGGTTTCGGTTCCTGACCACGAGATCGCCTGTATGCCCTCCGCTGAATCACCTCTGTACGCCCGGCATCCCGCCTCGGCGGGCGTGTCGGTGCGACTGACCAATGTCAGCCGCCGTTGGGGCAACACGTCGGCTCTCGACAGCGTATCGATCGATATCAGCCCCGGCAGTTTCACAGTGCTGCTCGGTCCGTCCGGCTGCGGCAAGACCACCTGCCTGCGCATCGTTGCGGGTCTGGAAACCGCCACGGAGGGACGCGTGGAAATCGGTGGTCGCGACGTCACGCATCTGCCCCCAGCAGCACGAGGCGTCGCCATGGTGTTCCAATCCTATGCGCTGTTTCCCCACCTTAACGTCGCTGAAAACATCATATTCGGCCTGAAAGCACGCAAGTTACCGACTGCCGAACGCGCCCGGCGATTGGACCGGGTGGTCGAAATCATCGGTATCGGCCATCTACTCGAGCGCAAACCAAGCCAACTCTCCGGCGGCCAACAGCAGCGTGTCGCGCTCGGCCGTGCCATCGTCGCCGAGGCACCTGTTTGTCTGATGGACGAACCTCTCTCCAATCTCGACGCCCAGCTCCGCGCCGACATGCGCCGCGAGATTTTGGCGCTGCAGCGCCGGCTCGGCATCACCATGCTCTATGTGACACACGACCAGACCGAAGCCATGGGCATGGCCGATCAGATCGTGCTGCTGCGCGATGGGCGGATCGAGCAGGACGCACCGCCCGCGGAGGTTTATGCGCGTCCGGCAACCAGCTTCACCGCCAGCTTCATTGGCACACCACCAATGAACCTGTTCCCATTGAAGGCAGTCCCCGGCGCGCTGGCGCTGCAAGGCACAATCGGACCAATCCTTGCGCCCCACGCAGTTGACAACCTCATAGGCGGCATACGTCCGGAAAATCTCAGCCTTGCCGATGGAGGTATTCCAGCGTGCGTAAAGCACGCCGAGTACCTTGGCGCCGACACCGTGGTGGCTTGCGCCGTGGGCGAGGCCACGTTGCTGGCGAGGCTTCCGGGTCGTGTCGCGCTGCCTGATGGCACCCCGGTATTTCTCGCCACCGATGAACCCATCCATCTGTTCGACGCCAACACCGGGCGTCGCATCGAACCAACGATGGCCGCCAGGGAGACAGTCGGCGCATGACCATGTTGACACGCCGCCAGCTTGCGCAATCTGTCGCCGCACGACTGCTTCAATCGTACCAAACCTGATCAATCAATATAAGGGGGACACATCATGATCCGTCGACGCTCATTGCTCGCGACCAGTGCAAGCGTGCTTGCGATGCCCGCTGTCCTGCGTGCGCAGACCGTGCAGAAGCTGACATTCTATTTTCCGATCGCCGTAGGCGGCCCATTGCAGGCGATCATCGACGGCTACTGCAAAGGCTTTCAGCAGGAGACCGGCATAGCGGTCGAAGCGGTATACGCCGGCGACTATACCAGTACAGTGGTCAAGGCGATGACGGCCATCAAAGCCGGCGCCGGTCCGCAATTCGCCGTGCTGCTCGCGGCCCAGATGCACAGCCTGCAGGACGAAGACATCCTGATTTCCTTGGATGAGATCGGCCTCGATGCCGATGCAAAGCAGTGGCTCGCCGGATTCTATCCAGCCTTCATGGCGAACAGCCACGCCGACGGGAAAACCTGGTCGATACCGTTTCAGCGCTCGACCGCGATCTTCTATTATAGCAAGGATGCCTTCCACGACGCGGGTCTGGATCCGGAGAAGTTCCCAACCAACTGGGCCGGCCTCGAGGCAGCGGCGCAGAAGCTGACCAAACGCGATGCGTCTGGGCGCGTGACGCGCTGGGGCGTGAAGATGGCCAGCGATCTCGGCAACGCGCAGTGGACATTCGGCGCGCTCGCCAATCAGGCCGAGCAGAAGCTGATGAACGAGGCCGGCACCGAGGTCTATTTCAACCAACCGAAGACCATCGAGGCGATGGCATACTGGCGCGGTCTGGCATCGAAGTATCAAGCCTCGCCGGATGGGGTGATCAACTGGGGCGACCTCACGCCAGACTTTCTGCAGGGCAACGCGGCGATCATCCAATTCACCACGGGTGGCCTGCCGAACTTCCGCGCCAAGGCGACCTTCCCGTTCGGTGTGGCGGGCCTGGCGGGCAAGAATTCGCCGCACACAGTAGTGGGCGGCGGCAATCTGTACTTCTTCAAGAGCGCCAGCCCGGCCGAGCGCCAGGCCAGCCTGCGCTTCGCTCGCTGGGTCAGTGCGCCGGAGCGCGCCGCCGACTGGTCGATCAAGTCTGGCTACATCGCAACCAGCCCCGCCGCCTACGACACGCCAGCGCTGAAGGACTACATCGCGAAATATCCCGAGGCCAACGTAGCGCGCACCTTTCTACCGGTCGCGACGGGCGAACTGTCGGTGCATGAGAACCTGCGCGTTTACAAGGTGCTGACCGACAACATCCAGGCCTGCCTGGAGGGTAAAATAACGCCGGCCAAGGCGATGTCGGATACCCAGGCCGACGCGGATCGCATCCTGAAGCCGTACAGAAAGGCTTAAGCCGTGCAGGCGGGCATGCGGCGAGAAACCATCCACGCGTATCTTCTGCTGCTGCCCGCCCTCGTCCTCCTGGTCGCGTTCACCCACTGGCCGGCGATAGCCACGCTGTACGACAGCTTCTATGCCACGCCGCACGGCAGTCGTCCGCCGCCATTCGTCGGCGTGGACAACTACGCCGGTCTGTTGGACGACCCCGTGTTCTGGCGGGCATTGCAGAACAATGCCTGGTACGCCGTCGCCACCATCCCGACGTCGATTGTCCTCGCTCTGTTGATGGCGCTGGCGGTGAACGGGGCGCTGCCCGGACGCGCCATCCTGCGCATGGCCTACTTCCTGCCCACCATGCTGCCGATGATTGCCGTCGCCAATATCTGGATGTTCTTCTACACGCCGGACTATGGCCTGTTCGACCGCATCATAGGCTTTTTCGGCGGCGGAAGGCACAACTGGCTGGGTGACGCCTCCACCGCGCTGCCGGCGATGATCGCCGTCGCGGTCTGGAAGGAGGCCGGTTTCTTCATGATATTCTACCTCGCCGCACTACAGACCATGCCCACCGATCTGCGTGAGGCCGCGGCGCTCGAAGGTTCGTCACGCTGGAACTATCTTCGTCGCGTCGTCCTGCCGCTGCTGATGCCGACCACGCTGTTCGTGCTGGTCAACGCGGTGATCAATGCATTCCGTACGATTGACCATATCATCGTCATGACCCGTGGCGGGCCGGACAATGCCACCATGCTGCTGCTCTACTATGTCTATGAAACTGGCTTCCGCTACTGGGATACCGCCACGGCGGCAGCCGCGACAGTCGTGCTGCTGACCATCATGGCCCTTGCCGCTGCGTTCCAGTTCGGCGTCCTCGGCCGGAACGTGCACTACCGATGATGGTCGCGGACAGCAGTGTGATCGGCCGCAGCCTGGAAACCGGGGGAGCCTGGCTACTCGGCTTCCTCTGGATGCTGCCGCTCCTCTACGCGGTGTGGACAGCGTTCCATCCGGCATTTTACGCAACGCATTTCGACCCGCTTGCGCCGCTGACATTGGCGAACCTGAAGGATGCCTGGCAGGCCGCGCCGTTTACCCGTTACTTGCTCAACACCGTGATGCTGGTCACGCTGATCCTCGTCGCACAGTTCGTGTTGTGCACGCTGGCCGCGTTCGCGTTCGCCCGTCTGACTTTCCCGGGCCGCGATTTGTTGTTCGCCGTGGTGCTGCTGCAGCTCATGGTCATGCCAGACGTACTTCTGGTGGAGAACTACCGCACAGTCGCGCAGCTTCATCTCGCCGACACGATCCCAGCAATCGCCTTGCCGTACCTAGGCTCCGCGTTCGGCATCTTCCTGCTGCGCCAGACGTTCCTGACCATCCCGCAACCACTTGACGATGCCGCGCGCCTGGAAGGCTGCGGCTTGTTGGCTCGCCTATGGCGCGTCTACGTGCCGCTCGCCAAGCCGACGTACATCGCATACGGCCTCGTGTCGGTGAGCTATCATTGGAACAACTTCCTATGGCCACTCATCATCACCAATTCGGTCACCACAAGACCGCTCACCGTCGGCCTCGCGGTATTCGCCACCACCGACCAGGGAATTGACTGGTCCATCGTCACCGCTGCTACGCTGATGACCAGCGCACCTTTGCTCATTGCGTTCCTGTTATTTCAGCGCCAGTTTGTGCAGAGTTTCATGCGTGCAGGAATTCGATGAACGTATTGGCTGACCGCTTCGAGACCGCAATTCAGTTGACGACCGAGGCAGCAAAGCTCGCGTTGAGCATGCGTCCGCCGCTTGGCGCGTCATCCGGCAAACTAAAAGGTGCCCAGGACTGGCTCACCGAAGCCGACGGCGCAGTCGAAAGCTTTCTCTCAGAACGACTGGCCCATGCTTATCCGTCAGACGGCTTTCAGGGTGAAGAAGGCGGTAGTACCCGCTACGGCACTCTCCGATGGGTCGTCGATCCCATCGACGGGACTGCGAACTTCATGCGCGGTAGCAAGCGTTTCTGTGTTTCCCTCGGCTGTATCGAAGGCGACGTGCCGGTGCTTGGGGTAATCGTCGCTCCAGCGCTCGAGGAAACCTTCGCTGCCTGTCAGGGGAGGGGGGCTACATTGAATGGCGAACCGATCCATGCAGCCGGCACCACTGACCTGACCCACGCGACTGTCGAGCTTGGCTGGTCCCTCCGCCGTCCGCACGAAGCCTTCATGGCATTAACCGACCGCATCATCACCGCCGGAGCGATGCCGCGCCTCAACGGCTCCGGAGCACTGGGCCTGGCAGACGTCGCCGCCGGTCGCTCCGACGCTTACGTCGAACTGCACATCAACCTATGGGACGTGGCAGCGGCCCTCGTTATTCTCAGGGAAGCCGGTGCCGCAGTCAGTCCGTTCATGGCGGGCGACGGCGCGACCAAAGGTAATCCAATCCTCGCCGCCGCCCCAGGCATCGCCGCCGCCCTCTCCGCCGCCACCCAGATCACGCTTTGACACTGCCGCCTCCCGGGGCTTTCCTGCCACCACAGCTCCAGGAAGGCAGGATCGATCGTGCTCCCTCTCGAAGGCATCCGGGTCATAGCCCTCGAACACGCCGTCGCAGCGCCAATCTGCACGCGCCACCTCGCCGATCTGGGCGCCGACGTCATCAAGATAGAGCGGCCAGGTGAGGGTGACTTTGCCCGCGCCTACGACCGCTTCGTGCACGGCCAGGCCAGTTTCTTCGTCTGGCTGAACCGGGCCAAGCGCAGCATGACGCTCGATCTGAAGCATCCCGACGCCGCCAAGATCCTCGATCGCCTCATCAGCAGCGCCGACGTCGTCTTGCAGAACCTAGCCCCTGGCGCCGCCGCGCGCCTCGGCCTGAGCCACGCGGACCTCGCACCGCGCCACCCCAAACTCATCGTTTGCGACATTTCCGGCTACGGCGAGAGCGGACCCTTCGCCCAGAAAAAAGCATACGACCTACTGATCCAGGCGGAATCCGGCCTGATCAGCGTAACCGGCACCGAGGATACGCCGTCCCGTGTCGGCATCTCCGCAGCCGACATCGCCACCGGCATGTACGCGTTATCTGGCATCCTCGCCGCGCTGGTCCGCCGAGGCCGCAGCGGCGAGGGCGCGAACGTCAAGATCGCCATGCTCGACGCCCTCGCCGAGTGGATGATGTATCCAATGTATCGGCACGCTTACGGCAAGTCGGCCACCCCCCGCTCGCCGACCAGCCATCCGTTGCTCGCACCTTATGGCGCCCATCAAACCAAGGATGGCCAGGTAATCTTCGGCCTTCAGAATGAGCGTGAATGGGTCACCTTCTGCGCCAAGGTGCTGGAGCGTCCAGAGATCGCCACCGATCCGCGGTTCTGCAACAATAGCGCCCGCCGCGAACACCGCGTCGAGCTGACCGAACTGATCGAGGATAACTTCTCCACCATGAGTTCAATCGATGTGGTCAAGAAGCTGGACGCCGCCGGCATCGCCAATGGCCGCCTGAACGAAGTTGGCGACGTATGGGAACACGCGCAGCTCCGCGAGCGTGATCGTTGGCGCGAGATCAACACGCCAGCCGGTCCCGTGCGCGCATTGCTGCCGCCATTCACCTTTACGGACGTAGAGGCGGTAATGGGCGATGTTCCAGCACTGGGTCAGCACACCGATGCCGTCCTGCAAGAGCTCGGCTATGCAACCTCGGATATTCAGGCCCTGCACGCGTCGGGCGCGGTATGAGCGAATTCGATCCAGCCGCCCATCGCATGATACCGGAGCAGCGCTGGTTCGAGGATTTCCGCCTGGGTGAGCGCTTCATGCTCCCAAGCCGCACCATGACAGACGCACTGTTCTCAGCGTTCCAATTGGCCAGCGGTGACAATCACCCGATCCACTACAATATCGAATACTGCCGCGCGCATGGCTTGCCGGGAATGTTGGCCCACGGCTTCCAGACGCTGATCCAGACAGCTCCAGGCGCCGGGCTGTTCCCGTTCGTGACCGAGGACTCGCTGGTCGCCTTCATCGAGCAGTCCAGCCGTTTCCTGAAACCAGTCTTTACCGGCGACACCCTTTACCCGACGCTTGAAGTGGACGAACTGTCGCCCAATCTCACTACCGGCGTGGTGGGACTTCGCAGTACCGTGCACAACCATCGTCGAGAACTGGTGCTGGACGGTCGTCAACGCTTCCTCCTCCGGAAGCGACCGTAACCCTCCACCAGTCGCGCATTCGGCATCGGCCCATTGTTGACACGGGGCTGGTCCAACTGTTCACCCATCTCCCTTGACCATGTAGATGGCGGCAAGCGATATCCCGGAGCCCGGCGCATGACCACTAGCGATACCACAACGGCGGAGGTGGGCCGCGATTTCATTCGCGACATCGTTCAGGCTGACCTTGAGGCTGGGCGCGTGTCCCAGGTAGTGACCCGGTTCCCACCGGAACCGAACGGCTATTTGCACATTGGCCACGCCAAGTCGATCTGTCTCAACTTCGGTATTGCCGAGGAGTCCCGCGGCCGCTGCCATCTGCGCTTCGATGACACCAATCCCACCAAGGAAGAGCAGGAATTCATCGACGCCATCAAGCGCGATGTCCATTGGCTCGGCTTCGACTGGGGCCAGCACCTCCACCACGCGTCTGACTATTTCCAGCAGCTCTACGATTGGGCGGAGTACCTGATCCGCCAGGGCAAGGCCTATGTCGATGACACGCCGCCGGATCAGATGCGCTCGCAGCGAGGCACGCTGACCGAACCGGGACAGAACACCCCATTCCGCTACCGCTCGGTGGAGGAAAATCTGGACCTGTTTCGCCGTATGCGAGCCGGAGAATACCCAAACGGCGCACGCGTCCTGCGCGCCAAGATCGACATGGCGTCGCCGAATATGAATTTGCGGGACCCGGTGCTTTATCGTATCCTCCACGCAGAGCACCCGCGAACGGGCAATGCCTGGTGCATCTACCCCACCTACGACTACGCGCACGGCCAGTCGGATGCGATTGAGGGTGTCACGCACTCCATTTGCACCCTCGAATTCGAGGACCATCGGCCGCTCTATGATTGGCTGATCGACAACCTGCCTGTTCCGTCGCACCCCCATCAGTACGAATTCGCCCGCCTCAACATCGCCTACACCGTCATGTCGAAGCGCATCCTGACGCGGCTGGTAAGCGAAGGACACGTCACCGGTTGGGATGATCCGCGTATGCCAACGCTCGCCGGTGTGCGGCGGCGCGGTATACCAGCCGCGGCGCTACGCGACTTCGTGCGCCGCAGCGGCGTGACCAAATCCAATAGCGTCTCCGAATTTGCCGCATTCGAGCACTCCATCCGCGAGCTGCTGAACCGCACCGCTCGACGGCGTATGGCTGTACTGCATCCCTTGAAGCTGGTGATCGAAAATTGGCCCGAAGGTCGCACCGAAACACTGGAAGCTATCAACAATCCCGAGGATCCCGCGGCAGGAACGCGCCCGATCACCTTCGGCCGCGAAATTTATATCGAGCGCGACGACTTTATGGAGAACCCGCCGAAGAAGTTCTTCCGCCTCTCGCCAGGCCGGGAAGTACGCCTGCGCTACGGCTACTTCGTCACTTGCCGCGAGGTAGTGAAGAACGTCGCAGGCGACGTCGTGGAGTTACGCTGCACCTACGATCCGGCAACCCGTGGCGGCAATTCTCCGCCGGACGGGCGGAAAGTGCAGGCGACGCTTCATTGGGTCGCTGCTGCCGACGCGGTCGCCGCCGAGGTGCGCCTATACAACTTCCTGTTCTCGCGTCCCGATCCGGGAGCGGACGGCGACATCATGGCTGACATCAATCCCAACTCCCTGGAAGTGCTGACCGGCTGTCTGCTGGAACCGTCCCTCGGGTCAGCACCCATAGGCGAGGCAGTCCAGTTCGAACGCCTCGGCTATTTCTGCGCCGATCCGGACTCGAGACCCGGCCATCTCGTCTTCAACCGCACGGTCGGCCTCCGCGACACCTGGGCCAAAGTCCAAGCCCAAACCCAAGCTCCCCTCTCCCGCGCGTAGCGCGGGGGAGGGCAGGGTGGGGGTCTATCCTCCAGCAAGTCCCTTCGCGATATCCAACGCCCGCCTTATCAAGTTCTCCGATGCCTCCGGCGTGCGAAACGCACTATGCGCCGACAGTGTCACGTTCGGCAGCGTCGTCAGTTCGTGCCCAACAGCCAGCGGCTCCTTCGTGAATACATCTATCGCGGCATGTCGCAGCCGTCCAGACCGCAACGCCGCGATCATCGCTGCTTCATCGACGACCGCTCCGCGTGCCGTATTCACCAGGATTGCCCCAGGCCGCAGCTTCGCCAACCGCTCCGCCCCAAGAAACCCCCGCGTCTCGTCAGTCAGCAGCAAATGCACCGAGAGCACTTGGCTCTCGGCCAGCAGCGTATCCAGATCGACAAACGTCACTCCCGGCGCGGTCTTCGGCGATCTGTTCCACGCGATCACCCGCATTCCCGAACCAACGGCAATCCGCGCCACTTCCGCCGCAATACCACCAAACCCCAGCAGTCCGAGCGTCTTGCCCGTCAGTTCCATCCCTTCGGTGCGGATCCATTGGCCGTCGCGCATCCCGCGATCCATGATCGCAAGACCCCGCGCCGCGGCCCACATCATGGCGATGGTGTGCTCCGCTACCGCCGTATCCCCGTATCCCTTGATGATATGCACGGTGATGCCGTGCTCCGCCAATTCCTCGGGGTGCATGTAGCTTCGCGCACCCGTCCCCAGGAATATGATGTGCTGCAACCCTGCGCAGCGCTTCATCCACTCCGTCGGCATCTGGCTGTGATCGTCGAAAACGAAGTCGTAGCCAGCGAGCATTCCGGGCAATGTTTCCGCCGGTACCTCAAGCTGCTCGTTCACCACCATCGGGGGATCCTCCGGTCGCACCACACGCCGGAACACGTCCGCCAGATCGTCTACCGCATCAAGGAACAATCCCCTCATTCGTATCCCCTGCCACTTCTGACCCCACTGTGCGTAAGCAGCGTCAAACCGGCAAGCAATGGGCTTCCCAGACGCGGGAACGATCCCGTATCAACGCCGGATTATATGCCCCGCGCTCCTCGCATTGCTCCGGAAGATCGGCGTGGACCTCGTCGTGTCCCGTCAGGTCGGCGGCCAACGGTCCCAACCCGCCGACCAACCCCTCCAGCGCCCCACCCCCGTGTGGCACCAAAGCGTCGGTGGCGCTTCCGCCTGCTCAGCTACGCGATCATGGCTGCCGTATGGGGATCCCTCGCTCTCGGCGCGATTCTCCTATGGTTCGCGCGCGACCTGCCACGTCCCGAGGCTGCTCTCGACGCCGTCCGCCGCCCCAGCCTCTCCCTGGAAGATCGCAACGGCCACGTCTTCGCCGCCTTCGGCGACATCGTCGGTGATCCACTTCGCCTCTCCGACTTGCCAACCTATCTCCCCGCTGCCGCCGTCGCGATCGAGGACCGGCGCTTCTGGTCGCATCCCGGCATCGACCTGATCGGACTCGCCCGCGCCGCCGTCACCGATCTGGTCTCCGGCCATATCCGTCAGGGCGGCTCCACCATCACCCAGCAGGTCGCCAAGAACCTGTTCCTGACCAACGCCCGAACCTTCCGTCGCAAGGTCCAGGAGCTCCTGTTGACGCTTTGGCTGGAGCACACCTTCACCAAGCGCGAAATCCTCGAAATCTACCTGAACCGCGTCTACCTGGGTGCCGGCACCTGGGGAGTGGATGCCGCCGCGCGGATGTATTTCGGCGTCTCCGCGCGCCACGTGACCTTGTGGCAGGCCGCAGTCCTTGCAGGTCTGCCGCGCGCTCCATCGCGCTTCAATCCGCGAACCGATCCGGAAGCAGCGGCAGCGCGCGCACACGACGTGCTCGCCGCCATGGTGGACACCGGCGCAATCACCCAGGCGCAAGCCCAGACCGCCTCCGCGCAAATCGCATTTCCGCCAACACCGCCACTGGCCGCAGGCTGGTTTGCCGACTGGATCGCCGAACAAGCGGAGAATCAGGCGCCGGAGAACGCCGATGCAACGGTGCGCACAACGCTTGATCCACACTTGCAAGCAATCGCGGAACAACGCCTGAGTGCCTTGCTCGATGGTCCAGGTGCCACCGATGGTGTCTCCCAGGGTGCCGTGGTCGCCTTGGATGCTACGACAGGCGCGGTGCGGGCGATGGTCGGCGGGCGCGATTACCGCGAAAGCTCCTACAACCGCGCGGTCCTGATGCGGCGCCAGCCAGGTTCCGCATTCAAGCCATTCGTCTGGTTGGCTGCCTTGGAGAAAGGCGTCCGCCCCGATGACACCGTGCTGGATGCACCGATCCGTATCGGCAGTTGGAGCCCGGCCGATTTCGAACGGTCCTACCTCGGCGAGATCTCCGTCGAGGAGGCACTCGCACAGTCGATCAACACCTCCTCCGTGCGCCTGTTGCTGCAAGCTGGTGGACCACGAGTGGTTGCTGATGTGGCAGCCCAGCTTGGCATCACCGACAAGCTTCCGGACAACGCATCGCTCGCGCTGGGTACCGGCGAAGTCGGCTTACTGGAACTTGCCTCGGCCTATGCTGCTTTCTTCAACGGCGGCGCTCGCATCACGCCGTACGGCGTCGAAGCACTGCGCTCCGACGGACATGTCATAGAGGCCAGCCATGCAGCACCGCGTCCCACCATCGATCCGGACCTCGCGAGAATGATGGTGCGCATGATGACCGCCGTAGTCACCCGCGGCACTGGCCGCGCGGCCGCAGTGCCGGGCCACGTCGTGGCAGGCAAAACCGGCACGACGCAGGACTATCGTGACGCCTGGTTCATCGGTGGTATCGATGGCGAGATCATTGGTATTTGGCTCGGCAACGACGACAATCGGCCCATGAAATCGGTGCAGGGTGGCAGCCTGCCAGCCCGTCTGTTCCACGACATCGCGTCAGTCGCTTTTCACTAGAGAGCCCGTGTCATTGCGAGCCCCATCTTGCTAATCCAAAATCAGAACGGCAGCAGGATATCCATCAATTGCTGTCCCCAACGTGTATGCTGCACCTCGGACAGTTCACCGCGACCACCATAGGTGATGCGCGCTTCGGCCATCCGGTCATGCTGCACCGTATTGTCGGAAGCAATGTCCTGCGGCCGGACCACACCAGTGACATTCAGTTCGCGCAGCTCATTGTTCACGCGGAACTCCTGTCGTGCCGACACAACGAGATTGCCATTCGGCAGTACCTGTGTGACCACACCGGCCAGCCGTATCGTCACGGTTTCATTGCGCTGAATTTGCCCCGATCCACCATTGCTGTTGTACTCCCCACATCGAGCAGCTTCGACGGATCTGATATCGTCTTCGGCAGCAATGTCTGCATGCCGAAGAACTGCGCCAAGCTTCCCGTCTCGCCGCTCGTCCGGCTGGTGGTCGTGGCGTTCTGGACATTCGCAGTGTCGTTGATTGCGACCAGGATGGTGACGATGTCCCCCACCTGTGCAGCACGCTGGTCCTTGAAGAACGCGCGCGATCCGCTACGCCATAGCGCATTGGCCTCGTTCGGCGTCGGCTCCTTTGCCGGCATCGGCATCGTGACCGGACGCCAGCTCGGATCCTTGGTCGGGTCAGATGTCGGCGTCATCGCCGGCGCCCTGCCGACTTCCGACAGCCGCGACAACGAACCGCACCCGACCAGCACAACACAGGCGAAAGTCGGCGCCAGAATCCGCAGGTTCCTGCTCATCGCACACTCACCTCCGCCGGCAGCACGCCGCTTGGTGTTACCCGCACGCGATCCGGCCCTGTCACTTCCGCTTCGAACACCGCGCGAGACGTTGGGTTTAGCACCCGGATACGCTCGCCAATTGCGCCCGCTTCCATCGCCTGGCCTTCTCCGGTGAGCGATATTCCCGGACTGTCGAGCTGCATCAATACGCGCGCTCCCTTCTGCACCATCAAGGCGCGCGAGAATTCGCTTTTCATCAGTGGCATTCCTGCAGCGACCTGATGCTTCGACTGAAGCCCGATCACCTCCGCAATGCTGCGCGCCACTTCGCCGTGGACCAGCGAAACCCGCACGCGCGCCATCCGAACATCACCGGCACCCAGCACTGCACCCGCTGGCAGCCGTGTCGTAACAACTGGCAATTCCATCGTGTCATCGACCTTGCCCGACAGCCTTAGGTGCAGAGGCTCCATCGCCGTGCCGGTGACCGACACCGTCGCAGCAAACTGCCCAGTGCTGGCGTCATAGTCGAGATCGGAAACGACTGGTTTGGGATCGGACTCGAAGGGCACCAGCGGCGGGTTGAACTCGGCAAGATCGATATCGCAATCGGCCGAGGCCCCCTGTTGCATCACAGCACTTCTTACCGCGGCCAATATGTCCTCGCGGTGCAACGGCTTCCCCGGCCTTTCAAGCACAGCGCGATCGGCCGACGAACTCGGCCGCCAATCCACGCCAAACTGCCGGGCAATCGCCGCAAGCTGCGGCGCCTCCACCACGATGCGGGCGCCAGCACCGGGCCCCGGTCCCAACACGATATCAGCTTTGCTGCCAGCATCGTCGAACAAGTCCGACAGCCGCACCACCAAGCGTGCAACGTAGTCGCGGTGCGCAATGTCGCTGCCTCAAGCTGCGGTGTCGTCATCATGAGCAGCGTCGCAACCGCAAATCCCCCAATCATGCCGAACGACCCGCGCGTCGACCCTTTCCTCCCGGTCATGGCAGGACACTTGCCCGAACGACAGCAGCACA
>CAVTEC010000042.1:0-53234 GCA_963733475.1 uncultured Alphaproteobacteria bacterium | reverse complement strand
GCTGGACTTTGGCCGTTTACGCGGCATAGCAGGCGAGGTTAATCAAGCGATCGATCGTGGGCAGGGAAATTTTCGTACATTTTGTGTGTGACTCGATGTTTCGAAATTGCCCTGTGTCCATAGCTCGCGACGCACTGTGGCCAGAGCATCACTGAATGTGAGCAATGGCTTTGGGTACCAGCTGGCGGTGCGTGGCGCAGGTGCACCAGTGGCATAGAGGTCGTTGGCCCACAAGGTGATCAGAGAGAACAGGCCAAGGAGGGCGGGCGTGGTACGCGCGATGGCAGGGTCGGACCATTGCCGTTGGGTCTCGACGCCGAGGTGACGGCGGACTTCGGCGAAGGTGACTTCGATGGACCAGCGGCGGACGAACCAGCGAAGGATATCGAGCGGGTTGGCATCGAGATCAGTGCACAGAAAAGCCTGTGGTTTGAATTCACCGGCGACGTCGCGAACCAGCACATAGCGGATCGGCACGAGACGGCCGGGATGGTGCCAGATGGCGGTACCGGAAACGATCTGTAGCAGCCGTTCACTGCGGCCATACCATCCATTCACCTTGAAGCGTCGCCAGCGCGTCCGCGAATTGGCGAGACGCTGAGCCAGCGTTGGCTGACGCCTCCGACGACGCGTGGGCGACCGATTGTGCCGGCTCGGCGGTGCGCCGGCGGGTCGAACAGCCGGGCATCGAGACGCAGGCGGGTGATCATGCTGATCCGATGTCTCACGGCGTTGAGCAGTTCGATGGCAGCGAAGCCGCTATCGGTCACGGCGACGATCTTCCGCTCCGGAAGCCAGCGTGCGACCTGCAGCATGACCTGCCGGCCCCAGTCGGTGAGCTTCTTATGCCGCTGCTTGTGTTTGCGCGCATATCGCTCAGACGGTGCCAGGACGGTCAAGAACGGCAGTGCCCAGATGCGCCCGGCCCAGGGGATCTCGGGCAGCAGCATGACCGAGAGCCACCGCAAGCCACTGGCTTTAACGAAGTGGCTATCTGACGAGCGAACTGGATCGCGGTAGATACCGCGAGCCTTGATCTTGGCGCCCCAGCGCCGTTCGAGTGTGTCATCGAGACCGATGACGACTGGGCCGGCCGGGACAAGGGTGTCGATCAGCAGCCGCAGCAGACAACGCGCAATCCCACGACTGGACCAGCGGTTGCGGTTCAGCACCCGGTGATAATTGGTGAAATGTGGGTCCTGTGCGAGTCCGGTGACGCGCAAGGCGGCGGCGACGGTGCGTCGTCCCGGGGTCAGGATGGCGCCGACAATCAGCACCAGCATGTGCTGCCAGGTCGGTGCGGTGAAGCCTTTCTGGAATGGCTGCATCCACGCAGCCAGTCTTATTGGCACGAGCCGGCTTAAACCTGCACCCGCCATATATTCCCCCGAATCGGTGCCCGGGGAGAAACTCGCCGGGGCCGAGGCGGCTGCGAATCCACCGATCGATCACGTTCGATTTAACGTCGCCGAAGCCCGCGTGACGGACTCGAGGCCATCACGGCAGGTTCTTCGCGGTCGATGGAGAACAAGGCGAAGCAAAGGAGGCAGAACGATGCAACGGGAGGACGTACTGCGCCGGTATCGCCATCTGCGTGCGATTGGCACAGACCACCACAGTGCAGCCCTGAAATTCCTTGCTCGGCCTGCCTTCGAGGAACATGCGAGACGCCTTGGATTGATGATGGGCCGGACGCTGATTGCCAACAATGAGGAAGAGATGGCGCTGGTCTTCGACCTGGCTATCTACACGGCAAAAGACGACCGGAGCCGAGCCATCGATCGCTATGCGAAAGTAGCGCAACTGCCGCCCGACTCCGATGAGAGATCAATTCTCGACGCGATGTGCCATGCCCAGTTCTCGATCTGGCGGATCGCACGCCTACATGACACATGTGGTCTCGTGGTCAATGACGTGCTCCGTCAAGCGGAAGCCTGGCTAGTCGATGAGGGCCTGGAGCTGAGCGGCACGAGCGGCATGTGCTTCGCCGGTCGGCTGTGCGACGCCGATTTATTTGCTATCACCAGCGGCGTTGTCGTACCCGTCGATCTCCCAATGCTCGAGGATGTTCTGACCGACGTCCTCGCCTGCCGACATGCCGATCCAGAGCGTGTTGGCGACGATCCACGCTTTGCAACCGCCATCTATCGTGCCGCCCTCGACGCCGGTGTCATGGACGACGTCGTATTCAACTGACCAAATCTCCGCCTTCCCGGAAATGGCCAAAGTCAAGCTGAGGCTGACATCATCATCCCACCGCGGGCGACAGCGGTTCTGAGTACGAGCGGGGTGCCGCAGCGCAATCAGCATATTGCAACCATCGAAAAGCATGGTCGCATGGGCTGGCAGCGTCGTTCTGGCTACGACCGGCGAAGCCTCGTTGAGACCGCAATGTATCGGTACAAAACCATCATTGGACGGCGACTCCTCGCCCGGACTCTGTCCAGTCAGCAGGTCGAAGCAAAGCTTGGATGCAATGTGCTGAACCGGATGACAAGCTTCGATATGCCAGCAACCATCCGGATCGGGTGACGCCTCTACGGCTGGCAAGCCACCGCCGGCGCAATGTTCGCGCAACAAAGCGCAGCTCAGCCCCTGCCGTGGTGAGCGCGCAGCTCCAGGTGATTTTCGACAACAGACCACGGTTCCGTTTTGTCGGTATTCGGAGGATGATTCCGAATACGACAAGAGGCAGACGATAAGAGGGCGACGGAATACTCTGGGAACGTCACCGCCTCTATTCGATTAGAACCGGCGGACTTCGTCCGGCGGTCGGCGATGAGCCAAATCCCGGCAACACCATCGAGAGCGCGCCGATCGAGCCGCCGGCGCGAACCAACATCAGTTCTTCGCCTGACCGCATAGCGTAATGCAGGACCGTCTCGTCTTCGGACTCGACCGGACCATCCATGCGTCCATTGCGCTTCAGATCAGCGACCCGTCTTGCGGTGTGGGCTACAACGAAATCGCGCATCTTGGCTAAATCCCAACCGCTCGCGCGAAGAATCTCGGCATGCTCACCGGCGACAATGATGGCGCCCGGCGTCTGTCCGACGATCGCGATTGAGCCAAGGAAGGAAAGGGCATCGCCGTATGACCTCAGCAGCTGTTCGTGATTTCCATAATTCCAAACCTGGATCATCGTGCTGGCGGCAATGAGCGTGACCGTACTTTGCTCGGGGTCGAAGCCTGCTGAGACGTGCCAGGGCTGCCAGGGATGGCTCTCCTCATTCTCAGCGATGCAGCATGTGTATTTGCCGGGCGTACCGAGCGTCGCTCGATCTGAGACTCCAGGGGTGTATCTGAGGCAATTGAGCATGACCAATCGGAGCGCTCGGCCGATTGTCGCATTGGCGCGCACGCCGGGTCCGAAGAGGTTGTTGGACGAGTTGATACCGAGCTTCCGTGCGATTGGCCCGTTCACGAGAATGACGACTGTCGGGCCGGCGAGACCGGAGGCAGCGTGATGCAAACCAAACTCGGGTGTGGCGAGTGCCTTCATTACGGCGACGATGACCGGCATGTACTCAGGCTTACAGCCAGCCATCACCGAGTTGATCGCCACTTTCTCAGCAGTCAGGGCGACTTTTCGGGATGGCATCGCGGCGATTACCGCATCGGGTTGGAGTTTCGCGGCGCTCAGGAATTCGTCCACTGCTTCCTGTGTCGGGGGGACCACTGGCAAGCCATCTGTCCAGCCGCGCGCGAACAGAAGCTCGATCTGCTCCGCGGCATTGATTGGGATGCAAACATCGCCTTCGGCAATCCGAGACGAAGAGTTCTTGTTCCTGGTCAGACGTCACGGGGTGCACTCCCTCAAGAGTTGGATGCGCGCATCATCCGGCGGTAAGAGTTCAGCTTGGCTGCCCTTGTTGCAGCAGGCCAAGTACTCGGTCGATTAGCCCGCTTGCGCGCAGTTCCATTTCAGCAGCGGTCAGGCTCGCAAGAGGATGTGGCATCATTACGTAGCGAAATTCAGGTACGCCCCAGAGCTCCGCCATTTCTTTCGCCGTGGCGTCGAAGGCGTCGGTGATGATGGGAATTGCAGGCATGCCTGCCTTCTCTAGGATCACCGCATCGAGCAGGCTGCCGGACGAACAGGCCCCGCAGTCGCCCACTCCTGCGATCACAAAGTCGGCGCTGGTTTTCAATTCGCGGATCTGGTCGTCGGTGAGCGGAGAGCGATAGAATTTGTGCATCACAATCTCGAGCTTCATTTCGTAAGTCTCGACAAGGTGTTGCGCGAGACTGCGCAGAACGGTTTCCGCATTCTTCTTCGTGTTTTCGACCACGCCGATTTGTAACCCCCGCAAGTGTGCAGGGCGAGGCACATAGTCGATGCACTCTTTCTCGACTTCAACAGTAGGATTCAGGATTCGCAACATCGCCAGTCTCCTTTGTTGTCGGGTTCAATCGTAATTTGGAGCGCTATCTAACTGAGGGCGCGGTCGTATCATCGCCGCGCGATTGCTCGCGCAGCATCAGCTCGAGGCTCCGGGGTAGGTTCGCAAGGCGGCACGATTCGACAGATATGCACGCAGAGCGGTCATGGCGAGCACCACACTGATCGAGATCAACAGATAGAGCACGGTCACCGCGGTTGCCGCTTCGAAGCCGCGAAAAGTGTCGCTCGCGATTTGCTGGGTTTGCCAAGTCAGATCCTCGAGTTCCGATAAGCATACAGATCGCGGAGTTTTTTACGACGGCAATAAACTGTGAAGTCATCGACGGGACGATGATGCCAAATCCCTGCGGTATCAGGATAAAGCGGAAGATCTGCGGATAGCTGTGTCCGCATGCGATGCCCGCTTCGAATTGTTCGCGCGGTATAGATCGGAAACCGGCCGAGGTGATGTCGGCGATATAGGCGCTGTGATGCAAGGTCAAGGCGAGCACGCTCGAGAGGAGTGGGTTCATTCCAATGAGGAAGTAGAAAAAGAAGAGGGGAATGACCGCCGGAATGTTGCGCATAAGCTCGACATAGGCTTCGATCAGCCGCGAGGTCAGCGCCCACGGTAGGGCGCCAATGCAGCCGGCGACCGTTCCGATGACAAAGCAGCCAATGATCGACAGTACGGAGATCACGGATGTCAGCAAAAAGGAATGCAAAAGCTGGTCGTGGTACTCCCAAAGAACGTGCCACTGCACGGCTTCCTCCCGGCTAATCGTTGGGCTCGAGCATGATGGGGCTCCACATGTAGAAGTTGGGCGGTTGCCCGTAATACTTTTCATATAGTTTCTGGTACGTGCCGTCGGCCCATAGGTCCTGGAGAGTGTGATCGATCCAGTTCCTCCATTTCGAGTCATTCTGGCGCAGCGTAATACCAAGCGCAATGTTTACGAATGGCTTGCCGCTGATGATCTTATCCGGATATTGCTTCTTGAAGGCCTCGCCGGTGGTCTGATTCACCACCTCGCCGTCGATTTGACCATTGAGCAGTGCAAGCAACGCATCCGTGTATTCCTGAAAAAGGGTGAAGTTTCCCTCTCCCACATGGACCTTGAACAATGTCGGATAGATGCCCCCCTGCGCTGTTCCGAGCCTCTTACCCTTTGCTTTGACGTAGTCCTGAGGGTCGGTGCTCTCTCCCTTGCGCACTAGAAGCGTGCCCTGGTCCCACAGATAGACGATGGAGAAGTCGACGACTTCCTCGCGCTTTCGGGTGATGGAGGCAGAGCTGATCTCGGCATCAATGATGTTTTCGACAATGTTGGGGACACGGTTTTGCGTCGTGGTAGGCACCATCTTTACATTGACGCCGAGCCGCTTGGCGAACTCGCGCGCTAGGTCGGGGCCAAACCCAAGATTATTGCCGTTGTTATCCACGTAGCCGAGTGGCGGATAATCGGTTCGGATACCCGCTACGAAAGTCCCAACCCGACGGATCTTGTCTAGTGTCGATTCTTGGCAGCTACACTGCGCGAAGGCGGCGCTCGACGCATGCAGCCACAAGGCCGAGGCGACTGGCATCGCCAAACCCATCGAGACCGCTTCTCGTCGGCTACTGACTCGGATCCTTCTTCCAAGCATGAGGTTCTCCCATTCGGAATAGAGTGCTAGGGTTCGATCACTCCTTGGTTTTCTGTGCGGCCTGACCTCGCAGTCTTCAATGATGGATAATCTGCTCGATGAACTGTTGAGCGCGCAGGGTCGTTGGTTTAGAAAAGAACGTGTGCGCGTCGGCTATTTCCACGATTTGGCCAGCGTCCATAAAGACGGTGCGATCAGCGACTTGCCGCGCAAAGCCCATTTCATGAGTGACAATGATCATGGTGATGCCGCTGCGAGCGAGATCGCGGATTACGTCTAACACTTCACGGATCATTTCGGGATCGAGCGCGGAGGTGGGCTCATCAAACAGCATAATCCGCGGCTCAAGCACGAGTGCGCGGGCGATAGCGACCCGTTGCTGTTGTCCGCCGGAGAGTTCGCTTGGGAGCGAAGCCGCCTTAGCGAGCACCCCCACGCGATCGAGCATGGCACGTGCGCGGTCCTCAGCACCGGCGCGCGAAAATCCGCGGACCTTGCGGAGCGCAAGAGTGACATTGTCGATCACCGTCATGTGTGGGTAGAGGCTGAATTGCTGAAACACCATGCCGATGTTGATGCGGAAGGCGACCGATCGCATCACCGTATCATTGAGCGGTTGTCCCATAACGACGATGCGCCCGGACTGCGCACGCTCAAGTCCGTTAATGCAGCGGATGAGCGTACTCTTGCCCGAGCCGCTCGGACCGCAAATGATGACGACCTTGCCTTCCAACACATCAAGATTGACGTCGGTCAACGCCTGATACGCGCCGAACCATTTGTTGACTGCCTCGAAGCGGATGATGGATTCCGTCATGCGAGTTTCGGCTCCATGGAAGCGGGCTCGCGGCCGGTAGCTGGTTGTTCCCTCTGATCCTCGATCGGTGGGTGCGCATAAGGAGTGATAATGGGACGCAGATAAATCTGATCGCCGTCTTCCACACCCAAGACCGCGGCGCCAATGGGACCGATTGGCAAGGTTGATCCCATGAATTCGGACGAAATCTTGGCCCAGGCACGAAGAGGGGCGCCCTTCACCGGCACGAGCTCCACTAGCTGGCCGTCGGCAATTCTAGCTCTTGCAGCTACGGCGCACGATATGGGGCATACACGCCGATTGCGGGAGAACCAATCGGTAGCTTCTGCTCGTATCGTCACGTAGCACCGTTGACTGCGCAAATCGCTTCGCGCTTTCCGGGTAAGCGACGCATCAATGCGACCATTCACGATAATGACGCCATAGGCTGTCTCCGCCTCAGCGAGAGTAACGTATCCCTGGACCACGTCCTCTAGTACCGATTCCGGTATTCGATCCAAAGGATCGCCGTATCCGCCGCCGCCAGCCGCCCGTAGCCAGACGATGTCGTCGCGCCTCAGGGGGAAGGCTGCTACCTTCCCCGGCACGGAAGATGGCTCAACTTCCACATCATCACGCAACACCGTGAAGCGGTTGCCCATTCCTGATTGGCCCTCGTTGACGCCAAAGGGCGGCACCACGACGCGATCAGTAAGGACGGTCAATGCCGATTGATCGGCCCGAAGCAAAACTTGGCGTTCCATGCCGAGTTCCGCCGCGCCATTGGCCTGCGCCGCAGGATCCGCCGCGCAGTCCGCTGCTCAGCACCATCATCGGATAGAGGTTCTCGAGGCTCTCGATCGGCAGCACTGTGTTGAAGTCGCCCTCAGTATAGGTGCGCATGGCGTGTTCGCCGTCGAGGCCGTCGACCCCACCGACACCGCCCGCCGGATATTCGTAGTAGATGAACACGTCACCGGAACGGTCGTGCGGACCCGAGACGTAGCAGTGATTGGCGCCGCCCTTGGTGTCGCCGCAGACACGGGTGGGGATCAGTTGTGAAATCGCACCCAACACACAACTCTCGACGGTTCTGCGCAAATCCCCTGCGCCTCCCATGGCGGCTGGAAACTCGGCGTTGAGGAAAGTGCCTTTCGGAACCTCGATGGTCAACGGGCGGAAGCAACCGGCATTCACGGGTGCCTTCGGATCCAAATAGGACTTTAGAACCATGAAGTGACGCTGTCGTCACCATCGCGAGGCCGCCATTAAGTGGTCCCTGGGCCTGGGGAGACGTTCCAGTGAAATCGCAATGGATTTCGTCTTCATGTACGGTGAGGCATACGGACACCCGCTGCGGCTCTTGCTCAACGCCGTCATTATCTGTGTAGTTTTCGAAGCGGAACCGTCCCTTCGGGAGCCGATTGATTGCTTGGCGCACGCGATCTTCGGTTCGGTCTAGGATAGTCTCAACAATGGCATCAAGTTGGTCCACGCCATACTTCGCCTCCAACTCATCGAGCCTCCTCTGAGCCACTGAGCAGGTACCCAACGTGGCCATCAGATCCCCATAGCGATCCGCACTGCCCCGCATGTTCGCCAGCATCAGGTTGAGACAGTCCTGATTCATCGTTCCATTAGAGACCAGGCGAATGGGAGGAATGACCAGCCCCTCCATAAATATGTGGGTCGCATTTCCCGTGAGGCTTCCAGCCGCCCCCCCCCCACATCGGCCCAGTGCGCTCGGATGGCGGGAAACAGCCCAAGGCGACCAACATTGATTCGTGGGCAGAAAAGCGCGACGTCGTTCAAATGCGTGCCGCAAATATAAGGATCATTAACGAAGAAGACATCGCCCGAATGGATATCGCCCTCATACCGCCGTAGAATCTCCTTCGCGGCAACCGCCAGTGGGAATGTATGGCCTGGATGATCCTCCGACATTGCCACAAGATCGCCCGTGCTTGAGAGCAGAACGCAGGAAAAATCATGCCCTTCGTTTATAACCGACGAGAAAGCGCTCCGTGAGAAGGTCACACGCATTTCCCGGACTACCGCGACCAGCAATTCCTCGACGATTGACACCGTGATGGGATCAATTCCCGCAGCTGCGCCCCGGGATGTGCTTGAGACCTTGTCCCTTGGTTGCATCAGGCCGCTTCCCCCCGCTCCAAAATCAAGGCACCGGTAGAGTGAACGCGCATGCTCCAACCTGGCGGAATGACCGTGGTTGCGCCATCCTCACTGATGACCGCAGGCCCGTTGATACGGCTGTTGTTGGGCAGCGCGTCACGATGTTGGATCTTGGTAGGATGTGTTCTGCTGCCGAACCATACTGCGCGAACTTCCATTGGATGCCCCTCTCGCTGTGCGGCAGCTACAGTCGGCGGCAGCGCTTCGGTTCGGCCTTCGCATATAACACGAAGCGCAATGATCTCGCGGTCCAATTTGTCGTTCGGCGGCTGTCCATAACGCTCCGTGTAGATCTTACGGAACAACGTTTCGATGCCGCTCCGGGAAATTTCGCTTGGAGCCAACGGGCCGGGAACCTGGATTTCATGCGACTGACCCGTACAGCGCATTTCGAGACCATAGGTAGAGACGAGGGTCTCGCGGATAACGCCGTTGGCCAGCAACTGTTCATTTAAATCGCAGATCGCGTTTTCGACCGTCTGGCGGAGCAATGCAGTATCGACTTCTGACAACCGTGACATATAGCTGATGACGCTCTCCCTGCGCATGTTAGCCAAGATAAGCCCAAATGCAGAAAAAACGCCTGGCCCATTGGGAACGATGACGCGACGCATACCCAGCCCCTCAGCCACCAGACATCCATGCATCGGACCGGCTCCGCCGAAGACCATCAGCGTAAAATCGCGCGGATCAAATCCGCGCTCCAACGAGATCTCACGGATGGCGGAGACGATCTTCACTTCAACCAGACTAAGCGCGCCTTGTGCGAGTTCATGAACATTTGCTAGGCCCATGGCCTGTTGTATAGACGTGCATGCGTTGTTGGCTGCGGTACCATCGACTTGGATTTTGCCGCCAAGCAATGTACCGTCCGGGATCCGATTGAGGACAACGTTTGCGTCGGTCACTGTGGGAGCTTGACCGCCGCGCCCATAACAGGCGGGGCCAGGCGTAGAGCCAGCGCTCGCCGGTCCAACGCGTAGCGCGCCGTCTACGTCGAGCCAAATCAAGCTACCGGCGCCAGCACCGACGGTATTTATATCCAGCTGCGCTGCCCGTATCGGGATACCGCTGACGATCGTCTCATCCGCATACAGGAGACGATCACCCTTGAGGAGCGCCACATCCGTACTCGTGCCCCCCATGTCGCAAGTTATGAGGTCGGGAAACCCAAGCTGTTGGCCCACCGCGCGCGCCGCCATAACGCCGCCAGCGGGTCCGGAGAGGATGGTGCGCACCGGGAATCGGGCAGCCGTGTCAAAGTCCATGACGCCGCCGGAGGAGCCCATCACGAACGTTCTGCCGCTCTCGGCTCGGCTATTCCCCCCCTTGCAAAGATCTTCGAAATGAGCGCGGGTGGTCGGCCCGATATAGGCATTGGCGACCGTGGTTGAAAATCGCTCGAATTCGCGGAATTGCGGGTCGACATCGCTCGAGGTTGACAGGAATACGTCGCCGCCCAGTTCCTGTTGAACTAGCGCTGCGGCGGCGTCTTCATGGGCAGAATTGCGGTAGGAATGTAGGAAACAGATCGCGATCGCCTCTGCCCTCGCCTCGCGAATCGCCTCGAGAACCCGCAGGAGCCCCTCCTGGTCGAGTTGCGTAATGGACTTGCCCCGCTGGTTCAGACGTTCATCAACTTCAAAACGACACGCTCTCGGCACTAGCGGCCGAGCGCGTCGAAACCGACTGTCGAACATGGCACCGTAAACAAGGCGGCGGCCACGTCCAATTTCCGTGATATCTCGGAAACCGCGCGTGGTAATCACCGCAGTCACTGCCCCCCTTCGCTCGACCAATGCGTTGGTCGCGACTGTCGTGCCATGGGTGGTGCGCACCAACGCTGCGCGAGCGAGCCCAAGTTCGGCAATGCCGTCGCCGAGCGCCTGGGCCGGATTATCCTGAAGGGTGAGCATTTTCGTGGTGCGAATTTCGCCGGTCGCCGCGTCGACGGCTACCAGATCAGTAAAGTACCCCCGACATCGACACCAAGGATGAACATAGGACCGAATCATATTGCTGTGCCGCCAATCTGACGCTAGGCCAGGACGCCCGTGAATAACCAGCGTAATCTCTTGACGACACATTAGATTTGCTCATGATTGCGACATGAAGATGCCGACTCTGACCGCTCTCAGAGCCTTCGAAGCAACGGCAAGATTGTCGAGCTTCACGGCTGCGGCTGCAGAACTTCACGTGACCCAGGGCGCAGTCAGCCATCAGATTCGAATCCTAGAGGAAGAGTTGGGAACCTCACTTTTCCATCGCTCGGCGCGGCGGGTGATCTTGACTGATATAGGCAGCTCGCTATCGGCTGAATTGACCGAGGGCTTTCGAACCATAGTCTCGGCGGTCGAGACCGTCCGAGCCAAGCGTAATCCAAATGAAGTGCATATGATTTTTCCGCCGAACCTCTCTGCACGTTGGCTGGTGCCGCGGCTGCCACGCTTCCGCAGCGAATACCCACAGATTACCCTGACTTTGCACCACGCTAATCGGCCCGAAACTATCAAGGAGGATGTCGACCTCACTGTCAGTTGGTGCATCGCGCGGCCACGCGGTCTGACGGACCGCCTAATGGGTCTTTCGTGTGCTCCCATGTGCACCCCGGCGTTGAAGGCGCAGCACGCTGTAAAAGGTATTGCCCAGCCTGGTGACTGTCCGCTGCTTGAAACGCCGTTCTGCCGGTGGCTGGATTGGTTTGCTAAGGCAGGTATACCCTTCAAGTCGGCGATGCCGCGCGTAGTCCTCGACAATTTCAACGTACTGATCAACGCCGTGCTGAACGGTCAGGGAATCGGACTGTGTCCAACCGCTTTCACGCCCGATTATGTTGCCGAGGGCCGCTTGATTTGCCTCTCAGAGACTACGACTCCCAGCCGGGAGTCCTTTTTTTTGACGTATACGCAGAGAAGCTCCGGTCGTGCGGCAGTCCGAAAAGTGCGTCTGTGGCTGTTGAGGCAGGCGAAATTAGTATCCTGATCGCTCTCTCGGCGAGTACTGAATTGGTCTGGGTTGAATCGCAATTTGCGGGCTATGGTACACGTGGCACATGTGTTTAGCGTCTGTCCGAGATGGTCCGGAGGAGGCGGAGAGCAGGCTGCGAGGGCAGCACGTATGGGGCTAATTTGCGGGATTGCGTGCTGGCAGCCACAGGTGAGACGATCCGTGCAGTTGCTCTATCTGCCCACCTTCAGGTCCAACCTTATCCCGGTCGAGTTGGCATTCGGCAAGCTCTAGCATCTGCTCGAGCAGATACAACGTGCACCGGCGATGCGCTCAGGAACACCAACAACCTTCTGATCGACGAATTTGAAGCTGATGAGTGCGTCAGCGGTTTTTGTGGCTCGGGCTTGCGACACTCAGGTCAAAGATTTAATGTGCGAACGTGTCAGCGGTGCCGAAGCGGCGAATTGCACGTGAGATGCCAAAGCAGCAAACGAAATAGACAATCGCCACGAAAGCGTAGATCTGATACGGTGCGTTATCCCTATTGTTAACGATTACTGCTGCACGAAAAAACTCGACGATACCAACAACAAACACGACCGAGGTTACTTTGAAGATCCTAACCAGTGTTGCTACGAGCGCGGGGATCATGTTTCGAACCGCTTGCGGCAAGGTGATCAAGAAGAAGATTTGAGATTGTGTCAGCCCGGAGACGTAGGCACTCTCGAACTGAACACGTGGCACAGAATTGATACCTGCACGGATATCCTCCGCGAGGTATGCGGAAGCGATGACTGCCAGCGACACGACCGCCGCGGGCCACGCATTCAAATGTACCCCCGTGAGACTGGGTAAGCCGTAATAGACCCAGAAAATAATCATGAGATCCGGTGTGGCGCGGACAAGTTCGATGAAGGCAATGGCAATTTGGCGAAAGCCGGGCGGCGCATACAGGCGCGCCACTGCAAGGACGATGCCCGAGACCATGCCTGCTCCTACTGCCGAGATACACAAGACCCAGGAATTGAGCAGGCCCATAGCTAGAAAGTAGCGACTCTCCCACACAGCACTCCCCGAATGGACGAAGCTGAAGGTGAGTGCTGCGGTGGCGACCGCCGTGAAAGCAACTCCTAGCCTCATGTGCAGAATTGTATGATAAGAGAATAATCCATCGGACGATAGGACACCTAGATCGAGTTTAACGTTTGGTACCCACGATTAGGCCGATACAAATTCATACGCAAGTTTCGCGCTGAAACCGCGGGGGCGGGTATCGAATGGCACGACGTTCGTTGGCTCTGCACCGGACCGCCCCGCCCCGGTTAACCGTTCCGACTACCGATCACTTGTCCCCGGCCACGCGAGGGTTGGCCCTCCAGCACCATCGCTATCGCCAGAATTCGCCGCACCACCGCGCCATCAGCGGTGCGGGCCGCCAGCGCGCGCAGGTCTGAGGCAGAATACTCCCCCCGGGTGACCTCAACCGCACTGCCCATTTGCATCGCCCTTCGGCGTTCGCGTCAGGCAATACCGAATCGTACAATCGCCGATTCGCGAATTTGGAGGCTTCTGTGAGGTCGCCGACACGGACGATGCCAAGCGCTCGGATGGCGACCTCATTGAAGCCGGATTGAACTGACCCGCGTGGCAGTGATGCTATGGGTGTTGTGTTGCTTGTGCCGATGCGCGTGGAGAACACCAGGGGGCTGGTGTGGGTCTTTGATGTCGCGGTGAATAGACGATTGACCTGGTGTGCGGCGGTGATCGCCTCTGGATGATGCGTTGGACACAGGGAGCGAGCAGGGCAGAGAGCGATCTGTCCGTCATCGGTCTGCGTCGGATCGTGCCGATGCAGACATCGGCGTTGCAGCTCGTTTTGATTGGGGGAGCAACTTCGGTCTTGTTCATGAACTGTCGCACCAGAATGGTGCATGTGGTTGTGGACGGCGCGGCAGTGGCCCGCGTTCCTGCATGGTGCCGCCACAGTCGGGGCAGACATCGATTGCATGGCCGGTCAGCCGGCGGGTCCGATCACGGTAGTTCTCTGGCGATGGCGGGTCTGGCGCCGGGGCTGCGAGCAAGATACGGCACAGCGCCAGCTTCGCGGTGCGATGGCCGTTCGCGAGGAAGCCGATGTGGCGGATGCGGTGGAACCCGTCCGGCACGGCGTGCAGCAGGAACCGCCGAATGAACTCATCGGCAGCGAGTGTCATCACCTTGGTCTTGCTGTGATGGCGATAGTCCTTCCAGGTGAAGTCGACCTGGCCGTCGCTAAGCCGGGTGAGGCGTGAGTTGGCCAGCGCGACGCGGTGGGTATAGCGGCCGAGATAGGCCAGGACCTGTTCGGGTCCTGCGAACGGGCGCTTGGCATAGACCCATTCGACCGCGCGTAGTGCATAAAGGCGTTCGGCGAAGGCGTCGGGTCCGGCCAAGGCGGCGAGCGTGCCGGAGAAGCGCAATTCGCCGGCGGCGAACGCCGCCCGCAGCCGTGCGAGGAACAGCGCACGGAACCGACGGGAGAGGACGCGCACCGGCAGGAAGAAGCCCGGCCGGCACGCCACCCACCGCGTGCCGTCGGACGACAGTCCGCCGCCCGGGACGATGCAGTGCAGGTGCGGGTGGTGCTGCAACGTCTGCCCCCAGGTGTGCAGCACCGCAATCGCGCCGATCTCCGCGCCGAGATGCTTGGGATCGGCGGCGATGTCGCGCATCGCCTCGGCCGCAGCGCGGAACAGGATGGCATAGACCGCGCGCTTGTTCTGGAACGCGATCTCGGCTGCCGGCGCCGGCAAGGTGAAGACGACATGGTAGTAGGGCACCGGCAGCAACTCGGCCTGCCGCGCCTCGAGCCACTCAGCACGTGCCAGACCCTGGCACTTCGGGCAGTGCCGATTACGACAGCTAATGGGCGACGCCCATTAGCTGCCTTATGGGCGAATCCAGTAATGGGGAGTTGGCGCCCCGCTTGACGCTTTTCAGACGGCTTGACGCTGATTTGTGATTTTCCTTATCCCCATAAGCGTTGGGGCCCACTCAGTTCCGCGATTTCACCGCCGCCACTCCAATGACGGAGTTATGCCCTATTCGGACCGTATTGAATGCGCTCTCAGTTTCGGCGTATGTGTACAAGGGTTTTGAGCTGGCCTATAGAGATGCCTTCGTTACGACTGCGGAGGTTGAGATCACCGCCAAACAACCGGTCGTTCCATCCGTCAGACAACCTGAATCGTCGGTGTACCCAGGATACTCGGTAATGGAGAGTGTAACCGCCAGAAACCTGCTGCCACCCATACCAAGTCATCCGCCAACTCCCCATTACTAGATTTGCCCATAAGGCAGGAGTTGTAGGCGCAGCGAACCAGCCCACAGTCGCCGCACTGCTCGACGTGCCCTCCCAGCGCAGGCGTTCGGCAGACCTCGATCGCCGCCATGATGCGTCGCTCGATCCTACCGAGATGAGCGCCATGGCTATGACGGAACGCTTCGCCATGACAGCGGAAGATATCCGCCACCTCCAGCGCGGGACGCATCGCCCAGTCTCAGGGCGGCGGTGTCACCTCGAGGCGTAGTCGGTCGAGTGGGCTTGGGGTACCGCTAATGGTGCTGGTCGCGACCTGGGCGTAGCGCGCTGTGGTGTTTACATTGCGATGGCCGAGCAGCGCCTGGATGATGCGAATGTCAGTGCCACCCTCCAGCAGGTGAGTGGCAAAGCTGTGGCGCAGTGTGTGAACGGTGACGCGCTTGCCGAGCGCCGACGCGGCGCACGCCGAGCGGCAGGCGGCATGCAGCACGACAGGGTGGATCGGATGCTCGGGATCACGTCCGGGAAACAGCCAATGCCCCGGTCGCGCCAGTCGCCAATATGAACGCAGAATGCCGAGCAGTTGCGGTGATAGCATGACGTAGCGGTCACGGCCTCCCTTGCCCTGCTCGACGTGGATCACCATGCGGCTGCTGTCGATGTTGGTAACCTTGAGGCACGCTGCCTCGGAGGCGCGTAGTCCGGCTGCATACGCCGTGGTCAGCGCGGCACGAGACTTCAGGCTCGGCACAGCTTCGAGGAAGCGCACGACCTCATCGGCGCCCAGCACCACCGGCAACTTCTGCGGCTCACGCGCATACGGGATACGCTCCGGCAGATCCGACTGCCTGAGCGTTACCCCGTAGAAGAAGCGAAGCGCGCAAACGGTCTGGTTCAATGCCGGCCATGATATGCCGCCAGCAACGAGATGGACCTGAAAGGTCCGAACGTCCTCCAGATCAAGCTTATCAGGTGAACGGCCGAAGAAGCGGCCGAACTTGGCAATGGCATGCACATACGAGCGTTGTGTCGCCGGCGACAGATTGCGGACTGTCATGTCCTCGATCATGCGACGACGCAGCGGGCTCATCTCGGTCATCGGGGGTCTCCCGTTCCAGGGTTGCGGTGAAGCACCCGAACCCTGGCAGACCGAACAACTCAAACTCTCCGCTACCGCAAAACGCTTCTCCCGCGTCAGCGGGTTAGTTCAATCCCTCAAAGAGTCACCCTTTCCGTCGGCTGGTATAACAGCAGTTGCGAACGAGCGGCGGCGAGTCAGCGCGACCGGCATATTGCGATGATTGCGCAGCATGGTCGAATAGGCTGGCAGCGCGGGGTTACAATCGAAGGAGGCTGGTTGAGACAGCAGTCTATCGCTACAAGACCATCATCATTGACCGACTACTTTGCGCTCGGTGTCTGCTCAATCAGCGTACAGAAGCAAAGGTCGGATGCAATGTTCTCAATCGAATGACAAGTTTGGGTATGCCAGTCTCCGTTCGGAGGAGGAGACTGGAGGACCCAAGATGATGGCTCGGATCGCAATCCATTCGCGCGCCAGTGCGCCACACAACTTGAGGCGGGGCCCGATTCGGTCTACGGAGCCTCGCTCAAGTGCAGCCATGGCAAGCGCTCTTCTGGAAATATATGCCGGGTCGGTGCAAACCGCTCAGCCTGGTCGATCGAACCAATGTGCAAATGAACCTCGGCCGAAGTGGGTTCACCTTCGCACGTCAACGTGGACCCGCATCTGGCGCAAAAACCCCGCCACCGGCCAGGAGATGAGTTGAATTTAGTGATCTCCCCTTTGGTGACCTCATAGTGATCGCGCAGGATCGCCACAAAGACAGAGACGGGGGCGCCGCTATGTTTTCGGCAGCTTTGGCAATGGCACCATGCCACGTTGATTGGTTCACCCGTCGCCACGAAGCGCACCGCGCCACATAGGCACCCGCCTTTGATCTGTTCGCTCATCTGCTCGCCCCTTCACATCATGACAGGTGCCATCAGGCCGCAGCTTCAACGGGAAGGCCGGCAGCCTTCCACTCCGGAAAGCCACTCTCAAGCCGTCGGACTTTGAAGCCGCGTGCTCGAAGCTCCGCCACGGCTTCGAACGACAGGACACAGTAAGGACCTCGGCAATAGGCGACGATTTCCTGCTTGCGGGGCAACTCCGCAAGTCGCTGCTCCAACTGGCGCAGTGGGATGTTGAGGGCACCGGGCAAATGGCCAAGGCCGTATTCGTCTTCAGGACGCACATCGAGAACCACAACACCGCCCTCGCGTAGCCGCATTAACAGCTCCGTGGCGGCCACTGGTTCCAGCTCATCGCGCGCCCGGAAATAAGCGGCGATGACACGCTCCATCGCTCCGACGGCGTGCTCCGCTACATGCCGCAACGCACCGAGCAGCGATACGATGTCCGTCTCGACCTCGTCAGCCAGCCGGTAGACCACGCGCTTGCCATCGCGCTGGGTGTTGACCAGTCCAGATCGGCGCAACTGCTGCAAGTGTTGCGAGGCATTGGCTACGCTGAGGCCTGCACGCTCGCCAACGCCTCGACGCTGCGTGGTCCCTGGGCCAATTGCTCGATGAGTTCCACCCGGTGCTCGTGACCGAGCGCCTTGGCAACCTCGGCCAGCGCCGCCCGAACAGTCCCGGCAGCCGTACGGCTTGACATAGGTTTACCGGCCATATGTTATCATTCAATTGCACTATTGATTATTTGATGGAAGCGAGTCAGTGAGCCTGACGTCCAGACGAGCTGAGCCCGAACCCGATGGCACGCCTCTATCTGGATTACAATGCCAGCACGCCCATCGACCAGGACGTGGTCGCCGTCATGCGGCCATTGCTGGAGGCTGACTACGGCAATCCTTCCAGCGGCCATTGGGCGGCCACGCCAGCCAAGGCCGTACTGGAGAACGCGCGAAGTCAGATAGCGGCTTTACTCTGTTGCGCCGCGGATGAGGTCGTTTTCACCAGTGGCGGCAGCGAAGCGAACAACCTTGCGGTGAAGGGCTAGTGCAGCACGGTTCCCGGTCGCCCGGCGCATTCATCACATCGCGGATCGAGCACCCGGCGACTCTGGAACCATGCCACCATCTTGCGGGACTCGGCGTAGTGGTGACGTATGTCTCGGTCGACGGGACGGGGCTCGTGGATCCTGACGATATCCGCAAGGCGATCACGCGCGACACGTGCCTGATCAGCGTCATGCACGCCAACAATGAGGTCGGCACGATCCAGCCGATTGCCGAGATCGCGAGAATTGCCCACGAGCATGGCATCCGCTTCCACACCGACGCCGCGCAATCAGTTGGCAAGATCACAACGCGTGTCGATGAGCTGGAAGCCGACATGCTTTCGGTTGCCGGGCACAAGGTCTATGCGCCGAAAGGAATTGGTGCGCTTTACATCCGCCGTGGTGTCACGGTTGAGCCGCTCATCCATGGCGCCGGGCATGAAGGTGGTCGTCGCGCCGGCACTGAGAGCGCGCTGCTGGCGGCAGCCCTGGGCAAGGCATGCGAGGTCGCACAAGCCTGGATCGGCAATCCCGACATCCAGCGTCTACGCGATCTTCTGTGGGATCGCTTGCAGGCTAGCTTCGGCAACCAGGTCGTTCTCAACGGCCATCCCACAAAGCGCCTGCCGAACACGCTGAACGTATCGTTTGTCGGGCATATCGGCGCCGAAATTCTCGCGGCAATGCCGCACGTAGCCGCCTCGACGGGATCGGCCTGCCACGCCGGTCAGGTCACGCTGTCGCCAGTGCTGCAAGCGATGAATGTCGCGCCGGACGTTGGCTTGGGCGCGATCCGCTTCAGCCTTGGCCGTACCATACCTCAGAGGGCGAGGTGCGAGCAGCTTGTAGGTCTTCATGCTTCGGCGATCGGCCGCGTGACCGTAGCTGCCGAACTGCTCGCTTAAGTGAGGACATAGCATGGGTTGAGCCCATGCCCGGAAGCTTCAATGCCTATGCAGTGCTGCAGCTGCTTCGTGCCGGCGTGCTCGTGTCCTCCTATGGCGGTGTGGGAGCTACTCACGCCACGTCGGCCACAATCCATCGGCCGCCGCCTCCGTTGGTCAAACAACCTAGGCCTTGTGGTGCTGAACACGTTCGTCGTGCGCCTGCTGTTTCCATTCGCTGCGGTGGGGATGGCATTTTTCGCCCAGACCCAAGGCTGGGGCCTGCTCAACATTGTCTCGCTCCCCGCCTGGTTCGCAATTCCGCTGACGCTGCTTCTGCTCGATCTGACGATCTATGGCCAGCATGTGATGTTCCATGCCGTGCCTTTCCTCTGGCGGATGCATCGGATGCATCACGCGGATCTGGAATTCGACGTCACGACGGGACTGCGTTTCCATCCAGGCGAGATTGTCCTCTCGATGGTCATCAAGCTTGCCGCCGTCTGTCGTGATCGGTGCCACGCCGATCGCCGTGCTGATCTTCGAGGTCGTGCTAAACGCAACGTCGATGTTCAATCACGGCAATGTCTGTTTACCGGCGCCGCTCGACCGCGTTCTGCGCCTGTTTGTCGTGACGCCGGACATGCATCGTGTGCACCACTCGGTCGACCGACGCGAGACTGACAGCAATTTCGGGTTCAACGTGCCCTGGTGGGACCGGCTGTTCGGAACCTATCGTGACCAGCCTGCTCTCGGGCATGATGGCATGACCCTCGGTATCGATCATTTTCGCGAACCGCGCGAGCTGTGGCTCGATCGCATGCTCTGGCAGCCGCTTCGTCGTGACGTTCCCGCGCGCAGCCACACGACGGTTGTTTCATGATCCGCCGAGTTCCACTGGCACGCGGCGCACTGCTCCTTCTGCTGGCCGCTGGTGTCGGCTGGATGCTGATGCACGGCGACTTGCTTGAGCTGGGCTCGATAGAGCCAGCGCTGCATGCCTTTGGCATCTGGGCGCCGATTGGCTTTATTCTGATCTATGCGATCGCCACGGTGGTGTTCTTTTCCGGTGCGATTCTCAGCTGGACTTTGGCCGTTTACGCGGCATAGCAGGCGAGGTTAATCAAGCGATCGATCGTGGGCAGGGAAATTTTCGTATCATCTTGTGTGTGACTCGATGTTTCGAAATTGCCCTGTGTCCATAGCTCGCGACGCACTGTGGCCAGAGCATGACTGAATGTGAGCAATGGCTTTGGGTACCAGCTGGCGGTGCGTGGCGCAGGTGCACCAGTGGCATAGAGGTCGTTGGCCCACAAGGTGATCAGAGAGAACAGGCCAAGGAGGGCGGGCGTGGTACGCGCGATGGCAGGGTCGGACCATTGCCGTTGGGTCTCGACGCCGAGGTGACGGCGGACTTCGGCGAAGGTGACTTCGATGGACCAGCGGCGGACGAACCAGCGAAGGATATCGAGCGGGTTGGCATCGAGATCAGTGCACAGAAAAGCCTGTGGTTTGAATTCACCGGCGACGTCGCGAACCAGCACATAGCGGATCGGCACGAGACGGCCGGGATGGTGCCAGATGGCGGTACCGGAAACGATCTGTAGCAGCCGTTCACTGCGGCCATACCATCCATTCACCTTGAAGCGTCGCCAGCGCGTCCGCGAATTGGCGAGACGCTGAGCCAGCGTTGGCTGACGCCTGCCGACGACGCGTGGGCGACCGATTGTGCCGGCTCGGCGGTGCGCCGGCGGGTCGAACAGCCGGGCATCGAGACGCAGGCGGGTGATCATGCTGATCCGATGTCTCACGGCGTTGAGCAGTTCGATGGCAGCGAAGCCGCTATCGGTCACGGCGACGATCTTCCGCTCCGGAAGCCAGCGTGCGACCTGCAGCATGACCTGCCGGCCCCAGTCGGTGAGCTTCTTATGCCGCTGCTTGTGTTTGCGCGCATATCGCTCAGACGGTGCCAGGACGGTCAAGAACGGCAGTGCCCAGATGCGCCCGGCCCAGGGGATCTCGGGCAGCAGCATGACCGAGAGCCACCGCAAGCCACTGGCTTTAACGAAGTGGCTATCTGACGAGCGAACTGGATCGCGGTAGATACCGCGAGCCTTGATCTTGGCGCCCCAGCGCCGTTCGAGTGTGTCATCGAGACCGATGACGACTGGGCCGGCCGGGACAAGGGTGTCGATCAGCAGCCGCAGCAGACAACGCGCAATCCCACGACTGGACCAGCGGTTGCGGTTCAGCACCCGGTGATAATTGGTGAAATGTGGGTCCTGTGCGAGTCCGGTGACGCGCAAGGCGGCGGCGACGGTGCGTCGTCCCGGGGTCAGGATGGCGCCGACAATCAGCACCAGCATGTGCTGCCAGGTCGGTGCGGTGAAGCCTTTCTGGAATGGCTGCATCCACGCAGCCAGTCTTATTGGCACGAGCCGGCTTAAACCTGCACCCGCCATATATTCCCCCGAATCGGTGCCCGGGGAGAGACTTGCCGGGGCCGAGGCGGCTGCGAATCCACCGATCGATCACGTTCGATTTAACGTCGCCGAAGCCCGCGTGACGGACTCGAGGCCATCACGGCAGGTTCTTCGCGGTCGATGGAGAACAAGGCGAAGCAAAGGAGGCAGAACGATGCAACGGGAGGACGTACTGCGCCGGTATCGCCATCTGCGTGCGATTGGCACAGACCACCACAGTGCAGCCCTGAAATTCCTTGCTCGGCCTGCCTTCGAGGAACATGCGAGACGCCTTGGATTGATGATGGGCCGGACGCTGATTGCCAACAGTGAGGAAGAGATGGCGCTGGTCTTCGACCTGGCTATCTACACGGCAAAAGACGACCGGAGCCGAGCCATCGATCGCTACGCGAAAGTAGCGCAACTGCCGCCCGACTCCGATGAGAGATCAATTCTCGACGCGATGTGCCATGCCCAGTTCTCGATCTGGCGGATCGCACGCCTACATGACACATGTGGTCTCGTGGTCAATGACGTGCTCCGTCAAGCGGAAGCCTGGCTAGTCGATGAGGGCCTGGAGCTGAGCGGCACGAGCGGCATGTGCTTCGCCGGTCGGCTGTGCGACGCCGATTTATTTGCTATCACCAGCGGCGTTGTCGTACCCGTCGATCTCCCAATGCTCGAGGATGTTCTGACCGACGTCCTCGCCTGCCGACATGCCGATCCAGAGCGTGTTGGCGACGATCCACGCTTTGCAACCGCCATCTATCGTGCCGCCCTCGACGCCGGTGTCATGGACGACGTCGTATTCAACTGACCAAATCTCCGCCTTCCCGGAAATGGCCAAAGTCAAGCTCAGCCTCGCCGGTGGCGCCCTGTTTGGACCGGTCTGGGGCACCATTTGGAATTTGTCCGGTGCGACACTCGGCGCCACCATTGCCTTTCTGCTGGCGCGTACTGTCGCACGTGAGTGGGTGGCGCGGCATGTTGGCGGGCGGTTACGCCGCCTGGTCAATGGCGTCACGGTTGAGGGCTGGCGCTTTGTCGCCCTCATGCGGCTGGTACGCCTCGTTCCCTTCAACCTGTTGAACTACGCTCTCGGTCTGACCGGCATCTCGCTTGCGGCCTACATTGTGACCTCGGCTGTCTGCATGCTGCCGGGCGCGATCGCCTATACCTGGCTCGGCTATGCTGGCCGCTCGGCTGCATCCGGTGATATCGGAGGGCTACGCTATGGCCTTCTTGGTCTTGGAGTTCTGGCCATAATCGCATTCCTGCCTCGGCTGTTTCGCCGACTTCGTACACCAGAGCCCGAATGGATCGGGTCGGATGAATTGCGGCGGCGGCTCCCGGTCGGCGATCCACTTATGATTTTCGATGTCCGCCTTCCCGATGAGTTCGTGTCGCCCCCAGGACATTTGCCCGGAGCGGTCAATGTGCCGCTCGCAGAACTGGCTGACCGGACATCCGAGATGACCAAGCGCGACCAACCGATCGTCGTGGTCTGCAAGACCGATCGGCGGTCTGCCCGTGCCGCAGTCGATTTGCTCGCTGCTAGTTTGAAAGACGTCGCCGTTCTCCGCGGCGGCACGGAAGGATGGCATCAACGCGGTCTGCCGCTGGAATAATGACGTAACGTACCCTGGTTCTGCAGCTTCGAGCGAACCGCCGGTCATCGCATCGAGCTAGCGGGGCAGAGGATTGTCATCGTGACAAAGCCTCGATCAGGGGCACCCCAGTTGCTCTCCTGCGTCACATTGGCGGATGGCGGCAGCCAGAACGCGTTCCATGGCCCGCAAGTCGGCGATGCGTGCACGCACGTCCGCCAGATGCGTCACGCTGATCGCCCTCACCTCGGTGCACGCGCTCTGGCCGTCAGTCGTCGATAACACCAGAAGCGCTCGCACCTCGTCGAGAGTGAAGCCAAGTTCGCGTGCCCGGCGCACAAAAGTCAGCCGCCGGACATCCCTCGCATCGTAGCGACGATACCGCCCCTGCCGGTCGGGTGAGGGCAACAATCCGATCCGTTCGTAATAGCGGATCGTCTCGACGTTGCAGGTGGTGCGCCGCGACAATTCGCCGATCGCAATCCCGCCATCCCTCATGCTGCGGCTCTCCAGAAAAGGCTTGCGTCTGTAGTTGCTACAGACAGTAGGGTCGCTTGCTCTTACGGCAAGGAGATTGTCATGCCTGACCCGCTTGAGGCCTCGCAGGATCGGCAGATGCGCGGTTTTGGGGCTGTGGCGCTCATGTTGGGCGGCCTCGTCGCCGCCTTTGGCGTTGCCTCGTGCTGCGGCCTGCCCTTCATGCTGGCCACGCTTGGCCTGGGAACGGCGTGCTGGGTGGATTTGCGTTGGTCGCCGCGCCGCATCGGCTGCTGCTGCTGGCCGCGGCGACGCTCTGCCTCGCCAGCGGCGGTCCTTCTGTGGCGCCAGCGCACGGCTGTCTGCGTTCCTGGCGCGGTGTGCACACGCCCCGCGATCCGGGGTGCCACCCTTGTCGGTCTGCTCATCGGCATCGCATTGCTCTATCTCGGCTACGCCTATGCTTGAGGCTCACGTGATCACGGAATCCATCGTCATCTGTCCGGCGTGCGGCACAGCGAAAGCCGAGACGATGCCGACAAACGCCTGCCACTATTTCTACGAGTGCACGGGATGCCGCACATTGCTGCGCCCGAAGCTAGGCGACTGCTGCATTTTCTGTTCCTACGGCTCGGTGCCGTGTCCGCCGATGCAGGCATCGAACGGCGAAAAGCTGTGCTGCCAGAGCGAGGTCGGCAACGCGACAACGGATATAAGGCCCGGCGTTCAACGCCCTCGCTGGTCCGTTGTGACAAAGCAAGCAGCACGCGACGCTCTGCTTGCGCGAGCTGGTTTCTCCCAGCGATAGAAGCTTACGCTTCCGGCGCCGGAGGATCTGAGTTGGCGCACAGTGATTGAACTATTCGGCCGGCTCGGGCGCCCGCCCAGCCTAGCGGAGATTGGTGGCGGGACCGGTCTGTCGGCGGATCAGGTGCGCGCGCATCTGAAGGAGCTGCAAGTCCATGATCTGCTCGGTATGGATCGCGTTACCGGCGAGATCGCCTATGTGTATCCATTCACCCGTCTGGCGACAGAGCACCACATTACGTTGCATGGTCATGCGCTGCATGCCCTGTGCGCCATCGATGCTTTGGGTATCGGCGGCATGTTTCAGACCGATATTGCGATCACCTCGTCGTGTCGCTTCTGCAGAACACCAATCAATATCGCCACGGCGAACGCCGGCCGCGCAATCAATACAGTCACACCGGACGACACGGTCGTCTGGTATGACCCGGCCTACGCCGAGACCGCGGCAACGTCATGCTGTCCATCGATCGGCTTCTTCTGTACCGACGGCCACCTTCAACAGTGGCTGGCTGCGAGGAACCCACCTCGCACAGGTTGTCGGCTGACGCCCGCCGAGGCGATGGAAGTGGGCCGGGCGATCTTCGAGCCAGGTCCTTGCCACACCGTGAGCGGCGGCCGCCATGCCCTGACGCCGCATCGCGCTCTAGCCGCGCAGCCCTTCGACGAGAGCGTAACAGCGCGGCTTGGAGCGCAATTTCCGCCTTACAGCCCGTCGGCCCCGCCCACCTGCCGTTCAAGCACCAACACTGGTAACTTGCCAATGCCATCAGCACGCAAGCGGAATCTCGCTTTTGTGCTTTGGACCAAGACACCGCCGCCCTTACCGTCGCTCGCACTCAGAAACGCGAGAGAACTATGGAGCTGCTGGAACTTGAGTCGCCAAGCTACGGCGTCAGCACCCCTGGAATCTACATCATCGACGACGACGGTGAGCACGTCTGTGCCGGGCCATTCGACTCCGAAATCGCGGCCATTGCCTGGATTGACCTCCGTCAGCAAAACTTCGTCCGGCACCCGCGGTTGCAAGGTCCGGGCATGCACTGACCGGCTGACGGCGAATATCAACAGAGACCGTCAAACGTCGGGGTCCTGCTGGCCCGGTTACAGCGCAGCCACCTGTGCGCACACGAGCAACCGAAAGTTAGGCTCGCCGAAACAGGAAGCGATCCTCAGGCACGCCGTCGCGCAAGGAGCGCAACGCCGGCTTATTGAGGCCAATGGTCTGATCGACAAGATCGGGCGACTCGATATTCACACCAATGCGCTGCGCGACCCGCTGCTCGCAGGGTGGTGTGACGCAACGACTTTGACGCTGCCCCACCCTCCCCTTCCCGGCACCCGTGCGGCCGGAAGCGGCGGAGTGACCTCACGCAACCTACGGCGATTACCTACACCCACATTGGCGGCCATGGGCATCGCCTCGTGAGCCCCTTCGCTTCGCCGACAGACCAAACCGAGGAACAAAGCAGTTCGGCCTTGCCAATAAACTGCTCGCCCTTACGAATCGCGAGGCCCTGCGAGAAAATGATTATCTTGGGAGACGGAACGTTTGGGAGATGGGAGCTCCCTCGCTCCCATGCTCATCGCGCGGCTCATGAGCTCTGCCGCAGCAGCACGCTCCGCCGCCTCCATCGCGCCTCTGGCAGATCTGGAGTAACCTTGTTGCGCGATTGCCTCTGACCACTCTGCACGCCACATCGCCCAATCCCACGCTTTGTCCTTGCGCTGGCCGGGAACCCGTTCGACGATCAAGTGGTATTGGCCGCCGTCGTAACCAACGACGCTCGCTTGATAAAGCCCCGCCCCCGATCTATTCCACTTGCAGACCATATGTCCCTGCTCGACTGCATTTCGTGCCATACACACGATCTATCAAATACGTCTGGAGGATGCTGTTCACTTGGAAGATAACTTGGTGAGTTCGATGTAATGCGTTCCCAGAGCCAAACCTATACCCGAAAATCAATTGTTCGATTTCGATTTGCTCCACGGCTTCGACGGTCCTTCCCATCTGCCGGAATCGGGCCCGTCGTCAGCAAAGGGTTCTGTCGCAAAGCTGTGCGCCCAGTCCTGTTGGGATATGATCGTAATCGGTCTGGCAATGGGGCGCTCCACGGTGGTCGAATTCAAGGGCAGTCATTTTGAGCGGGAGATCGTCCTCTGGGGTGTGCGCTGGTATGTGGCGTACCCAGTCAGCTACCGCCAGCTCGAAGAGATGATGGAAGAACGGGGTGTCGAGGTCGACCATTCCAGTCTCAATCGCTGGGTTCTCAAGTACGTGCCGTTGCTGGACAAGGCCTTTCGGGCGCGCAAGCGTCGGGTGGGCGACAGCTGGCGGATGGATGAAACCTACGTGCGGATCAGGGGTCAGTGGAAGTATCTGTATCGCGCCGTCGACAAGGCAGGGAACACGGTCGACTTCCTGTTGACTGCGAAGCGGGATCGCAAGGCAGCCTCGCGCTTCTTATACAAGGCGATCGGCCCGCATGGCGCGCCGGCGAAGATCACGATCGACAAGAGTACCGCCAACACCGCGGCGATCGAGAACTACAATTCGGAGCACGACACAAAGATTGAGCTCCGGCAGGTCAAGTACCTCAACAACATCGTTGAGCAGGACCATCGAGCGATCAAACGCAAAGTGCGGCCGATGATGGGGTTCAAGTCCTTCTGGTCGGCCTCCGTGACCCTGGCTGGCATTGAGCTCATGCACATGATCCGCAAAGGCCAGTTGAAGGTCACGGGACGATTGCGTCCGGCGCAGCAGTTCTATTCGCTCGCCAGCTGACTTTCATGGCGAGCACGGGGTTGCTGCGTTGTCGCGCAGAATTTGCGACAGAACCCCAGCTAATCCTGCTAATCGGTGGGACCACGAAGCTGGCGGTGATGCCCGGCGAACCGTGACGAAGACGTCGATATTGCCGATAGTTAGCCTTTTCGCCTCAGTCACGGTGTCGCCTTGTCCGTCCTTGCACAAATGTTGCCTCAGTTACGATCTGCGGCGAACCACGCCATGTGGCACGCTTGGCATGGAGCTGGCCTCCATATAGGAACGCCAAGCGAGGTCGCGTGCATCAAGAATCTAATCCAGGTGGCATTGCCGCAGGTCGACGCGGTCTGGCGGGGTCCGCTGCAACAGATCGGCGTACAGGCGCAGTGGCAGGGCGTAGTTTGCCACGGCCACCCTTGGGTGAGATATCCTGGCGCGTCGGCCCGCTGCGAATTGGGTGACTTTCTGCTGGTGCACGATCATCAGCCAGGTAGTGGCCCGTTCGTACGCCGCGCGGTGATCATCCAGGCCAAGGTATTTCACCGCTCGGGCGTGCGTGCCAGGAACTCCACCCAACTCGATCTTTATCAACGGTGGCCACGCTTCACCTACGAGAGTTGGCCCGGCGGGATCGGCAACCTCGCTTCAGTTCACGCTCGCGCAGGCCTGACGAAACCCCTGCCCGTTCTGAGGGAGCGCGAGCTGACCATCACCGGCGTGCCGGGCGGGTCACGGATATCGCGTGACATGCTCGATGCGGGCTGTCGGTACGGCATGATCGACGTGAAGCACAGCCGCTGGGGCGATCCTTTGACTGGCATGAACCCCTGGCGTCTGTGCAGCGCCCAGACCCATGACGTCTATTCGTCCAAGGCCGGCTTGACGCTGGGAGGTTATCTCGTGCGGCTGATAGCTGGCCAAGTTGGCCGCCGCGTCCCTGCCACGCGATGGCCAGCTAGCCTGAGTGTCGCATGCCATTGGTCGTTAATGGTCATGGAACTGCTCTCAATCCTGCCAGGTACACCGGTGTCGGCTAGCGGCAGCATCGCCTTCCTTGCGGCGACGCCCAACCTGAGCCTAGAGACCGACGGTCACCTCCGGTCACCCTCAATCGCCGGCGATGAGCCGGACGAAGGAGCATTCGGCATTATCCAGGTTCAGACCTCGGGTGATATCGGTGCTCTACCACGACCTGAAGATGAGTCAGCGCGCTGATCTATCACTAATCCCGCTCACCCTACTAACCGGTGGGATGTCCCAAGCACAGATTAGCAAGTTTAGCGGCTTTAGCGGTGTGGCAGTTGTGCAGATGCAATTCGCAGCTCGACACCAACGATGACCAGAGTTGGCCGAAAGGGGAATGGCAGCTCTGGAACAAACCGGCCCAAGAAGCTGGCGTTCGTGCCGCCTCTGCCTCTGACCGCTCCCGACCCAACCTGGCCGCAGGACAATCCATCGGGCGATCCTCGACGCAGACACAGAAACGCGACGCTGTGGACAATTGCCGCCCTATCCGGACAGCCTGCCGAGCTTGCAATCAACTTTAAGGCGGACATCGCGCTCCCTGTCGCAGGAATGGTTTGCGTTTGGTTTTGCTCGTCGTAATGTCACGTAATCGAGATCGGAAGTGCCTTAACTCATGCAGATCCGGACAAAACCGTAGTAAAAGATCAGAGTCTTGCGGGGTGGAACTGAGCCATGTGGGAGTTATCAGCCAGGTGAAGCGGCTCCTCGTGATCCTGCTGCTTCTCGCAGCTATCCCGGTCCCGAGCGTTGCGCAGCCGCAGCCAGTAACAGAGCGGCGCGTGGCCTTCGTGATCGGTATCGGCGCATACAAGAACGCTCCCAAGCTTGCCAATCCAGTCAACGACGCTCGGGCGGTCGGTGAAGCGCTGCGGCGTCTGGGGTTCGACGTGCAGGAAGTGGATGACCCCGATTTTCGCCAGTTTAGCCACTCATTGCGCGACTTCGGCATTAAGGCAGCGCAAGCCGATGTGGCCGTGATCTACTACGCCGGTCACGGTGTCCAGGTCGGAGGGACAAACTATCTGCTGCCGGCGGACGCTGTGCTCGAACGCGAGCATGACCTGGTTTACGAGGCGCTGCCGCTCGACCTGTTTCTCGGTGAGGTCTCCCAGGCGCAAAAGCTCGGCATCATTCTGCTCGATGCGTGCCGCAACAATCCGTTCGTCGAGCGGCTGTCGCGCTCGATCACGGTGACGAGCCGCGGTCCTGCCGCGGCAGGGCTTGCCCGGGTCGACAACGTGCCCCGCAACACACTTGTCGCCATGGCCACCAAGGCTGATCAGACGGCCGAAGATGGTGCCGGCGAGCACAGTCCCTTTGCCCTGTCGCTGCTGAGGAATCTTCAGACGCCGGGCCTCGAACTGAGCCTGTTCTTCCGAAGCGTGCGCGACGATGTGCTCAGGGCGACCAACAACCAACAGGAGCCGTTCGTCTTCAGTTCGCTTGGCGCGGAGCCGTTCTACTTCCATCCGCGCCCGCCCAATCGGCCCCCGCAAATCGGCACCATCACGCCGCTGGAGGTGCGCGACAATGCAGGCCCGACGCCACTGGGAATGCCGACGCCCACCGATCCCGACCAGGATCCCCTCACCGTGCGCGTTACCGGCCTGCCACGCTCCGGCGAGATACGCATCGCGGGGATGCCGGTCACGCCTGGCGCGGTCTTCACCGTCGAGCGCTTCGCCATCGCCACTTTCAAGCCAACCGGAACGGCGGTGGGCGACGTGGGAACGTTCGACATACTCGTGGAAGACGGCCGGGGCGGCAGTGTGCTGGCCAGCCTTCCGATCACCATCATCGCTTCGAACCGGCCCCCGGTAACGGAGGCTCGTCGCCGTCTGCGGATCTACACGGGCGCACTCGGCATCACGCCTCCCACCGACCCGGACGGCGACAGGCTGACCGTGACCGTACAAGCCGTGCCCAGTGGTCTGGTGCGCTTTGGCGTGACTACGATCCGGGCGGGCGATCGGATCCCGCCCGAGGAATTGCCGGCCCTAACCTACTTGCCGGAGCCTGGTTTCATCGGTCCGGCAGGCACATTCCAGTACCTCGTGGACGATGGCCGAGGCGGCCAGACAGTCGGGTTCCTCGACATCGAGGTCATGGATCCCGCCGAAGCGGCAGCGCAAATGGCGGAGGCCGCGTTGTGGGAGCGGCTTCGCGCAAGCGGTCGGGTCGAGGATGTCGACACCTTCCTCAGGCTCTACCCCAATTCATATCTCGCCGCATCGGCCAAGCGGCGCCGCGAAGAGTTGCTCGCCCAAAGCACCCCCAGCAGCACCCCGCCGCCGGCCAAGGTGCAGCAGACGGCAGCCCCGCAGCCACTTCCGCTGCCACCGGCCCAGAGCTTACCGAAGGCTGTTGCTCCTCCGGCTCCGCCCATCGTGGCGGGGGCACCGAAGAGGCCCGAGACACTGGCCGCGCTGCAACCGGTCGCGCCTCGCGCAGAACCGCCGCCCCCACAGCCGCAGCGCGACCTCGCAATGGTCGTGCCCCCTGTTGCTCCGCCCTCAACCAGCACCGAAGGGCGGTTCTTTCAGGATTGTCCAACCTGTCCCAGGATGGTTCGAATTCCGGCTGGCAGCCTGATGATGGGTGAAGGGGCCAAGGACCCCGCTGCCACGCCGGCGCACCATGTGGTCCTGAAAGCCTTCGCGCTGGGCCTATACCCGGTAACCGTCGCGGAGTGGAATTCATGCCGCAGCGACGGTGCCTGCGGACCGCCTCCGCGTATGGCGCCGGAAACGAAGGACGACACGCCCATTCACAACGTCAGTTGGGACGACACGCAGACCTTCATCACCTGGTTGTCGCATCGCGCCGGGCACGCATATCGCCTGCCAACCGAGGCGCAGTGGGAGTACGCAGCTCGCGGCGGCACGACAACTCGTTATTGGTGGGGTGACCAGCCGGGAACCGCGCTGGCCAACTGCGCTGGGTGTGGTGGGACGCAGGATCCTCGGGCGCCGCTACCGGTGGCCACTTTCCGCCCAAACCCCTTCGGACTCTACGGAATGCTCGGTGGTGTTGCGCAATGGACGCAGGATTGCTGGCTCCCCAACTACCGCAATGCACCAGGCGACGGATCGGCGCGAGAATCGCCGAATTGCATGGAACGCGTCCTGCGCGGCGGATCGTTCCGGAGTGGCTTGGATGACATCATGCCGACGGCCCGAGGCTATTACGATGCGCCGGTCCGATACCTCGCGAATGGCTTCAGGGTCGCGCGCGATCTTGACTGAGCGGGAAAAGCACCAGTCGACAGCCTGCTAGCCGCGCACATAAATCGTGATCCGCTTCGACATCAGCGCCGGGTCATGCGGCACATGGTCTGCATCACCCATCAGCAGTTGCAGCGTGTGCTTGCCAGGCGGCAGTTCGATAACAGTCTCCGTCTGGCCCAGCCCGAAATGCAGATGATTGCGGTCGTTGGGAATTGGTTGGTCCAAAGGTGGCACAGGCACATCTATCAGGAGGTGGTGATGCCCGGTATTGCGCATGACTACTCCGGCGGGCGCGACGCCGAAATTGCGGGTGCCAAACCATACCTTGATGTGACTGCCACTGACGGTCGCCCCATCGAGCGGCCAGCCGATATATACGTATGCATCGTGCGGCGCTGGCGTACGAGCTGTAGCTGGCGCGCTCGTCGCCGGGGCGGCCACTGGTTGGCCCTGGGTTCCCTGCGCAGCAGCGCCCGCTGTGATCAGGCAGAGCAGTGCGGCCGACGCGCCCGATGTCCGGAGTGGGATCAGTGACATGCCATCTCTCCTTGCGCCGGCTATTGGACAACAGTGATGGTAATGCGCTTCGAATACAGCGGTGGCTGGTGCGGAATGTGGTTTTCGTCACCCAACAGCAATTGCAAAGTATGTTTCCCTGGCGGCAGATCGAGGCGCGCCTCGGTCTGGCCAAGCCCGAAGTGGAGGTGGTTGCGATCGTTGGGAATCGGCTGATCGAGCGGCGGAAGGTCTACATCGATCAATAGATGATGGTGACCGGTATTGGCCTTATGAACGCCCGCGGGAGCAATGCCCGCACCACTGAGTCCCATTCGAACCCAGAAGGCGCCTTTGATCACCTGTCCATCCGACGGCCAGATGATGTAGACCTTGGCATCGGGCGGCATGGTGGACTGTTGTGCGATGGCGATGGGGCTGGCGAACAGAATGCCCATCATCGCGGCCATAAGAACCAAGGTATTCCGCATTGTGCCTCCCCCACAGCCGCCGGACACACATACGCCTGCAGATGCGAATGTTACGATACCTCGCACCGCTCCGAGGGTCCAGCCTTTGCAATTCAGGCCGGTCTGATGAACGGCCAGTCGATCGCCTCGCGCTGTCATGCGCGGCAGGCAGCACGGGAGTTGAGACCACTTGGCGAGCAGGTTAGTGACTTGCAGGTGGCTGCTCTCAAGCGGTTTTCGGTCGGGATAAGCGCGATGGCCGTGGTATCCGTCGTCACGGTGCTTGCTGTCTGCGATGCAAGCGGTGCCCCTAATGCCAACGCCGGCCAGCCAGACGCGGTATTCGGTGCGTGCGGTATCTGCCATTCGGTCGGACCGAATGCAGCGGTTGGCGTTGGGCCTCCGTTGAACGGAATCGTCGGCAAACGCTGGGCGACTTATGCCACTTTCGCCTACTCGGCAGGATTGGTTGCCGGGCACGAAAGCGGGAGACTATGGGACGAGGCGACTTTGGATGCCTGGATCGAGAAGCCGCGCGCAGTCGTGCCCGACACTAAGATGACGTACCCCGGATTGGCTGATCGCAAGGCGAGACAGGCTATCATTGGCTATCTTCGTCGTTTTGATGAGGCCGGGCAGGCGCAGTGACCCGACGAGCGCGTCTCAATGGTGGCCGTCGCATCGCTGACTGACTTGGGTTCAGACTCATTGGGTCGGTTCTGACGAAAGGAGTCCGGCAGGTTTCGGCTGGCCCCTGGCCGCGAACCGAATGTCCGGAGTTGCAGCATCGATGCCCGAAGGCGGACTGGCCGCCTTCCACCCATCCTAGCCATTTGCCTGCCGCTTGTCTGAGTGGCCTTGATGGGCGCGAAGTTAACGCTTCAGCCGTTACTCTGATATGTTCGGACCTCGATTGCTGCAACGGGTGGCAAATGCGCCGGCGGATGACGCGTCGAAAAGCTTCAGCCGTCGTCATCGCGCGCACCGCGATAGCGTCACCATACGCATGTCATGCGCTTACCTTCGCTGCATCGACGCGTCGTCGGTCCGTTTACAGCGGGGGACTGGTGATCAAGCGATGGCTCGCTTTTCTCGTCGCGGCACAACTGAGCGTGATCAACGCCGATGGCAGTGAGGTCTGCCACTTTGCCGGGACCAGCGATTACCGCGGGCGGATAGACGTCACGACCGCCATCGACACCAAGGTGGTGAACGCCACGACCACGGTGGATGTGCGTGGTCGCTTTACCGGCATGCCGATACCCTTCGTGCACATCACCTATCTGATGCAGGAGATCAGCACCTGGAAAGCTGATCGGCTGCTCAGCGTGGCCGCGAACAGCCGCTATATCGTCGGCGACACCGTCGTGCGGCAATTCTGGGATGTGTTCGACCGCACCACCGACGGGTTGGAAGCGTATCGCCTGCAGGGAAAATCGCGCGACGAATTTCAGCGCCAACACGCGGCATTCGCCAGCCACTGGGACCCAGCGAATTTTGGCCAACCCTGGCTCCAGGACTACGGCGCGGCCGGTGCGGACCGGCGGCGCGACCTTGATCTGCCCGGCGCCTCGGTGCGACCGGACATTCGCTCGCCACTGGCGCTGGCGTTCTACTGGAGCCGGCGAATACAAGGCGACGGCGAGGCCCAGACGGTGTTCTTGCCCGGCTTCAAGAAGGACAAACGCGTCGACCTGACGATGACCGCGGTAGGTCCGCCGCATGATGGACAACGCGTCTGGCAAACCTTGATCCGCTACCCGGCGTTGAGCATGACGGATCCATCCACCGCCCAGGCCCGGATTTCTCCCGACGGGCATTTATTGCAGCTCACGGGCGTGGTGCACGGCGGCACATACACCGCCAATGGTAACATCCGGCTGCAGGGCTGCGATGGGGCCGCGGCGTTCTCGCCCGAGCAGCGGGGTGGCTAACTGAGGCCCTGCCGGCGGCGTCGTCCGCGCAGTGGTCTCGACCATCATCTGGCAATCCTGCCAACCTGCGTCATGCGATAAAGACAATCCTGGCCGAAAGCGGAACGACCGCTTTGAAACGACGAACAGCAATAAGCAGACTCTCAATGCGGCCATACGGCCAGCCTCGCGTGCCTGTCATCCTGAAGCCAGCCGCGGCTAACTTGGCAATACGGTTTTGAATATTGGTCATTCCGCTGGATCAGCGCAAACCTGATTAGCGCGCAACAAGAAAATGCCAGTAGGCATTGAAGCTCGTAAGGGCGCCTCGGTGCGCTCAGAAGACATGGGTCCAACGAAACACGAGGTGAAAGCCGTGGGTGGTGTTGCGCTCGATCACTGGCAGGTAGGCATTGACGAAAAAGCTGTTGCTTGCGTCGGGCTGATACATCACGCCAGGTCCCACGGAGAAGTTGGTTGTCTCCGACTTCGGGCTCGTCTGCCCGTTCACAGTGTCGTCCTGAATTTGCTGAAAGTAGTAGCCATTCAGCCCGACATTGAGGGTTGGCAGCACCTTGTAGGACGCCGCGAAGTTCGCCCAGACGGCGTCACCTGCACGGAACGGTGCCGCACCGCCCGCGGGATCGTTGTTCTGGAAATTATGGAGATAATGCAACCGGGTCGAAAACTCGGTGTTCGGCGTCGGCAGGATAGTCATCGCCCAAAAGGGATTGAGTGACCAGAAGCCGGAGCTCGGGTTGATGTCATCGGCATGATTGTATTGGCCGGTCGGTGAGATCACGTCGAACTCGAAGCGCTGGGCAAATACCGGACGTCCATCTGCCATCACCGGCGGCATCTGCAGGAATGCCCCCCAGGTGAGATCGCCAAAGGCGAGACCGCGATCGGCCGTAAGCTTCGCGGGACTGGTCGGCGCGAACGACGCGTTGAGATCGACGACCGGCAGCAACGCGTCAACGCCGAGCGCTCCGCCAAGCAGATGATAGGGCGAGACGTAGATGAGCTGGTTCAGCGAGATCACGCTGTTGATGTCGGTGCCCCGGAACATTGGCACCTGCTGGCCGTTCTGATCGTTGACCGCGTTATAATGCTCGACCTGTAAATACTGCTGATAGACGAAACCCGGGTCGGTCCTGCCGAACCCGTCCATGAAGCTGGTGCCGCCGAGATTGATTCCGGCTGGCTCGTCCGATGACGCATGCGCCACAAACGGCACGGTCAGAACGAGCGAAACGGCGAGCCCGCCGAACCCCATTCTCCCAGTCATCTCGGATTTCTCCTGGAACGTGGTCCGGACGACAGCCTTCCGCGGGTAGTCGACCTAACGTGGCCCTCGGGTGTCCTCAGGAATCTGCCGAGCCGAGGTCTGCGCAGGCGGCCTGACATGGTGCCTTACCGTATCCACCGCTTGTTCTCCCAGCACCATGCCCAACAGACCGACCAATGCGATCAATGGCGGAGCCGGGGAGCGAACCTGGATGAGGCCGTACGCCACTCCGACGGCCAGGCCCATGACGAGGGAGACGAGATAACCATTCATCGCCACCTCCCACTATTCATGCGGCCGAAGCACGATGCGGCCAGCAGTGCCGGCCGCGATCTTGCGGTAAGCTGCCTGTGCTTCACCCAGCCCACACGTCGCGTCGAACGGCCGCAACCGCTTGACCACTGCCGCGGGATCGGCAACGTGGTCGTTAAACACAGTGATTTCGCCGTGGCGTCGCCAGATGCCCGACCAGTCGGCAATCAGCGGCGCGACGTTCTGGTAATCGTCAAGGATCGCAACCTTCATCGATAGCCTCTGTCAGCGTTTGGCGGAAAAGAATTGGGACAGGGCCCCTGCGACCGTTTGGGGATCGTTTTCCATGGGAATGTGGCCTGCCGACTTGATCCGGACGAGCTTCGTTTCCGGGAACTCGCGTGCGTAACGTTCAGCATAGTTGATCGTCTGAAACGGATCGTCTTCGCCCCACACCAGGAGCTTCGGCGTCCTGGAATGGAGCAGGGCCGGCAGCATCTCCTGCGTGTAGCGGTTGTCCGCCGCGCCCGCGAGCGCGAGCCAGGATCGAGCGACCCTGGGATCGGTCCACGGATCAAGATACTCCAAAATCTCCGCCTCGCTTGCCGGGCGTCCGAGCGCCTTCACGACGGACACACGGCGCGCAGCCAGGACATCGTCCCTCGTCGTTGCGGCAGCCACGGCTGGATCCCGGAAACGTGCGACACCGGGTACCGGCCAGGAGTCGTACATCACGCTGTTCACCACGGCGAGGCGCGGCACTTCCACCTCGTTGGCGAGCATGAAATGTTGGGCGACGCCTCCCCCGATGTCGTGACCAGCAACCATGACCGAGCCTCTATGCCCGAGCGCTCCAAGGAAACGTAGCAGCCATGCGGAAAGGCGCGGGACCGAAGCCTCGCTGACGGTGAGTTCACCGCCGGAACGGCCGAAGCCGGGGAAATCCACCGCCACCGGGCGAAGGCCCGTGCTGGCGATGCCATCGAGCACGGGCTGCCAGACGCGACTCCAATACGTGCCATGCAGGAGGAGCACCAGGCGGTCTCCCTCACCGGCGGTGAGGTAGCTGATCGGAACGCCGCCTACATGGACTGTCTCGCGCCGTATCATCGGACGATCCTGCTGACATGGTCCTTGCCGAGCCCGATGGCTTCGTAGTGCTTGATCGCGTGTTCAAGCTTCGTGAAAACGTCTTCGTAACCAAGCGCCTCGCCGTAGGGATCGACGTAGGTGTAGCCGCCGGTCACGTGAAAGAGCGTGGCCATCTCCGTGACGTCATCCGGCACGACAAGTGTGTGTGTCTCACCTGGCGGCTCAAAGGCGTAGTCGCCTGGAAGCGCGATCCAGTCGTGCTCGAGATAGCGCCATTTTCCGCGCAGAGTGATCGCATGCACCGGTCCGGAATGTCGGTGGCGCGACAACACGCCGGAGGACCGAACCCGCAGGATGTTGATGTAGTAGCCATGGCTCACGTTAAGCACGAGCGGCTTGAACGCGACCGTGTCCGACTGCGGAACCCATTCGCGTTCGTCGCCGTCTAGCTGCATCGCGGAACCGACAAAGATGTCCGGTACCATGCCAGTAGGTTGAGGCTTCTGATATGCGATCTTGCTGTGGTCAATGGACCGATGCTGGGACGCTTGCTGCTGTTGCTCCGACGTGGACACGCTCGTCATATGAACCTCCAAACTGCAGATTAAGACGTGAGGAGACAGTGCCGCACAGCACAACCGTCACGTGCCACTCGCGAAGTTCTGAACGATCGCTAGCTCTTGGATTGATTTGATTTTACCAGGTCAGCCGATGACGCCCCTTCGAGCGATAATCCATAACCGACTTCCCGCATGATGCGCTCCTTCAACGGTTGAATGAAGTGAATGCGCGTATTCCGGCGCGTCACCTCTGGAGCCTTCAAGTACAAATTCGCCAGTTCCCGAGCGCGTGCCACAGCCTTGCCGTTCGGCACGACCTCCGCAACGACTCCCCAATCGTATGCTGTACGCGCCGGCAATGGTTGTGGATTGAGCAAGAATGCCTCGGTTCGACCTGCTCCAGCCCGATAACTCCAGGTCGTAAAAATCCCGTCACCCGGCGTAACTCCCCCGGCAAAGTGGCCGACGTCCTGGAACGTCGCACCTTCAGCCGCTACGATAACATTAGCAAGGAGCGCGTAGTCCGAGTGAATATGTGCAGGTCCCTCGATTGCCGCGATCATCGGAACGCGGATGTTCGCAATGTTCTCTAATGTCTGGAGACCTTCGTCGTGAATTCTGCTCCAGATGCCGGGATCGGCGACATCTCCGAATGATGTCCATTCTACGTCGCCAATGAAACTCCCACCCGCGCCGGTAAGGATGACAATCTTGTTCGCTCGGTCTTGTCCGATCCTGTGAAAGGCATCGACAAATTCGGTGTGAGCGTGCGCGTTCATGATGAACGGGCCGCCGTCGCTATGAAACTCGGCAACCAGCACGCCTTTGTCATCTCGGAAGAGTTTCACATGGCGATAAGCAGCAAAGTAGTCAGCTTGAAGCGTTTGCATGGAGTTCTCCTCAGTTACGTTTCATTATCGCGCTTTCAGGTCGGGGCGGCCTCGCTTCACAGCTCGGCCGAGCCCAGAGTTGAAGGCCCTAGTGTGCTGGCGGCGCAAGAGTCTCTATCCCCGAGGGGCCCTGAGGACGCGCGCGGCCCAATCCAGGATGTTCGGGCAGTTTCGTAAGCCGCCGCTCGACTATGTCCCTTGATGGATCGAACTCGCAGCCGATCCGATTGCCTCGTTCTGTCGGGGAGGCGTTGTCGGGCGTGGAGACTGCGACGGCCGTTTCCACCGACATGCCGGGACGAGCCAGCGCGGCGATGGCATCGCGCCGATTGAACCGGATGCGCACGGTGAAGCGGCGCACAATCTTCGTAAAATTGCCCGTGGCGTTGTCCGGGGGAATCAGCGCAAATTCCGACCCTGCGGCCGGCAAGATTGCTTCTACATAGCCGCAGATCGGCTTGCCGGGATTGGTATCGACATCGATGCGGACCGGATCGCCGGCTTTCATGCGGCCAATCTGCGTCTCGCGATAATTGGCCTCCACCCAAAGATTCTCTGTCGGAACGATGGAGAGCATGTCGGTGCCGGCCACGACGTATTCCCCGACGCGCGTTTTGCGGTTGGCGACAATCCCGTCGATTGGCGCCCAGACGGCGGTATCCGCAAGTGCGAATTTGGCCGAGAGCAAGGCCGCGTTGGCCGAATCGATCCGCGCCTTCGCCACGGCTTCATTGGCATCAATCACCACCAGTTGCTGATTCTCGTAGGCGAGGTTGGCCGTTGCCTGATCGACGTCCGAATGGGCTTTTACCTCTGCCGCCTGGGCGTCATCGAGTGCGGCCTGGGTTCCGAATTTGTCCTTGGCCAGAACGCTTGCGCGCATCAAGGTCGTGTCGGAATTCTTCGCCTGAGCCTCTGCCGAACGTAAAGCTGCGTCCGCTACGGCGATCTTCGATTTTTCCAGTTCATGGCTGGCGACTACTGCAGCCAAATCGGCCTCGGCCTGATTGAGCGCTGCTTCGGCCTTTTCGACCGCCATGCGGAAATCACGCGGGTCGATCCGCACGACGACGTCGGTCGCCTTGACCGGCATGCCGTCGTCGAAGAGCACCTCCACCGCATACCCGCTGACGCGGGAACTGATATTCGTAATTTCGCCCTGGACGTACGCGTCGTTCGTACCTTGGACATCGCGCGAACGATCGTACCAGCGCCAGACGTAGTAGCCGGCCGGAACCAGCAGGACGATCAACCCAACCACCATCGCGATGCGTTTCAATCCGGCCATCATTACCGGCTTTCCGATGAGGCTGCCGAATTTTTCAAGACTGGCGGGGCCGCGGTTTCGGCTGCGGCACTGTCCGTCGCTGGATGCAGTTGCGGTAACATCAGCACCAGCAGCGCCGACACGGCCAGCACCGCTGAGACGATGACGAAAGCATCAGCAAATGCCAGGACATACGCCTGATTGGACAATGTCGCCGACAATGACGCCCAGGCCTGCTTGCTGGCGAGTGCGGCATCGCCATTCGTCGCCAGGAAGCTCGCCATGAGGCCGCTTAAACGCTCCGCCACCGCAGAGCTGGCGTTGTTGACGCTCTCGACCAACACGGCGGAATGAAAATTCTCGCGATACGTGATCAGCGCGCTTACGACACCAGTGCCGAAGGTTTGCCCGACGATGCGGCTGAGGTTGAAGAGCGCAGCCGCGGTGGGGCCCTGCTCCGGCTTCACGTCGCGCGTGGAGTAAAACAGGGTCGGCACGAGGAACAAGCCTTGTCCGATCCCTACCAAAATCAGGGCCAGACCAAAATCGTTCGCCTGCCATTGCGGCGTCAGCCAGGTTGCGATGAACGCTCCAGCCGCGAAGAGTGCGAGGCCCAGCGACAACGGTTGGCGCGCATCGCCGTGCGACGCCCACAACCAAGCGAGCGGGAAGCTGAAACATTGAGCCCAGAACGCCCAGATGTTGGCATCTGCGATCTGCTCTATCCGGAAGCCCTGGAGACGAGTTCAGCGCCTGCGGTACGACAAACGCCGTCATGACCAGACCGAAGCGATAGAAGGTCGCGAGCGCGATCGCCCAGCCAAAGGTCGGGCTCGCCATCAAACTCAGGTCGAGCAGCGGCCGGCGCCCTAGCACGAGCAGCACGAGAGCCAGCGGAATGGCAAGGGCGGCGATCAGCCCAGCATGCCGGATGATGGGATTGTCGAGCCAGAAGAACCGGTCGCCTTGCTTCAGAAACAGGATCAAGGCGGCCAGCCCGACGGCAAGGATTACATAGCCGAGCCAGTCGACTTCCGACAGGCGCATCGCCCGCGGCGCCGGGCGAAGAAAGCGCCACGCCAGCACCAGGAATATCAGACCCCAAGTGACGTCGAAATAATACAGACCCGGCCAGCCCCAGCGTTCAGTCACAAAGGCGCCGACGGTGGCATTGAGCGCTGTCGGCGCTGTCGATGCGAAGGCAAAGAGGGCGAGCCCGACGTTGCGCGCAGAGCCGGGCGGCAGGGTCGCGACGACCGCGACGAACATCAGGACCGACATCGTGCCGCTGCAATAGCTTTGCATGGCGCGCAGCACGATCAGCCCATCTTCTCCGGAAACGAGGAGGCTCAGGCAGGCGCAGACTACGTAGAGCGAGGCGCTGTAGACGGCTACCCGCCGCAGAGACAGAGCGCGCATCAGGATCGCGGCGATCGGAATGCTCACGACCTCCGCCATCGTCGCGACGCAGGCGATCCAGGATGCATTGTCCGCCGACAGCGAAAAACCGCCGCCGATATCGGCGATATCGAGATCGACGAGCTGCGACGATATCGTCGAACCCACCATCGCGACCGCGATCACGCCGATCGTTGTTATTGCGACCGGGAGCGGTGGGTGGGCCGCGGGCGCAACGTTTGCGCCGGGTGCCTGGTAGATCATTTCCGGTCGTTCATCCGCTGGCCGGAAGATCGAGGAGGCAGAGCAAGAGCAGCCCGCCGACGATCGCCACATGCTCCAGGCTGGTCGTCACTTCGTGTCGGAACTCCGCTCCGCGGCGGAGCCAGAAGCGGTGCCCGAGCAACGTGGCGGCAACCGTAAAGCCAGCGAGAAGCAGCGCGCCCAGCCATGCAAAAAAGCCAATGGCGACGACGCATCCGCCGACGAGTTGGGTAATGACAGTCGCGCCGGCGAAAAGCGCTGGCCATGGCAGCCTGTCGCCCTTGACCTCTTCGACGCTTGACCGCCAATGGCACAGCTTGTCGACCCCGCTATAGAGAAACACAGCAGCCAGACAAAGCCGGGCAATCAGGAACTCATATCCGATCATTTTTTTGCATCTGCATTGCTCGCGTCATGGACGTCTGGACAGCTCGAGTTAGAATGCGAAGCAGCTGCACCCAAGCGCGCCCCAGAAGGACCTCAGATCGCTGACCGGCAACCGGGACGAACGGGCGGCGGCATGATCGTGTCCATGGATGCCGCAATGGCTCGCGCAGCTGCAGGTGGCGGCAAGCGACCGCCGGGCCGCTGCCTCGCCCGAACCGGACCGGTCACCCCAGGCGGCATACCCGCCAAACTGCCGAACCGGCGACCAGTCGGGCATGGCCGGCGGCGGCGGGGTCTCGTCCAGGGCGGTAAAGTCCCCGGCACCATAAACCACCTTGCCGCCGACGATCGTCAGCTCGGCTGCAATGCCGGAGATCTCGTCTTCGGAACAGGAGAAGTAGTCGCGGTCGGGTACGACGAGGTCGGCGAACTGACCGACTTCGATGCGGCCTTTCCTGCCTTCCTCGTTCGAGAACCAGGTGACGTTTTCGGTCCACATCCGCAGCGCCGTCTCGCGGTCGAGGCAATTCCGCTGCGGATAGATCCGGAGGCCGCCGACGGTCTTGCCGGTGACCAGCCAGGCAAGCGAGACCCAAGGATTATAGGACGACACGCGCGTGGCGTCGGTGCCGGCGGAGATCTTGACGCCCATCTCCAGCATTCTTCCGATGGGCGGCGTCGCCTCTGCCGCGCGCGCTCCGTAGCGCTCGACGAAATATTCGCCCTGATAAGCCATGCGATGCTGGACAGCGATGCCGCCGCCGAGCGCCGCGATCCGTTCTATCGACTGATCCGAGACCGTTTCGGCATGGTCAAAAAACCAGTTGAGACCTGCGAGCGGAGTCTCTCGGTTCACCCTCTCGAAGACATCGAGCGCCCGCGAGATGGTCTCGTCGTAGGTCGCGTGCAGGCGCCACGGCCAGCGGTTTTGCGCCAGCACGCGCACAACCTCGACCAGCTCGCCTTCCATCTCCGGCGGCATGTCGGGACGAGGTTGGCGGAAATCCTCGAAGTCGGCAGCCGAGAAGACCAGCATTTCCCCCGCACCGTTGTGGCGGAAATAATCGTCCCCTTGCTTGTACTGCGAAGTCCTCGTCCAGTTGAGGAAATCAGCTTTCTCGTCCTTGGGCTTCTGCGTGAAGAGATTGTAAGCGATTCGGATCGTGAGCTGCCCATCGTCAGCCAACTTCTGAACGACAGTGTAGTCCTCCGGATAGTTCTGAAAGCCGCCGCCGGCATCGATCGCACCCGTAACGCCCAGGCGGTTCAATTCGCGCATGAAATGCCGCGTCGAATTGAGCTGGTACTCGAAAGGCAGCTTCGGCCCTTTGGCCAACGTCGCGTAGAGAATGCCGGCGTTCGGCTTGGCCAGCAGCAGGCCGGTCGGATTCCCGCCTGCGTCGCGAATGATCTCACCGCCAGGCGGCTCGGGCGTGTTCTTATCGTATCCGACCGCTCTGAGTGCAGCAGCGTTCAACATCGCTCTGTCGTAGAGATGCAGCAGGAACACGGGCGTTTCGGGCGCGATCGCGTTGATCTCGTCGAGCGTGGGCAGGCGCTTCTCGACAAATTGGTGCTCGGTGAAGCCCCCAACCACGCGCACCCATTGCGGCGGCGGGGTAACGGCCACCTGCCGTTGCAACATCCGCATCGCGTCCGCAAGCGAGGGCACGCCATCCCAGCGCAGCTCCATGTTGAAGTTCAGCCCGCCGCGGATGATGTGAAGATGGTTGTCGATGAGGCCGGGAAGTACTCGCCTGCCCTTGAGGTCGATGATCCTGGTATCGCGGGTGGCGAGCGCCATGACATCGGCGTCTCGGCCCACCGCGGTGAAGACGCCATTCTTGATGGCGACCGCAGTGGCACTTGGATTGGTGCGGTCGAGCGTGGCGAAGAGACCGCGATGGAGGATAAGATCGGGTGCCTGGTTCAGAGGGGTCATGCGCGGGACTCCGTCACGTTAGGGGAAGGTGTTCAGCCCGGTACCGCACGCGTGCCGCCTTGAGGATCGGGACGCCTGACGACACTTAGATCGAGGCGCCTTCAGACTCGGAAGGCGCTCCGACGGTGCCGGAGATCAACCCGTCGCGCGCCTATCGTGTGGCAGTGCCGCTGCCGGAACTGTGTACTCGGGCAATTTTGTGGCCGGGGCGCCGTGCACCATTGTGTAGGCATACTCGACCCCAATGCCGTAGGCGCCACAATGGCTCTTCACGATGTCCATAACGGCGTCATAAGTGTCTCGCTCCGCCCAATCGCGCTGCCATTCCAACATCACGGATAGTGCCGTCACCGGTTTTGCGCCCGCTTGAATGACACGCTTCATGGCATTGTCGTGCGAAAGTTGGCTCACGTCGCCGCAGCAATCTTCCACGACATAGACTTCATAACCGTCGTGGATCGCCTGCACGGTCGGCAGCGCCACGCAGGTTTCCGTCCAAAGGCCGGAGAGAACGATCTTACGCCGTCCGGTCTTTTCAATCGCGGCGACGAAGTTCTTATCGTCCCAGGAGTTCATCGACGAACGCTCAATCGGCACCTGGTTCGGAAAGATCGCCTGAATTTGCGGCCACATATTGCCGCTGAAGGATTTGGTTTCCACGGTCGAGAGCACCACCGGCACACCGAAAACTTTTGCTGCTTTCGCCAGCACCAGGTTGTTGTTGATTATTGACTGCCGGTCGAAGTTCGCCACGCCAAACAGCATCTGCGGCTGCAGATCGATGATCGCGACGACGGCGTTATCCGGTGTCAAAAGTCCCTTTTCGCTGCGCTTCGTGAGAGTTGTCTGCTGCACCATGACTCTTTCCTCCTAAACCCGACTTGAAGATGAACCGGCTTCGCGTTGCTGGCATTCGTCGTGGAAATCGCTCTCAATTCTTGTCGAAATCGCTCTCAATTTGTTGTCTTCAGCAAGATCGCGTTGACTGCTGGACCGTGGCCTCCTGTTTCAGGCGGCGTCGACGCGACGCCCATACGGATGTCCTTCAAGGTGATCAGGCTTCTGCCCCGATCTGAATCCGCATATGACTCTCGACGCTGTCCGAGAAAATAGAACGAATGGAATGTCACCGTTTCCATTCATGAGGTCGTCATGTCTTTGCCCGACTTTGAAGCCTGGGCCATCTTCGCCAAGCTGGCGGAAAGCGGCTCTTTTGCAGGGGCGGCCGCCGAGCTGGGGCTCTCCAGCGCGACGGTCTCGAAGGCACTGAAGCGCCTCGAGGCGCGCACGGGGGAGAGGCTGATCCACAGGACGTCGCGTCGCTTCTCGCTCACCGAGGCAGGCCGGGCGCTGGCGGTTCAGGCTGCACAGATACTCGCCGCGGGCGAGATGGTCGAAGCCGAGGCCGGGGCGAAATCGGCGACGCCGCGCGGCCGCGTAAGACTGGCGGTGCCGATGTCATTCGGGCTGCGTCACGTCGCGCCGGCTTTGCCCGACTTCCTCGCGGCTTACCCCGAGGTCTCCGTCGATCTGCAACTCGACGACCAGATGGTCGATCTGGTCGCGCGCGGCGTCGACATTGCAGGTACGCATCGCCGATTTGCCCGACTCCAGCCTGATCGCGCGGAGGCTCTGCCCGGTACGCCGCTGGGTCGTCGCGACGCCGGCGTATTTCGCACGGCATGGTACGCCACGTCGCCCACGCGACCTCAAGGGTCATGCATGTCTCTGCTACAGCTATCTCGCGACCGGCGAGACTTGGCGCTTCACCAATGATGACGGCATCGATGAGTCGGTAATCGTCAAGGGGCCGCTCAGCGCTACCAATGCAGATGCGCTCAACTATGCTCTCGAAGCCGGCGCCGGCGTTGCGCTGCAACCCGATTTCCTCGCGTGGGAGGCTGTTCGGAGCGGGCGGCTGACGACTGTTCTCGAAGACTGGAGGGCCCCGATCATGACCCTCAACTTGCTAACCCCGAGCGGCGGTCCGCGCGCCGCCCGGGTCAGCGTCCTCCTCGAATTCCTCGTCCATCGCTTCAAGTCTGGTTCCGCGCCCTGGACGCTTGTCGGGACCGCGCACGCTTAAAGAGCCAAAGTCATCCTGGACCAGTTGCCAACGCATTTCGAGCAAGAGACGCACCCTGTTGCACGGCAAACTTCACCTAGGGACGCCGATGTGATGTCGGCGGTGGCCATCGGACTGCGCAGGTTGCGAACGACCTCCGCTATCACTTCGGCCAAGGACGATACAAGAGCACCACCGAATACGATGTCCAGTCGAACCCAAGATGCGAGCACGGTCGCCTGTATCGCGGCCAGCCCTCGCCGTGAGGCGAACGTCCGGAGTGACCGAACCGACGCCTGAGAGCGGATGGTCACCTTCCCATCCACACAGCTGCCCGGAGCGGCCTGGCACAGCAATGTCCGCTGTCGGGAACCGAAGCCGATTGGCTGAGCGGCAATCATGGGCGCAATCCAACCACCGGTGAGCCGGTCCCGGTAACTCCGCCGCCCACCCTGAACCGTCATTTGTTGATGACACGGCGATTGACCGATTTCGGCTCAATGGACGCCAAAACCTTCGCGCTGTTGGGCATCAGAACCCTGAAGCTCTGCGCCCTCGGTTAGCTTTTGACAGCGTCCCGCCCGCTCAGCGAAACTGGCCCCGGAGGCAGCAGGATGAACCGCATCAGCCGCACCTGGCCGACGGACACGATGGGCCGCGTGCCCTATGGGGTCTATTCTGACCCGGACATTTACGCCGCCGAGATGGAGCGCATCTGGTACGGCCCGCATTGGCTGTATTGCGGCCTGGAAGCTGAAATCCCGAATGTCGGCGATTTCAAAACCACCACAATTGGCGAACGCCCGGTCATCATGACCCGCAGCGGCCCGGACGAAATCAACGTGGTGGAGAACCGCTGTGCCCACCGCGGCTTCAAACTCTGCCAGGTGCGCAAAGGCAACGCCAAAGACCTGCTCTGCCCCTACCACCAATGGAACTACAGCCTGCGTGGCGACCTGCAAGGGGCCGCGTTTCGGCGCGGGGTTCGCGGCCAGGGCGGCATGCCCGCCGATTTCGACCCCAAGGATCATGGCCTGCACAAGCTGCGAGTGGCGGCCGTGAACGGCGTGGTCTGGGCCACGTTCTCCGACGACACGCCCGCTTTCCGCGAATATCTCGGGGAGCGGTTCTGGCAGCACTACACTCGCGTCTACGACGGGCGGAAGCTGGAGATCCTTGGCTACAACCGCCAGCACATTAAGGGCAACTGGAAATTGATGCAGGAAAACATCAAGGACCCCTACCATGCTTCGTTGCTGCACGTCTTCTTCGTCACATTCGGGCTGTTTCGCGCCGATCAGAAGTCGGCGACCGAGGTCGATTTAACCGGCCGGCACGGCATCCTGATCAGCCGGCGCGGCCAGCAGGAGGTCAACGACGTGACCGCCACCATGCGCACGTTTCGGGGTGATATCAAGCTGGCCGACGCCAGGATCCTCGATGCGGTCAAGGAATACCCCGATGAGGACGCGATACAGATCATGACCCTCTTTCCCAGCGTGGTGCTGCAGTCGAACCTCAACTCGCTCAGCACGCGGCATATCGTCCCTACCGGACCCGACGGTTTCGACTTCCATTGGACCCATTGGGGCTATGCCGACGACACACCGGAAATACGGCAGCGCCGCATGCGGCAATCCAACCTGTTCGGCCCCGCCGGCCTGGTGTCGGCCGACGACGGCGAGGCGATCGAGATGTGCCAGCAGGGCTTCGCGCATTCCACCGATGAATCCGCGCTGGTCGTGATGGGCGGCCGGGAGACCGAGAGCGTCGAGCACATGGTCACCGAAGTCGCGATCCGCGGCATGTACCGCTATTGGCGCGAGACGATGGGGCTATGATCGACCGCGATGCGCTGCGCGATTTCTATGATGATTACTACACCGCCCTGGATGATGGTCGATTCGAGGAATGGCCGGCCTTCTTCACGGAGGATTGCCTGTACCGGGTGATCCCGCGTGAGAATTATGAAGCCGGCCACACCCTGTCCACGATGTACGGCGAAAGCCGCGGCATGCTGATCGATCGGGTCATGGGCATGACCCGGACGCAGATGTTCGCGCCGCGTTATTACCGCCGCTTTCCTGGTCCGATCCGGCTCGTGTCGCGCCACGGCGATAGCGTCCGTATCAGGCAGAATCTGCTGGTCGTGCAGACCCTGATCGACCGCAAGACAGAAATCGTGCTGTCGGCGGTGTGCCATGACGTGTTGGTACCCGACGCTGGGCAGCCGCGCCTGCGGGAACGAATTGTGGTGTTCGATTCCGAGATGATTCCGAATAGTTTCATCTATCCAGCGTGAAATGATGACGCCATCATGCGGAGTCGAACTGGTGCCCGTCGGAAAACGATCAGGCACGCAGAACGACGGTCGACTTTCCAACCATCAGCGGCGGTAGGGACAGCTGATGTTTATGTCCGCTATCGAGAAATGACCTGCCGCGCCGGAACGACCAAAGTGGGCGCGCGGCGGACGTTACCAAGTGGCCGGATGTGGCTGGTCGGCTTCCGCAGCGAGCTGCAAGAAGCTGCCGTTCGTTGGTCTAGGCGGCCCGCCGAACCCGATGCAATCATCGATCCGTGCTCGGCGGAGAGGCCGAACCACCAGCTCTGGACTTGAGGAATGCCAGAGCTTGCAACAGCGGCGCGCGCACTTGGCTGCCGTCACGTTCCCGCAAGGTCAAGGAGCGCTCTGCTGCCTCTTTCCGACCGACGATAGCCATCACCGGGATGCCCCAGCTTCATGCGCTGCTACGATTCGGCGCGAGAGGGTTTCCGCTCCATCATAAGGAACTGCCCTGACGTCAGCATCGAGAAGGGCATCTAGCACCTCGGCAGCATAACCGGCCTGGTCCTGCGCGATCGGCGCAACGGCGACCTGGTCCGGCGAGAGCCAAAATGGCAAAGCGCCATCATGTTGTTCGAGCAAGATCGCCACGAAGCGACCGATGGATCCGAAGACCGCATGATGGATCATCAGCGGAACGGCACGGCCTCCGTCCCGGGTCACATAGGAGGCGTCAAGACGCCCTGGCAGCACGCAATCCAGCTGCACGGTCCCGCACTGCCAGGATCGCCCCAGGCGATCACGCAGCGCGAACTCAAGTTTTGGACCATAGAACGCGCCCTCACCTGGCTGGACCTGGTAAGTGACGCCCACCCGGTGTGCCGCGTCGCCCAGGGTTTGTTCAGCCCAATCCCACAGCTCATCTGAACCCGCCCGCACAATGGGTCTGGTGGACAGGGCAACCTCGCGGCTGGCGAAACCGAGCTCGCCGTAGACGTCCGAGAGCAGGTTGATGAAGCGCGCTACTTCTCCTTGAACATCCTCCTCGCGGCAAAATACATGTGCGTCGTCTTGTTCAAAGGCACGGGTCCGCATCAGCCCATGCAGCGAACCGGACGGTTCATCGCGGTGGCAGACACCGAACTCCGCATACCGGATCGGGAGGTCGCGCCAGGACCGCAGGCCTTTGTTGAAAATCTGCACGTGACAGGGGCAACTCATCGGTTTGAGCGCCATGGCACGGTCATCGTTATTCACCGAAAACATGTGCTCGCCAAATTTTTCCCAATGTCCGCTGCGAACCCAAAGCTCACGAGGCAGAAGCTGGGGTGTCTTGACCTCGGCATACCCGAGCCGGCGCATTTTGCGTCGGATGTAATCTTCCAAGACCCGGTAAACGACATAGCCGCGTGGATGCCAAAATACCATCCCGGGCGCGTCCTCCTGGATGTGCCAGAGGTCGAGCCTGTTTCCGAGGCTGCGATGATCGACGTCGTCCATTGCGCTGTGCTCCTGTGGTCGGGGCCGCTGCGCGGACGGGACACCGTCAGATAGAAAAGGCCCCGTCCGTCTCCGGCGGGGCCATTTCTGGTGGTGGCGGATTCTCCTTACCGCGCGTGACCAGGGGGCAACCCACCGAGCGTGGCCGTCATCGTGGTCGTCAGCGCGGAAAGGCGAAATACGCTCATAGCCCAACTATAAAACTTGCTGGAAGCAAACGCCAACCAATAATGATTGAACGAGCGTGGCTTCACTCGCGCAGTGTGGCGGATCATCAGTGCCTCAGACCTGCTCCTTGTGTGAAACGATGGCTCCCGTCGATGCTGGGCTCGGAATGTTGGCGATCGCTCGTTCACTGCATCAGTGAATGAGCGTTGGTGCCGTTAGCGGTTGAGCGGAGGTTAGATTGGCGACAAGCAGCGCGCGCAATTTCGACATGACGATGTGCAGTCGGCTCTGTCGGGGCTGGCGGGCGATGGTGGTTTCCATGGTCTCCTCCTGGCTTCTTGGTGCGGCTGCCTTCTACGGCAAGCGGCGCATGGACGGCCATGTGAATTGACCCCGGAGATGTTCCGGCGAAAAAGGCTGCCAACTTGCCGAAACGTCTCACTTGCCAATGTGCGCCTCTGGGCGGCTGGTAGTGGCACCTCGATGGCCGCAGCGGGCGCGCTATGCCGAACAGCCGCAGTTGGCCGAAGAACGAACCCGCTTCGCGGGATTAGTGTGGGGTGTTGATGGACGAGTAGTGGCCCAAGTGGTGTGGCTCGATTGAGCCCGTCCCGGTGCGGGCGGAGCGTTACGGCTTCCTTCAACCGAGAGGAGCCGACCGATGGACGAGTCAATCCGCACCGCTGCGATCAGCCCAATGCGCCAGCGCCTGATCGACGATATGAACATGCGCCGGTTCTCGCGCGAGACACAGCGCAACTACGTTCGGGACGTGGGGCGCTTCGCAACGTTCCTGCGGCGCTCACCTGATACTGCCACGGCGGATGACCTCCGCCGCTTCCAAATCGAACAGCGTGACGCTGGCGTGCCGACGCCGACCATGAACAGCATCGTCTCGGCGTTGCGGTTCTTCTTCACGCACACGATCGACCGGCCTGACCTGGCACGCAAGGCGATCCGGGTGGCGTATCCGCGCAACCTGCCCGTGGTGCTGAGCCGGGACGAGCGTGGCAAGGGTGGCCGGTATCGCAATGCCATGCTCCCGGCAGATCTGCTCACCCTGCTGCGCGAGTGGTGGAAGCTCGGACACCAACAGGGCGTGATGCATCGTGACGGTTGGCTGTTTCCAGGACAGCACGCCATGAAGCCCATCAGCACCCGGCAACTCCATCGCATCGTCGTCGAGGCGGCGCAGGCCGCGGAGCTCACCAAGCGGGTCGGACCGCACACACTGCGGCACAGTTTCGCCACCCATCTGCTGGAACAGGGTGTCGACATCCGTGTCATCCAGGTGCTGTTCGGAACGGCGACATACTGCCCACAAACATCTAATTGAGGGGCGGATCTATTATCAGTTCCATCCGCAATGCGGCGAGACCGTGCTAATCAAGCGACAGCTTGAGTACCACGGCGTCGAGCTCGTGGTCATCTTGCAACCGGACAGTTCGCTCGCCTGCATTCCGGCGTGGATGACGCATGAGTCCGCGGGTCAATATATGCTCAGTGAGAAGCCCAACTTCTCCATCGACATTTTACGATCCGTGCGTGCCGAGATCGACGCGCTTTTAGGCTTCCTCCAGCCCGAATCGAAGGCGGAGGAAGCGAATGATGTCGTGCCGATCCAAAGATCTGCAACTAAGCCTGTTCGAGGGGAAGGAGGCACCCCGTGTCGTGTTGGCGGCCACGCAAATGGTCGATCTGGCGGCACAGGTGGAAGCCCTTCTGCGCGAGATCGCGACAGCACTGGCAAACGGGGAGGCCAGCGATGAGCAAGATCACGACTGAGCATCTTGCGCGCAGTGCGTGCGTCTATATCCGGCAATCGACGGCCGATCAGCTGACGCACAACCATGAGAGCCGACGCCGGCAATATGGTCTCGCCGATCGCGCCCGTCAGCTCGGCTGGACCACAGTTGAGGTCATCGACGATGATCTTGGTCGCTCGGGCGGCGGCATCGCTCGGCCCGGCTTCGAGCGCTTACTGGCTGCGATCTGCGAAGCCCGCGTGGGCGCCGTGCTCGCGATCGAGGCGTCCCGATTGGCACGTAACGGCCGTGATTGGCACACGTTGATCGAGTTCTGCGGATTGGTCGGGACGCTTATCGTCGACGAAGATGGGATCTATGACCCTCGCCATCCCAATGACCGATTATTGCTCGGAATGAAGGGCACGATGAGCGAACTTGAGCTGTCGCTGTTTCGCCAGCGCTCGCAAGAGGCATTAAAGCAGAAGGCGCGCCGTGGTGCACTGATCCTCGGGGTTGCTGCTGGCTATGTCAGAGTTGGGCGCGACCGGATCGAAAAGAACCCCGACCAACGCGTTCAGGAGGCTTTGCAGCTCGTCTTCGCAAAATTTGCCGAGTTCCAAAGCGCCCGTCAGGTCCATATCTGGTTGCGCGAGGATGGCATCGAGTTACCGGTAAAGTCGCGCGAAGGGGAAGCGCGGGGTGTCGTTTGGCGATTGCCGGCCTATAACATCGTGCATAACATTCTGACAAATCCAATTTACGCGGGTGCCTATGTCTTCGGGCGCACGACAAGCAAAGTGAGCATTGAGCAAGGACGCAAACGTGTCAGGCGCGGCGTGCATCGGCCAATGGCCGAATGGGACATTCTGATCAAGGATCATCACGCTGGCTACATCACCTGGGAGGAGTTCGAGAGGAACCAGGGCGTGATCGCCAACAATGCAACCGGCAAAGGCAGCGCCGTAGTCAAGGGCGCAGTACGTCGCGGTGAACTGCTGCTGCCCGGCCTTTTGCGCTGTGGTCATTGCGGCCGCAAGCTGCACGCGTCCTACAGTGGCAAGCTCGGTCGCTACAGCTGCTACGGCGCCCGCATGAACCACGGTACGGCACACTACATCTCGATCAGCGGCCTGAGTACGATGGTGCCGTCAGCGCAGAGGTACTGCGCATCCTGAAGCCGCTTGGCATTAAGGGCGCCGCCAAGGCAGTCGAAATCAGATGACCACGACATCGGCCGTGCAGCGGCAGCCTGTATCGCTTGAACAGGCGCGGTACGAGGCCGCGCACGCTCGTCGGCAATACGATGCGGTCGATCCGGCAAATCGCTTGGTGGCCGCCGAGCTGGAGCGCCGCTGGAACGAGGCATTGCAGACTGTGCGCAGGATAGAAGCAGAAATCGCTGCCACCGTAGCGGCCAGGCCTCCACCACTGGGCGAACGGGAGCGGCAGCAGCTGATACGGCTCGGCGCAGATCTCGAGCTGGCTTGGTCACATCCTGCTGCCACAGCCGCCACGCGCAAGCGCATCTTGCGCACGGCGCTCAACGAGATCGTGGTGCGCAAGGAGGGACCAGTCATCAACGCGTTCTGCACTGGAAGGGCGGAGACCACACTGCATTGCAGGTCAAGCTGAGATTGAACGCCGCCGGCCGGCATCATTGGCCGCCAGCTGAGGACACGGTAGCGCTCGT
>CAVTEC010000041.1:0-28889 GCA_963733475.1 uncultured Alphaproteobacteria bacterium | reverse complement strand
CGACAGGCATGTGCGGCAGCGGCGTGATCCGCACCGCCCCCTTCATCTCCTCGATCGGCTTCAGGCAGGCGAGCGTGTTGCCGCCATCGATATTCATCGCGCAGGAGCCGCAGATACCCTCCCGGCAGGAGCGACGGAACGTCAGCGTCGGATCGATCTCGTTCTTGATCTTGATCAGCGCGTCCAGAACCATCGGACCGCATGTATCGAGGTCAACTTCATACGTGTCCATGCGTGGCTTCTGACCATCATCGGGCGACCAGCGATAGATGCGGAACTCACGCACCCGCTTCGACCCGGCAGGTGCCTTCCAGGTCTTGCCATGACCGACGCGGCTATTGGCGGGAAGCGTAAAGGTCGCCATCAGTACACCCGCTTCTTCGGCGGGATCACTGACACTTCATTGGTCAGTGTCTGCATCTTCACCGGACGATAATCCAAGGCGACATCACCCCGCTCATCGCACCAGGCGAGCGTGTGCTTCATCCAGTTCACGTCGTCGCGTTCCGGATAGTCGTCATGCGCATGCGCGCCGCGGCTTTCGTGCCGAGCCTCGGCACCAACCATGGTGGTCATCGCACAGCCCATCAGGTTTTGCAGCTCCAGCGCTTCCACCAGATCACTGTTCCAGATCAGGCTGCGATCCGATACCGACATGTCTTCCATGCCGCGCCATACGCGGCGCATGGCGTTCACGCCCTCGGTCAGCATCTTGCTGTTGCGGAACACCGCCGCGTGGCTCTGCATCATACGCTGCATGTCCAGCCGCAGATCGGCCACGCGCGTGCCGCCCTTGGCGTGACGTGTGCGGTCGAAGCGGTCCAATGAGGCCTCGCCCGCCTTGGGCGGCAGCGGTGGCTGGCCGGTATCCGCCTTGATGGTCTCGGAGGCTCGCTGCGCGGCGGAGCGGCCGAACACCACCAGATCAACCAGCGAATTAGTGCCAAGCCGGTTGGCGCCGTGCACCGAGACGCAGGCGGCCTCGCCCACCGACATCAGCCCGTGCGCGATCGCGTCAGGATTGTCCCTGGTCGGGCGCAGCACCTGCGCGTAGTGGTTTGTTGGGATGCCGCCCATGTTGTAGTGCACCGTGGGCAGCACCGGGATCGGTTCCTTCGTCACCTCCACGCCGGCGAACACGCGCGCCGTCTCGGAAATGCCTGGCAGCCGCGTATGCAGGATGTCGGCACCGAGTTGCTCGAGATGCAGCATGATGTGGTCCTTGTTGGGACCACAGCCACGACCCTCGGCGATTTCGATGGTCATGGACCGTGAGACCACGTCGCGGCTGGCCAAGTCCTTCGCGCTTGGTGCGTAGCGCTCCATGAAGCGCTCGCCCTCGCTGTTGGTCAGATAGCCGCCCTCACCGCGTGCGCCTTCTGTGATCAGGCAACCGGCAGGGAAAATGCCCGTCGGATGGAACTGCACGAACTCCATGTCCTGGCACGGCAGGCCGGCGCGCAGGAGCATGCCGTTGCCATCTCCGGTGCAGATATGCGCCGAAGTACAGGAGAGATACGTCCGCCCATAGCCGCCGGTGGCCAGCACAACGAGCTGCGCGCGGAACCTGTGGATGCTGCCATCCTCCAGGCACCAGGCTATGACGCCGCGGCAAACGCCTTCCTCGTCCATGATCAGGTCGAGCGCGAAGTATTCGACGAAGAATTCCACGTCGTTACGCAGGCTCTGCTGATACAGCGTGTGCAGCAGCGCATGGCCGGTGCGATCCGCGGCGGCGCACGCACGGTCTGCCGGGGGGCCTTCGCCGAACTTGGTCATGTGGCCGCCGAAAGGGCGCTGATAAATCTTGCCGTCTTCGGTGCGGCTGAACGGCATGCCGAAATGCTCGAGCTCGTATACCGCGGGGATCGCCTCGCGGCACAGGAACTCGATGGCGTCCTGGTCACCCAGCCAGTCCGACCCCTTGACGGTGTCGTACATGTGCCAGCGCCAGTCGTCCTCGCCCATGTTGCCGAGCGCCGCGCCAATACCTCCCTGCGCCGCCACCGTGTGGCTGCGTGTTGGGAACACCTTGGTGATGCAGGCGGTCTTCAGTCCGGCCGCACCGACGCCAAAGGTTGTGCGCAGCCCCGAGCCGCCTGCGCCGACCACCACCACGTCGTAGGTGTGATCGACGATGTTGTAGGCGCGCGACGATGGCAGAGTGATCGCGTTCATCGATGTCCTTTCCGCCTATAGGCCCAGCCGCAGCACCGACACGATGCAGGCCAATGCCAGCAGCACCGACAGCCCTTTCACCAGCAGGATCGAGCCGATACGCGCCCCGTCGTGGTCCACGTAGTCCTCGATCACCACCTGAAGACCGGCTTGCAGGTGGTGAAAGGTGGCAATCACCAGCGCGATCATCAACACGATGGGAAGCGGACCTGCCATCCAGGAAACGACATCCTCGCGGCTCGCGCCGATCATGCGGACCATGGCGCAGAGGAACCAAAGGGTCAGTGGTATCAGCGCAAGCGAGGTGATCCGCTGCATCCACCAGTGGACCGCTCCCTCCCTGGCGGAGCCGAGCCCACGCGCCCGGCCAAGCGGCGAGCGCATGATGTCGACGTGAGGTGTCTTCGCCATGCCGCCGCTCACCACACCGCGAGACCAACGAACCACAAAAGCAGCGTGGCCGCGATCGTCGCGATCACCACCGCCCAGGCGGATCGGTTGTACAGGGGCTTGTCGAAGCCGTAGCCGGCGTCCCAGACAAGATGCCGGATGCCGGCGAAGAAATGAAAGAACAGCGCCAATGACCAGCCGAACAGCAGCAACAGGCCGATGGGCGTGGCCAGGAACCATTGGACATGGGCGAATGCCTCATCCGAGACTGCCGCCGCGACCAGCCACCACGTCAGCAGCAGCGCGCCGACCGCCAGCCCCACGCCGGTGACCCGATGCAGGATCGACAGCGCCATGCTGATTGGCCAGCGGTAGACCTGAAGATGTGGGGAGAGCGGACGGCTGATCAGCTTGCCGTCGGTATTGCGCGCCACCATCAACGCGTCGCGTACGTCTCGCAATGGATCGCTCCATCCTGTCGGCCGGCCGACTGGCCCTTGGCCGTTGCGGTTGCTTACGCTTCCGGGCGGAGGGGGTCAACGCGGGGGCAGCAACGCATCAATCCGGTCGCGGGCCGCCGTCAGCGCCGTCGCCTGCGCGTCGGCTCCGCGCGTGACACCCTCGAGCGTGATGAAGTGCAGGTCGGTGATGCCGATGGTGCCGAAGATCGCGCGGAGATACGGTGTCAGGAAGTCGGGCTGGGCCGGCGTGCCGCTCGGTGATGGACCGCTGAAATAGCCGCCCGAGGCGATCACAACGTAAACCGGACGATCGCGCAGCATGCCGACCTTGCCTTGCGGCGTGCTGCGGAAGGTCCGATGGATGCGGACGATCTGGTCGATCCAGGCCTTGAGCGTCGCTGGCACGGTGTAGTTGTTCATCGGCGTGCCAATCACCACCGCATCGCCGGCTTCCAGTTCGGCGATCAAAGCCTCCGAGGCAGCGAGCGCGGGTGCGTCGAAATCCGGCGGTGATACGAGGATGGCGGCGGTGAAGCCCCTATCCACAAAGGGGGGCGGCGTCGCGACGAGATCGCGTTCGATCACGCGCGCGCCGGGTTCGCTCACCAACAGCCGAGCGACCAGCTCGCCCGAGATCGTTCGGCTGTGCGCCAACGGACCGCGTGGACTACAGGTCAGATGCAGGATGGCTCGCATGTTCGCGCCTCAGTTGAGTTTCATGGCGAAGCGCAGCGCCGCCGGCAACATGCCATAGCGAAAGTAGAACCGTTGCCCGAGACGGTTGTCGATCGCGGTGTCCAGCACGAGATGCGCTATCCCGAGCGCGCGCGCCTCGGCTGCAACCCCATCGAGCAAACGGGCACCGATACGCCCACGCCGCGCCGACGCGGCGACCACCAGATCGTCGACATAACAGAAGCGGCCGCGGACCAGGTTCTCCTGCACGCGATACCCGGCCAGGCCGAGCGGCCGAGATTCCTGCCACGCCGCCAGCAGCCGATAGCCGTCGGCAAACTGCCGCTGTGCCCGCGCCAGGAATTCGTCCGCATCCGCCAAATGCGGCCGGAGTTCATGCATCACCGGGAAGCAGGCAGCGATATCGGCGGCCGACTCCGCGTGGCGCAGCGTGATGGTCATGCCGGGACCTTGGATCTGGCACCGGCATCGACGTGGTGCGGCATCTGCATCGCGATCGCCAGGCGATTCCACAGGTTGATCATGCCGATGAGCATGGTCAGGTCGACGATCTCCTTGGGCGCGAAATGCTGCTCCAGCACCGCATACTCCGGATCGGGCGCCCCGTGCGTGGCGACATTGGTCAGGCACTCGGTCCAGGCGAGGGCAGCGCGCTCGCGGTCGCTGTACAGCGACGACTTGCGCCAGCCATTGAGCAGAAAGAGGCGCTGCTCGGTCTCGCCGCCGCGCCGCGCGTCGCGGCTGTGCATGTCGAGGCAGAACGTGCAGCCGTTGATCTGGGAGGCACGCATCTTCACCAGCTCGATCAGCGGCTTCTCCAGTCCGCAGTGCTGGAAATAGGCCTCGACGTTGCGGAGGGCGGCGTATCCGTCGGGGGCGACCTGGAGTGCGTTGAGGCGTGGCGCGTGCATGCGAAGTTCTCCTCGATGCTTTTGGTATGCGCGGGAGGTAAGCGCCCGATGGCATAGTAGGCGAGGGCCAATAAGCCGCATACTGGCTGGGCCATGCTGGACATGCCCATTGCTCTCGACCGGGGTGTCGCGGGCCCGGTCTATCGGCAGATCGTCGCACGGCTGCGCGCCGCCATTCTAGCCGGCACGCTGCCGGCCGGCGCGCGGCTTCCATCCTCGCGGGGCCTTGCCGCCCAGCTTGGCGTCGCCCGAGGCACGGTGGAGGCGGCCTATTCAGTGCTCGCCGGCGAGGGCGTGCTGGTGTCGCGTGGTTCGGCGGGCAGTGTGGTCTCCCCGCATCTGGCCGCCCACCGGGCGACGCGCCGACAGCGACCGTCGCCGGCCCCCGACAGTTCGGGCGCGCCGGCGCCACAGCGGGTCCAGCCGTTCCGCATGGGACTGCCGGCGCTAGACGCATTCCCGCGCAAGCTGTGGTCCACGCTGGCCGCGTGCGAAATCCGCCGCATCGCCGCGGATGACCTGGCCTATCCGGATCCGGCCGGGCATCGCCCGCTGAGGGAGGCGATCGCCGCCTATCTCGGGCTGAGCCGAGGAATTACCGTCAGCGCCGACGAGGTCTGGGTGACCGGGGGATTCCAGGGCGCCCTGTCGCTGATTATCCATGCCATCCTGCGACCTGGCGATGCCGTCTGGGTCGAGGACCCCGGCTACCTTCCGGCCCGCGATGCCTTGCAAGCATCGCGAGCGGAACTGATCCCCGTGCCGGTCGATCATCACGGCATGCGGATCGACAAGGCAGTCAGCCGGGCACCCAAGGCACGTATGGCGCTGGTCACGCCAACCCATCAGAGCGCGCTCGGCGTGACCTTGTCCCTGGAGCGGCGACTGTCGCTACTGGCATGGGCGGCACGATCCGGCGCCTGGGTGCTGGAAGACGATTACGACAGCGAGTTCCGCTACACCGGCCATCCACTGCCGGCGCTGAAGAGCCTCGACGATGCTGACCGGGTGCTGTTCGCCGGCAGCTTCAGCAAGGTGCTGTTTCCGGGGCTGCGGCTTGGCTATCTCGTGGTGCCTGACTCGCTGATGCAGACTGTCGCGCGGGCCAGTCTGTTGTTGCAGGTTGGCCAATCCCGCTTTGAGCAGCGTGTCGTGGCGTCATTCATGGCCGAAGGGCATTTCGCCAGGCATCTGCGGCGCATGCGATCGCTCTACGCTGCCCGTCGCGCGGCATTGGCCGACGCGCTCACCACCGTGTTCGGCGACCGTATCAGGCTGGAACTGCAAGCCGGAGGCATGCATCTGATCGCGCGGTTTCCCGACGCGCCCGACGACGTGGACCTGGTCCGGCGCGCGTTGATGCACGACCTGGCACCGTCGGCGCTATCGAGCCTGACCGCCGAGCATGCATGTGCTGGCGGGCTCCTGCTGAGTTTCACCAATATCCAGGCGATCGAAGCGCCGGCCGTGGCGACGCGACTGGCAGCGGCTATCGGAATGAGCTGACGCGAGACACGGACGCGATGTGCGCTCGCAGCGTGGCGGCGGAGCGGATCTTGAGCCTGGGGAAGACGTTGACGACATCAACGCCAAGGTTGGTGCGGCGCGTGTAGGCAGGTCTGCTCAGCGCAAGAGTTCTCTCGACCGCTTGCCGCGCCTGAGCGGCGAGACATCGAATCCGAGGAGCCTTAAGCGGTGACGCTCTTCGGCTGGCGTGGCTTGTAGGGATCGCATGGATACCACTTGACGAAGAACCATCCCATGTGAGCCAGATCGATCTTCCGCCAAGTCACATTGTCGTCTGTCTCAAATCAGTCGACTTTGGACAATGACCAACATGTCCGGAATGGCTCGGCCAGGATTATCGCACGCGACAAGCCGGCTAATCCGTTGATTGGCGGGTCCGATTCGGAAGGAGAGAAAATAATGCCTATGACGATTGGTCGTGGTGACACCGGAGACGATGTAAAGCGTGTGCAAAGGGCTCTGGCGCGGCAGTTGCTCTGGAATCCGTTCGGACCAATAACGGGGGTGTTCGACGCCACCCTCGAAGCGTCGGTCAAGCTGTTCCAGCAGGCCAATGGCCTGCCGGCGACCGGCACTGTGGATGGCCCGACCTGGGCGAAGCTGCCAGCCTATCAGGAAGCCTCGCCAACTCTGCGCACCGGCGATACCGGGCCAGCCGTCGCATGGTTGCAACAGGCGCTGAAAGGGCAGGACATCGCGATCCTTTTCACTCCCTATGCTGGCACAATTGATGGCATCTTCGGGCCGTTGACCGAGGCCGCCGTTCGCGCGCTGCAAACATGGTCAGGCGGGTCGCCAGATGGGATCGTAAGCGACAATACCTGGTTCACGTGGATGACCCCGGGCAGCGCCCAACAACTGACGCTGGAAGCCGCTTGTGGGCTGTTGCGCGGACTTGGGCCGTAAATCATCGCTGAAGCTCTGTGCCGCTGGCGTTGCATGGGCGCGGTGCAGGATCTGCTTGTGAATTGGCACCCAAGTAGAATCCCAGCTCAATTAGGTCGACGCCTTGAAGTTGTTGTGGGAACTGACCTCAGGCGGGGTCCCAACCCCGCGACGGCGCTTTTATCGGTCCTGATAGCCGACACAACGAAGGACGCGGCGTCTATGCCACCGATAGATAGCCGTCGGCCTCCATCGAAATGCGCGTTCCGGCGGGGACCATGTCGTTGCGTGCCAAGATGTCGGCGAGCGAGCCAGTTTTTTCGATCACTTCCATGCCGGCAGTCGTGAAAGTCCCCACATGATAAACATGCGGGGAAAGCAGCGGGTTGGTCAGCGCGTGGGAGAACGCGTCCGCGGCTACCATCCGGCCAATCAACGGCGGCACAGCCGAGCGGGGCGGCAACTCCTCGGCAAATAGCCCGGCAAAATACTCGATTTGGTTCACATCGGAGTAGACCCGGCGAAGCTCGCTCACCACCAGTGGATCGCTGTTGATCTGCTCAAACCGGGTCACCCTCGGATACTTCATCAGCGCACGATAGTCGTTGTACCGGGCCAGACGGTTGTCGCGACCCTGCTGGATCGACGCCTCCTCCACTACGTCCAGCATCGGCGTCGTGTTGAACAATCCAATCCGCCAGGCGCGGGATTGGCTGGCCCCCGCAAGGGCCGTGACCAACCCATCCTGCAGAAGCATCCGATTGTCGAACCGCAACCCAGCCAGGTCGACGGACGCCCCGCCCCACACCGCACTTGTCGGCACGAGGCTGTGCCAGCGGTAGAGCAGGTTGAACTCGACCGGAATCCAATTCTCCCGGTTCCACCTGGCCGCATAACAGGGCGTCGGGTCGGCCAGCAGCTTCATCCAGTACGGCGAGATGTGATTGATGTATTCCTCGACTACCACCTTGATGAGCAGCACGATGTTGATGTTGCGCGCAGTCTGGAACACGCGCTCGTCGTCCCAGCCGGGATTGTCGTGTTCGAGCATGGTGCACAGGCGGTTGTGCTCGCGCAGAAACAGCGTGTTGATTGCCGCGGTGAATACCGTGGAATTGGCGCGCTCTCCCCCGAACGCAAACACCGCCGCGCGTTTTTCGATTGGCCAACCGCCAGGCAGGTGCGTCGGCTCCGGCACGAGCGCGAATGTCGGATCCCGCGCGCCGGCAGCATCGTAAAGCAGTGGCGGCCACTCGCCCTTGCCTGTCGTGACGGACTTGAGCTTGCCTTTGTCGCCCGGCAGCTCGCTGCGTCGCCGCAGCACCGCCGTGACGGTCGGGTCCAGCCCGTAGAGCTGGGACAGGTCTATTTGATGGTTGCTGCGGGTGCGCCGGCGGTCGTCGTCCGTCATCAGGAACCCGTCCGTGAACCACTGCGCGAAACTCGGGAACAGCAGGGAGGAGCGGTCGGACACCACCGGCGGCCGGTCCGCGCGCAGCTTGAACAGGCTGGCCACCTCCGCCATCGATGGCAGCAGATCCTGCGGCGCGGGCGGCAGATAGCGGCTGAACCAGGTCCTGTCGGTCAGCGTCGCCCAATTTGTGTAGGACGCCTGCGTGCTCAGCGCCAAAGGCCGGCACGGCGCCTTCAGCACGGCATTGCTGACGATCAGCCGGTTGGCGATACGGGCTAGCCAGGGGGTCTTGTTAACGAACGCCCAAAATGGCCGGAGACCGGAGAGCACCGCGGCCTCGACCTTGTTGCGTAAGCCATCGCGGCTCGTGTCCCGCTGCTGGCCCGACGCCGGCATCAGGATGCTCGAAAGCCGAGCTTGAACGACTCTGCAAACGGTCCGCCCGCGTTGTCCACGGCGCTCCCGCCCTGTGGCAGCATGTGCAGGCCGGGTACCAGCAGGATTTGCCGGATCGTCTCCGGGATGATCTCGTAGGCGACGTACTGGCCAAGGCAGATATGCGCCCCGAAGCCCACGTGCAGATAGAGATCCCGCGGGCGGGTCTGGAAATCGTCCGGCCCCGGGAACACGGCCGGGTCGAACATGGCCGAGCCAATTGCTGCCGCGACCACCCGCCCCGCCGGCACCGTGACCTGGTAGCTGGAGCCCGGCGCAATCACCGCCGGCTGCGCCGCCACCCTCAGGACGAAGGTTGTCATGGGGGAGAAGCGCAGCGCCTCCCAAACGATGGCATCCAGCGCGGCGTTATCGCCTTTCTGTGCGGCCCGGGTCGCAAAGTCCGCTTGCGTCGGGTTTAGCAAGATCTGCTCCGTCGCGTTCACGATCGCCTGGGACGCCGTCTCGATCGCGCCAACCAGCAGGCCGCAGACGTTGCTGATCACGCCCTGCCGGTCGAGTTCGGAGAGCCCCAGCCCGGTCAGTCGCAGCAGGCGCGAGACGGTGTCCTCCCCCGCCGCATCGACCCAGGGCTGGCGCGCGTCGACGAAATTCGCCACCCAGGCCTGCATCGCTTGCCCAGCCGCGATGTTCGCCTGCAGCACGGTGGGATCATTGGTGAGATTATGGAACATGTCCGCCTGCGTAGCGCGGGACCAGGCGAGCATGGTTGCGTCGTCCGGTCCGGGGAAGCCGAAGCAGCGTTGCACGATCTTCAGCGGGACAAGCCGCGAGACGGTCGCGACGACGTCGAACACGCCGCCGGTGCCTTGCGTGGCGGCGCCCAGCGCGGCGGACGCTGTCTCGGCCGCGGTGCGCGGATCGCAGGCAGGTCGTCCCAACGCAACAGCGTGCGCATGGCCGACTTGTCCCGCCAGTTCTCCACCGCACCGTCCCGCGCCAGCATGAACGGCCCGACCGACGGGTCCATGTGCGGGGCGTAGGTCACGCGGAAGGTCTCGTTGCGCGATAACAGGTCCACCACGTCCGACCAACGCGAGACCACCATCATCACCGGCAAATCGAGGACAGGCCGTGTCTCGCGCAGTTCGGCAAAGAGTGAGCGCCAGTCCGTACGCAGCGCATTGAAAAAGAGCGCCGTGCGGGCCGCCGGATCGGTTAAGCCATCGAACGTATCGAGAAAGCTCATCTTTCCAACCTTCCCATCAAGGACCGTTCCTTCGTATCGTCGGTTGTCGATACACAACAGTCGTCGTGAAAACGTAGCTTTGCCATTGCTCGAGCAGCGCTGGATGGGTCGTGAACATGGCGTCTTCCGATAAGCGCCCATTCCTCGTCGCTCAGATTGCTCGTATAGCGCAGACCACGGCGGTCGTAGCGAGCGCGGTTCTCAGCCGTCCACATCCAGCGAGCCCGCCGAGGCATTCGCGTCACCGAAAATGACCAGCGATTTAACTCACGCTTTCGGGTCCCGGATAGACATTTAGAAGACCGGGACAGTCGGAGGATGCTGAGGATCTTGAGCCTCAATGTTCACTTCGTAGTCCAATGGGCGAGTGGTCATTAGTTTGAAGCGGCCATTTTCGATTTTGATGGAGTAAAGACCAGCTACGACGCCGTTGGGCGGTACGCAGGCAGCAGTCTCGCCAACACGGCGGGTATTGGTATCAACGGTCCTGAAGATACTGTGCATGTAATCAATGTTGTCCTTGGTCATGCGCGCCGTACCGACTGCCAAGCCAAAACCCGCATCCGTATCTTTCACGCAAGCGCCATGGTTGCCGACTTTACGTGAAGTCACATCGTCATAGTGACAGGACCCATCCGGCGATTTTCCCCACATCTTGTGAGCGTAATAAAATACTCCACCCTCGAATTTGATGAACGCAATGGCCAGGCACTGGTAATGCCCCAATACTTGCATGCTTCGTGGGTCTACGTTTCTGACTTCCCCGTAGTAGACCGGGTCTCCGGTTTCCTGCGACCAAAAGTGAAGACGTGAGGCAATTTCAGTGGGATCCGTGATCGTCTGGGCACCGGCCGCCGACATCGTGCCTAGAATTCCCAGAATCGAGAGGATTGCTTTCCGCATAAGATTGCCCTTCTTACTTCGCAACAGAACTCTCAGTGGCCATCCGAAGATCATTCTTCTCGCTCAAGTAGTCTTCGGAGCATAAGGCGGGTGGAGGCCCAACGGGGGAAAGTAAGTCCAGATCTGCTGAGGCATGGCCAAGCGTCGCATATGGTCCTCCATGGCAAACCATAGTTCGCTTCAAGAATTTAGGTCGTCCGGCAAGAACCAGGCGATGTCTGAAGCGCTCAAGCGCCGGACTCCGGAATTCATAGCCCGCCGAAAGCAATTTACAACCATCTCACGTTCGTAGCAAAGCCATTTTTTAACAAGCGCTTCCCTCGTCACGTCCGCATCGCGATTGGCGTCATGCAAATTGGCATTGCCAGGTTAACCGGGGCTAGCGTCAGGATGGCAGGCACGCGAGGTTGGCCGTATGGTGGACGAGCCTGACTGCTACCCCCGGCATCGGTTTCCAGCGGAGATCATCAGCCACGCTGTATGGCTGTATTATGTGTTCAGCTTGAGGCTGCGTGATGTCGAGTTTGGTTAACTTGGCAATGCCGGCTGAAGGCGCTCCAGCGGTGCCGCATGGCGAACGGACGGACTGGATTCGCCAGCCGAACCAATAAACACTGGCGTCAGCGAATCATCTTGCGGAGATCCGGCATGCGCTCCCTGTTGCTTCTCCTTGTCCTGCTGTGGGCGTTGCCCGCCGCGGCGCAGACGCCGGTACTGACGTTCGGCGCGGATGCCAAATCCGACGCCCCCTATGCCTTCGCCGATCCAGCGGACGATACCAAGCTGATCGGCTTCGAGAAGGAGATCATCGACGCGATCGCGAAGCGCATGGGCCGCAACGCGCGGGTGGTACAGAACGATTGGGATGCACTGATCCCCGGCCTCAATCGTGGTCTCTACGACGTGGTGATGAATGGGCTGGAGATCACGCCAGAGCACGAGCAGGCAGTCGATTTCTCGATCCCCTACTACACGACATTCGAGCAGCTCACGGTGCGCGCAGATGACCCGTACCGCACGCTGGCCGATCTGCACGGCCATAAGGTCGGCACGCTGAAAGCCTCGCTCGGCGAGCGCATCCTCCAGGCCGCCGGCAATCTCGCCGTCGTAAGCTACGACGAAGAGACCGACGCTTATAGCGATCTGGCGAATGGCCGGGTCGATGCGGTACTGCTCGACTATCCGATTGCGCTGTATTACGCGACGCCAAATCCCGCGTTGCGTCTGGTCGGCGAGCCGATCGGCCGCATTCGCTATGGCATTGCGATGCGCAAGGGTGATACCGCGCTGCGACAGCAGATCGATCAGGCGCTCAAGGATGTCATGGCGTCCGGCGAACTGCGACGTATCCTCGAACGCTGGAATCTTTGGACGCCGACCATGGCGGCCGAGTTGGACGATTTCGCACCGTCAACCACCGCTCCCGTGATGTACCAGGTACTTCCTTGCGGCGACCGCCCCCGTGAATGGCTGGCGCGGGACGCTGCAACGCTACGCCAGCTTCCTGCCGCTCCTGGCCCAGGCTGCCGTGGTCACGCTCGAAGTATCGGTCTTGGGCATGCTGGTAGCGATCGTCGTCGGCCTCGGTTTGGCCGTCGCGCGGCGTTACGGCAAGCCGATCGTAGCGGCGCTCGCGGTTGGCTACATCGAGACAATCCGCGGCACGCCGCTGCTGATCCAGATCCTGTTCGTGTTCTACGGATTGCCAAACATCGGCATCAAACTGGACCCGTTCATTGCAGGCGTCCTGGCGCTCGGACTGAACTATGCGGCGTATGAAGCCGAGAACTATCGCGCCGGCCTCGACGCCATACCGCGCGGCCAGATGGAGGCCGCCGTGGCGCTGAACCTGACCCAGATGCAAAGCCTGCGGCTGGTCATCATCCCGCAGGCCTTTCGCATCGTCATCCCAGTGATGACCAACGACTTCATCTCGCTGCTGAAGGATTCGTCGCTGGTTTCCGTGATCACCATGGCAGAGCTCACGCGCACCTATGAGCAGCTTTCAACGACGTACTACGACTACTTCGGCACCGGCTTGCTGGTCGGCGCGATCTATCTGCTCATCGGCCTGCCGTTCGTGCGGCTGGCGCGCTGGACCGAGCGACGGTTGAACGTGGATGCCCGCGTCAGGCGGCCTGTTTTGCCAGCATCCGCTGTGTGATCAGCGTCTCGGCGATCTGCACGGCGTTCAGTGCCGCGCCCTTTCGCAGGTTGTCGGACACGCACCAGAACGACAGGCCGTGCGCCACCGTCGGATCCTTGCGGATGCGGCTGACATACACCGCGTCCTCGCCGGCGCATTCCAGCGGCGTGACGTAGCCGCCATCCTCACGCACATCCACCACCTCGACGCCCGGCGCCTCGCGCAGACAGGCGCGCGCCTCGCCGGCAGTGACGGAATCGTGGAACTCGACGTTAACCGCCTCACCGTGACCAATGAACACCGGCACCCGCACGCAGGTAGCAACCACCGCGATGTTCGGGTCGAGGATCTTCTTGGTCTCCACCACCATCTTCCATTCCTCCTTGGTCGAGCCATCGTCGAGGAATTTGTCGATGTGCGGGATGCAGTTGAAGGCGATCTCCTTGGTGAACTGCTGCGGTTCGGAGGAACTCGTACACGAACGACGACTTGGTGTGGTTGAACAGTTCGTCCATCCCCTCCTTGCCCGCGCCGGACACCGACTGATACGTCGAGACCACCACGCGTTTGATCCTGAACTGGTCGTGCAGCGGCTTCAGCGCCACCACCATCTGGATGGTCGAGCAGTTCGGGTTGGCGATGATGTTGCGCTTGCCGTAGTTGCGCAGCGCCTGTGGGTTCACCTCGGGCACCACCAGGGGAACGTCGGCGTCCATCCGGAACTGGCTGGTGTTGTCAATCACCACGCAGCCGGCTGCCGCGGCGCGGGGCGCGTGGATGGCGGAGACCGAGGCGCCAGGCGAGAACAGCCCGATGTCCCAACCGGCGAAGTCGAACGTCTCCAGGTTCTGCACCTTGAGCACCCGCTTCTCGCCAAACGAGACCTCCTGGCCAGTTGACCGGCCTGAGGCGACCGCGGCCACCTCGTCCACTGGAAACTGACGTTCGGCGAGCGTCTTCAGTATTTCGCGCCCGACCGCCCCGGTGGCCCCGACGACAGCAACCCTGTAGCCCATGGGAGTACTCCACTCGTTAACCCATCGGTTTGCCCGAGCCTCATCCGGATAGCCGCCAAACCGACATAGGGATTTGCCGGTATTAAGCTACGGCCTACTGACGAGGCAAGGCATTCGCCCCGCTCATTTCAGGCGTCCGGGTCGCCATAGCTGCCAGATCAAGCGGACGATACCACTACTCGCCGACCGCGACCCATTCGTCCTAACTAACCGTCATGGCCGGCACCCGAGCCGGCCATCAGCCTCAGCGGCACAACGGTGCCAATGTACACTGATGACTGGGCCAGGCCCCATAGGCGCTAACATAACGTCGGAACGCATTCGTGAGCCGTCCAAACAATCGTCATGGCCGGGCGTGTCCCGGCCACCCGTAGCGGCAACTTGCTGGTAAGTGCGGCCGACCGCCCATAGGCTCCAACCTGATATGCCAGCGATCGAACGGTGCCGCTACGGGTGGCCGGGACACGCCCGGCCATGACGACAGGGCGAACGATGAGCCATGGTCAGTGAGCTTTGGTATTATACGGAGCCGGACAACAATTCGCGGGCTCGCTCCAGATCGGCCAGCGTATCTACACCCAGTGGCTCAGCCTCGATCACCGCCGCGTCGATTCTCATGCCAAATTCGATCGCGCGGAGCTGTTCCAGATTCTCGCGCTGTTCCAGCACGCCACGCGGCAGGCTAACATAGCGGGCGAGCGCGTCCCGCCGGTACGTGTACATGCCGACATGGTGGTAATGCTTGCCAACGCCGGCAGGGATTACGGCACGGCTGAAGTAAACCGCGCGGCCGATTGTCTCGCCAGGCTGTATGGCCAGCGCAATCTTCACCACCTGGGGTGCCTGCAACTCGAGCGGGTCGTCGATCTCGGTGGCCAGTGTGGCGATCGACACGTCCGAATCCCGCCGCAGAGGGCGCAAGGTTGTCCGCACGGTGACGGGATCGATTGTCGGCAAATCGCCCTGCAGCACAACGACCACGTCATGCGCGCCATCCGGATCGACCATCGCGAGTGCCGCGTGCGCGCGATCGGACCCGGTCGGCAAGGCGGGATCCGTTAGCACCGCATGGCCGCCCAGGTCACGAATTGCGTCGACAATCGGCTGGTCACCGCAGGCGACGACGACAGGGCCAATATCCGCCTCGATGCCACGCCGCCAGACATGAGCAATCATCGGGCTGCCACTGATGTCGGTGAGCGCCTTGCCTGGCAGACGCGTCGAACCAAGCCTGGTCGGAATGACGACGATCGGGCGCATCGGCGCTCTCCTCTCGAATCCCGATTACCACTTGTGCCAGACGGTTGACAGTGCGGTACGCCGCCGCTCAGGTTACCCCATCGCGAGCCAAGAGCGATCGGGGGGCATGACAATTACCATCAACGCCATGCCGTCGATCGGCGGCGTGCAGGCCGCGATCACGCGTGCGGGGGAACGCATCGTCGTTCAGGTCCTCGTTGCCTGCGGCGTGGTGCTGATCGTCGTGCCGCTGGCGCTGACGATTTACCTTAGCCTGTTCGACGAGAAGCTGATCCTGTTCCCTCCCCGCGGCTACACCCTGGGGTGGTATTCGGCGATCTGGCCGAATTTCGGCGACGCCATCACGACCAGCCTGGAACTTGGCGCGGCTGCAGTCGTGGGAAGCCTGCTGCTCGGCGTCCCCGCTGGCATCGGTCTCTCGCGCCATCGCTTTCGCGGCCGCAGCATCATCTCCACGCTACTGCTCGCCCCGCTGACAGTACCGGGCATCGCTCTTGGGCTTTCGGTCTATGTCGGCTTGATAGCGATCGACGAGAACCTCGGCACGGCAGTAACCGGCTCGATGATCGGCCTCGTATTGGCCCATATCATGATCACCACGCCCTGGGTCGTGCGGCTCTGCCTCGCCAGCCTGACCAATCACGAACGCGCCGCCGAGGAAGCTGCCGCCAGTCTGGGAGCCAGCCCGCTGATGGTAATCTGGCGCGTCACCCTGCCGGCAATGCGATCGGGCATCATCGCCTCGGCGCTGTTCGCCTTTATCTTCTCGTTCGAGAACCTGGAATTGGCTCTGTTCCTGACCAGCCCCGGCGTCACCACCCTGCCGGTCGCCGTGCTGCAGTATCTGGATACCACATCGACCCGCTCGTCTCCGCCGTTGCGGTCGCACAGATCGCAGCGGTGGCGGTCTTGCTGCTGATGCTCGACCGATTCATCCGCCTCGGCCAGGTGGTGCGATGAGCGACGCGCACGCCTTGTGCTTGGACAGCCTGTCCAAGCAGTTCGGCACCCAGACAGTCGTGGACAACGTGAATCTTAATGTCCGGCCGGGCGAACTGATCGTGCTGCTCGGCCCGTCTGGCTGCGGCAAGACCACGACGTTGCGCATGATTGCCGGCTTCGTGCCGCCATCGTCGGGCGATATCCGCTTGGACGGCAACAGCATCGCTGGCCTGCCAGCGCATCGCCGTGAAATGGGCATCGTGTTCCAGAGCTATGCGCTGTTCCCCCACCTGACGGTTGCACGCAACGTCGCCTTTGGCCTCGAGATGCGCCGCATGCCAGCCTCAGCGATCGAGGCCCGCGGTGACCGAAATGCTGCGGCTGGTGAAGCTGGAAGCCTCGCCAGTCGCCTGCCGCGACAGCTCTCGGGCGGGCAGCAGCAGCGCGTGGCATTGGCGCGCGCGCTGGCGATTCACCCGCGCGTGCTGCTGCTCGACGAACCGTTGTCCAACCTGGACGCTGCGCTGCGCCAGGAGATGGCGCGCGAGATCCGCATCCTACAGCAGCGTGGCGGCATCACCACGATCATGGTGACGCACGACCAGACCGAGGCGATGGCGATGGCCGATCGTCTCGTGGTCATGCACGAGGGCCGTGTGCAACAGATCGGTACGCCGGAACAGGTGCACTCGCAACCAGCCAATCCGTTCGTTGCCCGCTTCATTGGTGGCAGCAATACAGTGACGGGGACATCGGACGGCCAAACGTTGGCGCTCTTGGACGCTCGGATTGCTCTCGCTGGACGCTATGCAGCCAAGGGTGAGGCAACACTGGCAATCCGCCCAGAGAGCCTTCGGCTTGGCGCACCCGGCAGCGGCTGCATCGATGGCGAGGTGGAACTGTGCACGTGGCTCGGCTCCGTCGTGGAGCACGCCATCCGCATCTCGCCCGAAATCGTGCTGTTGGCGCGCGGTCCAGGGCTTGGCCCAGATGCCACACCACGCCACAGTGCCGGCACGCGCGTAGCGTTGCGGTGGGGATCGGAAGACGAGTTCCTGTTCGACGCCGAGGGACGCGCGCTGGGGGCAGAAGTCAGGGAGACAAGTCATGCGTGAGTTCAACCTGTCGCGGCGCAGAGTCCTGGCCGGAGCGGCATTGCTGGCTGCGCCGGCGATCATTCGTCCTGCGCGCGCCGCCGAGACGTGTGTCGTCGGCACCTGGGGCGGAGATTATGCGCGCCTCCTGCGCGAGAATATCGATGACCCGATCCTGAAGCCGATGGGAATCAACGTCGTGCAGGATGTCGGCGACGAAGCGCCCCGCTACGCCAAGCTGCAAGGATCGGCAAAGCTGCCGCGCGGCCAGCAGGACATCTCCTGCTTCGGCGCGATCAACGGCTACCGCGCCAATGCCGCGGGCCTGGTCGAAGACCTGACCGAGCAGCAGGTCCCAAACATGAAGTATATACAAGAAGAGCTGCGGATGCCCGGTTTCATACCGCACATCTACAGTGCGCAGGTGCTGGTGTACAATCCGGACAACGTGAAGGACCCGCCGCACACCTTCGGCGATCTGCTCGACCCGAAGTGGAAGGGCAAGATTGGCATGGTCAGTACCGTCGCGCAGTGGGTGATGTGCGCGGCGAGCCTGTACGAGACCGGCAAGACCACAGATTTCGACAAGGCCAAGGAGTTCATGCTGAAGCTGAACGCCAATGGCCTGCGGCTGTACGCGGAGACGGATGCGCTGGCGCCGGCTTTCAAGTCTGGCGAGATCGATGTCGGCGTCATTTGGCTGGCCCGTACCTTCATGTGGCAGAACAGCAATTTCCCGGTGAAGGGGAATTTTCCGAAGGAAGGCGCCGTTCTGTACGTGTCGGGCATGGTGATGCCGAAGAACGCGCCGGATAAGGACGCTGCCTACAAGTACATGAATGCGCTGCTGGAGCCGTCCGCCCAGCAAGGCTTCGCGGCACACATGGGCTATCTACCGACGGTCAGCGACGCGCCATTGTCCGGCAAGGTCGGCGAGCAACTGGCGTTCCCAGATCCGAAGCCGAAGCTGGTGGTGGCGGACTACGGAGTGCTGTCGAGCGCGACGCCGGATCTGCTTGACTGGTGGCTGAAGAATATTCAGCACAGTTGAGCGGAGAGCCCCCCTCCCCCCTGCCCCCTCCCGCAAGGGGAGGGGGAGTGTCGAAGCCAGCCCTCCCCCTCCCCTTGCGGGAGGGGGCCGGGGGGAGGGGGTTATTGGAACCCGCTACATTACTCGGCCCCGCCACCTTCCTGATGCTTGTCATGCTGGTGGCGCCGCTCGCCTTGCTGTTCCACGACAGCCTGAACCGCTTCGATCCCACCCAACTGATGATCGAAGCGGTCACTCCGGCCAATTATCTCCGCTTCTTCGCCGATCCGTTCTACTGGGCGGTGCTGGTGACCACGATCCGCGTGTCGGTCATCGTCACCGTGAGTTGCCTGCTGCTTGGCATTCCCATGGCCTGGCGCCTGGCCCGCATGACCAGCCAGTGGAAGTCAGCGTTGATCGTGCTCATGGTCCTGCCGCTGTTCATCGGCACGACGACGCGTACAGCCGGCTGGATGATCCTGTTCGCCAAGGGAGGTTTGCTCGATCGGCTCGCCGGCCTGCAACTGATGTATGCCGAACCCGCGGTCATCGCCGGCATCATCGCGATCAATCTGCCATTTACCGCACTGACGCTGCAAAGCGTGTTCGAGGGGATCGATCCTCGACTTGATGAGGCCGCGGCTTCAATGGGTGCCACTCCGTCTCGCGCCTTCTGGCGTGTGGTGTTCCCGTTGGCACTGCCGGGCATCGCGATCGCCGCGGTGCTCTGCTTCATCCTGTGCATGAACGCCTTCGCGACCCCGCTGCTGCTCGGCGGGCCACGCTTCCAGATGATGGCCCCGCTGCTCTACTGGGCCTTCAGCAATGACAATAACTGGCCATTCGCCGCCTCTATCGCTTTCATCCTGATGGCGACGACGCTGCTGCTTACCGCCGCCGCCAGCCACCTGATCCCTCGCCGCTACCGGGCCTAGCCAGGTCTCCAGACTTGCTGTTACGAGGGTTCGGGAAGCTGCCGAGGCCAGTGATACCTGAAAAGTCGTTCGTAGGGTCGCGAGGTCGAGTGGCGAAGGGTTGACCCTCGTATCGATGTCCATATGCCCAACCGCAGAGTCGCACGGACCAGTCCAACCTCGCAGCTTGTCCGGTCCGTCGCCATGCTCGCTTGGACTGATCAGAGTATCTTCGCGACGGTGGTGCCGATCGCGACGAGCTTATCAACGACCAACTGGCCGAGTGTTGTCACGATCTGGCCGAGGGTCTGATTGTCAGCTCCGCCATGGATCGTGTGCAACTGTTCCAGGGTCAGTTCGACGGTATTCGATGTTTCATTGGTCTGTGACATTGTGGTCTCCTGTGTTCGCGACGTCAGTGTTGTGACGAATCCGCGAAAGCCGCGCGGTGCCACACAGCACAGGATGGATGGATTTCGACGGTTTCCTGTTCGCTTGCGTCCGAGGCGTTCGCGTGATCAGGCGTGGCGTGTTCTGCCGCCCAGTGCCAACTGGCGGCATCCTGAGCTGCAGATGTTCCGCAAATGCCTCAACTCCGAAGCTATGCCAAAAGAGTGTTATACCAAAGCTCACTGACCCTGACTCATGTGTCGCCCTGTCGTCATGGCCGGGCTTAACCCGGCCATCAGCGTATATCGGTACCGTTGTGCCGCTGAAACTGATGGCCGGCTCGGCGGCCGGCCATGACGGTTAAAGCGAATGGGTCGCGGTCATTGAGTAGTGGTGTTAGCCGCCGCCGTTGATCGTCAGCACCGTGCCTGTGGTGTAGCCGGACAATGGGCTGGCGAGGAACGCCACTGCGTTGGCGATCTCCTTCGGCGTAGCGGCGCGGCCGAACGGCATGCCTGCGCTGAGTTCCCGCCACCGCTCGGGATCGCCGAATTTCTCCTGGGCTTCGGCTCGGCGGAGCATCACCAGGCGGTCGGTCTCCACCGGGCCGGGGTTGATCGCCACCGCGCGCAGGCCGTCCTTCGGCGCGCCCTTGCCGAGCGCGCGAGTGAACGCCATCAGCGACGCATTGCCGGCCGCGCCAGCGATGTAGTTGGTGGGAAAGCTCTCACCCGCCGCCCCGATAACGCTGATAATGACGCCAGACCGGCGTGCCTTCATCTGTCCATACATCACCCGGCAGAACGAGATATAGCCGAATACCTTCAGGTCCCAGGCCTGCCGCCACCTCGCATCGTCAATCGACAACAGATCCCCGGGCGGAATGGCGCCGGCGTTGTTCACCAGGATATCGAGTTCGCCGGCCTCTGCCGCCACGCGGCGTACCGCGGCATCCGACGACAAATCCGCTGAGATCGTCCGCACATTCACCTGCTGGCGCCCGCGGATCGCCGCCGCAGCTTCGTCCAGCGCGCCCTGATCACGCGCCACCAGGGTCACATCGCATCCTTCATCGGCCAGCACTTCGGCAGCGGCTCGGCCGATCCCTTTCGAGCCGCCGGTGATCAGGGCCTTCTTGCCCGACAGTTGCAGGTCCATGTTACGCCGCCTTCCTCAGACCCTGTTGATAGGCACGGCATGCATCGCCGAACGCTCGGAAGATCGCGAGGCTTGCGCTATCATCCGCATAGCCCCACTCCGGATGCCACTGCACGCCGAAGGCAAATCCTCTGGCATTCGCCACCCGCACAGCCTCGATCGTGCCATCGGGTGCCACGGCCTCCACCGCCAGTCCCGGTGCAGGCATGTCAATCGCCTGCGCGTGCAGCGAGTTCACCAGGATCTTGGTGCTGCCCACGATCCGAGCGAGCTGGCCCGACAGCGACACCAAATGGGTCGGCGCGTATTTCTCCTCGATCGTCCCAGGGCCGGGGCGGTGGTCCATCCGCGCCGGCACCTCGTGCACCTGCTGATGCAGTGTGCCGCCTAGCGCCACGTTCAGCTCCTGAATGCCGCGGCAAATCGCCAGGACAGGCATGCCGCGCGCGAGCGCCTCCGGGATCAGCCGCAGCGTCGTTGCGTCGCGTTCCAGGTCGTGCCGATCCGGCGTCTGACTTTCGCCGCCAGCATAGTGCGACGGGTGCACGTTGCTCGGGCTGCCCGGCAACAGCAGACCGTCGATCCGATCCAGCACGGCGAGCGCCGCCTCGCCAACCGGCGGAATCAGGATGGGCACCGCGCCCGCGCCGCCCAGCACCGCCGCGGGATAGCGTGCGGGCGTGTCATGGCGGAGCTGCTCCTTCACAATCATAATGGCGCAGGCGGGAATGCCAACGATGGGTGGCATGCAGCAGGGTCTCCGATCAGCTTGTGTAGGTTTCAGCCCGAAGCGGGGCCGAACGCAAGACGTCAACTGACCTCTGGCGTTCATTGCCGTCCGACAACTACACTGGGCGCTATGGAAAGAACAACAATCCTGCTGATCATGCTGCTGCTCGCCGGTTGCTCGCTGGCGGGGGGTGTGTCTCAAGGCAGCATTGAGTACGACCGGGCGCTGGAAGACGTCTCCAACTCGATGGTGGTGTCCAACATCCTGCGTGCCCGGGATTCCGCGCCACTGCATTTCAGCGACCTGTCGCAGATCCGCGGCGCGCTTCAGTTTCAGTTGCAGGGGCAAACGAACACCCCGTTCGGCCCAAATTACGTGTCCTCGTCGCGCAATCGGGCACTGGCGCAGGCATCCGTAACCCTCAGCACGGCGCCCACGTTCGACGTCGTGCCGCTCAACACCAAGGAATTCACCGAGGGCATCACGGCCCCGATCTCGCTCAGCACTCTGCTGTACTACGCCAACCGGCTGGCAGATTATCTCGGTCACTTTAGCGACGGGGCCGGTCCGAAGGATGCGGCCAAGGAATTCATGCAGTTGTTCGTGGAAAAGGTATCGGTGGACAACTGCGATTTCAGTAACCATCCGGACCGTACGGTCACTGGGCCGGATGACCCCACGCGATCACGACGCGATTGCAACGAGATGGTGCGCGGCGCATTCCAACTGGAACCATCTCAGCCGATCAACTTCGACACGATCCTGTCGCAGGTGATCAGCCGCATTTGGGTCGGAACTTACGAGGCACATCATCCCTTTGGCCCCCCGGCGCAGGTCAATGGCAGCGAATTTCTCAAGGATGCGGACAAGCTGGCGACGAGCGGATTGGAAGTTCGCACGATCCACCCCGGCTGGATCCAACTCTACAAGAAGACAACCGAGACGGCCGTTTGCATGGCATCACCACAACGTACGAATTGGCTGCTGCTCGGACTGGGTAAGCTCGATCAACCAATTAGTCTGGAGGCCCCGAATTTGCCGGCATACGAAATCTGTACATCCGGAGAGGTCTGGCTTGATCGTCTGCCCAAGGATGCGAACCCCAGACCTCCCAGGGTTGTACTTTATCCGCGCTCGGTCGAAAGCGTGATTTATTATCTGGGTGCGATGTTGACGGTCCCTGAGCAGAAGCGGGCTTTGCCCTTCTTCATCGGTGACACGCAGCCGCAGCGCGAGCGCTTCAGCGTCTCCTATCGCGGCACCACTTACTACGTCGCGGAAAGCAATGGGAGCCACGATGAGACGCTGTTGATCCTGTCCATCGTCAACCAGATCCTGAACCTGTACAAAAAGGCCAGCGAAATCCCTACCACCGCGGCAGGTACAGAGCGTTCCATAACGTCAACTCCGCGGTCTCCATGCGTCGGAGATCGCCATGCCGATCGATCCCAGCAGCATCAGCGTCGCCATGCCGCGTGGCGTGCCGTCGGTGGCGAAGCCCACCAGCAGGCCGCTGATCGCGCCCAGCAGGTACTGCCCGGTGCCCATCACGGACGACGCACTGCCCGCGTGATTCTGGTGCCGCGCCAGCGCTCCCACGATGGTGTTGGGGTTCAGCATCCCCATGCAGCTAATCGCCACGAAGATCGGCGCGATCACCAGCGCCAGCACGTGCACTCTTGCGAATGCGATCGCGGTTAGCACGGTGACGGCGCAGAGATGCACGCGACTGACCCAGTGCAGCACTGCGAAGTGTCCGAATCGCCGCAGCAAATGAGGATTGAGTTGTGCACAGCAGATCAGTCCGAACGAATTGGCGCCGAAGATCATGGCGTAGCGCGACGGTGACAGGCCGAACCCTTGGATGAATACCGGCGACGAACCACCGAGATAGGCGAAGAATGCGAACGTGGCGAAGCCGCCCATCGAGGCGTGGGTCAGGAATCCGCGCTCGGTAAGGATGCTGCGATACCGCGCGAGTTGCTCGCCGAGATGCAGCCGAATGCGGCGGTCAGGCGGCAGCGTGTCGGGTAGGAACAGGACGACCAGGACAAGGCACGTCGCTCCATACGCGGTCAGGATCCAAAAGATCCCCCGCCAGTCGGCGAACACCAGCACGGCGCTGCCGAGCGTCGGCGCCAGGATCGGCGCGGCTCCCATGACCAGCGACAGACGTGACAGCAGCACCGCCGCGGCATGGCCCTCGGCAAGGTCGCGCACCATGGCGCGCGGGATCACCATGCCGGCCGATGCCCCGACGGCGGCGAGTGCACGGAACGCGGCCAACCATTGGATTGACGGCGCCAGCGAACAGCCGAGGCAGGCAAGTGTATAGATAGATGTAGCGACGACCAGCGGGCGCTTGCGGCCGAAGCGGTCGGATAGCGTGCCCTGAGTCATCTGGCCGACGGAGAGCCCCGCGAACCAGGCGGCGAGCGTGAGCTGCGCCGACCCTGGCGGTGCGCCGAAAGAGTGTTCGATCGCCGGGAAGGCCGGCAGGTACATGTCGGTAGTTGCCGGCCCGACCGCGGTGAGGAAGCCGAGCAGGATGGGGAGCCAGGCGGGAAACGTCATGCCTCGGTTGTTGCAGGCGGCGTGCCAGAAGGCCAGGGGTGCTGGCCGCGGTGGTAAGGATGCGTTGACGATCTTCCTTGTCGTGCATCAGCGGCGTGCGTTCATGCTCGGCGCCCACACGATACGGCAGCGCATGTATAAACGCGCCTTCCTCAAACAGGATGTCCGTGACGACGGGCACAATCCGCTCCATTTCGCTCCGGCGATCGTGAAAACCGTCGGGGAAGATGGCAACGTCGTAATCCGAGTCCTCACGTGCATCACCGCGTGCTCGCGAGCCGAACAGCACGAGGCGCTCAAGTCGCTCGCCGTACACATCCGCTAGCACCTTCCGAAACCGGATGAGCACCGGGTCGGCCGCCGCGTATCTGTGTCCATCTGCGGTTCCTAATCGTCGTCCTCCATCACCCTCCTGATCAGCACTTCCCGCTTCCCCACGTGATTGGCGGGCCCAACCACGCCTTCCTTCTCCATCTGCTCGATCAGCTTCGCTGCCCGATTATACCCAATATTCAGATGCCGCTGGATGAAGCTGGTGCTCGCCTTGCCCTCGCGCGCCACCACCGATACCGCCTGGCCATACAGGTCCTTGTCGCCGATGCCGTCCGCGCTCAGTCCCGGCATTATCGCGCCGCCGTCGTCATCGTCGGGCGGCTCCGTCACGTCCTCCACATAGGCCGGCTCGCCCTGCTCGCGCAGGAACTCGACCACTTTCTCCACTTCTTCGTCCGAGACGAACGGCCCGTGCACACGCGTAATCCGTCCGCCTCCTTGCATATACAGCATGTCGCCCATGCCCAGGAGTTGTTCGGCCCCTTGCTCGCCCAGGATCGTCCGCGAATCGAACTTGGAAATCACCTGGAACGAAATCCGCGTCGGGAAATTGGCCTTGATCGTGCCGGTGATAACGTCCACCGAGGGCCGCTGCGTCGCCATGATCACATGAATGCCGGCGGCACGCGCCATCTGCGCCAGGCGCTGCACAGCAGCCTCGATCTCCTTGCCGGCGACCATCATCAGGTCGGCCATCTCGTCCACCACCACGACGATCAGCGGTAGCGATTCCAACGCAAGCGGCTGTTCCTCAAACGTCGGGCGCCCCGTGTCGGGATCGAAGCCGGTCTGCACGCGGCGCGTCACCACCTCACCCTTGGCGCGCGCCTCGGCGACGCGGTCATTGTAGCCGGTCAGGTTGCGCACCCCGAGCTGGCTCATCGAGCGATAGCGCCGTTCCATCTCGCGCACGGTCCACTTCAGCGCGGTCACCGCCTTCGCTGGCTCGGTGACGACAGGCGCCATCAGATGCGGAATGCCCTCATACATCGAGAGCTCCAGCATCTTCGGATCGATCAGGATCAGCCGGCACTGGTCGGGCGATAGCCGGTACAACAGCGACAGGATCATCGCATTGACGCCAACGGATTTGCCCGACCCCGTGGTGCCCGCGATCATCAGATGCGGCATGCGCGCCAGATCGGCGAACAGCGGCGCGCCGTTGATCTCCTTGCCGAGCGCCAGCGTCAGCCGTCCTCCATGCTTCTGCACTTCCTCGGACGACAGGATCTCCGACAGGAACACCGTCTCCCGCTTGGCGTTTGGCACTTCGATGCCGATCACGTTGCGCCCCGACACGGTGGCGATGCGCACCGCGGTTACCGACAGGCTGCGCGCGATGTCGTCCGCCAGGCCGATGACGCGAGCGCTCCGGATGCCGGGCGCCGGTTCCAGCTCATACAGCGTGACAACCGGACCGGGACGGATCTCCACGATGCTGCCCTGCACGCCGTAGTCCGACAGCACCGTCTCCAGCAGCCGCGCATTCGCTTGCAGCGCTTCCTCGCTCGGGCCAGATGCCGCCCTGGCCGGCGCCGGCTTCAGCAACGACAGTGGTGGGAAGCGCCAGCCGACCTCCAATGGCAGGCTTTCCTGTTGCGGCTTCCGCTGTGGCGCGGCACGGGCGGCGCGAGCCACGACCAGCGGCGGTTCGTCCCTTGGCGGAGCAATTCGCGACGCGGTAAGCGGCTCCCGCCGCACCACACTGCTTGCATCAGGGACTGCCTCGCGCCGCCACAACCGCGGCAGGCGCGGCATAGGAATGCGGCCCATCAGGCCGGCCGCTCCACGCCCTCCCGAGACGCTGAACCGCGCGGTCGCTCCGGCGAATCGCCCGGCTGACCGCCATTCGCTGGCGGTCAAACCCAATGCGAGCAGCGTTAATGTTACGGCAAGCGCCATGCCGATAGCCCAGACCATCACCGCGCCGACAATGCCAAGGGCATCATGGCCGGCCGCCAGCCCTGCCGAACTCAGCAGTCGGCCGATGGCGCCGCCAAACCCAGCGACGGTGGGCCATGCAAACGAAGGTGCCGGAATGCCGGCAAACACCGCCGCCAACACGGGCAGCGCTGCCATCAGCGTGGCTATCCGCGCCGCCATGCTGCCGACACCGCGCCGCGACCCGATTCGCCACGCCCAAGTCAGCATCGCGACGCCAGGCAGCGCGCCGGCCAGCCCAAAACCTTGCAGCAGCAAGTCGGCCAACATGGCGCCGACCGGTCCAGCCAGGTTTGAGGTGTGCCGCGATGTCGCGGTGTTCAGCGAGGGATCGCGCGCGTCGTAGCAGGCCAGCGCCACCAGAAGCGCCAAGCCCAACAGGCCCAGCAACAGCCCCAACAGTTCGGCCGAGCGCTGGTGGATCAGCGCCCGGATGGTCGGCGAGGCGAGGCGGCGTGTCTCGACGGTCCTGGCGGTGGCCATGCGCGTCCCAAAGTTCGTGTGATGCTGCAACTATATGCTGGAACTATCTGATAGCAGAAGCGGTATTGCCACAGCTTGCCGTGTGTGTGGCGTCCGGGCCACTGTGGAGCGATGGGCGAGCACCTTTCCGTCGAGGTCTGCGTGGTCGGTGCCGGTCCGGTCGGTGGGACCCTGGCCTGCCGGCTGGCCGCGGCTGGCATCGCTACGGCCGTGGTGGACCGCGCCGCGCTGCCGCCGATGGAACACCCGGCGTTCGACGGCCGCGCCTACGCGATCGCCGCCGGGTCCCGTCGTCTGCTGGAGGACGCGGGTGTCTGGCAGCGGCTGCCAGAACCGGCCTGCCCTATTCTCAACATTAGGGTCAGCGACGGCCGGTTGGGCCGGCGTGCCTCACCGCTCCACTTGCACTTTGCCCATCACGACGCCGGCGAGGATGCCGGCCCCTTCGGCCATATGGTCGAGGCGCGTAGTCTGCGCGTGGCGCTGAATGGTCTGCTGCATTCACTGCCCGCACTCCACGTCTTTGCCCCGGCAGAAGCAAAAGTGGAGCGGCGTCAGGATGGCGCGACTGTGCGCATTGCAAATGGCCCGGTGATCGAGTGCCGGCTGGTCGTGGCGGCCGAGGGCCGCAATTCGCCGCTGCGCCGCGCGGCCGATATTCCCGTCACGACGCTGCCCTACGACCAGACAGGCATCGTCTGCGCCATCAGCCACGAATTGCCGCACAACAACGCCGCCGTGGAGCACTTCCTGCCATCTGGCCCATTCGCACAACTACCGATGTCAGGCAGTCCGGAGGTTGCCACGAACGTATCGGCAATCGTATGGACAGAGCGCACGACGATCGCACAACGCATGCTCGTGTTCGACGACACGCATTTCAGTCGGGAGGTCACCCGGCGGCTAGGCGACCATCTAGGTACCGTCCGCACAGTTGGTCGGCGCTGGAGCTATCCGCTCGCCGCCATGCACGCACATCGCTATTTCGATACACGCCTCGTTCTGGTGGGCGATGCGGCGCACACGATCCATCCGATCGCCGGCCAGGGCCTCAATCTCGGTTTTCGCGACGCGATCGCGCTGTCCGAGTTGCTTGTCGAAGCATCACGCGATGGCGCCGATCCCGGTGCGCCGCAACTTCTGCGCCGCTATCAGCACGGGCGCCGACCCGACAATCTGCTGATGCTTGCCGCCACCGACACGCTCGATCGTCTGTTCAGCACCGACAACCCACTGCTGCGCCTGGTGCGCGATATCGGCATCGCCGCCGTGCATCGCACGCCACCGCTCAAGCGGCTGTTCATGCGTCAGGCGATGGGCCTGCTGCTTTCAGGCGGCACGCACCGTCGCCAGAAATTCATCGACGTCCCGCCGCAGCATCTCCGACTGCTTCGATAGTTCGCCCGCCGCGCTGAGCACCTGCGTCGCGGCGGCGCCGGTTTCGCTCGCGGCGCGGCTGACGCCTTCGATGTTGGTCGCGATGTCGCCGGTGCCCTGCGCCGCCTGGTGCACGTTGGTGGCGATCTCGCGTGTCGCCGCGCCCTGCTCCTCGACTGCCGAGGCGATCGTCGTGGCGATCTCGCTCATCTGCCGTATCGTCGCGCCAATGCTGCGGATCGCCTCGACAGTCTGCCCAGTCGTTCCCTGGATTTCGCCGATCTGCGCCCGGATCTCCTCGGTCGCCTTCGCGGTCTGGGCGGCCAGCGACTTGACCTCGCTGGCGACCACAGCAAAGCCCTTGCCGGCATCGCCCGCGCGTGCCGCCTCGATCGTTGCATTCAGCGCGAGCAGGTTGGTCTGTCCCGCGATCGTCTCGATCAACTGCACAACCTCACCGATGCGCTGCGCCGCGCGGTCCAACCCCTCAG
>CAVTEC010000040.1:0-4393 GCA_963733475.1 uncultured Alphaproteobacteria bacterium | reverse complement strand
TGCATGCGTGAGTTGCACGGCTCCATACCGATAGTCCTTGCAAACCCCCCCGCAGTGCAGCATTTGTGGGGTGACTTACGGGCGCGCGGAACAGGGGTTCCGGGGCGCCCGTCGTGGTATGGAGGTTCATCGTGCCTGGCACGCCGCTCGACAAGATCCGTAACATCGGCATCACCGCGCATATCGACGCGGGCAAGACGACCACGACCGAGCGCATCCTTTATTACACTGGCGTTTCACACAAGATCGGCGAGGTGCACGACGGCAACACCACGACCGATTACATGGAGCAGGAGCGCGAGCGGGGCATCACGATCACCTCGGCCGCGGTGACCTGCGAGTGGAACGACCACCGCATCAACATCATCGACACGCCCGGCCACATCGATTTCAACATCGAGGTGAACCGCAGCCTGCGCGTGCTGGACGGCGCGATCTTCATCATCGAGGGCGTCGCCGGCGTGCAGCCGCAGTCGGAGACCAACTGGCGTCTCGCTGACCGCTACAACGTCCCGCGCATCATCTTCATCAACAAGCTGGACCGGACCGGCGCCGACTTCTTCCGCGCGCTTCGCACGCTGAAGGAGAAGCTCGATATCGTCGCGCTGCCGCTGCAGCTTCCGATCGGCATCGAGGACAAGTTCATCGGCGTCGTCGATCTGGTCGAGATGAAGGCGATCGTCTGGGAAGGCGGCGAACTGGGCGCCAAGTATCCACGATGAGCCGATCCCCGCCGAACTGGAGGAGCAGGCGAAGGAATATCGCCAGATCCTGCTTGATACCGCGCTGTCGGTCGATGACGCCGCGATGGAGGAGTATTTCGACAAGGGCGACGTCGAGGTCGCCACGCTGAAGCGCTGCATCAAGGCAGGCACGATCTCCGGCGCCTTCCGCCCCGTGCTGTGCGGCACGGCCTTCAAGAACAAGGGCGTGCAGCCGCTGCTCGACGCGGTGGTCGATTATCTGCCGTCCCCGATAGACGTGCCGGGCATCAGCATCGCGGCCGAGGAAGGCGAGGAGGATGGCGAACACTCCGACCGCCGCCGCATCAAGGCAGACCCGAGCGCGCCGTTCGCCGGCCTCGCGTTCAAGATCATCAACGACAAGTACGGCACGCTGACCTTCGTGCGCGTCTATGCGGGCACGTTGAAGTCCGGCGACACGGTGATGAACACCACCAAGGATCATCGCGAGCGCATCGGCCGCATGTTCCAGATGCACGCCGACAAGCGCGCCGAGATCAAGGAGGTGTTCGCCGGCGACATCGCCGCCTTTGTCGGCCTGAAGGACACCGGTACCGGCGACACGTTGGCCTCGCAGCAGGATCCGGTCGTGCTGGAGCGCATGGCCTTCCCGGTGCCGGTGATCGACATCTCGGTCGAGCCGCGCACCAAGGAAGCGGTCGAGAAGATGTCGCTCGGGCTGCAGAAGCTGGCGGCGGAAGATCCGTCGCTGCGTCTGCGCACCGACCAGGAGAGCGGCCAGACCATCCTGTCCGGCATGGGCGAGCTGCATCTGGAGATCATCATCGACCGCCTGAGGCGCGAGTATGGCGTGGATGCGAATATCGGCGCGCCGCAGGTCGCGTATCGCGAGACGATCACGCGGCCGCATACCGAGACCTATACGCACAAGAAGCAGACCGGCGGTTCCGGCCAGTACGCCGAAGTGAAGATCATCTTCGAGCCGCTCGCCCGCAACGAAGGCATCGTGTTCGAGAACAAGGTCGTCGGCGGTTCGGTGCCGAAGGAGTACATCCCGGCGGTGGAGAAGGGCATCTTGCAGCAGGCCGAGACCGGCGTGCTGGCCGGCTTCCCGACGGTGGACTTCAAGTACACGCTGATCGACGGCAAGTACCACGATGTCGAACTCGTCTGCGCTGGCATTCGAAATCGCCGCAAAGTCCTGCTTCCGCGAGGGCATGAAGAAGGCCGGCGCCGATCATCCTGGAGCCGATCATGGACGTGGAGGTCACCACGCCGTCGGATCATGTGGGCGACGTGGTGGGCGACCTGAACCGCCGCCGCGGGCATGATCCAGAACCAGGAGAGCGCCGGGTCCACGGTCATCGTCCGGGCCCATGTTCCCCTGAAGGAGATGTTCGGCTATATTTCAGATCTCAGAAGCATGACCAAGGGCAGGGCGTCGTTCACCATGCAGTTCCACCACTACGATCCGGTGCCGCGGAACATCGCGGACGAGATCATGGCGAAGAGCGCATGATCGTGAGGATTGCATGATGGGGGCAGCCTAGTGGACGCCCCCCGCCTCCACTGGATGCGGGGCCGGCAGGAGGAGGGTCCAGGTGTTCACCGGACCCTCGAATGGATCGGGTGCAACGACGCGGGCGAGGCCATCGCCCGCGTCGTTCGCATTCTGGGGCCCATCTGGTCCGGCTGGCGCACCTACCGCGCCGTGGCGCTGGACGACGAGGCCAAGGTGATAGAACTGCGGCCCACCCCGCCCGATGGTGCCGACTGGCTGGCCTGCGTCGGCGGCCAGGTGGTGGGCCGTGCCTCGGTGCCGCTGCGGGCCGTGCGGGCCGCTGAGGCCGCGCTGGGCGGGGACTGAGCTGCTGCGGATTTACGGCAAAGGGAATCTTGCCCTCCGGCGATACACTTGTATAGGCGACCCGAAGCAGCGGAGGAAAACATGGCCCGGGCCAGCAACAAGCCGGCTGCGAAGAAGGCGAAAGCAAGATCAGGAGCGAAGACCGGCGGCGTGGACCAACCTGAAGGTCGACTGGCCGCAGGCCAAGCAGGCGATCTCGCTGCGGATCGATCAGGACGTGCTTGACTGGTTCCGCGATGGCGGACCGGGCTATCAGACCCGGATGAACGCTGTGCTCCGTGCCTTCGTGGATGCGCAGCACGGTAAGCGCTGACAGCGCTTACTGCACTGGCGTATCGCTCGTTTGGCGACGTGTACCGATGCCCGGTGGTTCCAAGCTTATACCGTCATGTCGGGGCTTGGCCCCGACATCCACGTCTTTCTTGCCGCGAACTACAAAGATGTGGATGCCGGGCCTTCGCCCGGGACCCGGACAAGGGAAGGCCGGGCGCGTGTCGTCGACGAGTTCCACGGCTGACGCCATAGCCAAACCACAGGTCAGACGGCGGGCTCGCGGCGGATTGCTACGGGTGTCTGAACTCTACCGGCCCTGAGATCGTCGATGATGCGGCAGGTCAAGCACTTTATGGTGTCTTCGCCGTCGGCGACCTGGAAGCGACAACCGCATCCACAGGGACGGGATGTGAGAGTCGAGAACGAATGCTTGCGACGATCGATCAAATCGAAAGGCATCTCAGCCTCCTTTTGCGGGCCGTGACGTATTCAAGCGTCAATGGACAGCGGCGAAACTGAGGCCGTTCGCGTCGACCGTCTCCACCGCTTCTTCGATGGTGTCGAATGCCATGAGTGTGGCCCCATTGGCGCCGTAGAGCATGAAGGTCTGCTTGCCGCCACGCATGCCAGCTTTCAGGTAGACCACGTGGCATTCACCGAGTTGCAACAACTGCTCTGCGGTCATCTGGCGGAGCGTGTGGATGCCGCTGCCGGTGATTACTTGCATAGCTGGCGACCTTTTTCGGCGGTGTCCGATGAAACTGCCGTTTTGGCGTCAGCCTCTCCATCAACGCGCAGGTGGCCTGGAGAGCGGTAAGGTGAGGTTTGGTCCGTAATCGTTGATATATGACGAAGGACTGTCTTGGCGTTGGCCTTCGACACGACAAACTTGCAAGCCGCTGCGAGCAAAAATCTCGGATGGCCTCGGCTGTGGCAACATGTTGTTCCGTCCCTGTAGGCTGTGAATGATCGGGCGAACGTTTGGGGTATCGGGAACGCTGTGTTTCTATCAGGCCCGACCCCCTAGGGCGGTGGTGGACGATCGAGGGCAAGGGACATTGCTGGCGCTTTCGAACATCGGTGCGCTTACTCCGGGATTCTGGGGCAGGCTGGCTACGTCGAAAGGGTCAACTTGGTGGACGGTCGGACGACCACCAGCGCATCGCCGGAAAGCTGGGCGCCGCTAGTCGCTCGGGTTGCTAAACAACCGGTGTCGCTGGCGGTCCGCCCTTCTCCCAAACGTTGAAGGTCGCATCCCACAGGGCGATGCGGCCGTCGCGCACGACCCAGATTTCCGTGCCGCGGCCGAGCATCGGCTTGCCAGTCTGCGCGTCCCGCCACCTTGCGTCCCAGGTGTTCGCCAACGTGTCGCCCATCAGGCAGTGCAGAGTCTTGTTCAGCCGGTAGTCCTTGGTGCGAGCAAAGCGAGCGCGCAGGAAGCGCATGATCGCGTCGCGGCCGCGCATCTCCGGGAAGTCGGCGAAGCGGGCGACGGCGTCCTCGGTGAAGCCCTGTTCGATCGCTGCCAGGTCTGCCGCACCGAATGCGT
>CAVTEC010000039.1:0-19979 GCA_963733475.1 uncultured Alphaproteobacteria bacterium | reverse complement strand
CCTTTGCAGCCGCCCGGAGGCTACCATGCGCCGCCGTACCTTCCTGCTTCGTCCGTCGCCGCTCTTGTTGCACCTGCCATCGCCCGCGGTGCGGCAAGCAATGTGCTGAAGTTTGTCCCGCAAGCCGATCTGGCGGTGCTTGATCCGGTGTGGACCACCACCTACCAGACCCGCGATCACGGCTTCCTGGTCTTCGACACGCTGTTCGGGCTGGACAGCCAGTACAAACCCCAGCCGCAGATGGCCGAAGGCGCGGCCACCGAGGATGACGGCAAGACCTGGCGGATCACGCTACGGCCTGGCCTGACGTTTCATGACAACACCAAAGTCCTGGCCCGCGATTGCGTCGCCAGCATCAAGCGCTGGGGCGCGCGCGATCCATACGGCCAGGCGCTGATGGCGGCGACCGACGAAATCAGTGCGCCAGACGACACCACGATAGTGTTCCGTCTGAAATACCCGTTCCCTCTACTGCCAGATGCACTGGCGAAAACACCCCCCAGCATGTGCCCGATCATGCCGGAGCGCCTCGCCGTCACTGACCCCTACAAGCAGGTCACCGAGATGGTCGGCAGTGGCCCCTATCGCTACAAGCCCGATGAACGCGTTCCTGGCTCGCTTGTCGTCTATGAGCGCAATACCTCGTACGTGCCGCGCGCCAATGGCACACCCGATGGCACCGCCGGACCGAAGATCGCGCATATCGATCGCATCGAGTGGCACATCCTGCCTGACCCGGCCACGGTCGCCGCCGCGATGCAGAAAGGCGAAATCGATTGGTGGCTGACGCCGAATACCGATCTGCTGCCTCTGCTGAAGCAGCAGAAGACCCTGAAGATCGAGAAAGTAAATCCCACCGGCACCATCGCGACGCTTCGCTTCAATCACCTCAATCCACCGTTCGACAACGCAGCGCTACGGCGCGCGATGCTCGGGGCAGTTTCGCAAGCCGATTACATGATTGCGGCGGTCGGGACGGACGAGACCCTCTGGCGCGACAAGGTCGGCTTCTTCTGCCCCGATACGCCGCTTGCCAGCGATGCCGGCATGTCCGTCTTCACCAGCAAGCGCGACCTCGCCAAGGTGAAGCGCGACGTCGAAGCGTCCGGCTACAAAGGCGAGAAAGCCGTCGTCCTGCTACCGAGTGACATTGCCTGGTCCAAGGCTGCCGCCGAGATCACCACTGACCTGCTACATCAGGTCGGCGTCAATGCCGAGGCGCAATCGATGGATTGGGGCACGCTGGTACAACGCCGCGCCAAGCAGGATCCTGTCGATAAAGGCGGCTGGAGCATCTTCCACACCGGCTGGAGTGGTCTCGACATGTTCAATCCAGCCGGACACGTCTTTCTGCGGGGTAACGGCAAGGCGGCCGCGGTGGGGTGGCCATCCAGCCCCAAGATCGAAGAGCTGCGCAACGCCTGGTTCCGAGCACCCGACATCGCAACCCAAAAGGTGTTATGCGCCAAACTACAAATTCAGGCATTCGAGGACGTGCCATACGTCCCGTTGGGCCAGTTCTTCATCCCCACCGCTTATCAAGCGAACCTGATCGGCATGCTCAGCGGCAACCCAGTGTTCTGGAACATCAAGCGCGCCTAAAGTCCCCACTTCGCAAATCCCCTCTCCGCCCCGTTGGGGCGCAGAGGGTAAGGTGAGGTGGGGCATGGCACAGTTCGAACTCGTCTGGGACTCTCGTTGCGGCGTCGCTGAATCCCCCGTTTGGGATCCCTCCACACGCCGTCTCCTGTTCTGCGACATCCCCGGAAAGAAGATAAACGCCCTCTCGGTGGACGACGGCTCCCGCGCTACGTGGGACTTCCCTGAGGTCGTCGGCAGCTTCGGCCTGTGCCGGTCCGGCCGCCTGGTCGTCGCGCTCCGCCATCATGTCGTCGTGTTCGACCAGCGTACGCGCGAAATCACCAACCTCACCCAGCCTGTCAACGAACCTCCCACCAACCGCTTCAACGACGGCAAGGTCGGACCGGACGGCTGCTTCTGGGTCGGCAGCATGGACGAGAACACACCACGCCAGAAAACCGGCGCGCTCTACCGCGTCACCCCAGATGGCAAGATCGAACGCAAGGGCGATGGCTACGCCGTCTCCAACGGCCTCGCATGGTCGCCGGACGGCCGCATCATGTACCATTCCGATTCAACGGCCGGCATCATCGAGCGCTGGGATTTCGACGCCCAGACCGGAGCGCTGTCGAACCACAAGGTGATAGCGACGCTGACCAACAACGACGGCCGGCCTGACGGGGCCGCGACCGACATGGACGGGAACTACTGGTCAGCCGGACCGTCCGCCGCGAGCGTCAACAGGTTCTCGCCGGACGGGAAGTTGTTGGAAAAGCTGCCGTTCCCGGTGCCCGGTCCGACCATGCCGTGCTTCGCCGAGAGCCACCTCTACGTGACATCCCTTCGCGAAGGCCGCTCGGCCGAGCAACTTGCGCAGCATCCGACAATGGGCGGGCTGTTTCGCATCGATGCGCCCGTCCTGGGCGCACCGGTCGCGGTTTTCGCCGATCAGTAGCCGCTATACGGGCCCGGCGGAGGCGGTGGTGAATAATATGCCGGCGGCGGCGGACGCTGCGGCGTCGTAGCCGCGCCACCAACGGCACCCACAGCGCCACCGATCAGCGCTCCGGCCGCCGCGCCGCGGCCACCACCCGCCAATCCACCAATCGCGGCGCCAGCACCCGCGCCCAGCAAACCGCCGCCAACCGCCCGCTGCCCCGGATCATACGGGTCCGTGCAGGCGGACAATGCCAACGTCAGCCCTAATGCGGCGGCAATAGGTATGATCAATCGCATGGATTCCCGACAACCTCCTCAATGTGCCGAACTCGTACCGACAGATCGTGGCAAGCAATGGGCGCCGCCATCACGAACGTGTCAGTTCATGAGGCAAACTGTAAACTGAAGCGGGGCGTCGGCCGTTCCGGGTGATCCAGATATGACAGGAACCGCGTGCAGTACTTGTTCGCCGTCGTGTCCCAGACGCGATCGTGCAAGGCGCGATAGCGCCGCAACCGCTCTTCCAGCGACATCGACAAACCATCATGCATGGCATCGGCGATTTCGTCCGCGTCAAATGGATTGACGATCAGCGCCTCTTTCAGATCCTCAGCGGCACCGGCAAAACGCGACAGGATCAGCACGCCTGGATCGGCTGGATCCTGCGCCGCGACATATTCCTTTGCGACCAGGTTCATGCCGTCCCGCAACGGCGTCACGACGCCAAGCCGCGCCAAGCGGTAAAAGCCAGCCAGCATCTCGCGTCGCACCGTGCTGGTCATATAGCGCAGTGGCACCCAGTCGAACTCCGAGAAGCGGCCGTTGGTGTCGCCGACGATGCGATCGAGCTCGCGGCGGAGGCGCTGATAGCTGCCCGACTCTTCGCGCGAACGGGCGGCAATCTGCAGAAAGCTGACCTGGCGGCGGTGCTGCGGGTACTTGGCCAGCAGCCGGCCGAACGCTTCGAACCGGTTCACCAGGCCCTTGGAGTAATCGAGGCGATCAACACCAATGGCCAGCGCCCGTCCGCCGAGGCTTTCCCGCAGACGCGCTGCCTCGGCGCTGTGCTCGGCATGCTGCGCCGTTGCCGCAAATCCCGCCGCATCGATGCCGATTGGATCGACGACGGCTTGCACATGCCGTTTGCGCATGGAAGAAATTGCCGTGGCCAGTCCGAGCGGCCCCCAGCATCTCGTGCACGCAATCCAGGAATGCCTGGCGGTACACCTGGGTATGGAATCCCACGACATCAAAGTTGCATATGGCGCGCAGCAACTCGACCGCGCGCGGAAGCGCCTGCATCAGTGCAGGAGGAACAAACGGTGTGTGCAGGAAAAATCCGATCCGGTTCTCCACACCAAGCGCACGCAGTTCCTCCGCCAGCGGAAACAGGTGATAGTCGTGCACCCAGATCACATCGTCGTCGCGGACCAGTGGCGCCAGAGCCTCGGCGAAGCGCCGGTTGACCTCGCGATAGCCTTCGTAGTCCTCGCGGCGGAACTGCACCAGGCCGAGCCGGAAATGCAGCAGTGGCCATAGCGCACCGTTGGAGTAGTTGACGTAGAACGACCGGTATTCCGCCTCCGACAGATCAATCGTGGCGTAGGTTACGCCATCAGCGCGTTGCAAGCGCGGCCCGTCCCTCGTTGGCCGGCACGCCGGCCGCTCCAACCAAACCACAGCGAGCCCGGCTGGACGGCATCCGCGAGAGCAACCGCCAAGCCGCCAGCACGCGGCCCCCGCTCCGACGGGAAGTGGGACACGATTGGATACTACGATGAGGCGCGCCACCTGCTCTCCTCCTTGCGGATCCATCAGCATTCGACACGAAAACGACACAATGTGCCGCGCGAAGCACGAGTCTTGCCGCGGAGCTGGTTCACAACGTGCAACGATACCGTATCGCTGCCGTAATCTTGTCACTTCGCCGTGAAATTAGTTTACAATAATCGCGTCGACGCGATTTCAGCGTCTCCGCCCCAGAAAAGCCTGATCCGGCCGCGACATCGTGACCATCCCAAGCACGTATTGCGGAGGATCTGTCTCCAAATGCGAATTGCCCAAGTAGCCCCGTTGACTGAGTCTGTGCCGCCCAGGCTCTATGGCGGCACTGAACGTGTCGTCTCCTTCCTCACCGAGCAACTCGTGGCGATGGGCCACGAGGTCACGTTGTTCGCCAGCGGTGATTCACGGACGAGCGCCGAACTCGTCCCGATATGGCCGCGGGCGCTTCGCTTCGATCCAAGCCTGCGCGATGCAATCGCACCGCACATGCTGCTGATGGAGGAGGTCTGCTCCCGGGCGGACGAATTCGATGTGCTGCATTCACATCTTGATTATTGGCCGTTCTCGTTGTTCAGCCGGCAACAGACACCGTTCCTGACCACATTGCACGGCAGGCTCGATCTGCCAGAGCTGCAACCTGTCTACGATAACTTCCCCGAATGTGCCGCTGGTGTCCATTTCCGATGCGCAGCGCTATCCACTGCCGCAGGCCAATTTCATCGCAACCGTGCATCATGGGTTGCCAGCCGATCTGCTGACCCCCGGCCGGTCGACCGCGCTACCTGGCGTTCCTCGGCCGGATCTGCCCGGAAAAGCGGCCGGACCGCGCCATCCGTATCGCCCGCCAGGCCGGCATTCCGCTGAAGATCGCCGCCAAGGTCGATCGGGTCGACGAAGCCTATTTCCACGACAACGATCGAGCCGATGATCGATGGTCGCAATGTCGAATTGATCGGCGAAATCAACGATGTGGAGAAGCCGGAATTCCTGAGCGGCGCCATCGCGCTGCTGGTGCCGATCGACTGGCCGGAGCCGTTCGGTCTGGTGATGATCGAGGCGATGGCCTGTGGCACGCCGGTCATCGCGTTCAATCGTGGCTCCGTGCCTGAGATCATCGAGCATGGCGTGACCGGCTTCATCGTGGAGGACGAAGCGCAAGCGGTCGCGGCCGTTGGCCAGGCTCGGATCCGTCCAGCGCGGCAGGTGTCGGCGCTGTTTCGAACAGCGTTTCACCGCGCGAGCGCATGGCTGAGGATTATCTCGCGCTGTATCGCCGGCTGGCCGCTCGGGCTCGCCCCGCGCTGCGCGTGGTGCGCTAGGCCGCAGCGATCTGGATCGGTAAGGCGATGCCGGCTGAGATGCCAGCCGTACGAGCGTTACGGTGCGTGGGCAACTTCCTCTTGGGCCGCGCCTAACGCCGCGTCCGGATCGTCCGCAGCGTCATCGTCGGCAAGATCATCCGCCCACGCGATCATCGCGGCGTCAGGCGCCCGCCCGGTCGCGCGCAGCACCTGTTTGTCGCCCTCGATCTCACGCCGGATCTGGTCCAGGGACAGCTCGGTGCGTGCGACACGCTCGGCTCGTTCGGCCTGCATCGCTGATTGAATCAGCTTCAGATCTGCGTGCCAGATGATTAGTTTCTCTGCTGCGATCTCACGGCAAGCGAGAGCAGTCTGCAGGGCGCGCGGCGCGTGCGTATGCCGATACTGGCGGAGCCATTGCCCCCACACAGTGAGGGCACGGCCGTAGGCCTGTGCGCTCGATTGCATTTTCCGATGATCGGAACCTCACACCGAATCGCCTACTCACAATTGAGTGCGCGCGCATCGGTTCATCGGATGTGTTAGGGCGATCTAATTGTCGTTCGATCCACTCGATTTAATCGCCCGCTCCGCGAGCGAACCATGTTCTAAACCGACTTGATCGATGACGTGATGCGTGGGCTGCCAACGATAATGCCAAGTGCACGAGGGCTTCGCTTGTTTTCCGCGATGCTCCTCGAAATGAATTTGCGGCGGACCTACGCCATCTCGAGTTTCGCGCGAAGGGCCGAGCGATGATTGGCTAAACATCTGCGGCGGAAAGGGTAGGAAGTGCGGACGGGCGAGGTAACCGCTGGGCCAAGCCGTTCGGTGGTCGCGGGTTCGGTCTGGGAGTTGATCATCGCTATGGTGCATAGACTTAGCGACCAGGTCGGCGAGGGCGAATCTGTGGCGGCACTGTTACGGCAACTTTTGCGCAGCGTGGCGGCGTGCCTTGCGACACCGCTTCTGCTCCTGGCGGTGCTGGTAGTCGGCTGTTGGTTGTACGTCTTGGGTATTAAGCGACCGCGTGACGGCTAGGTTGCGCTCGGGGGATGGTGACTGGACCCCGGTTGGCTTGCCGGTCGTCGGCGGCAAGGGGCCGGCCAATCATGGAGGTCCGGGCGGGAATCGAACCCACATTCGCGGATTTGCAGTCCCATGACTTTCTGAGACATTGGCAGAATAGCTGAAGTTTTCCGGCTTGCCATTCAGCAATGTGAAAAATCTTTGTGAAATATGCGGCTCCTGATAGGACGGATAATCGGGAGAACACACAGATGGGCCGCTCTGCCACAGTCAGCCAGCCGCATCCGTCACCTCGGTTCCGTGACAAGATCAGACTGCGCCAAGGAAGGCGTGGACCGACCGATGAGATTTGGTGCGCCACCTTCAAAATCGACGGCAAATGGCAATCCACCAAGCCGGCCAACCTCGGCACCCGCGACTTCGCCGAAGCCATGTGAGGTGGCCCGCGACAAGTACGCGGCAATGAACGGCCACGGCGTCCACTCGGTCCTCCGAACCTACAAGACGCCAGAGCCGCCGAAGTCAAAGGTCCAGCATCCGTTCCGGCTGTACGCCGAGCGAGCCATCGCCAAGCTCAAGGAGCAGGCGATTCAGGCGGATGCAGGGGCAGTAGGGAAGGGGCATAATTTCTTGGTCATCGCCCGGCGGATCGAGAACGACCTGATCCCGCATTGGGGCGATACCGACATCACGGCTATGACTGAACATACGCTGAACGACTGGGTTGCGGATGAATACCGGGTCGAAGACACCGACGCGAAGGTCGCCCAGTATGGCAGGCAGGGGCGTAGCGAAGGCCGCCAGAAGGTCTGGAAGAAACCCAGCGCGACCACGCTCGGTAATCTCGATTGGGCGCTGCGTCACGTCTGGATGGAAGCCGTCGGCGACAAGATCGTGGATCGTCGGCATCGCCCGATGATCGACAAGAGCTTGGGCGAAGACGGTGAGCCACGTCCGTTCATCGATGCGTCCGGCGTTCTGGCAGTGGCCAAGGTGATGAGCGATCAATGGGTCACCGTGCCAAGCGATGACGGGCCAGAACATGGCCCGGACATGAAGCGGATGCTGCGTACCTACGTCGCAATGATCGCCACGACTGGCATTCGTGCCGGCCTAGAGGCCAAGCGTGTACAGATCGGCAACGTGCAGTTCCTGACGCAACACGGCCAGAAGTCATCCTGATCTACGTGGTCAAGCGTCAGGGTAAGCACGGGAAAGGGCGTAGCGTGATTGTCTACGAGGGCGATCCGGCATTCAACATCCGCAAGCTATTGGTCGATCATATCGCGTGGCGCCGATCGCAGGGTGCCTCGGATCGCGACTATCTGTTCGCATGGCCTGACGGTTCGTTCCCGGTGCTTCGTGATGCGCTGAACACTGTCTTGACCAAGGCCGATGCGCTGGTCGATCCGATGACCGAAGAGCGGCGCGTGGCCTACAGCTTCCGCCACTATTTCGCTACCAAGCTGATCGAGCAGGGACTGAGCGTGCCAGTGATTGCCGAGTGGCTGGGGACAAGCTCGGCGATGGTCGAACGGCATTACAATCGTTTCCTGACCGAACGCAACGCGCACCTGCTCAATGGCGCGAGCGTGCGGTGGCACCAGCAGATCGCAGCAATGGCTTATCCGCCTGAGCAATGGGAAACTGACCGGGACGTGGAGTTGGGAGGCAATGGGGTTCCCTCATCAAAGCTAGTACCAGGACCGCCTAAGGTCGCGGGGCTCTGATCGCCGCACGCGGAATTATCGAAATCAGTCCGACTTGCGCCGCCGTCCGGTGAAGGTCTCCAAACCTCGCGCTGGAACAGCAGGCTCACCCCCTGATCGACTACGATCGGCAGTTCGAGACGTCGGGCATGACGCTCATACCGGTCAAGATCGCTGCACCAGGGCGCGAGAATTGAAGTGTGGCGCCGGATGTCTGCGTGCACCCGAACACCGAGGTCAGGTTCATGCGGATGGCGACAAGGGGGGTCGTTGACGATCGGTTCTTGCCAGTCCATCCCAAGCTGCCAGCACCAGACCCTCAGCCGACCGACGGCAATCTCCTTCGCTACGGGTACACGCGCTGTCTGCCCGTCGAGGCCAAAAACCACGCAGATCGCCAGGATGCGTCAGTGAAGAGGCCGGTAGCATGGTCGCTCCGGTAAACAGTTTGTGATGCCAGCGTCGGACAGGTGGAAATTTGCAAGTCGTGCAACTTCTGCGAATTGGCGCGGCTCGCTCTAGGAATCGGTCTGGTACCGTTCTGTCCTGTTCGAAAAGCCCTGATGGGACCAGCGATTAGTCTAAAGTAAAAATAGATTGTTGACTGAGTCTCGTGCCAGCAGTGCCAAATAAACCATACCACGAGATTAAGTCTTGTCAAGCAATATTCACCGCTCGGCACAACCAGCGCGTGTAAGGTGCCATGATTGACAGCAGTATTGTTTCCTGTTCGTGTCGCCCTCAGCACGACTGAGACAAAGGGAGTGCCGAACAGTAGTCCGAGGCAAACACAGGCCCGAGAAAAGGGCGAGGGTTTTGCGATTATTCGCCGACCGACAGTTGAGACAGCGGGTCTGGTAGAGGTTGCTTAACAAATACCGACAGAAGTGAAAGTGACGGTCACCCTGACCGCCCTGTAGGAAAGTTATGTTTACATACGTTTCCATATTAGAACGGATAGTTCGGCCGTGCCCAAAGCGCCTATCTCACTTCGGTCGGCTTGCGGGCGTGCCGATCGTGCGCGTGTCCCTCGCCGACGACGTAATGGGACCAGTACAGTGCCTCGATCCCCGCCACCAAAACCGGCTTTTGGGGATCGGCTGATGGATTGGCTCGCCAATTATCGCGCCGAGCTAAGACGCGCAATTGCGGCAATCGGCCGAATTGACGGCAAAAAGCTTGCGCTCGATATCGCGGCACGGCGGCTCGATAGAGCGCTCGCCAGAAACTATGCGAGAAACCGGCTTCGCCTGAACGAGGAACTCGATGCGATCGGCGTCAGCGAGGCAAAGTGGTGCCAGACATTGGGGCGCGGAAATTCGCTGTCGCAGATGCGCCGCCGCTTGCAATTTCAGAAGCCGGGGGCGTGGCAACGCTATCTGACGCATCGCCGGGAGAAAGGTGATAACGGCGTCTATGGGCTGGAGTACGCTGTGTTCCTCGCCAAAGAGAAAGACGGAAACGGAACGAGTGCGCGTCCAACGCGCGTTCAGTCCGCCAACAAAACGCTCGACCCAGATAAGGTCAACCTGATCACCGGCGATGGCGTTGAAGAGATGAGCAAGATGCCGCCGGAGTTGGTGAATGTGATCATCAAAAGTCCACCGTATTGGCCGGCGCGGCGCATTTTCGATCCCGATGGGAAACCCACCGGCATCGGCTTTGAGCCAACGTTCGAGGAATACCTGCACAATCTAGTGCATAAGTTCGGCCGCGCAGAGAAGCGGGTGCTGCGCGACGACGGCGTGTTGTGCGTCGTCCTGGACGATGCGATCGCGCAGCCGCCGACATATTACGGGGTGCAAAACTACAACCGCAATCGTGCGCCAGCGAAACTGGCGAGCCAGACCGGGTTCCGCACGCAGGACAGCACCTACCTCCGTCCGAAGGGCAACTGGCTGTTGCTCCCGTTCCGCCTCGCCTTGGCGATGCAGGACGATGGGTGGTATTTGCGCGATATCATCATCATCGATAAGGGCGCACGGGGCGGAAGGAGTCGTCACCCAACCGTACACGACATTCCTTCGATACCTATTCATGTTCACCAAAACCGCAGATGGATACTACTACGACCAGGACGAACTACGTGTCCCGCTCGCTCATGCGATCCGTGGCGGCACCCTCGACTTCCGCACGTTGAGCAATCCGCTGGGGCGCGTCTGCGACGCGGTCTGGCATGTTCCGCCGGGTTACCCCGGCGACCATGCCGCAACTTTTTCAGAAGAACTCGTACGTCGCTGTCTGCTGCTCATGTGCCCACCAAACGGCCGTGTGCTTGATCCAATGGGTGGCCCTGGCACCGTCGCCGTGGTCGCTTCGCAGATGGGATTCAGCGTCACCTCGATTGATCTGAATCCACACTACACCGAAGAAGCGCGTCAACGAGTGCTGACCTCGCAAGTCGCACCGGTCATGCGGAGTTACAAAGTGAATGGTACGGATATCCGTTCTGATCTGGATGGCCTAATCCGAGACCGCAAGCGGTTTCGCGGGATTCTGGCGGATGTTCCGTGGCGTGCGTGGGCGACCCGAGGCAAGCCCGGTGCCGCCGACAGTCACTACGACTGGTTGGAACTGGAAGACATTGCCGCTATTCGAGTAGCAGAGGTGGCCACTGACGATGCGTTTCTTTTCTTGTGGACACTGCACGTGATGCTGGAGGAAGCTTTCTGGGTGATGCGTGCGTGGGGCTTCGAAAATGCCACGACCGGCGCGGTGTGGAGCAAAACCAACGGATTTGGCACTGGCAGCTATTTCCGCATGCAGCATGAACATCTGCTGGTGGGGCGTCGCCCCGGCACACCGACTTCACTTCGTGGACCGGGCAATTAGCTCAGTAATTAACGCACCGCGAACTCGGCACAGCGAGAAGCCCGCCGAAGTGCATAACATGATCGAGCGCGCGCTTGGCGGGCGCGGACCATTCCTTGAGTTGTTCGGCCGGCGCCACGTGCCCGACTGGACGGTGCTTGGCAATCAGTTGCCGCGCCGAACTCGCGGCTGACGGACGGTCTTTGACGTCGTGAAAAGGATGAATGGGGCTAGGAGACGAGTTTCGAATCGCGCCATTCTCGCTCGCCGATCACTCGCCGGAGAATCATGCCGCCATCGCGAGCTTTCGCAGGCGGTCCGGCAATTCCACCCTGACAAGGTTCAAGACGACCGTCGCATACAGCGGCTCGACTCTGCGTGAGTGTATCGACAAAATGATCAGGTCTGATGCCCATCCGAGGCCCATACCACATTTCACCGATCGGCGGTTCGCCGTGGGGCTGCCAATCGAACAGGTCTCTGGTCGCCCAAACGAACGTCGGTGGGGGCGCTTGCCATCGCACCGGCGGCAATTCGATTCCGGCGACAGGTAGCTCGCCGCGTGGATCGAGGTGCGGCCAGTCTACCAACTCATCGTCCAGTCTCAGCCAGACGTGACCGACGAATTGGCCGTCGATCAGCCGTCCGGCGTTGCCCGGTCCGCGAAACGGCACCGTGTCGCGCAGCCGATCAGGACCCGCGCGATACAGCATTCCGCCGACACAGAATTGCGGTTTGAAGCCGAGCGGTCCCAAGGTGATGAAGCCGATGACAGCCCCCAGGAGGCTCGCCGCCGATCGCGCCGATGAATTGATCGATCGTACCACCCGCGCGATGTCCGCCTTGATGTCGTCTGGCACGGCAGAACGCGAGCCAACGATACTGCCGCTCGACAATCGGTTCCGATGCCGACTTGGCGGACCAAGCTCGCGGCGAAGGTCTGCTGCGCACTAGCCGACAGATGCTACTTCTCGGCCGCAAGTGCGTTGTTCATGGTTCAATCGTCCAAGGGAATGTGCCGAACCGGCAATCCCGTCCGAGACACCACAGTAGTCGGCTGCTAAAGTGCGGAAATCAAGCCTTGCTGCAGCAAAATAAGAGATGTTGGTAAATATTGCTACCGGCATAGTGAAGCTGGTATAATTAGAGCATTCTAGAGGAAAGATTGAAGATGAACAACAGTACGGAGAAGCCGAGGCTCAAGAACTGGGACTCGGCTGCCGACCATTGCGGCGTGAAGGTCGGATACTTTCGCAATCAGACCAAGGCTGGTCGCGGTCCGCGCTACCTGCAACCGAGTCCAAAAGTGATTCTGTTTCGCGAACAGGACCTCGACGATTGGATGGCATCGTGGAAGGTGGTGAGCAAGTGAACTACTACCTTGACCCCAGCCTCTGGTGGCCGATGCCTATCACACCAATGCCGATGCTCGCAGCGTTGCGGGACGCGGTGTTGATGCGGTCTACCAAGCGGATGCCAAAGTGGAAGTTCCGCGCGGCAGATGACGTGGTGCTGAAAATCCAGCCACATCCGGCTACTAGAACAAAAGCGAACCGAGAGGGCTTGCCTTGGTTCGAGTGTCTCGCAGTGGTTCGCGATCAAGCCACGGGAGCGATGCTAAAGGAGCCACCGCGCGATAGCTGGAAAGTGAAGTTCAAGCTGACGATCCGCAACGGCGATTGGATTGACCCGCCACGGTTCCCGGCCGCCTGGAACTTCAAGGTCGATGGCATTGGGTTCGGCGGCGGGCTTCAGACCGATGCGTGCATGAGCATCCGTGATCGGCTCATCGAGACGTTGCCAACCGCCTTCGACAAGCTGCGACCGGAGATGATGGTGCAGCACGCTTGTCTGTTCTGCGGCAAGCGACTGACCGATCCGGTGTCGATGGCGCGATGGATTGGACCAGAATGTGCAGGTACTGCGGCGGCTATCACGCCGTTCGTGGTGAACCTTTCAGCGTAAATAGCCGCGCCATGCAGGTACTCGACCTACCCATGAACAGACCCGTTTTCATAAATAGCAATGGACACGACAACGTCCAGCGAGCTATATTAATGGCTCGTCCTCATGCAATGAAGAAGCTGCGTCAGTCGGGTAGGTCGAGCACCCGGCTGGCGCATTTTCATTCAAGTATGAGGACTTACACGTGCTCGATTTTCAACGGGCAGGGATCAACCCTGACCAACTGACCATTCTGCGGGTTGATGCCCGTCATTCTGCCTCGAAGACCTATCGGCTAAACTCCGATGGCTCTGTTGCGGATAAGATCGAATTTGACTTCGGCTTCTTCTTTCGCGTCGAGCTTCACGACGTCAGCAATCTGGCCGATGTTGCGGCAGTCATCGAAGAGACCCGCACCGAAGCAACGCGATCCTCGTGCGCGGTGGTCTGGATGACGCCTACTTCGCCAAGCTGGCAAGCGATCCGAACTACCGGATCACACGCCGCAAGAATCCATCGAGCAAGGACAACTACCCGCCTCATCTGCTGGAGGTACCGCGTCAGCATCTGATGCTCGACATTGACGGCTATCCGTTGTCGCCTGAAGCCGATCTGGCCAATATGCCGGAAGAGGCGATTAAGAGTTGCATCGCTGACTTGTTGCCGGCCGAGTTCCGCAACGCCACCTGCTATTGGCAACTGTCATCCAGTTGCGGCATCGTCCCTAGCCTGCTGAAGGTCCATTTGTTCTTCTGGCTTAATCTGCCGTGGGACTACATGCAGTTGCGCCGCTGGTTCAAGCAGAACGCGCCGCATGTCGATCCTGCGCCGTTCAATGCCGTGCAGCCACATTACATTTGCGACCCGGTTATCGTCGGCGCCGACGATCCACTGCCAGTACGCACCGGTTGGCTGTATGGCACGCGCGACAACGTCATGCTGACGCCGATCACAGACGAGCCCGAAGCCAACCGCAGCAAGCGTCCTCAGCACAACACCGGCCGGGCGGCGACCTCGGGACTTTATGCCGCCAGTATCGAAGATGCTCTCTCCAAGCTGGGCGACGGCGAGGAACTGGAAGGCTTTCACGCGCCACTGATGGCAGCTTCCATGCAATATGCGCGGCGATGCGCCAAAGGCGGAACACGCGATGATGATGCGTTCTACGCCAAGCTGCTGGCAGCGATCGAGGCCGCGCCAAGACGGGAGGGGCGCGATGTCGCTGGGTATCTCGATCAGACATATCTGGTGCGCATCACCGAGGGGGGCTTTGCCTTCATCAAGAACACGCAGACGCCAGACGTGCTGACGTTCGCGCTGCCGGACGGCTTTGGCATGACCGAAACCGGGCTGTATTTCACCGATCCCAACCGTGATGAAGCCAAGTCGGGCTGGGTGTGCGCACCCTTCCAGGTGAAGGGCGCGTGTTCCAGCGATACCGGCGAGCAGTGGGGCATCGTGCTGGGGTGGGAAGACGACGGCGGTTGGCCACACACCTTCATCGTGGATCGCGCCACGCTGCACGGCGAACCGAGCGCGATTGCAGCGCAGTTGGACAACAAGGGATTGCGGTGCTCGACCATCGCCAAGGGCCAGCAGAGCCTGCGCCGCTGCCTCGCATCGCTGCGCCCCGAACGACGCTTGACCGCTGTCGAACGCGGGGGGTGGTTCGGCGATGCCTATGTGCTGCCAAACGGCGAAGTGATCGGCGGTGCCGATGTGATGATGCGTTCCGAGATTGCCAAGCACGATCTCGCATCCGCGCGAAACGGCACGCTGGGTGACTGGCATCGGCATATCGGCGGCTATTGTGTCGGCAATTCGCGTCTGGTGCTGTGCATGTCGGCGTCATTCGCCGGCCCGCTACTAGACATTATCCATGAACCAAGCGGCGGCCTACACCTGTATGGCGGCTCGCAAAAGGGCAAGACCACAGCGGGGGCGACTAGCGCAACGCCTTGGGGCAAGGGGGCACGCGGCGGCAAAATCCAACAATGGCGAGCCACGCCGAATGCCATCAAATCTGTCGCCGCCCGCTCCAGCGACGGGTTCTTGGTAATGGATGAGCTATCACAAAGTGAAGCCACCGATGCTGGCGCAGCCGCCTACATGCTCGCCAATGAGCAAGGGAAGGCCCGTATGACCCGTTCGGCCGCGCTGCGCGAACAGCTGACATGGCGCTTGATCTTCGTCAGCACGGGCGAGGTCACTCTGGCCCAACGCATGGCCGAGTCAAACAAGAAGCCGCTCACCGGGATGGAAGTACGACTGATCGACATCCCGATGGACGGTGGCGTCGGCATGGGCTTGTTCGAGAACACGCATGGCTTCGCCAGCCCTGGGGCCTTCGCCGATCATCTGCGCGACATGGCCGCGACCTACTATGGTACGGCGGCACGCGCGTTCCTGGAAAAGCTGGTCGCCGCCCGGAGCCGCGATCCCGAGGGCGTCTACGACAACGTGAAGAGACTGCGCGAGCAGTTCATAGCTGATCACCTGCCGGCAGGCAGCGATGGACAGGTCAGGAGCGTGTGTGGACGGTTCGGCGTGATCGCGGCGGCCGGCGAGATGGCGATCGCTTGGGGCGTTCTCAATTGGCCGAAGGGCGAAGCCGAGCGCGGCGCGGTACGCTGCTTCCAGGATTGGCTCAAGGCACGCGGCGGCACCGGGGCGGGGGAAGAACAGAAGGCACTCGCGCAGGTCCGTGGCTTCTTTGAGGCACATGGATCATCGCGATTTGCTGACATCAGCAGCTATCATACACCACATGGGCTCATGGCCGGTTTGAGAGGAGACGAGCCGCCGCCCCGTGAGGAATTGCACGACAAGCGGGTGAACAACCGCGTCGGCTTTCGCAAGATGGATCAGACGACGAAGAAGTGGATGTACTACGTCATGCCCAGGCATGGCGCGATGTGATCTGCCAAGGCATTGATCCCGACATGACAGCCAAAGTCATCGCCGACAAGGGCTGGCTCGTGCGCGATGGGGTGCATCTCACGAAGAAGGTGTCGATCCCGGAGGTCGGCAGACCCCGCGTGTATGTCTTCACTGGCGGCATCCTGGATGAATGACGGGGTGCCCCACCTGCCCCACCCCTGCCCCACCTCGTGCCCCACCTGAAACCGGCCTTTCTCTAGGGCTGCCCCACCAGCCCCACTGGATTCTAGTACAGTACGCTTCTCCATAATAATGGGGGAGAGGAGAGAGAGGGTTCCTCCACTTTTACCTAATCGGTGGGGCAGGTGGGGCACTGGGGCAGTTGCACTGTACGTCTATGCTTTCTCCGAATCGAACGTGGGGCAGGCAGTGGGGCAGAGGTGGGGCAGTCCATCCCAATGGTGCATTGGCGTTCGCCTATGCGACGTCGCTCGGTCGCTGTCGCCGGTTGGTGACCTCATTCATTTCCGCTAACCTCGTAGTGTCACGACATCCTCTTGGACGGAGGTGCCATATGCCATTCGACAATCCGCATCAGACGCCGTACGGCGATCTCGAACTTCTGATCGAAGCTCGTGGTCGCATCTCCAGCAGAGAGGCATGGGTTCGCGGCCATTTCCGAAAAGGCGGGCGTTACTGTCTTGTGGCCGCGCTATCGTTGACGTGCGGCAGTCGCAGTTTTGGCATGCCGAACCGAACGGAACTACGGCTATCTCGGCTGATTGCCATGCAGATGCCGTCCGACGCGCCATTTTGGATTCGATACAGGTTCATGCCGGCTAGACGGCGCCTCATAGCGTTCAATGATGATCTGTTCACTCACCATGAGGATGTGATCGCCTTATTTGACCGAGCGATCGAGCATTTGGCGAGTGCGGCACCGGTCTTCGTCGCCGCCTGATCAGGCGACCCGGCTGCGGTATCACCAAGTGCCGAAAGCGTAGTGTGAAGCCTCTCTATGAGAGCGTTGGCGATATCGTCCGACGAATCTACGACATGCGCATCGAGGGATCATCCGTCCTCGATGTGGCAACCAACTTTCCCTCGGCTGCAAAGTTCTCCTGCGCGTGGCAGAGCATCCGTGACGAGGCGCGAGCAGTGGCCGGGCAAATGCACCGGGTGCCGCGCTTCCACGAGATCATGCGCGAGCAGACGTCGATCTCGGCCAACGATATGCGCGATTGGCGGATGTTCATCCTGAAGGCATACGGCGCCGAGTTCCCGCGCAACATGGCGGTGTGCCCCACCCTTGCAGCATTGGTGACAGCAAGTCCCGACGTGCTCTCGGCCTCTATCTCATTCCTCGCGCCGGGCAAGCATATCCCGGAGCATCGCGGGCCGTTTCGCGGTGTGCTGCGCTTCTACCTCGTACTGTCGATGCCGCTTGCGGCTGACGGCCGCCCTGCGGCGGTCCTGAAGATTGCCGGCAGCGAGCACCGACTTGCCGACGGCGAATACCTGCTGTGGGACGATACGTTTCCCCACGAGGTCACCAATGACAGCAACGAGGTCCGAACGGTGCTGCTGCTGGATGTCTGGCGGCGTGGCATGCCGCTCGACATGCGGCTTCTGTCGCACCTGCTGATTTTCATCGTCCGTGTGATGGCGCGTCTTCGTGGCGTCGGTGGAGCGATTGGCTGACGCACTATTCGTACTTACCGTTCATAGCGGTGTCACTGGTTGCTATTCGGCGCGGCTGATCTCCGTCGCTTTCCGGGCAACGCATCTCGGCGTCCACTCGCTCCGTCAGTGTTCCTCGGCACGGCCGGAGCGCGTATGGTACGCCAAACACGAAAAACTGGGAGGCAATCATGCTGATTGGGAAAGCCGTCATCCTGCCGATTTGCGCGGTGGCACTTGTCACTTCTGTGGCCGCACAGCCAACGCCACCGCCAGCCGCTATCACCCGAACAGTGATCGCCACAACCAAATTGCCGACCGTGACAGAAGCCCCGCTCTATTTCAGAGCCCTGAGTGTTACCTTTCCGCCGAGCGAGAAGAGCAGCGTCTCTGCGGCGAGCGGCATCCTCTATCAGATGTCGGGATCGACTGAAGTTGCAGTCGATGATCAGGCAGCGACGCTGAAATCTGGAGATGGGGTGTTCATCCCTGCTGGGAGGAAGGTGACACTGACGGCCGGCAGCGGAGTTCCTTCGATCTTCCTGCATTTCATTCTTGCGCCAGCTACTGACCTTGACCGCGCCATTGAAACGGCACCTGCCGCAGTCAGGGAACTATATCGCACGTCGGCAGCTATTCCCGGCCTGAAGCCGGGTGGATATGACATGAATCTGACGCGGATTACATTTCCTCCGCAGATGCCATCCAACCCGCCGCACCATCGATCGGGGGCAGCTTTATATTACATGATCTCGGGAACGGGGGCTAACACGGTGGATGGCAGGACGGAGGCCAAGGGGCCGGGCTCATTGATCTATGAGCCGTTCAACCTCGTCCACCAATGGGGCAATCCCGGCAGCGAGCCGTTCATTTTCCTGGCGTTCAACATCAACCCGGAGGGCGTCGCCGCCGTGCTTCCCGGCGCGCCAGCCAAAATTCAATAGGGCCTCGATCAATGGGTCTGGGAGGATCACGCTCATCGCCAGCACCGTCGGTCCCAGTTCCCCACCAGGGATGACAGCCGGGGCGATCGCTGTCGCGCACGATAACCCTCCATGGGCGCCGTAGATCGCCCAGAAGCCACGGTGCGGACGGCGGACCCACCAGGAGCCTTCCAGACGCCTAAGCCAGTGTCCCAGCGCCACTGAGCCGGACAACATGCCCAGCCGCGTCAGAACCTTGGCTTCCATACATTTGGAACACCACTTTGCGGTTGCGGGCTAAATACCAACATGACCCAAGACCCTTCACCTCCGCCTTCCGGCGGACCGATCGGCTTCATCAGCCTCCCGTTTCCGCTGATCCCGCGTCCGGTTTCCTCCGAATTCTCGTTGGCGCCGATCCTGGCGAAGCGCGCGCAGCGTCTCGCGGCTCAAGCCTATTGGGACCTGCTGCGCCAACTGCTGACCAGTCAGGGGCATCCGGCGTCTCTCGATCGTATCGCCTATGACCCCGATGAGGGATGGCGTATCCACTTCCTTGCTGCTGATCCAGGGTTGGTGGCAGCGATGCACGAAGTCGCGGGGGAGGAGAGTGGTCCAGGCGATCTATCAGCCTTCGACGCCCACGATCAAATAAGGGATTGGCTGAGGAGGATTGAGTGTCGGATTGTCACCCCTGGGTGACGGTTCGCTAGTCGAGTGCCACTGAGGGATTACAGCTATTGATTGAACTTCTCTCACCGCACAGCGACTTCCGTTTGGTTGCCGGAACCAGAATTGATGGTATGTTTTCAGCATGACCACCAGGACAGCGATCTACGCCCGGACTTCACCTGATTGTCCGCTGTCCGAAGACGAGCAGATCGAGCGCTTAAGGACGATCGCAGCCGAGCGTGGATGGACGGTCACAAGCGTATGCAGCGACCGCCCGACGACGGTGAGGAAGGGTCAGGATCGTCGTCCAGGCGAATTGGCGCTGCTCGACGTGATCCGGTCGCGCGCGACCGAGCGAGTGTTGATCTGGTCCATCGATAGAATTGGGAAATCCCTCGTCGATTTGGTCGGATTCATGGAGACGTGTCGGCTCGCTGGTACATCGTTGTGGGTGGAGGAACTGAAGCTGGATACGGCCACCTCGAACGGAATGTCACTGTTCGACGTGACGTCCATGATGGCCCTGCATCTGAGGCAATCACGTCGGGATCGCATACTTCGTGGACAGGCTGCGGCTCGCGCTCTGTCAATCAAGTTCGGTCGGCCGACCATATCGCACCCAAGTAGACGAGCCAAGCAGTTCTTGGCGGCAGGTAAAGGCGTGCGAGAGATCGCACGGTTGGCCGGCATTTCAGCCGCATCGGTCTGCCGGATCAAGAATTGCG
>CAVTEC010000038.1:0-64593 GCA_963733475.1 uncultured Alphaproteobacteria bacterium | reverse complement strand
CGAGCTCAAGGCTACCAGCCCCGCCGCTCCCGCCTGCCGGTACCGCTCCAGCCATTTGTAGCCCGTCTTCCGGCTGATCCCGTGCCGCAGGCAGGTCTCACTCATCGACACTTCCCCGCGAAGACACGCAGCGGATGAAAATTAGCCGGTCGTCCATCTTGCTCATCTCGGTCCACGGCATCGGGCAATCCTCCAACCCCGATCTTGCACTGTTACCTACGTGCCCGGTCTGAAGTGTTACCTATGTAGCCGGTCTTGTACCACGTCCCGGCCACCCGTAGCGCCAACTTGCGGGTAAGTGCGGCCGACCGCCCGTAGGCTCCAACCTGATATGCCAGCCATCGAACGGTGCCGTGACGGGTGGCCCGGACACCTCCGGCCATGACGATCATTTGGACGACGTCGCCGTTATGTTGGCGCCTATGGGGCTTGTCCCGCGGATCGGCACGTTCAGACCTGCGAATGCTGATGGGTTTCGCATCGCTCAACCCATCATCCCGCCCACCGAACCCACTCTACGCCGCCTCCAACAACGCCAAAGCCTCATCCGTGCCAAGCAGGATCTCCACCAGGCGCACCCGATCGATCAGGCTCAGTTCGGCTCCAGTCGCCATCTCGGCCGCCTGTCGCAACATCATGTCATAGCTACTGCTGCGGCTCACACGCCGCGCCTGTTGCTGCAAGTCCCGTACCCCACGCGCGGCATCCTCCAGTTTCGTGCCGCCACTCTGCAACGCCGCCGCGAACTCCACCTCCAGCGCAATGGCAAACCGCAGCCGGCAACTTGCGTCGAGGCGCTGTAAGATCGCGGACAATCGCGACGGCCAATCATCCGACTGACGCTGCGCATGCATCCCATCCAGCAGCTCGAGGATGTGCCGCGCTTCCGCGCCCACCCGGTCCAGCCGGCTGCCAATGACCAATGTCTCAACACCGCTACGGGTCTCCAGCCGATCCACCAGCACCGTCAGCGCCTGTTCGATCGCTGTGTTCATCAGTGAACCAGAAAGCCCCAGCGATTGTCCGCCTGCCCCAGCAGTTGGCGTGCCCCCGGCAGGCGCGCAAGTATCAATGCCACCATCATCGCCAATGTTGTGGCATCCTCCATGCCTGCCATCGCCAGGGTCGGTGCGATCGCTTCGGCCTGGAGGGTTACGCCTATGTCACTCTCCGCCAACAGCGTGTCGAGACGTTCGAGCTGGCTCAACAATATCGCCACACGCCGCGCGAGCAGCGCAAAGCAATCGGCAGGCAAATGCGTTCCGGCTCAGGCCGGCGACGGTGTAGATACCGCCGTAAGGACAGCGCTGGCATTCGGCCACACCATACGGCCGGCAGATCGAACGATCTCGGCATCATTGGCCGTCCAATCCCGGATCGCGTTATCGATCGCCGCGGCCCCAGTCCCCATCGCGTCATGCACCATGTCCGCCAGAGGCTGCACGGCGGCGCGCGCAATCGTTGGCGTATCTTTCCGCCATTTGGACGTCGGCACTATCAGCGCATCCAGCGGCATGAACATCAGCCGGCTGAAACGCAACGGACGAGGTGGCCGTATCTGTGCCAGTCTCGGCCGCAGCGGCGCAATCACGTCATCGGCAGCGCCCCGGCTCTCCAGCGCATCAACCACGGCCACCACCTGCGCAATTTGTGCGTCGGCCGCACTCGCCAATCCATGATGCAGTTGGCGAAGCTCGTGCCAGTGCAGCCAGGTGCGTTCTTGTTGCATGCGCCCTACACCGCCATCGCACGTAGACGTTCATTGCGGGCTGTGAGCTGCAGCGTCGCCGATCCCGCTCGCCAATCGCGGTCGAACCTGATCCCATCACTTGCTACGGTGTGACCTGACTCCAAACTCGCGATGCCCCATTGCGCGACTTCGCGCGGCAACACGGGCACAAGCTGCGCCATTTCCGTAATCGCGGCGCCTTGTTGGTCCGGCCCCTCACTGGCGCGCCACAACGCACATACCAGGTCCCAGCCATCCAATAGCCATTGCGGCCGCCCGGCCAGTTCCGCCAAACGATCGCGGAACCTGCCCCAGTTTCGCAACAACGACGGGGCGTCGCCAATCATCGACTGGATTGCGGCAATGACGGTACCGGTGCACGCGCCCGTGGCCTGCGCCGAAGCGACGATAATTTCACCGAGCTCGCAGCGCACGTCGTTGCAATGGTCCTGCATCCACTCTGCCAGCCCGCCTTGCAGACCCGTGAGATGCTGAAGGAGCTGAGAAATCCGTCCGCCACCCGCCTGGCCGGCAATACCGAGTGGCGTCAGATGGTCCGCCAGCGATTCCAGCTCCACCGACAGGGTATCCGGGCACTCGCCGAACGACGCCGCGAACCGCATGACGATGTCGCGCGCCTGCTTCTCAAGCTCCTCGGTGGGAGAGCGTTGCCATGCCTCACCATCGAATTCATCCGGCACAATCTGTCCGGCCAGTTTTCCCAGCAGCATGAACTTGGCGAACACGTGCTCCTGCTGATCGCGATCCAGGGAGGCGAGCGCACTCTCCATTGCCGGCTTTCCCGCCAGTCCGGACGCGGCCACCTCCAACGCCGCAAGCCGCACCGAGGCAGGCGTGACCCGCGGCAATCCCGATACGAGCTTGTTCAATCGGCTGTCATGCACCGTCGGGCGGCACAGCGACCGAACCGCATTACAGCCAAGAACATAGTATCCGCGCCCGCCGCTTGGATTGGGCACCACCAGCTCCACGTGCCCGCGGGTTCCGTGTCTCGCCCTGGTGCCGGCCAGAACTGGCGTCGTGAACGGCACCGCCACGCCGCGTTCCTGAAAGGTCGCCGGACGGTAAGCCTGCAGGGGTAGCAGCGGCATGATGGGCGTCACACCGTCATCCTGCGCCCAGACCGTGAAGGAACAGTTGCCGCATCCCCTCCCCCGCTTAGCGGGGGAGGGCCAGGGAGAGGGTCTATCCGTTTCCGCTTCAGAGAGGGCCCGCCCGCACCTCGATGCCGGCCAGACGATCGAAGGCGGGGCGGGCAGCGGCGGGCGGATGGGGATGGTCGCACCCGCCGCTAGACGCAATCAGCCGGTACGGGTCATCCGGCCGCTATGCGGGTCCATGGTGAAGCTGGCGACCACGTCGCCGCTCGCCGTCGTCAGATCGAACCCAATCGCACCGTCCGACGCCTGCTTCACGTTCGCCACCTTCCAGGTGTGATTGCCCTGCCAAAGCAGGAACGCCTCGGCGATCTTCTGCACGTCCGGCGGGGTCAGTTGGCGGTCCTCATGCCGGTAGACCAGGGCAAAGGTCGCCGGTGCGATCCGGCCCCGGCCCTCCCGCCAGCCGTGCATCCGCTGCATCCATCCCCCCATCCCGCGCGGACCGTCGGGCGGCGGGGCTCCGGGAGCCGGGGGAGGCGCCGGCTGCGCCTCGGCAATCATAATACCGGCCGTGGCACTCCCGATGGCCAGCACGGCAACAGTGGCTAGGATGACTTTTCGCATGGTGTTCTCCAAATAGAGGGTCAGGCCCCCTGGTGGCTGGCAACATGGACGCATCGAATTGCTCGTTTGTGACAACGGCGCGACGAAATGCGACATAGTGCAAGCCACCCTGCCGAAGCGCGCGGAGTAGCCGTATGTTTCGCTTCATGGAACACATGCCCCATATCCTGGTGGTCGACGACGATCGCGAGATACGCGACCTGCTCGCCCGCTTCCTGGAGGAAAAGCACCACATGCGGGTCACCGCGGTGCGGGATGCCAGGGAAGCGCGGCGCGCCTTCGCCAACGGCCACTACCACCTGGTCGTGCTCGACCTGATGCTACCCGGCGAGAGCGGCCTCGACTTCGCCCGCTGGCTGCGCAGCCAGTCCGATGTGCCCGTCGTCATGCTCACCGCCATGGGCGAGGAGACCGACCGTATCATCGGCCTGGAACTTGGCGCGGACGATTACGTTCCGAAACCGTTCAATCCACGCGAGTTGCTGGCGCGCATCCGCGCCGTGCTGCGCCGCTCCGGCGATGGCGCGGATCACCGTCCAGACGCCAACGGGCGAAGCCTGAAATTCGCCGGTTGGACACTGGAGCCAGCCCGCCGCCGCCTGCTCAACCCCGACGGAGCGGAAGTGGCTCTTACCGGCGGCGAATACGACCTGCTGGTGGCTCTGGTCGATCGGGCCAATCGCGTGCTAACGCGGGACATGCTCCTCGATCTGCTACGTGGCCGGCAGGCCGGCCCATTCGACCGGGCGATCGACGTCGCCATCAGCCGGCTGCGCCGCAAGCTGGAGGATGACGGCCGCAACTCCCAGCTCATCAAGACGGTTCGCGGCGGGGGCTACGTACTGGCGGCGACGGTCGAACGCGTGTGACCTTCCGGCTATGGCCGCGTAGCCTCGCGGCGCGTACCGCCCTCGTCCTGCTGGTCGGGCTTGCTGTCGTGCAAACGGCCGGGCTGGCAATCCACGCGATGGATCGCATCGACGTCCAGCGTCTGGCGCTGGCGCGTGAAATCTCGGTGCGTGTCGTCAGTGTCTATCGCACCGTCATGATGACCACGCCCGATCGCCGCGCCGCGGTGCTGGCCGAACTCCACCGTGAGCCAGGGATGAGCGCGGAAATCGATCAGGACCCGCCCACCGAGGACCTGCCCGACGAGATGCCATTCGGCCAGCGCATCCTCCGGGTCAATCTGAACCTTGTGCCGCTGATGGGCGTCCCCCATTGGCGCGGCTTGCGCATTCAGACCGATGAAGCCAACCATCTGATCATCATTGGCATGCGCATGCCGCCAGAGTTGCAGTGGCTCAAGGTCACGGTGCCGTTCGAGCCGCCACGTCCCTGGCATTCCCCGACCTTCCTCGCGGCGTTCATTCTCATGACGGTTGCCGCTGCCGGCCTGACGCTCTGGGCGGTACGCCGGCTGACCGCTCCTGTCAGCACGCTTGCTGCCGCGGCCGAGGCACTCGGTCGCGACGTGAACGCGCCCCCGTTGCCGGAGGATGGTCCCTCCGAAGTCGCCACCGCTGCCGCCGCGTTCAACACGATGGCCGCGCGCATCCGCCGCTTCGTGCAGGACCGTACCGATTTGCTCACCGCCATTGGTCACGACCTGCGCACGCCGATCACGCGTCTGAAGCTCCGCGCGGAGTTCGTCGAGGATGACGAGCAGCGCAACAAGATGCTGGCCGATCTCGAGGAACTGGAAGCGATGGTCTCGGCCACGCTCGCGTTCGGTCGCGATGCGCAGACCACGGAGCCGGTATCGTCGATCGATCTTGCCGAACTGTTGCGCACGATCCTGGACGAGACCGGCGATGCGAGGCCCGATGCAACGGAGAAGCTCGCCTATGAGGGGCCCTCGCACTTCACCCTGCGTGCGCGTCCGCTGGCAATGAAGCGCGCGCTGGCAAATCTGGTAAGCAACGCCTTGATTTATGGCGGCAGTGCCCGCGTCCGTCTGGTGCCGCCCAACAACCGCATGCTGCTGATCGAAGTGGAGGACGGCGGACCAGGCATTCCACCGGGCGAACTGGAGCGCGTCTTTGAACCGTTCCATCGCGGCGAGCCGTCGCGCAACCGCGAGACCGGTGGCGTTGGCCTCGGTCTGCCGATCGCCCGCAACATCTTCCGTGCCCATGGTGGCGACGTGACGCTCGCCAACCGTCCCATGGGTGGCATCAAGGCAACGGCGACGCTGCCCTGCTAACACGAAGCTGTAACCTGCTTCTGCGATGCTGCCGATAATCCACAGCCTACGTAGAAGTACGAATAGCATGCCCTGTGTTGGTCACGTCCTATGATCCATTGCGAATGCAACCAGCAGCGACTGGATAAGGAGCGTGCCCATGCGGGCGCCGGAGTATCCGCCTGGCACTCAGGCGCCGGAGAGCGGCGTCTACGAACTACGAAATGTTCTCGGCTCGCCGACCGGCGATCGGGTCGCACTATCGCGCGGTGATATGTTCCCGTCGGCACCGCGTGGCTTCACCTGGTCGCTGTCCCCAGCGCGTGAGGACAACAGCACGCGTTCCTGAAGTCTCGTCACTACATCCTGGAGTTGCACGGTGAGACGACTGAAAACATTCTTCGCCGAAATCTTCGCACGCCGCGACGTCCCTGTGCTGCCGCCGCCGCAGGTGACGATGTCCTCTGTCGTCCGCGAGCGGATGAACCGCGCTCTGCGCCGCCGGCTGTCGGACCGCGTTATGGACGTCTTCCAGGAAGCCTGCGTCAGCGGCGAGCTGGTAACGGCCGAGGAACTGCTCGCGGTGATGGAGGCGATGCAGGAGCGACGTCAGATCGCCGTCGGTGATCGCCGCCTCAGCCAGCAGGATCTCGAAAACGCCCGCGAGGAACTCGCAATCCGCATCGCCGATCGCGCCGCGCCCAAGGTCCTCGCCGAAGCCGCGGACTAACCCCAGCGGGGAGATCCATTCTACACAGCGGCTGGTATATACTCGCCGGAAGCGCTGACCGTTCCCCTATCGTCATGGCCGGCCTTGAGCCGGCCATCGGCCCCCCGCCGGCACGACCCTGGCAGCCAAGACTTAATACCAAAGCTCACTGACCCCTGAACTCATCTGTCGCCCTGTCGTCATGGCCGGCGCCCTGTCGTCATGGCAGGGTCAGGCCCTACCCCTATCGACAGAATGACAGATGAGCCAGGGTCAGCGAGCGTTGGTATCAGTCGCCTGCCACTGGCACACCGCATGCACTCCGGCTGACACGGAACAGTGCCGCAATGTCGGAGATCGCCACCATCCGCAGCCGCTCCGGATCGATCTGTCCCATGTCTTTTGCGCCGCCGGCGCCCATCACCAGCACATCATCGAAGCCGCACAGATCAACTCCGTCCGCCACCTGTAACCTGCGATAATCCACAAACCCGCCGACCCGCTCCGCCAGTTCGCGGTACGGCGGCACCGCCTCGATCGGCTGCTGCGAGGGATCGTCGAACAGGTACGGCCAGAACGCATGGTGCTCGATCAGCAGCAGCGCCGGCAGGTGATAGTAAAGCGGCAATCCGAGCGACAGGTGCCGGTTCATCGGCCCGTCGCGCCAATAGGCCCGCGCATCCCTGGTACGTCACGAAGGCAAGCATCACGCGCTCGCCAGGCTGCACCGACGCGATCGTCGCCCGCATCTCGGCCACGTCCTGCCTCTGTTCCCACCATGCCTCGCCAAGCACCGTCATGCGTGCGGCGAACAGCAACGCGAGGGCCGCCGTCACGAGCCGCGGCTGCGGCATAGGCAGCACCGCGCCAAACAGCAGGAACCCAACCATGATGATGAAGCGCGCATCGAACAGGTAAGTGTCCTTCACCCCATTCGGTGCCAGGACAAAGAGCACTGCCGCGACGACGAGGGCAATGCCCGACCCCAGAGTGATGCGGCATCGCCCGATCGCCGCGCAGACCGCCAGATACCCAACGACCACAACTGCCGTGGCGATATCGAGCGGCAGCACGTAATTGGCAAACGGCAGCACGAGTTCACGCAGCTTGTCGTTCAGTGTCGGCCACTCGAGGCCAACCGCCACGGGTGACAGAGGCGATTGTGTATACAATGCCAGCGGCAGCAGTAGCGGCACGATTGCCACGGCAAGGCGACGTGCCACCGAACGCCCGTCAGAGCGATGCCGCCACAGCCACTCCATCTCGTAGCCGCCGACAAGGATCGCGCAGAACATCAGGCTCATCAGGTGGCAGAAGAACAGCGCCACCGCGCCAACCACGGCCAGCGCGACGACCCGCGCCGGATGACGCTCGCGCCACGTGATCCACGCTGCCGCGAGCAGCAACGCGAGCCCCACGCCCGCGACAAAGTTGAGAAAGCCCAGCAGCAGCGTGCCGTTATACGCGACCAGTGCCGAACCAAGCGGCCATGCCGAACGCACGCCGAACACGGCCCGGCTGTATGCGAGGGTGCCGATCACCGGCAACAGCACGGCAGCCCCGATCACGATCCGTCCCGCGACATGCACCGGCAGCACATGCAGCAGCGGCGGTAGCACCAGGTCGATCCCAAGGTCGGGAATGATCGCCCAATGCGGGCTGTACATGCTGCTGCCAAACGCCAGTACGACGGCGCGCGCCAAGTGATTGGGATAGTCCAGCAGGGGCGGCACATCCACCAGCAGCAGCGGCGCGACCAGCACAAGGCACAGCAGCGCCAGCGGCGTTTTCATGCCGGGGCTTGAGACGCGCGCATCCCCCGCGCACACTCGCGCCGAGGAACGACAGGAGTGCAGTCATGGATCTGACGCAGTTCCGCGCCTCGGTGGCGCAGAGCGTCCCGCCGGAAGGCATGAGCCTCGCCTTGCAGACCCTGTGGTGGGACGCGAAGGGCGACTGGAATCGCGCCCACGAATGCGCGCAGCAGGACGAAGGCAACACCGGCTCCGCGGTTCACGCCTATCTGCATCGCAAGGAAGGCGACATGCGCAACGCCGGCGGCTGGTACAGCGCGCGCCGGCCGCGAACCGGCCACGGTGTCGCTCGACGACGAATGGCACTCGCTGGCCGAGGAAATGCTCGCTGCCACGGCAACCGGGAGGGTGTGATGGACGCAGACGCCAAGAAGACGACACTGCGCATGATCCCCTACGGCCTGTACGTGCTGACAGCGGATGATGGCAAAGGTACGGTCGGTGCCGCGACCGTGAACTGGGTGACCCAGACCGCCTTCGCTCCCCCGACTCGTGGTCGTCGGCGTGAAAGCCGATAGCGGTGCCTACGCCGCATTGAAGACCGCCGGAACCTTCGCGCTGAACATGCTCGGCAAGGACCAGAAGAACCTCGCCTTCGCCTTCTTCAAGCCAGCCAAGCTGGAGAATGGCATGCTGTCCGGCCAGTCCTTCATGCGCGGTTCCACCACGTCGCAGCCCATCCTCGATGCTGCGATCGGGGCAGTCGAATGCAAGGTAAAGACGATCGTCGAGCAGGGCGATCATCACATCGTCGTCGCCGAGGTCGTGGACGCCCATCTCCGTCATCCTCCCTCCGGTCGTCCCGATGCGGCGATCCTGGAGATGAAGGACCTCGGCGACAACGTCTTCTATGGCGGCTAACCAAACTCCTTCTCCCCCGCTTCGCGGGGGTAGGGCGGTGCGGCTAACCAAACGCCTCCTCCCCCGCGTCGCGGGGGAGGGTAGGGTGAGGGTGCTTGAAAAGGACTCAGCCATGATCAGCAAATTCGCCACCGTCTACGCTGGCCACGTCGATCTGCCCGATCGAGGCCAGGACGCGACGCCCGCCAATGAACGCCGCTACTCCAATGCCCACCTGGCCTCCGTCTTCGACAAGACCGAAGCGATCGCCCACGTGATGGACGAAGGTGGCTGGGACACGCTGTGGCTCGCCGAGCACCACTTCCAGCAGGAAGGCTACGAGGTCATCCCCAACCTCATGATGGCCGCCGTCCATCTCTGCCATCTGACCAAGACCCTCCGCGTCGGCTGCGGCTTCAACATCACGCCGATGTGGCATCCGCTGCGCCTGGCCGAGGACTTCGCCTGCGCCGACATCATGACCAAGGGCCGCACCATCTTCGGCGTGGGCCGCGGCTATCACACGCGCGAGGTGGAAACTTTTGGCGCGCCGATGCTCGACCAGAACGCCAACCGCGAGCTGTTCGAAGAGCAGGTCGAGATCATCTTCACCGCCTTTAACAACGAGCGCTTCTCGCACAAGGGCAAGCACTACACCCTGCCGCCCGAAGTTCCGTATCGTGGCTACACGTTGAAGGACCTGACGCTGGTTCCCCGCCCGGTCCACCTGCCGATCGAATGCTGGCAACCCGTGGTAAGCGCGTCCGCACGCGGCCTCGACTTCATGGTGAAGCACAACATCAAGGGCGCCGTCGGCGGCGGTGCGGCCACCATGGAGCAAGGCCCGATCACCGCCTTCCAGGCTGCCGGCCATCGCGCCGGCAAGGACTGGAAGCTCGGCGAGAACCTGATGATCGGCATCGTCGTCCACCTCGCTGATTCCAAGGCGCAGGCGCTGAAGGAGATCACGCCGCTCTACGAAGAGCACGCCAAGATGTTCGCCCCCCTCGGCTTCATGCCCGGCATGACGAAGGAGCAGGTCGCCGCGGTGGCCCGTCGCGGCGGCTGGTATGAATCAGGCGTGCCCAAGGTCGAGCACTACATCAACATGGGTGGCTGGTTCGCCGGCACATCGGAGGAGTTAGTGGCGTTCCTCAAGAACCTGGAATCCCGTTATCCCGGTCTGGAGCACATCAACATCTCGACACCGATGGGCACACCGCAGTCGATCATGCTGGACCAGTATCGGCGCGTCACCGCCGAGGTGATGCCGCACTTCAAGCACTGAATGCGCATCGTCCGTGCCAGCCCCCTTCTGCTCCTCTTCTCTACGTCGCGCGGGTGGGGGCTGGTCGGCCGACGTGCTCGCTCAGGCGCAAGCGTGGTCGCAGCAAGTTGGCACGTCCACCGTCGTGATCGTACAGCACGGCGCCATCGTCGCCGAGTGGGGCGACGTGAGCGCCAACATCCTGCTCAACTCCGCGCGCAAAAGCCTGCTCAGTGCGTTGATTGGCATGGCTGTTGGACAGCACAAGATCGATCCGAACGCCACCCTTGCCGAGCTTGGTATAGACGATAACCCGTCGTCACTCAGCGGCGGAAAGGCTGGCCACGGTGCTTCGGCGTGACGACCTGACCCTCCATCGGCGCCCAAGACCTCGCCGCGCAGGTTGCCGACCTCAATGCGGCGGGGTGCGAGAAAATCGTCTGCGAGAAGCCGAGCGGCGCGAACGCCGAACGTTCCCAAGCCTAAATGGCTGATGGTACGGCTTAAGCCGCGCGACAAGGTAAAAGTTACCACTGTTGACCGCCAGCTTGCCGGTGTCTTGCCTGGCGATGTCAACGGCCGAGAAAACGAGACAACGGCACGTCGGCCGACGCAAGATCGTCGCGGTCGCGCGCAAATCGCATCACTCGCTATTCGACGTCGTTGGTTTTCCGGCACGGTGCGCTGTTGTTTCCACAGGTGCCATATCGGGGAACACGTATTGTAGCTCTATCGCGTCTCCGGCGATTTCGCCGTACAGTGTCTCGTAGATCTCTACGGTAAGATCGCCCGAGGCGTCTCGTTTCTTGGCGCCTTCATAGAAGGAGACCGTGAGGGAATTACCGCTCAGTTTCCCGTCTTTGAACCCATAGGGCGAGAAGATCGTCTTGCCGGTGTCCGGATCGATTGGCTGCACCGATCCGATGATACGCCCGTCTGGCAGGGTTTTGAATTTGAGATAAAACTGGAGTCGGTTTCCGCCACCGTCATAGAAGACGCTGGTTTTCCAATCACCATCCAAGGCGCCACGTTGAGAGCCGGTTGGTCCCTGACTGGTTTCCTTGGTGCCGAAGTTCATGATGACGTCACGGCCGACACCCGAGACGGCAGGGCTTTGAGAACCCGTCGTCGACTGCTGCGCCAGCAGCAATGGAGGTGCGGATTGTGCGTTCGGTGGAGTTGGCTGGACAGCGGCGGCCAGGCTGGTTGCTACAGCGTGGACGGCGACCGGCCGCTGCTTGCCGGGGAACAATTTGTCCCAATTACCTACCACGGCGCTTGCCAGCACGGCGGCAGCCCCAATGACGGCTACCGTGATGGGAATGAGATTGCTTGCCTTCCGCTCCGGAGATGATTTTGGTAATTTTGGCATCCTGGATTCCTTCCGCGTACGTTAGTCCTGCGGCAGTTCGGCAACTCGCTGTCTACCGGGCTGGGCAGCCGGTAGATTTTGAGAACGCAACCACGGGAGCTTGGCCTCGTCCGGCGCGGAGAGCAAGCATGTTACGGATTGTTGCTGCTGTTGCGGCCGCTCACGGAGGAAGCGGGCGCTGGAAATCGGCCCAGACCCAACATTCGTGGCACCTCGGCGTGACGACCTGACCCTCCATCGGCGCCGAAGTTCGACGCCTTCGATAGCGCGAGTCCGTCGATTATATCAATTGGATGCCTGATGTACGATAGGGTCAAACTTGGACGCCGATCGTGCATCGATACGAAAGCGTCAAAACCAAATCGACGCCGATTCACACCGATGACGATCTGGTCGTTGCTCATCTCGCCAGAATGGGTCCCGCTGCCGCACATCCTGCGGGCGTTGGTCATCATCAAGTGGCGCAGTTGCTCGGAATGATACTAGATGCGGCGGACGGCCATTGACTGGGCGTAAGGATCGACACAACCACTAAGCGAGGCGACCATGCAACCCGACGCCTTCACTCTGCGCATTGGCGACAATGAGATCGACGAGCTTCGTGGTCGGCTGCTGCGCACGCGCTTCCCGGACCAGGCGCCCGGCGAACCCTGGGCATACGGCACCAACGTCGAGTACCTGCGAAGCCTGGTCGAATACTGGGCCAGCAAGTTCGACTGGCGCGCGCAGGAAGCCCGGCTGAACGCATTCCCGCAATACAAAGTGCCACTACACGACATCGACGTGCACTATCTGCACGTGCCGGGCAAAGGTCCCAATCCGATCCCGCTGCTGCTGATGCATGGCTGGCCCGGCTCAGTGTTCGAGTTCCTCGACATCATCCCGCGCCTCACCGATCCCGCATCCTTTGGAGGCGATCCAGCGGACGCCTTCACCGTGATCGCGCCCTCGCTGCCCGGCTACGGCTTATCATTCAAGCCAGGCCAGAAGCGCTTCGGCATCGAGGAGATCGCCGATTGCCTCGCCGACCTGATGACCGGGCCGCTCGGCTACGCGCGTTTCGCTGCACAAGGAGGCGATTGGGGTGGCATCATCGCCGCCCGCATGGGCTACGCGCATGCCGATAAGCTGATCGGCATCCACGTGAACTTCCTAGGCGGTGTGCGGCGCGATCCCAACCTGATCACCAACCCCACGCCCGAAGAAGCAAAGTTCCGTGACGAGCTGGCGCACTGGCAGAGGGAGGAAACCGGCTACCAGTGGATCCAAGGCACGCGCCCGCAGACTCTCAGCTTCGGGCTGACTGACTCGCCTGCGGGCCTCGCCGCCTGGATCACTGAAAAGTTCCGCGCCTGGTCCGATTGCGACGGCGACGTCGAAAGCGCATTCAGCCGCGATCATCTGCTGGCGAACATCGCCTTCTATTGGTTCACCGCCGCCATCGGCTCCTCGTTCTTCCCCTACTATTTCCGCACGCATCGCCCCTGGCCAATTCCCGAGGGTGCCGCCATCGCGGTTCCGACCGGCTACACCGAGTTCCCACACGAAATCCTGCGTCCGCCACGCTCGCTCGCCGCGCGCACCTACACCGATATCCGCCGCTGGACCGTCATGCCGCGTGGCGGCCACTTCGCAGCGATGGAACAGCCCGAAGCACTCGCCACCGAAATCCGCGAGTTCTTTCGGCTGCTGAAATGAATCCCTCGCCGCCCCTGGGGGCGGCGAGGTCAGGAGAGGTGGGGGGGCTTCCACTCAAAACACCGGTGCCTCGTACAACCCCTTGACTGTTGCCCCAACAAACACCTGCGGTTCCGACGGCGTATCATTCTGCTCTCGTTCCATGCGCGCCACATCCGCCCGTATCGCCGCGAACACGTCCCGCAGACTGCGATGCGGGTCCGCGAAACCCTCCAGCTCCGCGGTGCCAAAGAACGTGTGCTGCGCCTCCGCCGCGCAGCCAAACGAGCTGCGATCCGACCGAGCCGCCGTGATGATGATGCGATCCGGCGCCCTTAACGCGCCAATCAGCGAACCCGAATAGCACGCCGACAGGATCACAACGCTGGCGTGTCCTGCCAACGGCGCCAGCTCGGTCGCCAACCCTCGTCCGGTGATCGTCGTTGTCGGCCGATTGCCGATCCGGCTCGCCAGCAAACCTGGCCCGCCATGCGTGCTGATATGCACCACCACAATGTCATTCGGCCCCGCGCGACCGGCCGCGTCACGCACCAACGAAGCGATCGTCCCATTGTCCGCAACCGGAAAATGCCGCCGCGAGCTGGTCACGTTACTCGCGATCAAAGGCACCACGTCGAAGTCAGCATTCCGCTCCAGCTCATCCTCCAAAGCAACAACATCGTTTTCCGACCACGCCTCGGAGTACAGCGCGAGTCCAACATAGAACAGCCGCTTATGGGCAACTGGATCGGCCGCCTTCACCGAAGGAACAGCCAGCACCAGCGCGACGATCATGCATAGAACAGCACGATACATCGCCACTACACCGCATCCTTGGTCAGCAACTCACCCACGATCCGCTCCAGCACATCAGCATCGATCGGCTTGGTGATCCACTGATAGCCCGACTCTCGCAACGCGCTCAACGCGTCCGGATCAGTGGCGCCCGTGACGATGACCGCCGGTATCACAAGCTGAAGCCGTTCACGCAGCAGCCCCAGCAGGCGAGGGCCATCGATCTTGCCCCCGAGATCGCGATCAACGATGGCGACTTCCGGCCGCGGCGCACCCTGCTTCGACAACAACGCCAGCGCCTCCTCGGCGCTGCTTGCGACGATCGGCAGCGCACCCCAATCGAAAACCTCGCGCGCCAGCGCATCGCGCACCAGCGGATCGTCTTCCACCAGCAACAAGCGTCGGCCGACCAGTGGGTTCATCATCTCCTTCGGCACCTCAGTCGTCACGATCGCCGATTTTGCGTGCGGCAATGTCAGCGCAAAGACACTCCCCACGCCCACCTCAGACGCAAGCTCCACACCGATGTCCAATAGATCGGCGAGCCGTCGCACGATCGCCAACCCCAGACCCAAGCCCCGATCGGTGGCAGTGGCGTTGCCGAGCCGATGGAACTCCTCAAAGATCCGTTCGCGCTCGCTTTCCGGAATTCCAGGGCCGCTATCGCAAACCTCGATCCGCACTTTGTCGCCGCTTGTTTCGCAGCCAAGGCTCACTTCGCCATGCCGCGTATAGCGGACCGCGTTGGACAGCAGATTGCGCAGCACGCTTTCCAACAGCACCGGGTCCGCATGTACCACCGCCTGCGTGACGGGAATATCCAGTGCCAGCCCCTTCGCCGCGGCCGGCCCTTCAAAGGATGCGCGCAACCGGGCAAGCACCGGTTCCAATGCTATATCCGCGAATGCCGGCGTGACTGCACCCGCCTCCAGCTTCGTTACGTCCAGCACGGAATTGAACATCGCCTGCATGGAAACAACGGCCGTGGTCATGCCGTCCACGAGCTGTTTCGCCTCGTCGCCGGATACGCGGCGTCGCAGCGCGCTGATGAACAGGTTCATGGCATGCAGCGGCTGCCGCAGATCGTGACTAGCCGTCGCCAGGAAGCGAGACTTCGCGAGGTTGGCAGCCACCGCCAGGTCGCGCGCCGCCTGAACCTCCTGCATCTGCCGTAACGAATCGTTGAGCGCGGTCACATCGCGACCGATGAAGAAGTATTGCTGCTCGGGTTCGGACCACACACCAGTCCAGGCGAGCGCAACGATCCCGCCCTCCTTATGCGTATAACGACACTGGAAATGCCGGGTGAGCTGGCCTCGCCGTGCCTGGCGCATTTCCTGGCGGGTGGCTTCCAGGTCCTCGTGATACAGGATCTCCGACGCACTGCGCCCGATCAGTTCTTCCGGCTGATACCCGAGGATCGCGTGGGCACTGGGGCTGAGCCGGATGAACCGGCCGCGTTTGTCCACGACCATGATCAGGTCCACGGACGTATCGAAGATCCGCTGGTTGATCGCATGACTCTTGTTCTGGTCGCTGAGCTCGGCCAGCAAATCGGCGGGCATTGAAAGCTGGGCCTTTCAGCCGGCACGACCCAAGGATCATGCACCGGCATTAACCATTCTGTGCCGGCCAGCGTGCGATCGCAATAAACTCCGCGCGAGCGTATAGCCGGGTCTGGTCGCCTCAGGGATGGACCTGTGCAGTTGATCGCTGTCGCATTCATCAACAGCTTTTCGCCCGATCGATCACAGACGGCGCGCAGCGCCAACAATGTTTTCTGCTTCGTGAACTCCGTGCCGCCTTCCTGATTCTTCGTGATAAGAATCAATCTGCGGACGGTCACTGACCATCGTGCGTTGTTCCGGTCAGACTGAAAGCGTACAGCCGCTTATGGATTAACCCACGTCTCTCCCACCCAGCCATTCTCGTCGTAATCCGCCATGCACTGATCCACCAGCGCCTCCATCGCCTTCAGATCGCCGCCGCGTTCAGCCCCGGTCAGCGACTGCGCCCGGATATCCTCCCACCCGCCGGCGTAGTTACGCTCGTATAGCTCATGCCGCCCGCCGAATTCCGTGCCGATCGCGTCCCACAGCAGCTTCATGATCTTGATGCGCTCGCGATACTCGATCCCGTGCGAACCACGCACATACCGACGCAGATACGGCTCGATCGCCGGATTGGCAAAATCCTTCACCGACGACGGCAGATAGATCAGCGCCGAGGTCACAATCCGCTCCACGATATCCTTGATCCGAGGATAGGCATCCGGCGCGAACACCCGATATGCCAGTCCCGCGCGCAGGTTCGGCAGCACGGCATTGCCCACCCACGGATCCGGATCATTCGCCATCGCATTGGACAGCGACCAGAACAGGTTGCGCCAGGCAATCGCCTCCCCAAGCTGCACCTGGTTGCCGCGCGCCTCATCCCCGCCGGTGCAACGCAGCGCCTTCGCCAGCAGCCCGCACAAAAAGTCCAGCTTCACCGCGAACCGAGTACACCCCTGGAACTGGAACCCTTGCATGAATCCGGACCGCGGATAAAAGCTCAGCACGCGAGCCGGATCGCGATAGATGAACACGTCCTCCCACGGCACGAACACGTTATCCAGGATGAAGATCGCATCGTTCTCATCGAACCGCGACGACAGCGGATAGTCGAACGGCGATCCGTTACGCACCGCCGCCAGCTCATACGACGTCCGGCAGATCAGCTTCAGCCCCGGTGCGTCGATCGGCACCATGAACATCAGCGACATGCTCAAATCCTCAGTCGCCGTCTTCGAACTTTGCCCCATGAAGTTGTAGTGCGTGATCGCCGCCGACGTCGCCACTACCTTGGCACCAGAGACAATGATCCCCCCATCTGTCTCCTTCTGCACCGACACGTAAACGTCCTTCACTTCCTCCGCCGGCTTATGCCGATCGATGGGTGGATTGACGATCGCGTGGTTCATGAACGGCACGGTTTCCTGCGCCCGCTTGTACCAGGTGCGCGCATTCCCGGCATACGGGCCATAGTACTCCGCATTCCCACCAAGCGTGTTGGAATACGCCGCCTTGTAGTCGGGCGTGCGTCCCATCCAGCCATAGGTCAGCCTCGACCACTCCGCGATCGCCGTCTGCGCCCCACGCAGATCATCCCGCGAGCGAGGCACACGGAAGAACCGGTGTGTATACCCGCCAGATCCGGTATCCGTCGTGCACGTCAGCAGATCGTGCCGCTTCGGATCATGCAGTGCATCGTACAGCCGCGCGATCGACCGCATCGAGTTGCGCAGGGCAGGGTGGGTGGTGACATCCGCCACCCGCTCGCCATCGATGTACACCTCGCGCCCATCGCGCAGCGACTGCATGTATTCCGCGCCGGTGTAAGGCCGAGTGCGATCAGCAATCACGTCTTCCGGTTTCATGGTGCCTCCTAAGTATCGCGTAGCGTCAGGTTGGCATCCTGTGCGAACAGCCCCGCCAGGAAGTCGATGAATACACGCACCTTGGTCGGCAGCCGCCGCCCCGCCGGATGCACCGCGCTGATCGGCAGCGGGCTCGGTTCATACGCACATAGCACGCGCCGCACCTCTCCCGAGGCAATCTCGTGCGCGAACAGCCACCCCGGCACATGCGCCAACCCGAGATCGCTCAGCACCGCCGCTCGGATCTGATCCGCATCGTTGGTCCTGAACTGCCCATGCGGACGATACTCGATCTCGCCGAACTTCCCCTTGAAGCCCCACGCGCGCGTCGCGCCCTGCGGCGCAAAGATCACGCAGCGATGTCCCGCAAGTTCCGCCGGCGCCGTCGGCTCCCCATACGTGGCGAGATACGCGGGACTGGCAACCGTGATGACCGGTGTTGTCGCAATCCGCCTGACCACAGCAGTAGAATCCACCAGTGCCCCATTGTGGATAGCCAGGTCGATGCCGTCCTCCACCAGATTGACCGTTCGATCAGTGGCGATCGTCTCCACGCTGATATCACGATAGCGCGCAAGGAACTCCGCCAGCCGAGGCACGATATGCAGCCGCCCGAACACCGGCGCCACCGTCACACGGACCAAACCCGAGGGTGCACTCTGCCCGCGCCCCACGCGTGATTCGGCCGCCTCCAGTTCGTCGATCAGCCGCACAGCCAACTCATAGAACTCCTGCCCAGCTTCGGTCAGGCTGAGGCTGCGCGACGTGCGCCGCAGAAGCTGTGCGCCGAGATGCGTCTCCAGCGCTGTGATCTGCTTGCTCACCGCCGGCTGTCCGATACCAGTCGCGCGCGCCACCGCGGAGAAGCTGCCGCTTTCCACGACCCGCACAAATATCCGCATCGCGGCGATCTGATCCATGCGCAACGCTCGCATATCATGCCGCCTGTTGGAATAGATCGTATTCCATTGGGCGGTCTGCCTGCGCCCGACAAGAATGGATAGGAAGCGGCGTCCACACCACGGAGACCGCCCAATGCCCGCTTTCAACCTTCCTGCGCCAGTGGCCGCCTATGTCGCGGCGACCAACGCATTCGACATCGAGGCCTTCATGGCAACGTTCGCCGATGATGCCCTCGTCAATGACCACCGCGACGAATTCGCCAGCCTCACGGCGATCCGCGATTGGGCGCAGCGGGAGATCATCGGCGATCGGGTCACCATGCAGCCCGTCGAGGCGACAAGCCGCGGCAGCAGCGTAGCTGTGACGGCCAGCATCGACGGCAACTTCGACAAAACTGGCCTGCCGAACCCGTTACTGCTGACGTTCTACTTCACGATCGACAATGGACGCATCGTTCAGCTCATCATCGTTCACAACAAGCCAGCCGCGTAATACCACTACTCGCTGACCGCGACCCATTCGCTGTAACCGTCATGGCTGGCCCCCGAGCCGGCCATCAGTCTCAGCGGCACAACGGTGCCGATGTACACTGAGAGCGGCAAATGAGTTCAGGGTCGGCCCGCGCGTCCTCTTGGCGCCGCGCCAGGGCTTCGGCCACGCGTAGTTCCAACGTCATTCCCGCGCCCTTTCGCAGGAATGACGTGAGGAGAGTGTCGGTTGCTTCGGCGTCCGAGCCTTCGGTTTCGCCAGACCCTTTGCATCGCATAGTCTCTTCCACGGGCCGACCGGCCGCCGGAGGAAACGATGACGACACCACAAACTCGCCTGAGCCGCCGCAACGCACTTCGCCTCGGCGTGGGTGCCGCCGCTCTCCCGCTGGTGCACATCCGAACCGCGGCCGCGGCGGGCAAGCTGTCGCTGGCTTTCTGGGACCATTGGGTGCCCGGTGGCAACGCGGTCATGTCGAAGCAGATCAACGCATGGGCGGCGCAGAACAAGGTCGAGGTCGCCGTCGACTACATGGGCGCCGCCAACAAGCTGCTGATGACCGCGACCATGGAGCAGATGGCCAGAACCGGCCACGACGTCATCGCGCTGCCGATGTGGGAGGTGCACAACCACGCTGCCGCGCTCGCGCCGGTCGACGACGTCATGCAGCGGCTGATCGCCAAATACGGCCCGACGCAGAAGGTCAACGAGTACCTGGCGCGTCCCAAGGACCACTGGATCGCGGTGCCGAGCAACTCAGGTTCGCAGAACCTGCCGCCCGTCGCACGGATCAGCGTGTTGAAGGAGAAGGCCGGCTTCGACGTGCAGGCCGCCTACCCGGTCAGCAGCGACTACACGCCAGCCGCGGACGCGTGGACCTGGGACGCACACCTGGCCGCTGCCGAGGCTTGTGCGAAGGCCGGAATGCCCTTCGCGCTCGGCCTGTCGAACTGCGGCGACGCCGTGACCTTCAGCGGTGCGTTGTTCTCCGCGTTCGGTGCGCATCTCGTCGACGCCGAGGGCAATGTCTCGGTGCGTTCCGATGAAGTCCGCCAGGTGCTGGAATATGGCGCGCGCCTGGTGAAGTTCCTGCCCGAAGATGTGCTGAGCTACGACAGCGCCTCCAACAACCGCGCGTTCATCGCCAACAAGAGCGCGCTTATCTTCAATCCGCCATCGGTGCTCGCGGTGGCGCAACGCGACGCGCCAAAAATCGCCGCCGACTGTTGGACAATTTCCGCGCCGCGTGGGCCGAAGGGGCGGTTCGTGCCATTCAATCCGTTCTTCTGGGGCATCTGGTCATTCAGCCAGAACCAGTCCGCCGCGAAAGAGCTGCTGGAGTATCTGAGCGATCGCGCGCAGGTCGAGGAACGCACCACCGCGGTGATGGGCTACGACATTCCGCCGTTCGCGAGCATGCAGGATTTCAAGATCTGGCAGGAAGCCGGACCGCCGCCCGGCGTGGTCTATCACTATCCGGTCCGCGCCTCCGATCACGCGCAAGCCGACGTCGCCGGCGCCCCCGCGCCTCCTGAAATTGCCGTGCAGATCTACAACTCCGGCATCATGCCGCTGATGCTGGCGAAACTGTTCACCGGCCAGTCGATTCCGGACACGATCGCCTGGGCGGAGGATCAGTTGTCGGCCTTCGTCCGATAGCGGTGCGCAACGCGTCCGAATATGCGACGTCCGACCGCATCATACCCGTGCTGATGGGCAGTGGCGGCAGCCTGTCTGAGCCGATCGCTGCCCCCCGTCGTCATAACCGGCCATGAGGCGGCAGGTTCGGAGCCACCGCGACCGTCAGCCTCAGTCCCAGCGCGCGCATCACGTTGAGCACTGTGCTAAACTCCGGATGCCCGTCGGCGGACAGTGCTTTGTAGAGGCTCTGGCGTCCCATGCCGGTGAACTGCGCAATCTCAGTCATACCCTTTGCACGTGCCACGACGCCCAGCGCATGACTGATCAGCGCAGGATCGCCATCCTCGAAGACGGCTTCCAGGTAAGCCGCGATATCGTCCGCCGTCATCAAGTGATCGGCGGTGTCCCATCGGGTGGTTTTGATTTTCGGCATCACCTGCTCCTACAGCGATCGCGCCAATGCCAATGCGCTCGCAATGTCCCGGCGCTGGCTTGCCTTGTCCCCGCCGGCGAGCAGCACGATCACCGCGCGCCCTTGCTGCACGAAATAGACGCGATAGCCGGGGCCATAATCGATGCGCAGCTCCGAAACTCCTTCGCCGATTGGCTTGACGTCTCCTGCAAGGCCGAGTGACAGCCGGTCGATACGAACCTCGATGCGCGCTTTGGCGCGACGGTCTCGCAGGTCGATGAACCAGCGAGCGAAGGCCTCGGTCTGCCGCACCTCGACCACGCCGATTGTCTCCTAAAGAGGACAGTCCGTCAAGCGTGGCGATGATGGTCTGCAGCAATCAATCGCAGGTTAACAGGTGCGTTCCAGCAGCACACTGGCTGGTCAGTCGTTCGGGTCCTGTGGTTGAATAGCCAATGCGATCCTTACTGCGGGTCACCTTGTTGTTCGTTGCCACTTTCGTTTCATCCAACGCGCAACAGCAGTTTCCGCCGGCGTCGTCCGATCTGGTGAATGGCATCGAGGCTTATAACAGGGGCGACTTCGCCGCCGCGCGAAAGTAACTCCAGACGGCCGCTGACCGCGGCGAGCCGGAAGCGATGGTCAATCTGGGCTATATGTATGCGCGAGGACACGGCGTCCGATCCGACCCAGCGTTCGCACTTGAACTCTATCGTCGCGCGGCTGACGCTGGCGATGCGGAAGGCATGAATGCCGTCGGCTACCGCTACAACTTCGCATCAAAGCCCGATCTGCCCAAGGCAATCCACTGGTATTGTCTGGCGGTATCTCGCGGCAATTCGAGAGCGATGAACAACCTCGCCCTGCTGTTCTATAACGGGCAGGGCGTTCCACGGGATCGTAATGAAACCGTCCGACTCTGGCGGCAATCAGCGGCACGCGGCGATCTCAACGCACAAGCCAACGCAGGCATGGAGTTGGCATCCAACGCCGGTCTGTCGCAGGCCGAACGTAGCGCCGGATATGATTTGTTGCACGACGCAGCGCTCCAGGGCGACAAGTTCGCACAGGACATCCTGCGCAGGAACGGCGATACGGAAACACTTCCGCCCGCAACGTTCAGCGAACTGAATATGCGGCTCGAGCCTCGGAATCCACTTCCTGTTGCATCCCGCGCGTGCGGAGACCTCATTTCGTAAGACAAGGACTATGGTGTTGCCGGTGGAAAGCGCGTTTCGATCGTCGCGGTCGCGAGCGTTCGCCCGGCGGCGTCCTGCGCCGATATCGTCCATTCATAGCGATGCTGGCCGCGTGGCGGACACGGCCCGCGATAGGTGAAGGCACCGCGCTCGATGCGCTGCTGCCCGTCGAAGGCCACGGTGCCGCCGCCATGATTGAAATCGGGAGCGTCCAGGTCCTTCATGGCGAAGCGCAGCGCTTTCGTGCCGGTCGGAACGCCACTCAGCATGAACGGGGGTGACTGCGGATCGAAGCAAGGAAGCGTGCCATCCCAGGTGAACGCGACGTTGAAGGATGGCTGGGCTGTTGCATAGGCGATACAAAACAGCAGGAGTCCCAGGCAGATACCAGCGGACGTGCGACAAGCACGCGGATAGATTGAACAAGCCATCAAACCATCTGCTTCAGATCTTGGACCAAGGGCGCATTGCACTGACTCTTCCATTCGTCCTGGCCGGATTTTGCCGCCCTTGGTGCAGGGCATTGATTCTCGAGTGGGCTGTCGCCGCATTAGTCGGCTGACCAGCGAGACCGCACCGGGGCGCCGCTGCCGTGCCACCAATCGATCGTCCAAGCGGACCACGCAATTCAACACAGAGCGCGCGAAGCAACGCGAAGCTCGCGAAGAAGATCCCAGGCGCTTCGAACCACGGCGCGAAGCGCCCAATTTGTCCTTCGCGATCTTCGCGCCCCTTCGCGTTCTCTGTGTTGAATTCTCTCCGCACGCACTGCCTTGGCCCAAATTGCGGCATGCGGGGCCATTGGTATTATTCCCCCGACAGCTCTCGCCGTCGCCGATCCAGCTCTTCGCTGTACCTCCGCAACGCATACTGCTCCGTCAGCAGCCCGATGACCCGCTTCGTCTCCGGCCCATCCACCACCGCCAGCGCATCGCTTTCCGCGTTCTCGAACATCGCCACCGCTTCCTTGATCGTCATCTGCGGCAGCAGCACCGTCTCGGTATAATGCAGCAGATCGCTGACGTGGTGGTTCTCGTCGGCATCCGCGTGCACCTCCGCTGGCAGCACGATGCCGGCATACTTGTCGTCCTCGCCCAACACGATCACCCGCTGGTGCGCACCCAACGGAAAGTCGCGCTTGAACGCATCGATCGCGGTATCAGCGCGCACCGTGCGCATCTCGCGCCGCATCATCCGCCCCACCGTCAGGTTGCGCATCCAGCCTATATCCACCGCGCTGCGGATTGCCTCGCCCCGCAGATGGAACCGCCACGTCGCGAACGAGTAGCCAAAAGTCCGCCGCACCGTCAGCGCCGAGATCACGCACGCCGCCAGCACCGCTATCGTCAGCGGCAAGCTGCCCGTGCTCTCCAGCGTCAGGAAGCCCATCGTCAGCGGACCGCCGATGATCGCAACCGCCAGCGCGCTCATGCCGACGAGCGCGCACACCACGGGCGACACCGCATGGGCGGTGCTGACCAGACTAAGCGCGCCGGCGAAGCCTTTGCCGACCAGCGCCCCCAGGAAGAGCGAGGCAAAGAACAATCCGCCGCGGAACCCCGACCCGATCGAGATCGCCGAGGCGGCCGACTTCAGCACCACCAGCACCCCGACATGGCTCAGTCGGTAAGGCGCCTCGATCACCACATCCAGCGCGCCGTGGCCCGACGACAGCACCGCCGGCGTGCTCAGCGCCAGCACGCCGACCGCAAGCCCGCCGATCATCGGGCGTAGCCAGGCCGGCACGCCGCTCTTGCGGAACAGGTCCTCGGTCAGCGTCACGCCGCGCATGATTGCGATGCCGATTAGCGCGCAGACCATGCCGAGCGCCAGGATCGGGATATAGTCGAGCGTCTCCACCCGCGTCGGCACCTGGAGCTGCAGTTCGAACGGCGAAATGCTGATCGCATCCACGATCGACACCGACACAATCGACGCCACCGCCACAGGCGCGAAGGTGCCAATCGAGTAAGTCCCAATGACCAGCTCGAACGCATAGAACGCGCCGGTGAGCGGCGCATTGAAGGCGCCGCCGATGGCAGCCGCCGCGCCGCAGCCCACCAGCACGCGCAGATCGTTGCGCCGCACCCGGAACATCCGCCCAAAGCGCGAGGCGAGCGCCGAACCGATCTGCGTATAGCCCGCCTCCAGGCCGATCGACGCGCCGACGCCATTCGACATGATGGTCTGCGCCACGACGATCAGGCTGTCGTTCAGCGACATGCGCCCGCCGTAGAGTGCGTTGGCCTCGATCGGGTCCACTGCGCGCCGCGGTCGATAGCGAGCGACCAGCAAGCCGAACAATCCGAGCACCAGCCCGCCGATACACGGCACCACAAGGGTGCGCATCGGGCTCAGCTCAACCATTGCGCTGAGGCGCTCGGTCGAGCCGATGGCGAACAGCAGCCTGGTGCACCAACTGCGTGGCCTCGGTCATTGCCGAGACAGCGATGCCAGCGCCGCAGCCGATGAACGCCGACAGCACGACCAGCCAGACTTCGTCGGTGCGGACCAGCGCGCGCAGTGTCTGTGGCGCGTGCATAACCGCATCGCCAAAGGCGCGGCGTGGCCGATGGTAGCGTTGCGCGGACGCAGTTTTCCCCGCTTGCGGGGCCGCCGAAGCGCCCGCCATGGTTGAGTCGCCAGGAAGTGTCGACATGCGCGACGTCCAGCGGGGCTAGCGAAATGCGGAACCCTCTGTTTGGAACTTGTGCGCTGCGCAATCAACCGGCTTATGCCGATTTGCCACGCAGTGTGGTAAATTTAATCGTTCGTCCCCATCCCCTTGCGGGAGGGGGCCAGGGGAGGGGGGCCTACAACCCCCGCTCCGCCCGGGTCGCCGCCAGATCGTCCTCGACGAACGCCCGCACCACCTCCACCACCGGCTCGTGCGTGGCAAATCCGAACGTATGGGCCCGTATCGCCTCGAACGCCGGCGGCCACAGCCCGATGATATCGGCGATCTCCTTGTCCTCCACCCGGCGCACCAGCGACGACGCCCCCGGCCGCACCTCATCCAGCGCTTGCAGCAGATGCGCGATCGTCGTGCTGATACCGGGCGGATTGACGCTGCGGTCCAGCCCCATCTGCGAGGTGTCCATCGCCAGCCGCGTGCAGCAGCCAGTCCACCGCACGGCGTGGACTGCACACCCAGGCCGCGAACGCATCGGCACCGGCAAATCCGCCGGCAGTCCCAGCAGACGGCTCGCGCACGATAGCCGACAGGAACGAGCTGGCCGCGCGGTTCGGCCGCCCCGCCCGCACGATCACCGTCGGCAACCGGATCGACACCGCATCCATGAAACCGCGCCGCGACGCATCCGCCAGGATCAGTTCAGCCGCCGCCTTCTGCGCGCCGTAGCTATTGCTCGGCACCTGCCGCGTATCATCCTGAACGACGGCATCCTGCCCGCCGGAGAAACTGGCGACCGATGAGGTGAACACAACGCGCGACGGCTTCGCCAAACGCCGGCACGCATCGACCACAGCATCCGTGCCACGCAGGTTAACGCGCCGCCCCAGCTCGTAATCCGCCTCCGCCTGCGCCGAGACGACCGCCGCCAGGTGGAACACAACGTCGGTGCCCGGGGGGATAGCCGTCTCCGGCAGCTCCACCAGATCGCCGGCGACCGACGTCACCGGGAAGCCCGCGTCCGGCTTCGGCGGTGCGGCAAGATCGAACAGTGTCAGCGCCGTGACGGGCGCGCCGCCAAGTTTTCCGTCCTTTGCCAGCCGAGCCGCAATTTTGCGCCCCAGGAACCCGCCGCCACCCAGAATGGAAATGCGCATGTTCACCTCCGGCGCCGCCAAACCACGATTGCACCCCGCGTCCTCGCGGTCCACCGTACAACCATGCTTGCTCCCGCGCCGTTCAGCCTGTTCCCGAACCCGCGCTATCGCGCCCATGCGTCTGCAACCCTGCCTGATGCGCAGTACCAGCAGGCGAAGGCAGCGATCACCGCGTGGGATGGATATGCCGTCACACCACTCCGCGATTTGCCGGAGCCTGCTCGCCAAGCCAATCTCGGAGCGATCCGCCTGAAGGATGAGGCAAGCCGCTTTGGCCTCGGCAGCTTCAAGGCACTCGGCGGCGCTTATGCTGTCGCCTGTGCTCCACCCGATGCCAAGGTCGTCACGTGCGCAACCGACGGCAATCATGGCCGCGCGGTCGCCTGGGGAGCGCAACGATTCGGCCGCCACTGTGTGATCTTCGTCCACCAGACCGTGAGCCAGGGCCGTGTCGATGCCATCGCGCGCTACGGCGCCGAGGTTCGTCGCGTGCCGGGCACCTACGACGATGCGGTGCGCGAGACAGCGCGCCAGGCCGAGGCTCATGGTTGGTTCATTGTCTCCGATACGTCATGGCCCGGTTACACTACACAGAAGTGCCGCGCCTGATCATGCAAGGCTATCGGCTGATGGCTGACGAGGCAGCCGATCAGTGGCGCGGCGATCCGCCAACCCATGTGTTCGTCCAGGGCGGCGTCGGCGGTGTCGCGGCGGCCGTCGCCGTCCAGATCCGCGCCCGGTTCCATCCCGTACCCATCCTCATTGTCGTGGAGCCGGATCGCGCCGCATGTCTGTTCGCCAGCGCGGAACTCGGGCAGCCCACGACGGTGCCGGGCAACCTGGATACCCTAATGGCAGGCTTGGCCTGTGGTGAACCCAGCCTGCTGGCGTGGCAGGTACTGGAACATGCGGCCGTAGCCTTCATGGCGATCCCCGATGACGCCGCCGTCGCCACCATGCGCTTGCTGGCCGACCACGGCATCGTCGCCGGTGAATTGGGTGTTGCTGGTCTGGCGGGATGTTTGCTCGCAGCAGGCGATGTCGCGGCGCGCGAGACGCTCGGCCTCGACGCGTGGAGTCGTATTCTGGCGTTCAGCACAGAGGGTGCGACCGATCCGAGTCTGTATCAGCAGCTCGTTGGCAAAAGCCCCGACAGTGTCGCAACACCGGGGTGAACTCACGTTTTTGTGCCGGGTTGCCAAGATTCCCCAGTGACGAACTACGTCATTCTGTGGCACGATCGCTCAGACGTTAGCGTTCTCAAGTGGTTGTAACCGGGTTTGGTTTGCAACCGGCATTAACGGGACACCAATCTGTTCGTATTAGTCTACGGACATCGAGTGACCAGGAGGCGCGACCATGGGGGCGAAGAAGCCGGCGATCGGGGCCTTCCTCGTGATTGCGCTGGCTTATGGTATTTATCCTTACGTCACGCTGTACCGGCTTGGCGAGGCCATCCGGCATGGCGATGCTTCCACCTTGCAGTCGATGGTTGACTGGCCCGCCGTCCGCGAGGGTATCAAGGAAGACATCTGCGACCTGGTGGTCGATGATCCGCCCGAGGCCAAGCATGGTGGCAAGCTGCCGCCATTCGGTGCCGGATTCGTGCGGGGCATCGCGGGAAACGCGGTAGACTCACGTGTAACCCCTGAAACATTGGCTGCGGTCGCACAGGAGCCTGCTGCCTCCAAGGGAGCGGCCGTGCAGGTGAGCTGGGCGTTCTTCGCTGGCCCCTCCGCTTTCGTGGTGGACCTGAGCACGCCAGGTCAGCCCTCACCAATCCGGCTGCAAATGGAGTTGCGTGACGGAACCTGGGAGGTCACCCGCGTCTGGCTACCGGCGGATCTGCTCACCCAAGCAAACACGAGCAGCCGGATTTCGGGCTAAGGCTAATACCCCGCCTTCCGATCCACGACCTCCTTCAACGGCTCATCATCGAGGAACCGCCGCAGGTTTTCCACGAACAGCTTTGCGACAACCTTGTCGCGCTGCGGATGACCGCCGCCGATATGTGGCAGCACGATGATACCCTCGGTCTGCCAGAACAGGTGATCCGACGGCAGCGGTTCCTGCCGGAACACGTCCAGCACCGCTCCCGCGATCTGCTTCGCCTTCACCGCCGCGATCAGATCGTTGTCCGCGATCAGGTGCCCGCGCCCGAAGTTAAGCAGCCACGCCGTCGGCTTCATGCGCGCCAACCGTGACGCATTGATGAAGTTTTCCGTCTCCGGCGTCGCAGGCAGCAACAGCAGTACGAAGTCCGATTGCGCCAGCACCTCGTCAGTCCGTTCCGGCGGCAGCACGGCATCGACATGCGGCACAGCCTCGCCGCGCCGCTTCGTCCCGATGACGCGCATGCCGATGGTGCCGGCGATCGCCGCCACCTGCTGGCCAATCGCCCCAAGTCCGAGAATGCCCAGCGTCTGACCTGCAAGCGGTGTCGCGACACGCCGGACCCACTTGCTCTGCTTCTGGTCCTGCACGATCGCGGCATAGGGCTTGGTCAGATGGAACAGCGCGCCAAAGATGTTCTCGGCCATCGAACTCGCGATGCGTGCCGCGTGCGCAGGTAAGGGTGAGGGCAGGCGGCACGTCCGGCAGCGCAAGCCAACCCTCCACACCCGCGGTCAGTGCCTGCACCCAGCGCAGCTTCGGCATATTCGGCAACAGGCCGGCCGGCGCGCCCCAGGCGAGCATCGCCTCAGTATCGGCTCGCTGCGCCTGCGTCGGCGGATCCTTCCGCGTCAGTGCTTCGACCGTGACGCGCGACGTTAGATCAGCCGCAGCAATCGCATCGAGATAGGCAGCCGGCGTGTCAGTCCAGAGCAGAACGCGAGTGGGCATGGGGCGATGTCCTTATGGTGCAACGAAACAAAGAACACTACCGGGTTGCTGGTTGAGGCGATACCCGGAGGCCGTGGTCCACCACGCCTGTTTCGGTGCGAAGCGATGCCAAGAGAAGCAAGTAATCGGACACAGAGTTCCGCTGAGTGCACACAGAGTTTCACTGAGAAGACTCTGATGGGCGCTACGTGCTCGCCAAATTCGATTGCCCTGCGCCGGCCCTTGTGCCCCCTCAGATCCGCAGGGCAGCGTATTACCATTTCACGCTCCAGGTGTTACTGTGCTCGCCTGACTGCGGAGAGCCGACATGCCAAGCCCGAAGCGCCGCTCTACCAAATCCGCCCCGATCGCGCTCCGCGTTGCTGCCGAGCTCGGCCTCACCGCCGGTCCTAAGACAAGGCACGTCAACGCCAAGGTTTCACCTCGGCTGTATGCCGCCGCGGCACGTCGCGCCGGCAGCACTTCTCCCGCGGTCGTCATCACCGCCGCATTGGCGGCACTTGCAACCGAGGATGAACTCGGCCCGTGGCTTGTCCGCCAATGGGGCACGCTAGGCGACCTCGACCCGGATCTGCTGGCGCAGCTTGATCTTTAATGCCCGTGCCGCGCCGGCCAGCGCTGCCTATGCTTGGCGATGTCGCCCCGGACGGACCCGTGTTGCTCGACACCAACGTGTTCATCAACGCGCTGACCGGTCGCGGCCCGGCGGTACTGCGTCAGATGTTGGAGGTGCTGCCGCGCTTCTTCATCGCCGCGCCAACCCGTGCAGAGCTTGCCTGGCTGGCCGGGCGGCTGGACCCGGCACATCCTGGCACGGCACGTGTAATTGCCGCGGCTAACAGCGTGCAACGCCACATAGATCCGGTCATGGTCCTTTTGCCGGTTGACGCAGACTGGCGTGCCGCGGGCACGCGTGCCGGAACCGTGGCGCGACGAATTTCTGGTGGCGGACGTCGCATCGCTACTGCATTCAAGCGGATGGAGCTGATCCATGATGCGATGGCTGCGGAACTTGCGGTCCGTGCAGGCTGCACCATCGTAACCGAGGACCGGGATTTCATCGCATTTGCCGACTTGGAGCCCGCTTTGCGCGTCTTGTTCTACGATCGCGCCAGGGACTGACAGCCAACTAACTATTGTAGTTCGTATATCTAACTACCATATCCGCCCTCCGCGCTATCAGCAGGGCATATTACCATGGATCTCCTCTCCCATCTTCCGCCTTCCGTCGTTCGCCAGGCGCAAGTCTCGCTCGCCGCGTCGCTCCCGCCTCCGCCCGTCGATACGCCAGAGCAGCGCGCCGAACGCGATGAGGCTGCGATGCACGCAGTCGCCGCCATCGAACCTGCGGACGCTTTCGAAATCAGGTTGGCCGTGGAAATCGTGGTCGCCGACGCGCGGGCAATGAGTTGCTACCAACGCTCCGAACAGTCGGACGTCACGCCCGCCGACAGCCGCCGCCTCACTGCCGAGGCCACCGGCCACTTGCGCCATGTTCGCGCTACAACGCTGATCCTGGCGCGCCGGCACGCGAAGCACGAAAAGGCCGAGGCCGCAATGCATCCAAAGGCGATGGAACGCGCCGGCTATTGGTTCCGCGACGTCTCTGTCCCCGAACCGGAACCGGCGCTACCGCCCCCCGAGCCCAAGCGCAGCTTCGAGCAGATGGATGAGGCAGAGCAGTATGCGGTGATCTATCCGCAGCGAGCCGCCGCGATCCGTGAGCATCGCGGCTTGCCGCCCAACTGCACTTTCGGACCGCCCGATCCAATGCTGATCGAGCGCATCGTCAACAGCGACAGCCCGGTGTTGCGCGAACTGGATCGGCCGATCATCGCCGCCGCGGATTAGGTGAAGCAGGGTTCACACGGAGACCACCGAGAAAACCACTGTGCGCTTCGCGCGCAGCGCGCCAAAAATACTCAGTGGCTCTCCGTGGTCCCCAGTGTTCTCCGTGTGGAACCTTCTTCACCCTTCAGCCTGATATTGCCGAAGCCATCCAGCGCGACTGTCCAGCCGCGAGGCACCAGACACGTCGCGTCGTATTCCTGCACAATCACCGGCCCGGTACGTTCGCCATCAGCGAGCGCCGCACGATCGACCACTGCCGTTTCGACCCAACCTGTGTCGGGAAACCAGGCGCGCCGCTGCACCGGGACCTCGGCCACCGCGGGCGGGATAGCATCCGGCAGCCGCGGCCGCTCCGGCAGACCGCGCGCGATGACCGACAATCCCATCAGTTCCACCGGTTCATTCGCCGGCGCGCGGAACCCGTAGTTCTGTTCATGCGACTCGCCAAACAGCTCGGAAAAATTCGGCGGAAAGCCCGTGTCCGGCAGCCGAACTTCGATCTCGCTCGACTGTCCGACATAGCGAGCAAACGCCGCGCGGCGGAACACGCGCTGGTGCGGCAAAAACCCATCGCGCGACAGACGCTCCGCACCGGAGGCGACCAGCTCCTCCAGCACGCGATCGACCCGAACCGCATCGGCTTCGTCCATGCGCATACGCAGACTGCGCGTCGCATGGTGTTCGGCATCGGCCACCAGCAGTCCGAAAGCGCTGAACACGCCCGGCAGTGGCGGCACGATCACGCGCGCAATGCCCAACTCGGCGGCGATGGATGCGGCGAACAGCGGCCCGTTGCCGCCGAACGCCAACAGCGCGAATTGCCGAGGATCACGCCCACGCTCGACTGACACCGCGCGGATCGCCCGCATCATCGACGCCGACGCCAAGCGCAACATGCCGAACGCCGCTTCCTCCACGGATCGCTGCATTGGCCCGGCCAACTCGCGCGCGATCGCCGTGCGAGCCGCGTCGGCGTCCAGCTTGCAGCGTGCCGCCCACCAGTCCGCCCGGATCAAGATAGCCCAGCACCAGGTTGCAGTCGGTGATAGTGGGCAGTGTCCCACCTCGCCCGTAGCACACAGGGCCGGGTTCGGCGCCGGCACTTTCCGGTCCCACCTTTGGCGCCCCGCCGGCATCCAGCCGGCAAATCGAGCCCCCGCCGGCGCCCACTTCCGCCAGGTCGATCGCGGGCAATTTCAGCAGATAACCGGCGCCGACTAGCAGCCGCGATCCCGCCATGACGCCCGCGCCCACTTCCAGTGCTTCGGAGCGCAGGACCTCGCCATGCTCGACCAGCCCGGCCTTCGCGGTGGTACCGCCCATGTCGAAGGTGATCACGCGCGGTCTCGCCCAATTTCGTCGCCAGTGCCGCACCGCCCACCACGCCGGCCGCCGGACCGCTTTCGATGATGTGCGCCGGCGCTGCGGCGGCGAACTCCGACCGATGCCAGCCCGCCGTTCGACTGCATCAGCTGCAATGGCGCCTCGATCCCCAGCTCGCGCAGCCGCGCCGCCAGCGACGTGACATAAGCCCGCACCACCGGCTGCACGTATGCGTTGATCACCGTCGTGCTGGTGCGCGGATACTCCTTGATCTCCGGCAGGATCTCGTGGCTGACCGAGATCGCCACATCGGGCATCGCCGCACGCACCGCATCGGCCACGGCGCGCTCGTGCGCCGGATTGGCGTAGGAGTGCAGCAGGCAGATCGCGACGCTCTGCACCTCCTCTGCGCCGCAGCATGGCGATCGCCGTATCGACGCTCGCCATGTCGAGCGGCACCGCAACCGAGCCATCCGGCCGCAGCTTCTCCACCACCTCCAGCCGCAGCCGTCGTTCCACCAGTGCGCGTGGCTTGGTCCAGTGCAGATCGTACAGCACCGGCATGCGCAGGTCGCGGATTTCCAGGATATCGCGAAACCCCTTGGTGGTGATCAGCCCGGTCCGCGCGCCTTTGCCCTCCAGCACGGTATTCGAGCCGATCGTCGTGCCGTGCAGCACCTCCGTCACGCCGGAGCCATCGCTGAGCAAGGCACGCAGCCCCGTCGATGATGCCGTCGCCATAGTCTTGCGGCGTGGACGCGATCTTGTGCGTCACCACCTGTCCGTTCGTGGTGATCGCCACCAGATCGGTGAACGTTCCGCCAATATCGATGCCGATGCGCTGGATCATGCACGCAGTTGACACTGCGGGCGCTGGTTTTTCAACACGGGGCAAGAACAGCGAGGGGTTCCGCGTCATGATGCGCGAAGGCGCACTGTCCACGGCTTTGGCCCACATCGCCAAGTAATACCACGACTGCGCTAACCGCGACCCGTTCGCTCTAACCAACCGTCATGGCCGGCCCCCGAGCCGGCCATCAGTCTCAGCAGGCACAATGGTGCCAATATATGCTGATGGCCGGGACACGCCCGGCCATGACGATAGAGCGACAAATGAGTTATGGTCAGTGAACTTTGGTTTATGACGCGGTCGTGTCGGCGAACCGTCAGACCCGTCGAGCGCCGTGCGGATACATTGTGCCAGATCGCTGCGGCGATACGGCTTCAGCAGCAGCGGCACGTCAGGCCGATCGGTGCCCGGCCGATGAACGTTGGCATAGCCCGAGGTCACGATCGCCTTCAGGCCATTGCGAATGCCGCGCGCCTGCCTGATCAGCTCGAAGCCGTTGATCCCGCCCGGCATCACCACGTCGCTGAACAGCAGGTCGATCGGTTCCTTGCTCCGCACCACCTTCAGGGCAGTCGGTCCGTCGCGCGCTGTCAGCACCCGGTAGCCGAGATCGCTGATCGTGGTGACCGCGAGTTCCAGCACCTCCGCGTTGTCCTCCACCACCAGCACGGTTTCATGCCCCGTCGGCGGCAGACGTGGTGCCGCCACATCGGTATCCATCACCTGCTGAACCTCGTGGCAGCGAGGCAAATACAGGTGAAACGCCGTGCCGGCGCCTGGCTTGCGTTTCGATGGTGACGTGCCCGCCAGATTGCTTGATGAACCCATAGACCTGGCTCAGTCCAAGGCCAGTTCCCTTGCCGACCTCCTTCGTGGTGAAGAACGGCTCGAATGCATGTGCCAATACATCTGCGTCCATGCCGGTACCGGTGTCCGCTCACCGTGACCACGACGTAATCGCCGGCAGTCAGCTCGGCCACTCGGCGGGCCTTGGCCTCGTCAACCGTTGCATTGCGCGTGCTGATGTCCAACCGTCCGCCATCCGGCATGGCGTCCCGCGCATTCACCACCAGGTTGAGGATCGCTGCCTCGAACTGCGGTGCATCGATCCGGCACATCCACAGGTCCGGCTCGAACGACAGGGCAAGCTGGTTCAGATCGCCCAGGGCTCGGCGCAGGAACGGCTCGCATGCGACGATCACCTCATCGAGCGCCACGACATCGAACTTCAACGCACTGCGGCGTGCGAACGCGAGAAGCTGTTGCGTCAGCTTTGTCGCGCGCGTCGTAGCGGTCTCAGACGCCGCCAGCAGGCGCAGGATCTTGGCGCGAGGCAGCTCGCCACCGCCGCTCGAACGCAATGCGGATCATCTCCATGGAACCGACAACAACGGCGAGCAGGTTGTTGAAGTCATGCGCGATGCCACCGGTAAGCTGGCCGACGATCTCCAGCTTCTGGGTGTGCCACAACACTTCTTCGGTCTTGCGGCGTTCGCCCATCTCGACTTCGAGCCGGCGATTTGCATCGGTCAGCTCGCGCGTGCGCTCGGCAACCAGCAGCTCAAGGCTCTCGTTCATCCGCCGCAGCGCCTGCTCCGCGCCACGCAGCCGCAACAGCCCACGCACGGTCGCCAGCAATTCCTCCGGTTCGATCGGCTCGACCAGGAAGCCATCCGCACCACCATCCAGTGCACGCGCACGGTTTTGCGCGCTCGTGATAGCCGCCGAGGTCTGCAGGACTGCAATGCTCGAATTTGCCGCCTTGATCCGGCTGCACACGTTCACGCCATCAATATCCGGCAGCCGCATGTCCAATAAGACGACATCAGGTGTGGCGGCACAGCATTGTTCGATGGCCTTTATGCCGGTGGCGGCCTCTACCACACCATAACCGTTCTTGCGCAGGATGTGCGATTTCAGATAACGGCCGGCTGCGTCATCGTCGACGACCAGGATGTTCGCTTTGGCCCCACTCATGCCATGCCCGCGGGTTCAGATACTTGCTGTGCCCTCGTTATCGCCTCGATCAGCTCGGTGGAGGAAAGTTCCGATTTGGACATCACCAGCGATGCCCGTTGCAACCGCGTGAGATCGGTCGCCGATTGGGTCGTTGAGGTCAGCACGATGGCAGGTACCTCGGCCAATGCGGGACTGGCGCTCATGCGGTCCAGAAACGTATATCCGTCCATTCCAGGCATCCTCAGATCCAGCAGGACAATATCCGGTTTCTGTTCAATGAGCCGATCGAAACCGTCCTTCCCATTTGCCGAGATAGAAAGACTGTACCGGCCGCGCGGCAATAGCTGACGCACCAGATAATGCGTCACCTCCTCGTCATCGACCAACAACACCTTCGTGAGTGATCGCCGCCCGGTCAGGCGGTCCAGCGCATCGATCAATCGTTCGCCATCAAGTCGGTTTCGCCAGATATTCGTCAGCGCCCAGATGCAACGCCTTGTGATCGTCGCCAGTTGACGAAGTCACAATAAAGGGAATGTCGGCCCGCTTCGCCAGCTGCGGACCTGCAACAAGAGCCGCCAGCTTTCGTCACCCGCAGCATGACATCCAGCAGGATGGCCGCGGGCGTCACCGATTGCAGGGCGCTGTGTCGCTTCGCGCACCGAACGCGCCAGCATCGGCTGATACACCGAAGTTGCCAGCGATCCGCTCTGTGCTGTGTGCGTCGGCAGGATCGTCTTCGAGCAGCAGGATGGGCACCTTGCCGGGCTCAATCGTCCAGTCGCGCACCTCTTCGATAGGTTCCTCGGCGTGGTGTATCCGCGGGACCGTCACGGTGAAGGTCGAGCCTGCGCCTGGCAGGCTCTGCACAGTGATCTGGCCGCCAAGCAGTTCGGCCAGCTTTTTCGACAGCGGCAGGCCCAGTCCGGTGCCCTTCACGCGCCCCTGTAGCCGATGTGCGACCTGGCCGAATTCCTGAAAGATCAGCTCCACATCGTCCGGCGCGATGCCGATGCCGGTATCGCGCACATGGAAGCTGACGGTGTCGGCTGCCTCTGTCGGCCGTCGCCCAGACACGCACCTCGCCTCGCTCAGTGAACTTGATGGCGTTGGAAATGAAGTTGCGCAGGATCTGCGAGACTTTCGCTTCGTCGGTGTCCAGTGCCGGCACGTCCATCGGATCATCGAACACCAGCGCCACGGCGTCGCCCACCAGCATCGGCCGCAGCATGCCGCGCAGTGCGCCGAACAACGATCCAGCGGTGAACGGCGATGCGACGACCACCGTCTTGCCCGCTTCCACCTTCGCGAGATCCAGCAGATCGTCCACCAGCTCGGTCAGGTTCTCCGCCGCCTTGCGAATGAACCGCACCTGCGTCTCCTGCTCCGATGTCAGTTCGCCGTCGGTGCGCGCCAGCAACAGCCTGGACAGCGCCAGGATCGAGTTCAACGGCGTACGGAACTCGTGGCTCATGTGCGACAGGAACTTCGACTTCAGCTCATCCGCGCGGCGCAGATGATCGGCGCGTTCGTCCAGCTCGGCGTACAGCGCCACCACGCCGCGGTTGGTGTCCTGCAATTCCTGATTGAGCCGCTCCAGGTCTTCCTGGCGTGACCGCAGCTCGTCCATCTTGCAGCAGGATCTGCTGGTTCTGCTGGCGATTTCCTCGATCGGGTCGGCGGGACCGTCGGCTGCCAGTTCATCCATCGATCGCCTCAGGCGCGATGGCGTGATCAGCGGCGCGCTGGCGCGGCAGGTTCTTGCCCAGGCGCACGGTGGTGCCGCCGCGGCCTCGAGGTTATCGTCGAACAGCATCCATCAGCCGCTGCGCGCCCAGCAGTCCCACGCCCATGCCGGTCAGCGATTTGTGCGTGCCGCTAGCACCGCAGGCAGATCGGCGATGCCAGGCCCGCGATCGCGCACGGCGATCGAAAATCGTTGCGCGCCGCATCGCCGGCCAGGCGGAATTCGATCTGCCCGCCGCCGGCATATTCGAAGGCGTTGCGCACGATCTCCGACACCGCCGTGGTGATCCGCGTCTGGTCCTGCCGATCGAAGCCGATGAGCTCCGCCAGCCGCCGCGTCCGCTTGCGCACCAGCACGATGTCCGTCTCGGTTGCCGATCACGACCTGCAGCAATCGCGCGTTCATCGCGGTAGCCTAGTTCAGCGGCCGCATGGCGACAACCGAGGCATCGTCGCGCGCCGCGCCGGTGAGTCGCGCAGCAGCGACGCCGGCGACCAGCGACGGATGCTGCGGCGGCGAGGCCGGGATAGCTGCGCCGAGGTCCCATGCGGGTCTCACGCCATCGGAGTGCAGGATCACCAGTGGATCGCCGGTGAACTCATAGGTGAATTCGCGAATGCGCGGCGCGACGTGCCCTGCCGTGCCGTTATGCGACACCATATGGCGCGCGCCGCTCGGTATGCACCAGCACGCGCAGCTGATATTGCCGACCCCGACAAAGCGAACGACGCGGGCCGGTGCGTCGATGCGCGCGACGGCGACCGCCGCCCCGCGTGTCGCGCCAGCGCGCGGTGCATCGCTTCGACCATGCCCTCGCAGGATCGCATTGGCATTGTCGGTGAAGCTGCGCACAGCAGACCTCGGCGGCGCGTGCCGCCTCGACGCCGTGACCAGAGCCATCGACGAGCAGCATCGTCGGTCCGCCGCGGAGTCGATGAACGACCAGTGCATCGCCGCACACCGCCTCGCCCGGATAGGGTGCGAGCACGGCCCCAAGAACCATGCCGTGGCCGTGGCCGGCACGCGCCAGGATACGCGCGATGATGACGCTGCCCTGCCCGGGCCGCGAATAGATACGCAGCATCGTCGGCAAGACGCTGGATGGCACCCAGCCCGTTGCCAGGGCTTCCGGCGGTTGAGTAGCCGTCCTGCATGCACCGCCCGACATCGGCTCATGCCTCGCCGCGATCGAGTGCGAGCAGCTCCAGTCCCGTGCCGCCGGCATCGTCGAATGCATCGGGCATGGATGTGGCCGCCGCCCGCCATGCTTCACCAGGTTGGTGGCAAGCTCGGTCACAACGACGGCGGCTCGATCGATGTGCTCCTGCGGCAGTCCGATCTTTCGCGCATAATCGCAGACCAACCGGCGGGCCTCGGACACCTGGCTGGGGTCTGAAATTTGCAGGAACACGTTATTTCCAACGCGCGAGGGTAACCGTGGTGCCCTGACCTAGCGTCGATTTTATGTCGAAGTCATTGCACAGCCGCTTGGCGCCGCTCAATCCCAGGCCAAGGCCGTTGCCCGTCGAGTACCCGTCCTTCATCGCCATGGCGAGGTCAGCGATGCCGGGGCCCTGATCGGTGAAAGTCAGGCGCACGCCCCGCCGCTGCCCATCGCGCAATACCTCGATGCGCATCGTGCCGCCGCCGCCATAGTCCACCGTGTTGCGGCCAATCTCACTGGCGGCCGTGACAATCTTCGTCTGATCCACCAGGCTGAAACCCGCCGCGATCGCGCGTGCCCGGACCGCCTGACGCACGCGGACCACGTCGTCGGAGGAGCCCAGCGGCATGTCCTCAGCGGACTCGATCTGCATCAGGAGCTTCACTATCGATGATGCTGCGGATCAGTGCCAGGCCTTTGTCCACGTTCAGCGCGGTGCGCACGCCGGTCAGTCCCAGGCCAAGTTCCACCAAAGTGATTGCCACTGCCGGCCGCATGCCAACCACCACGGTGACCGCGTCCAGCACGCGCGACATGGCGGCAATATTGTTCAGCATCCGGCCGATGAACGAGTCCACGATTTCCAGCGCCGATATGTCGATCATCACACCGCGCGCACGATCCGCCACGATGCGCTGCGTCAGATCATCCTGCAGCGCCATTGCCAGGCGGTCATGCATATCCACTTGTATGGACGCAAGAAGGCAGTCGCCGATCTTCAGGATGGGGATTTCAGCCATGCTAGATTGCCGGTGTGGTCGCCGCTGGGGCCTTCTGGCGATCGACCACCATCTTGCCGGACCTGCGCAGCGCCAGCGCCAGCGCATCCGCCATCGTGGCCTTCGAAACCACGTTCAGCTCCAGGCCAAGATGCACGATCGTCTGCGCGATCTGCGGCCGGATGCCGCTGAGGATGCAATCCGCCCCCATCAATCGGGCCGCGGATATCGTCTTGATCAGATGCTGCGCGACCAGTGTATCTACGGTCGGCACGCCGGTGATGTCGATGATTGCGATCTCCGCGCCGGATGACGACGATGCGTTCCAGCAGGCTTTCCATCACGATCTGGGTACGCGAACTGTCCAGCGTACCGATCAGTGGGAGTGCCAGGACGCCCTCCCATAACTCGACAACGGGGGTGGAAAGTTCCAGCAGCTCCTGTTGCTGGCGCGCGATCACCTCCTCGCGGGTCTTCACATAACCTTCAACGGTGTAGAGCCCGAGTTGGTCGAGCAGCCGTGTCGTGGTCCAGGTCTCGCGTGCCAGGTCATCAGCGTTGCCGCCGATTTCGCTGCGCAGCAATTCGAACAGCGGCTCCTTCAGGGACAGGACGAAGGTCGCGGTCTCACTCGGGCTGAAACCTTGCGCGACGCGGGATCTGGAAAGGTCATCCAGCAACGCCCGCATGCCAGCCCATTCGATCGATTGAGTGTCGTAGGACTGGCCAGTGGACGCACAGCGTCTCAGTTCTTCCAGGAAGCGTCGTGCCAGCTCCGCTGTTTCGGCCTCACGCTGGGTATCGCCGATGCGCGTGTCCCGCTTCTGGCACGCCAGCCAGTCGGCGAGGAGTCGCTGGTAGTGACGGTCGATCAGCGAGAGAATGACGTTGCGGCTGTCACTCATACGATCTCTCAGTTGGATTGGGGGCAGCCAACCGTGGCCCGGAGTGGTCGAAATGTAAATGGCCGTTACGGCTTTGCCCTTGCACCTGCGGGGTGAGGAACGTAAGTAGACCAGCGCGATTGTGTGAAAGCAGGCACTTTACATGGCTGAAACGGTTGGGCACGCCCTGCCAAGCAAGGTTCACATTCTCGTGGTTGAAGATGATTGCGCCTGCCGTGTGGCGCTTGGACAAGTTCTGCAACGCGAAGGGTATTGTGTGTCGTTGACAGCGGACTTTCGCGAGGCGCTGCAGATCCTGGACTCCGATCAGCAAGTCGACCTGATGCTGTCCGATATTGTCATGCCGGATCGTGTCAATGGAATCGCGCTGTCGCGCATGGCGAAGCTGCGCCGACGAAACCTGAAGGTCGTCTATATGACCGGCTACAACATACCGGGTGCGGATCGAGAAGCGCTTGGCCCAATTCTGCGCAAGCCGATCGACGACAAGGTGCTGATTGATGAGGTGGCCCACGCGCTGGCGGCGTAGGATTACACCTCCCACGCTCTGCGGGGGAGGTCGGTGCGGTAGCACCGGGTGAGGGTGACGCAGGGGCTTTGTGTTTGCTGCACCGTCACCCGGCGCTAATGCGCCGACCTCTCCCACTGCGTGGGCGAGGTGTTATTTAGCTTGGCCCGCAGTGCTTCGGTCGCCGCGACATCGATCACAGGCGGATCGCCGTTTGCGACCACTCCGTAGTTGCTGGCCGCCGCTTCAATCGTCACCAACCCATCGCGCAGGTCCTTCGCGACCAGTGCCAAATCGCGCGCGAGCGCATCGCCATAGCCGCCGGCGCCTGGCAGTTCATGCCTGAACAACTGGCCCTTGCGCAGCGTCATCGTCAGCTTGCCATGCAGCTTCTCTTCTGTTGGCAAGCCGGGATCGAGGATGTTGCGTCCCGCTGAACCTTCGCCGCCGCCATGCAGTCCATACGGCCGATGCACCTGCCGATCGGCGCGCACCTGCAAGATCCCCTCGTCGGCCAGCATGCGCCAGGTCTTGCGCTGCGACATACCGCCGCGGAATTGTCCCGGCGCCGCCACTATCGGGGATGAACTCGTAGTCCAGCACTTCCAGCGGGTTCTCCGCCTCGATCACCTCCACCGAGAAGCTCGCCATGTTGGCGAACATGCAGGTGTTGCCATCCAGCCCATCAGCCCAGGGCCGAGCACCCCAGCAGCCAGACAGGAAGTCCACGTAGATGAATGGCCGTAGCTCCTTGTCGTAGCCGCCGATCGTCAGGCCGGTGTTGCCGCCTTCACCAGCCGCCATGACTCGATCCGGATACAGCTTTGCCAACGCACCAAAGCAGCAATCGACGCCGCGAAAGCCAGTGAGCCCACGCGCCGCACACGCCGCCGGCAGCTTGCCATTGGTGATCGTCCCCGGCGGTGCGATCACCTTGATCGGGCGGAACACGCCATCGTTGTTCGGCATGTTGATCGACAGCACCGACTTCACCGCGGTGAAGCTCATCGCAGCGGTGTAGCTCCAGGTATTGTTGATCGCGCCCTTCACTTGCGGCGCGCTGCCGGTCCAATCGACCTCCATCGTCTCGCCCTGCTTGCGCACTGTGCATACAAGCGGGATCGGCTTGCCGGCATCGATCTGGTCGTCGTCGATCCAATCGGTGAACGTCGCCTCGCCATCCGGCAATTCGGCCAGGCAATGCCGCGTCAGGCGTTCCGAATAATCCATCGTCGCATTCATCAGCGTCTCGATGCCATCCGCGCCATAGCGCGCGACCAGATCGGTCATGCCGCGGGCGGCGATCTCACACGCGGCGAGCTGACTGCGAATGTCGCCAAGCACGCGTCCCGGCAGCCGCACATTGCGATCGATCATACGGAACAGCGTGTCGTTCGGCTTGCCGCGCTCGTACAGCTTCAGTGGCGGGATGCGCAGGCCCTCGGCATAGATCTCCGTGCTGTCCGAGGCATTCGATCCTGGCACGCGCCCGCCAACATCGGTGTGGTGGCAGATCGTCGCCGCGTAGGCGATCACCCGGCCGTCAGCGAACAGCGGCTTGAAGATGAAGATGTCCGGCAGGTGCATGCCGCCGTCGTAAGGATCGTTATTGACCAGAATGTCGCCCTCGGCGATGTCGTCGCCGAAGTGGCGCAGCACGGCCTGGAGCGCGACCGGGATCGAGCAGAGATGCCCTGGCAGCGAAAGCCCTTGTGCCGCCAGCCGCCCCTGCGCGTCGCACAGAGCAGCACTGTAATCCATGATGTTCTTGAGTACGCCAGAGTAGGCGGTGCGATAGATGGTCAGCACCATCTCGTCACCCAGCGCGGCCAGCGCATTGCGGAACAGCTCTTCGGTAATCGGATCGTTTGCGTGCATCCGTGCATCGGACCATCGATGGCGTGCCGAGGCAACCGGCCCGAGCCAGGCAAGAATTTCACGACGATATAACGGAATCGGTGACTATCTCTGACGAAACTTTCCTGTAACCCGAACTCTCCCGGTGAAAACTTCGTGAAAGGCGATCGCGGATACATTTCCGAATTGACAAATCGATTGATGGATATTGTCGTTGCGACTTCGGTCAACTACTCGGGGAGTTTGGTCGGAGCAAGACGTCGGTTGGAGTTGTGCTACCGATGACAGGCTCGTCAGATTCACTCGCTATCCGCTCGCTGCTGCGCCGGCCGACCATGGCCGCCGAGAGAGAGCGCCACCTGCTGCGTACCTACCGCACCGGCAGCGACGAGAAGATTCGCCAGCCCGCACTTGCCGAACTTTGGCAAGGCCACAGCAAGTTTGTGGTCGCGGTGGCCCGGCAATATCAGCATCCTGGACTGCCGATGGCTGATCTGGTCGGGGCAGGGCAACTCGGGCTGCATGCCGCGATCGAGGGCTTCGATCTGGACCACTCGGAGATCCGGCTGGCGGAATATGCGCTCGACTGGATCCGGGTTTCCATCCAGGACTATGTCGCGCAGCATGCGGGAGCGGCCGACAATGCCGCGCCGACGCCACTGCAACAGCTTATGCGCTCCACCGCGCGACTGTTCGATGATGCGCGCCGGTCCTGTCACCGCGAAGGCAGGGAACCGACAGACGCCGAACTCTGTGCGCGCGTCGGAGCGCGTGTCGGCTTGCCTGCCGAGGTGGTGGCGAAGTGGCTGCCGCTTGAGCGTATCAACATGGTGCCGGTTCAGCAGATCGATGATGCGGCACTGCGCCGGCGCATGATCGCGCTCAGCGAGGAAATACTCGGTGCGCGCGAGCGGGCCGTGTTTGTGGCGCGTTGCCTGGCGGAGCCGCGCCGCGTCCGGCGCACTGAAAGTCTGGCCCGCGAACTTGGCGTAACGCGCGAGCGTATCTGCGAACTGGAAGGCAGTGCGCGACGCAAGATCGCCGCGGCCCTGGCGCGCGACGGACTGCTGGCGCCCGCGTTCCCGGATGCGCAGTCCGGGACAAAAGGGGCCGCGCAACCGGTGGACTTGGTCGCCCCGACGCAGTAGCTGACAACCCGGAACAACCGAGGTCCGGGCCATGTCCACAGTTTCGCTCGATCCCCAGCCGCAGCAACGCGCGGGCACCATTGAGTTTCCCGTGCTGCACGTGCGCGGCGGTACATCGACCGGGCTGGTGATCTCGGAACGTTGGGCGCCGGAAGAGCAGGAGCTGCGCGAGGAACTGCTGCGGCATCTGATGGGCCTGCCACTGGAAGGAACGCGCGCCGGCAACAAGCAGATCACCGGGCTGGGGCGCATCGTGCCGACGGGCAACAAGGTGTTCTTCGCGCGCATGGAGCACGCCGGCAATCGGCGCCGCATCGTCAGCACGTTCGCTCAGCTTGCCGCCGATAAGGCTGCCGTGGATTGGAGCGTGAACTGCGGCAACATGACCGCGGCGTTGCCGCTATGGGCGCTCGACACGGGGCATGGTGAAGCAGGCGACGTGTTCGAGATCGACATCTTCAACACCAATACCGGCGTGACGGCGGGATCGCGGATGCGGCTCGGCGGCGATGGAGGATTCGTTACGGCTGAGATTCCGGGGGTGGATGGCGCGTATCCCGCGGTGGATCTGTTCCTGGCCAATCCGGTGGGAGCGAAGACCGGGCAGCTTCTGCCGACAGGGCGCGTGGTGGAGGAGATCGCGGGTTATGCGGTGTCGTGCGTCGATGTCGCGGTGCCGATGGTGATCGCGCGCGCTGCCGACTTCGGCAAGACCGCGCGGGAGACGCCCGAGGAGCTGGAGGCTGATCGCGGGTTCATGGAGACGCTGCGGGGGATTTGGGTGGAGGCCGGGCTGCGCATGGGGCTGAAAGCCGGCGGCCGGCTGATGACCGCGGACGAACTGGCGCAGAGCGAAACGGTTCCGAAGGTGTGTGTCGTTGCGGAGCCGGAGGGCGCGGGGCACATCGCGGTTCGCTACTTCACGCCGCAGAACGCGCATCGCTCGATGGCGGTGTCGGGTGGTTGCTGTCTTGCGGCGGCGGCGCTGGTGCCTGGGTCTGTGGCGCATCAGGTGGCGCGTGGGTTGGCGGCTGTGGGTGATGCGGTCAGCGAGGTCGATGTGGGGATCGAGAACCCTGCTGGTGTGCTGGAGGCGACGATCGAGGCGCGCGCTACTGCATCCGGGCTGGAGGTGCGCAAGGCGGCGTATCGTCGCAGCACGCAGATCCTGCTGCGTGGGCACGTGCCGCTGTATCGAGCGAGCGATGCGTTGCGGAATTCGTTAGTGCGATTTTGTTAGTGCGCGGTTGAATCGGCTGTCATTGCGAGCAAAGCCAAGCAATCTCGACGGGATTGCTTCGCTTCGCTCGCAATGACACGCCGTCCTCTACGCCAATCCCGCCAGTGCAAGCACGGTGGTGAGCCCCGCGGCCATGCCGCGGATAGACGACTCGGGTGCGACGTCGATCCACTCCTCCAATGAGTGGCCGCGGCCGCCCGTGCCGCCTGACCCGATCTTGATCGCCGGAATGCCAAGGCTCATCGGAATGTTCGCGTCGGTCGATGAGCTTTCAAATTGAGGGCTGAAACCGTGCGCGCTGATCGCGTCGTGCGCGAGCTGCACCAGCTCGTGGTCCTCATCGGCGTGGCCCGCGGGACGATCGCCAGTCTTCTGAATATCCGTGGTAATGGCGCCACTGCGCGTAGACCGCGCCGCATTCTCGGCGGCAACCGCCTTCGCCACGATATCGAGGAACGTCGCTTCCAATCGTGCGAGCTCTGCAGGCGATTCAGACCGAAGATCGAAGTCGGTCCACACGCTGTTCGGGATCGAGTTGATCGACGTGCCGCCACCTGTGACGCTCGCGCTGTACGTGGTCTTCGGGGTCGCCGGCACCTTGATCTGACCCAGCCTGGTAACCGCATCGGCCATCGCGAACATCGGATTGACCAGGCCGAATGCACCATAGCTGTGCCCGCCAGGACCCTTGAACGTGACGTGATAGCGCTTGGAGCCGACACCGCCCGTCGCGATGTGCTGCATGTCGGGGCTGTCCACGGTGATGAAGGCGCTGATGCGATCCTTGTAGGGTCCCTTCTGGAACAAGTAGCGCATGCCGCGCAGATCGCCCGGACCTTCCTCGCCGACATCGGCGACGAACAGGATGTCGGCGCGCGTGCGAACACCGGCCGCATCCATCGCACGCAGCCAGGCGAGCAGCACCGCCAGCGAGCGCGTGTCGTCACCCACACCTGGCGCGAGCAGCCTGGTGCCCTCGCGGCGCACCGTCAGATCGGTGCCGGCAGGGAACACCGTGTCGAGATGCGCGGCTACGCAGATCAGCGGACCGTTGCCGATGCCGGGGCGAAGGCCCGTGACGTTGCCCTCGGCATCGATCTCCAGGTTCTTCAGGCCGTGTGCCTCGGCCATGTCGCGCCAGGCGCGGGCGCGGGTTTCCTCGGCGAAGGATGGCGCGGCGATCTGCGTCAGTGTGATGATGTCCTCGACGGTGCGGTCATGCTCCGCGGTCAGCGTGGTGAGAGCCTTGCGATAGGTCTCGCTGTCCATGACCTCGCGGATAATCGACTGGGCATGATTGGTCATGGCATTGGCTTTCCCGATTGCGTCCGCCCGGTAATGGCCGAGGCGGGCGCTATCGGCAAGAGAGGGAGGACGCACATGGACCTTGCGGCTCGCATGCAACAGGAACTGCCGCCGTTGCCGCGCTGGCTGGGCCTGACCGTGATCGTTGCAGAACCGGATCGCGTGGTGGCGGAGCTGACGGTGCGCGAGGAGCTATGCACCGCCGGCAGCATCATGCATGGCGGTGCGATCATGGCCTTCGCCGATACGGTGGGCGCTATCGGCACCATTGCGAACCTGCGTGAAGGGCAGGGGACGACGACACTGGAGAGCAAGACCAACTTCTTTGCCGGCTCGCCGGTGGGAACCAACCTGATTGCCGAGGCAACGCCGTTGCATCGTGGGCGGCGGACTCAGGTGTGGGAGACACGCATCAGCAACGAGCAGGGGCGGCTGGTGGCGAAGGTTACGCAGACGCAGATGGTGCTGTAGGCTGCCGGCACGAAGCAAGATGGAGGAAACAATGAAGGCCGCAGTGTTCCACGAGCCGAACCAGCCGCTCACCATCGAGAATGTCGAGCACGCGCCATTGAAGCGCCGCGAGGTGCTGGTGCGCACGGCGTTCGCGGGACTGTGCCACTCCGATCTGCACTTCATGGAGGGGCTGTATCCGTTCCCGACGCCATGCGTGCTGGGCCATGAAGCCGCCGGCGTGATCGAAGCCGTCGGCGACGACGTGACCTATGTCAAACCTGGCGATCACGTGATCACCTGCCTGTCGGTGTTCTGCGGCGAGTGCGCGCAATGCATGACCGGACATCCGAACCTTTGCGAGAACACTGATGTGAAGCTGCAGCCGGGTGCGGCGCGTCGTCTGACCTGGAAGGGCGCGGTGCTCAACCAGGCGATGAACCTGTCGGCCTTCGCTGAGAAGATGCTGGTGCACGAGCACGCGGTCGTGAAGGTGCGCGACGATGTGCCGCTGGATCGCTGTGCGCTGGTGGGCTGCGGCGTGATGACCGGTGTCGGTGCGGTGTTCCACGCGGCGAAGGTCGAGCCAGGGTCGACTGTCGCCGTGATCGGCTGCGGCGGCATTGGGTTGTCGGCGGTGAATGGTGCGGCGATGGCCGGCGCGTCGCGCATCATCGCGATCGACACCGTGGCGAACAAGCTGGAAGTGGCCAAGCAGATGGGCGCCACCGACACGATCAACGCGTCGAACGCCGACCCGGTGGAGATGGTGAAAGAGATGACTGGCGGCGGGGTGCCATACTCGTTCGAGGCCATCGGCTTGAAGAAGACTGCCGAGCAGTCCTTCCAGATGCTGCGGCCGGGTGGAACCGCGACGATCATCGGCATGATCCCGTTTGGCACGAAGATCGAACTGCACGGCGCTGACTTCCTGCGCGACCGGAAGATCCAGGGCACGTCGATGGGCGGCAATCGCTTCCGGGTCGATATGCCGCGGCTGCTGGAGATGTATGTGCAAGGCAAACTGAAGCTGGATCACATGGTCTCCGGGCACATCAAACTGAACGAGATCAACGAGGGGTTTGCGCAGATGAAGCAGGGCACGATGGTGCGGCAGCTCATCGACTTCTCCGCCGGGTGAACGCGCTCATCGGTCGCTGGCGCACCGCGTTCGGCTTCCTGTTGCTGTTCGCTGTGTGGGAGCTGGGCGTGAACCTGTTCGGCGTGAAGCAGTACATCCTGCCGCCGCCGTCGGAAGTGCTGCTCGCGTTGGTGAAGAACTGGCATCCGGTGCTGGTCAACGCGGGCACGACCTCGCTGGAGATTGTCGCGGGCTACGCGCTGGCCATCGCGGTCAGCATCCCGCTCGCCATCGGCATCGTGTTCTCGCGCGCGATGGAGGAGACCGTCTATCCCGTGGTGGTGTTCCTGCAGATCGTGCCGAAGATCGCGGTGGCGCCGCTGTTCATCATCTGGTTCGGTTTCGCTTCACGCCGAAGCTGCTGCTGGTGTTCCTGCTGTCGTTCTTTCCCATTGTCATCGCGTCGATCGCGGGCTTTCGTGCCATCGATCCCGAGATCATGGACTTCGTGCATACCACCGGCGCGGGCAGCCTGCGTGCGTTCATCAAGGTGCGGCTGCCCTATGCGCTGCCGGACATATTCACCGGGTTGAAGGTGGGCGCGGCGATCTCTGCCACAGCGGCCGTCGTGGCGGAGTTCGTCGCCTCGGATCGCGGGCTGGGCTATCTGTTGCTGCAATACAACGGCGATCTCAACACGCAGATGGTGTTTGCCACCGTGATGGTGCTGGGAGCGATCGGGCTGATCGTCTACTTCTTCGTTGAGCTTCTGGAACGCCTGGTCATCCCGTGGCATGCCTCGCAGCGTGATCGTCACGGAGAGCTGGGTTTGAGCTGAACGACAACAAGGTTGGGGGAAACATGACAAGACTAGTCGTGCTGGCGCTCGCGCTGCTGTTCGCGATGCCGGCCTGGGCGGAGGACGCGGTGTCCTTGCGCTTGAACTGGTATATGGGCGGCGCGCATGCGCCATTCTTCCTGGGCAAGGAACGCGGCTATTACCGCGATGCCGGCATCGATCTGACGATCAATGAAGGGCGTGGTTCGGCGAATACCGCACAGGTGGTGGCGGCGGGCACCGATACGTTCGGATTGGCCGAACTCGTCATCGGTTATGCGCCTGGTGTCGAAGGATGCGCCGATCCGGACTGTGATGTCGCTGCTGAACGTTTCGGCCTTCGGCGTCATTTCGCTGGAGGAGGCCGGTATACACACGCCGAAGGACCTGGAGGGCAAGAAGCTGGCGATTACCGCCGGCGATGCGCTGACCCAGCTTTTTCCGGCGTTCGCTGGCTTCAACAAGCTGGACACCAGCAAGATCACGCTGGTGCAGATCGATCCCGCCGGGAAGATCGTGGCGCTGCTGGACAAGCGGGTGGATGCAATCCTCGGGGGGCTCGATGAGCAGTACTTCATCATCAAGCAGAAGGGCTTTTCGCCGTCCGGCATGGCGTTCGCGAAGAACGGCGCGAATACCGTCGGGCTGACGATCCTGACGCAGGATGCGACGATCGCGGACAAGCCGGACCTGGTGCGGCGGTTCGTGGCTGCGACACAGAAAGCGTGGGAGGCGGCGAAGACCGATCCGGATGCGGCGATTGCGGCGCTGCTGAAGGCGAAGCCAACGCTGGATTTCGATTCGCAGAAGAACCAGCTTGTCACGGATCTACCGAACCTCTGGTCGCCGGCGACGACGGGCAAGCCGATCGGCTGGGGCGCGCTGTCGGATTGGGAAGGGACGGAAAAGCTGCTGAAGGAATACGGCAATCTGGAAACAGACAAGACAGCGACTGCGTTCTTCACCAACGACTATCTGCCGAAGTGAGTGATGCGGCGGCGATCGTCGCGCTTGGCGTTTCGAAGACGTTTCAGCAGCGGGCCGCCGCGACGATGGCGCTGGCCTCGGTCGATATCAGCGTGGCGCAGGGCGGGTTTGTTGCCATCGTCGGGCCATCGGGTTGTGGCAAGAGCACGCTGCTGCGCCTGATCGCCGGGTTGCTGCGGCCGAGCGAAGGCAGCATCGTTACCAACGGCCATAAGGTGGAGCGGCCGGTCACCGATATCGGCATCGTGTTCCAGAACCCGGTGCTGCTGGATTGGCGCACGGTGCTCGACAACGTGCTGATACAGGTGGAGCTACGCAGCCTGCGCGTGTCGGCCTATCGTGAGCGGGCGATCGCGTTGCTCCAGGCGGTGGGTTTGGGCGATTTCCTTCGCAGCTATCCGCGCGAGCTGTCGGGCGGGATGCGACAGCGCGCTTCGATCGTGCGCGCGCTGATCCATGATCCGCCGCTGCTGTTGATGGATGAGCCGTTCGGCGCGCTGGATGCGCTGACGCGCGAGCAGATGCGCATCGACCTGGAGGCGCTGTGGCTGCGTACGCGCAAGACCGTGCTGTTCGTCACGCACAGCATCGATGAGGCGGTGCTGCTGGCCGATCGGGTGGTGGTGATGTCGCCTCGGCCGGGACGGATCGAGCAGATCATCGACGTTGCGCTGCCGCGTCCGCGCGGTATAGCAGCGCGGCAGACGCCGGTGTTTGCTGAAATGTCGCAGCGGATTACTCAGATTTTTCTGGCGCGCGGAATCCTGCATGGATCGGGCGGCCTGTCGGCGGAGGGCTCATGAAGGTCGGATTTCTTGGCGTGGGGCATTGGCATTCCGGCATGCACGCGACGGGCGTGCTGGAGGCGGGTGCGGAGATTGCTGGCGTGTGGGATGTGGACGCGGACGCCGTCGCGCGCTTCGTCGCGACTTCTGGTGGGGAGGCGAGGCCTGATGCGGCGGCGGTGCTGCATGATCGTCCCGATGCGGTGGTGGCGATGGGGCGCGGCCCCGAGGCTGCTGTTCAGCTCGCGTGGCTGATCGAGCACGATGTTCCGGTTCTGGCGGACAAGCCGATCGGCCTGGCGTATGGCGATGTGGCACCGCTGGCGGATGCGGCGCAGCGACACGGGCGGTTCGTTTCTGTGGCTTTGGTGAATCGCATTGGGGGAGCGATGGAAGCGCTGGGGGTTGCCGGGCGGTGCGCGCATATCTACTTTCGTATCAACAACGGGCACCCGAGGCGCTATCGGGACTGGGGCGTGCCTTGGATGCTCGATCCGCGCCAAAGTGGCGGCGGTGCGTTGCGCAATCTGGGTGTGCACGGAGTGGATGCGTTCCTGTCCGTGGTCGGCGATCAGGAGGTAGAGGTGGCGCATGCCGGGTTCAGCAGCATCTTCGGCGAGGCGGTGGAGGATTATGCCTGTGTCACGCTGCGCGCTATCGATGGAACGGTGGGCGTGGTGGAGGCGGGCTATACGCATCCAGTCGCGGGCGGGAGCTACGAGTTCCGTATCAACACTGAGTTGGCGGCGTTGGTGGACAATGGGTCCGGATTGGTCGTACTGCCGGAGCGTGCGTTGACGGGCGCCTATGTGCCATCGCACTGGCGCTACAGCGCGTTCATGGCGGATGCGCTGGGACGCATTGCGGCTGGGCGGCCACCTGCGGTTTCGTTGGGCGATTTTGCCCGCGTGACAAAGCTGGTCGATCAGGCCTATGCGGCGGCGAGCTGACGAACAACGTTTGTGCAAGGAGCATCATGGCGAAATACGGTATCGGCCAGCCGGTTACGCGATTTGAGGACCCGAAGCTGCTGCGCGGGCAGGGGCGCTTCATCAATGATGTGAACCTGCCCGGGCAGGCACATGCGGTGATCGTACGCAGTTCCCATGCGCACGCGCGGATTGCCGGTGTAGATACGCGGGCGGCGTTGGCGTTGCCGGGCGTGCTGGCGGTGTTCACCGAGGTCGATCTTGCGGCAGACGGACTAGGCACGATGCGGGTGAACCTGCCGCGCAAACGTCCGGATGGCTCACCGTTGTTCTATTTGCCGCATCCTGGTTTGGCGCGCGGCGAGGTGCGCTACGTCGGCGATCCGGTGGCGATGGTGGTCGCGGAGACAGCCAATCTGGCCCGCGATGCCGCGGAGTTGGTGGAGGTCGCGTACCAACCGCTGCCGTCGGTGACCGATACGTCGCAGGTGCTGGAGCCTGGCGCGCCGGCTGTATGGGCGGAATGTCCTGACAACCTTTCGCATATCTACGAGGCAGGCAATCGCGCGGCAAGTGATGCGGCGATCGCGGGCGCGGTGCATCTGGTACGGCGGCGATTTGTGATCAGCCGGGTCTATGCGCAGTTCATGGAGCCGCGTGGCGCGATCGGCTCGTATGATCCGGGCGAGGAGCGGTATACGCTGTATGCCGACGTGCAATATCCGCATCGGGTGCGCGACGCACTGGCGCGCAACATCTTCAAGGTGCCGGAGAGCAAGATCCGCGTGATTGCCGGCGATGTCGGCGGGGGGTTCGGCACGAAGGGCTGGCAGTATCCCGAGCATCGATTGGTGCTGTGGGCGGCGCGGCGGGTGGGGCGTCCGGTGAAGTGGTCCAGCACGCGCAGCGAGGCGATCCAGGCCGATGAACATGGGCGCGACAACATCACCGAAGCGACGCTGGCGTTGGACGCCGACGGACGGTTCCTGGCGTTGCGGGCGGATACCATTTGCAATGTCGGGGCGTATATCTCGGCGGAACGCAACCTGCTGTCCACGTTCAGCAATGTGGCGACGCTGACAGGGGTCTATGCGATCCCGGCTGCCTATACACATGTATCTGTGGCGTTCTCCAACAGCAATCCGACCGCGCCATATCGCGGGGCAGGGCGGCCAGAGGCGATCTATGTGGTCGAGCGGCTGATCGATGAGGCTGCACGCGAGCTTGGCTTTGATCGCGTGGCGCTGCGGCGGCGCAATCTGGTGCCAGAGAGCGCCATGCCGTATCGCAATGCGTTCGGTGCGAATTATGATTGCGGCGCGTTCGAGCGTGGCATGGACGCAGCGCTGTCGCTTGCCGACTACGACGGGTTCGCCGCGCGGCGTGAGCAGTCGCGGGCACGGGGGAAGTTGCGCGGCATGGGCGTTGCCAACGCGATCGAGCGCGCGGCGTCGCCTGGGCTGGAGTTTGCCGAGATACGCTTCAATCCGGGTGGCTCGGCCATGGTGCTGATGGGCAGCAAGAATCAGGGCCAGGGCCACGAGACAATGTTCAAGCAGATCGTCAACGAAAAGCTTGGGCTGGATCCGGGTGAGGTGCAGTACGTCGATGGTGATACCGATCGCGTTGCATTCGGTATTGGCACGATGGGTTCGCGCTCGACGGTGATTGGCGGCACAGCGTTGACGGTCGCGGCGGGGAAGATCGTCGCGAAGGCGAAGAAGATTGCCGCGCATATGCTGGAAGCGGATGAGGCTGATATCGAGTTCGCTGATGGCCGGTTCAGCGTTGCGGGGACTGATCGCGCGTTGACGATCAAGCAGGTGGCGATGGCGGCATTCCAGCCGGCTCGGCTGCCGCCTGGGTTGGAACCTGGTCTCTACGAGACGGGCACCTTCACGCCGAAGCAGGACACCTTCCCGAATGGGTGCCACATCTGCGAGGTCGAGATCGATCCCGAGACCGGCGCGGTCGAGCTGCTGAGCTATGCAGTGTCGGACGATGTCGGCACGGTGATCAATCCGCTCGGCCTGAAGGGACAGATCCACGGTGGTATCGCACAGGGCCTGGGCCAGGTGCTGATGGAGCAGGTGGTCTATGACCGTGACAGTGGGCAGCTTCTGAGCGGCAGCTTCATGGACTACGCGATGCCGCGTGCCGACACGACTTGCGATGTCGTGGTGAGCAGCAATGCGGTGCCGACGAGGCTGAATCCGCTGGGCGCGAAGGGGGCCGGCGAGGCGGGGACAGTGGGCGCGCTGCCTGCCGTGATGAACGCCATTCTCGATGCGTTGCGCGATGTGGGCGTGCGCGATCTGGACATGCCGGCCACCAGTAGCCGGGTGTGGGCGACGATGCGGGCCGCACACTAGGGCGGTCCCACTTTACTGCCCACTTTTGTAGTGGGCAGTTTTATGGTTGACGAGCCTTTATCTGTGACGGCTCACTGCCGGACAAAATCGATCCGGGAGATCGTCCCTTGAGCGAATTGCTACTGCGCGACATCGCTGAGTTCTGCCGCCGCTCCCGCATGGCGGAATTGACCTTCGGGCGGCTCGCGGTGAACGACGGCAAGCTGGTGAGCCGCCTGCGTATGGGCGGGCGCGTCACCACTGAGACGGTGGATCGCGTGCAAGCCTTCATCGCACAGGCGCCGCGGCGCCCGGTGAACGGGGTGCCAGCGGTGCCGCCATTGCCGCTGACGCCAGCCTCTAGCGCTCCGGGCAATTTCCGCTTCTACGACAACCGCCAGAAATACCTGCTGTTCGTCACCACCTGCAGCGAAAAGTGGGTCGTGGCCCAACGAGTGGGCATGGAGCTGGCCAACATCCATCCTCGCCCGCCGGCGCTTCGCCTGTTCGACGCGGGCATGGGCGACGGCACCGTGCTCTCGCGCACCATGCGCGCGATGCACGCGCGGTTTCCCACCATGCCGTTCCACATCGTGGGCAAGGAGATCAGCCTGGAGGACGTGCGGCTGGTGCTGGAGAAGATGCCCGACCGCCTGTTCGAGCATCCGGCGACCGTGCTGGTCATGACGAACATGTACTATTCCGAGGCGCCGTGGCTGAAGCCGAACTCGGTGAACGCTGCGACAAGCCTGGTGTGGCATGAGCTGTCGCTGACCGGCAGCACGGCACACGAGTTCGAGGACCAGATCACCGATCTAGGTTCGTTCCTCTCCGAGAACTGGCGCGCGAAGGTCAGCCGCACCTCGGGCAATCCGGTGTACGAAAAGCCGGTCGTGCTGGTGATCTATCGCGAGGACCACAAGTTCCTGCTCGACCAGGTGCGGCCGAGGCGCGGTTTCACAGACGCCGAATACGATCTGGTTATCGCCTCGCAGCCGTACCGCGCACGAGCGCCCCTGGAGTTCAAGGCGCGCCGTGTCGTGGCACCGTTGGCACGCGCGCTGGCACCAGGCGGGCGGCTGATCGCGATCCATTCGCATGGCAATGATCCGGGGCTGGAGATCATCCAGCGCATCTGGCCTGGCGAGAGCCCGTTCATCACCGATCGTCATGCTCTGCTGCGTGCGACGAAGACGGAGCTCGGCCATGCTGGGCGCGACCTGAACTTCGGCGCGTATGCCGACGCGCGCTCGCTGTTCCGCTACGACATGCACACGCTGCCGAGCGAGATCAGCGAGACCATTGGGACATCGACACTGTTCGCCGCATGGAACGCCGCGGTCTATGTGGCGCAGATCGAGGATCAGCGGCTGTCGGAGGCGATCAGCAGCGGCGCCTATCTGGAAGCGACGCAGTCGGTGCTGCGGGAACATGGGGGACTGTGGTTCTGGGACGAGTCTTATGTGATCTCGCGCAAGCGGGATTCCGGCTGATGGATCGGGCCGCTGAGCTGATCACCAACTGCTCGATCGAGATGTCGCCGCGCGATGAGTTTGCTGGTGAGGCGCTGCGCAAGTTGCTCGATCCCGGCACCACGGTGTTCGTCAATCATCCGCCGAGCGTGACGCATCACGATATCGTCGCGGCGTGTGTGCGGTTGCATCGCGCTGGCTATGTGGCAGTGCCGCATGTCGCCGCGCGGCGGCTCGCGAGCTTCACTCAGGCCAGCGACTTCCTGCAGCGCGCGGTCGGGGAGGCGGGTGTCGAACGCATCCTGCTGATTGGTGGCGATGACAGTCCGACAGGACCGTTTCGTGCCAGCCTCGATCTGCTGGCGACCGGGGTGGTGGAGCGTAGCGGCGTGCAGCATGTGTCGTTTGGCGGCTATCCGGAAGGACATCCTGCGATCGACACGAACACGCTTGATTTTGGCACTGCGTGCCAAGGTTTCGCTGGCGCGCCAGGCAGGCCTGAACGTGTCGGTCGTGACACAGTTCGGCTTCGAGGCGCAACCGATCATGCAGTGGATTGTGGGGCATTCCGGTTATCCGGTGCATGTGGGGATCGCGGGGCCGGCGAGTGTCGCGACGCTGGCGAAGTTTGCCATTCGCTGTGGGATTGGCGCGTCGCTGCGTGCATTGGCACGAGGCCACACGGCGTTCGCGCGGGTTCTGGTCGAGGCAGGACCCGATGAGTTGGTGCGTGAACTGGCGGCCAGCGACGTGCCGATCGCCGGGCTGCATGTATTTACATTTGGTGGTGTGAAGCGGACTGCGGAATGGATACGGGATGCGGCGTTGGGGTAGCGCGGCATGTCATTGCGAGGAGCGCAGTGACGAAGCAATCCAGCCCGGATTGCTTCGCTGCGCTCGCAATGACAGGGTACTCAACTACAGCGTCGCCTCAGTTCCCAATATCACGGTAGCCTGTGCCGAAAGCACGCCGCCGTTGCCATGCACCAGCGCGGTGTTGGCCTTCGCCACCTGTCGCGCGCCGCATTCGCCACGAAGCTGCCGCACTGCTTCGATCAGCAAGAACAGCCCGTACATGCCGGGGTGGCAATAGGACAGTCCACCGCCGTTGGTGTTCACTGGCAGCGAGCCTTTGGGGCCGATGCGACCGCCGCTGACGAACGGGCCGCCTTCACCTTTGCCGCAGAAGCCGAGATCCTCCAGAAACAAGATAGTATTGATGGTGAAAGCGTCGTACAGCTCCAGTATATTGATGTCGGCGTGTGTCAGCTTCGCCATGCGATAAGCCGCCGCGCCGGATTCGCGGGCGCCGGTCACTGTCAGATTGGGCATCGAGGTGATCGATGCATGCGTGATCGCCTGGCCGCAGCCGAGCACATAGACTGGCGGCTTCGCCAGACTGCGGGCCCGATCCGCTGACATCATGATGATGGCGCCGCCGCCATCGGTGACGAGGCAGATGTCGCGCACGGTGAACGGATAGGCGATCAACCGCGCGGCGAGGACTTCCTGCACCGTAAGCGGCTTCTTCTCCCACGCCACCGGATTGAGCAGCGCCCATTCGCGCGCGGCCACCGCGACTTCCGCGAACTGTTCACGCGTGGTACCGAACTCATGCATGTGGCGCGACGCGGCGAGCGCATACGCTGTGGACGGCAGGAACGGACGGAACGGCGTCTCGTACGGGTTGTATTCGCGCGTTGAAGCAGCGCGGCGGCCGACGGTGCGCTGCGTGCTGCCATACCCGATGACCGCGACCGAACACAGGCCGGCGGCCAGCGCCGCTTGCGCATGCGCGACTTGCACCTCGAACGACGAACCGCCGACGATGGTGGAGTCCGTATAGACAGACGGCAAGCGTAGATACTCGCATAGGGACATCGCGGATGTGCGGACCTGGGTCGTGGCGCAGAACACACCGTCGACATCCTTGAGTTTCAGCCCGCAGTCGGCCAGGGCGCGATGGATGCCCTGCGCCATCAGGTCCATCGGGCTCATGTTGGCGGCGACCGCGCCGATATCGGATTCCGCGGCGCCGACGATGGCAGCGCTGCCACGTGTCAGTCCGTTCATGCAGCATCTCCGGCCGGCGTGAAGACGGGGTAGGGCGGTTCGTCACTCTCGGCCGGATGCAGCCTGAACCTGACGCGCATGCCGATCCGAACGTCGAGCGGTGGGATGTCTTCCACGCGGCTCATCATGCGGAAGCCTTCGTCCACATCGATCAGCGCGACGTTGTAGGGATCTCCCTTCTGTGGATACACAACAGTGGTGGCGTGCACCGTACCCATTCCTTTGCTGATCCGCCACTCCAGGTTGTCGCTACCCGTGTAGGGGCGAGATCACGCGGGGATAGAACACGGCGAGGTTGGCTGCGTAACGCATGACGGCTGGCTCGCGGGGACGACGCCGCCTCAGGGACCGTGGCTGATGGGCCTCGGCACACTGCCGGATGTGGTAAACGGTTACAACTGGGAGCTCTACAACATCGCCGAGGATTACTCTCAGGCCGACGACCTCGCTACCAAGATGCCCGGCAAACTTCGCGAACTGCAGGAACTCTTCCTGGTCGAGGCATCGAAATACGGCGTGTTCCCGCTCGACAACGAGGCGCTCCAGCGTGCTGCCGCACCGCGACCGAGCCCACTGGCAGGCAAGACCGTCTTTACGTACTCGGGGGAAATCTCTGGCATACCTGCTGGCAGCGCCCCTAACTTGCTCGGCAAGTCCTACTCCATTTCCGCCGAGGTAGACATTCCTCAGGGCGGGGCCGAGGGAATGCTGAATACGAACGGCGGCTCATTCGGCGGCTATGGCCTCTATCTGGTGAAGGGCAAGCCGGTTTTCACCTACGTGCAACTCACTACGGAACGTTTCCGATGGGAAGGCCCGGCGGCCCTCACGCCCGGTAAGCACACCATCATGTTTGACTTCAAATATGACGGACCCGGCTTCGGCAAGGGAGGAACCGGTGTTCTGTCGGTGGACGGCAAGGACGTCGACCGCAAGAAAATGCCAGCCACCATTCCGTTCATGGTGTCCTTGGACGAGTCTTTCGACGTCGGAGTAGACACCCGCCACGGGATAGACGACAACGATTACCAACCGCCGTTCCGGTTCACCGGCAAGTTGGACAAGCTGACGATCAAGCTGGAAGAGATGACTGCCGCGGAGGAGAGGCTCCTCAAGGAGAAAGCGCAGGCTGCCAGGAACGCGGCGCAATGATCAACAATGACCCGTGAAAACTCGGGCTGTCTCCCACGAGGCGGCCCTCCAAAGCCACTGATCGCGATTCATCTCACCTCGTGGGTCGCTGGCGGAGGGCCATCACGAGACCGCCCTCCGCGTCGACTCGAGCCGAGACCGGGAAAGGGCACGTCACCCAGAACCGATGTGGTGCCAGAAGTGACCGGCAATCCCGCCCGCGCCCGGCTCCCGGCCCTAGTGACAGGGAGCGCCGAGGAGGTGCCGGCCGTCGTGGAAGTGCTCGTGAAGGACGTTCTCGTTGCCCGCCGTCGAGCCGAAGAGCACGGCTGCCGCGGCACCCTGGTCGAGGAGCACGAGGTAGACGATCAGCGCGCCGACGGCGAGGAACCCCGTCGCAACGAGCCGGTCGGACGCCCCCGAGACGGCGGCGATGCGGCGAAGCGGATGGAATCTGCGGGCATGTTCTCTCGGCTTCTCTCTAGTGGTGGCCGTCGTGGTGGTCGTGCCCGGGCGGCAGCGCTGCGATCTCGCGGGCACGGGCATCGACCGCGGCCGGATCGATCACGCCGCGATCGTCGAGCACCCGCGAAAGCGCGCGCTCCCAATGCTCGTAGTAGACGTATTCGTCTCCGGTGGCGGCGCTGGCCGTCCACCGCGCGATCTCGTCGATGAGGTGCGCGCTGAACTCCCCCCAGGCGAACACGCCGCGCTCGCGCAACGCCATCGTCACGCCGAACAGCCGGCGTTCCCAGGGCGCGACGAACACCAGCTCTCCGTTGCGGCGCGGTGGCGCTGCGGGCCCGTCGCGGTCAGTCCTGCGTCTCGTGCCGCAGTGTTCACTTACTCGGAGCTACGGATCCGGCGGTGAGCTGTGCGAGGTAGGCGGCAGCTCGCCGGTCGACTTCAGACACCGGGTCGGCGTAGTGCCGCAGTGTGGTCGCTCCGCCGCTGCCGTGGCCAAGACGCGCTGCTGTGTTACGCAGGTCAAACCGCGCCGCGAGCAGCTGACTTGCCGTGTAGTGCCGCAGCCCTTTGATATTGAGCTTGACCCCGGCCGCGGCCGCCAGGTCGCTGGCCTTATGCGTGGCCCAGTCGGGATTCCACGGCCTGGCGCCCATCGGGTCATTCGAGAACACGTAGGCGTCATCGGGTAGCTCAAGGCCGACGGCGGCCAGCTCGGCGCGGATCGCGTCCAGGTGCTCGCTGATCATCGCGCAGGTCACCGGATCGATGGCCAGGTACCGGTCCTGGTGTGTCTTGGTGTCCTTCCGGACCCGCTGGCCACCGACCACGACGTAATTGAAAGCAATATGCAGGACGCCGTTGACCAGGTCGACGTCGCGGACCTGCAGCGCGCACAGCTCACCTCGGCGTGCGCCGGTGATCGCGACCAGCCACAGGTACAGCGCCAGTACCGGGTGCGCCTTACGGCCCTCCGCGATCACCTTGGCGACGTCCTCAGGCGTGGTGGCGGGCAGCGGCCGTCGCGTGACGGCCGGTGGCTTAGCAGACTCAGCCGGGTTCCAGGCGATCCACTCCCAGCGCTTCGCCGTCGCGAAGGCGCCGGACAAGATGCTGTGGACGTTCCGGATCGTCTTCGCCGTCATCGGCTTGCATACGTGCGGCTGGCATCCGGCGCGCTTGCAGTCATGGTCGCGGTCGCGCGGAGCCCGGCCGGATCGCCGGTCTGCCGCCGCGTCACCGGCTACGACCGCGGTCCGGCCCTGGCGGAGGACGACAAGTCCCTCGTCGGCCAGAACCGCCAGGGCGTGCTGCAGGGTCGCCACCGGGACGTCCTGCAGGGCGCTCATCTCCCGGACCGAGGGCAGCGGCTCGCCCGCGGTGAGCATCCCAGACCGGATCGCGTCCCCGATCGCCTCCACCACCTGCTGCCAGGCAGGTCGACGACTACCCGGGTCAACAGCGAGGAGCGGCACGTTCCGGTGCTCGATGAACCGTTTCCCGGTGCACCCGGGATCGCTGCACCGCCTCAGCTGCGCGTACAGGAGGTCGAGCAGGGGCCCGCGGATCTTCCGGACCTGCAGGTGCCCGAGAGCGGGCTTGATCACCCGCCGGATGTAGACCTCGTTCGCCTTCCTGGTCGACAGGTCCCAGTCGGCGACCTCGGCGTACCGGTCCATCAGCTGCGCCACGGTGGCGTCCGTCTCGGGCTGGCGGCCAGCCGCGGCCTGCTCGAGCAGCTTGCCGAGCTCGATCTGCGCGGCCCGTTCGGTCTTACAGGTCTTCCGCAGGCGGATCTGCCGACCCGTCAGCGGATCAGTCCCGGCGTAGACACTTACGCGGAACGAACCGCTGGGGAGCTGCTGGATGTAACCGCCTGTGGCCGTGGCCATGACAGCACGATAACTCGGCTAGGCGTATCCGTGCCACAACCCGTGCCACGCCCAACCATCTCTACGATATGTTTTCCCTGGTGGGGCGCCAGGGGGTCGAACCCTGAACCAATGGGTTAAAAGCCCACTGCTCTGCCATTGAGCTAACGCCCCGCCGCGCCGGGCGAGCCGACGCCTGTAACGCCGGCCGGCCGCGTCTAGAGACGAAGCGTACCGACTTCGCGGCCCGATCGCGTGCTGAGATTAACGGTATGCGGAGATGCCGGTGAGCGCCTGGCCGATGGCCAGCGTGTGGATCTCCTCGGTGCCCTCGTAGGTCAGCACGGCCTCCAGGTTGTTCGCGTGCCGGATCGGCGGGTACTCCAGCGTCACGCCGCTGGCCCCGAGCACCGTCCGGGCCTGCCTGGCGATGTCGAGGGCCGACCGCACGTTGGTCATCTTGGCGATGCTGACCTGCACCGGGCTGACCGAACCCGCCTCCTTGAGCCGGCCGAGGTGCAGCGCGAGCAGCTGCGAGCGGTACAGGTCCGCCGCCATCCAGCTGAGCTTGGCCTGAGTCAGCTGGAAGGACGCGATGGGCTTGCCGAACTGCTCGCGGGTCTTGGCGTACTCGATCGCGCTCTCCAGGCAGGCCCGCGCCGCGCCGGTGACTCCCCAGGCGATGCCGAACCTGGCCTCGGTCAGGCACGACAGCGGTCCCTTGAGCCCGGTGACGCCGGGAAGCACGGCGCCGGCGGGCAATCGGACCTCATCCAGGTGGAGCTCGGAGGTGATGGAGGCGCGCAGCGACAGCTTCTTGTGGATATCCCGGGCGGTGAAGCCGGCCGTTCCGCGCGGGACCAGGAAACCGCGGATGCCTTCCTCGGTCCTGGCCCAGACCACGGCGATGTCGGCGATGCTGCCGTTGGTGATCCACATCTTGGTGCCGGACAGCACCCAGTCGGAGCCGTCCTGGCGGGCGAATGTCCGCATGCTGCCCGGGTCGGAACCGTGATCGGGCTCGGTGAGGCCGAAGCAGCCGACCGCCTCTCCGGCCGCCATCCGGGGCAGCCACTCGTTCTTCTGCTCCTCCGACCCGTAGCGCCAGATCGGGTACATGGACAGCGAGCCCTGGACCGAGGCGGCGCTGCGCAGGCCGGAGTCGCACGCCTCGAGTTCCCGGCAGGCGACGCCGTAGGCGATCGCCCCGGCGCCGGCGCAGCCGTAGCCGGTCAGGTGCATGCCGAGCACCCCCAGCTTGCCGAGTTCCGGCATGATGTCCCGGGGCAGCGTGCCCTCCTCGAACCAGTCCGCGACGTGCGGCAGCACCCGGTCGCCGGCGAAGGCGCGCACGGTGTCACGGATGAGCCGCTCCTCGTCGGTCAGCTGGTCGTCGATCTGCAGCAGGTCCGTGCTCGGCGCGCCTGTGGACATGGCCGGCTCCTCTCTGCTTGCTTCGCCGGCTCCAGATCAGGGTATTAACCGGGATGTTCCTGATGTCAGGCCGCCCCCGGAGTGGGCATGATCTAGCCATGAACGAACCAAGCAGCAACGGAACCAAGCGCCTGTACCGGATCCGCGAGGGGCGTGTAGTCGCGGGCGTCTGCGCTGGCCTAGCGGCCTATTTCGGCATCGACCCGACCCTGGTCCGGCTGGCGTTCGCCTTGTTCACGATCTTCGGCGGGGCCGGCGTCCTGCTCTACCTGGTCGCCTGGATCGTGATCCCGGAAGATGACGGCGACGGCAGCTCCATCGCCGAGAACTTCGTCAGCAAGCGGCGCTCCTAGCCGCCAGAGCTAGGGGCTCTCCGGCCCGTTCGGCCGTGCCTGGATCAGCCGGCCGCGCAGGTGCGTCCAGCTCATGGCGAGCATGGTGGCCGCGGTCAGGCCGAGCAGGCCGGCCAGGCCGACGGCGAGCGGGGCGCCGATCAGCTGCGCCACCGCGCCGCCGGCCAGGATGCCGAGCCCTTGCACGGCGTACAGGCCGGACTGGGCCACCCCGAACGCGCGGGCCCTGGTATCGGGGCGTAGCGCCTGCACGAACGCCGCGGCCGCGGCGAGCTGGTAGGCGCCGCCCGCTCCCGCCAGCGTCCACAGCGCCAGCACCGCCCACAGCGGCGGATTCCACGCGCTGCCGATCAGCGGCGCGCAGGACAGGACGGCGAGCCAGCCCATCATCCTGATCCTCGCGGATGGGGCGGCGACCCTGCCGAGCAGGAAGGCGCCGATCACCATGCCGAGGGGCACGGCGGCCATCAGCAGCCCCACGGTCAGCGTGTTGCCGTGCAGCGAGCGCGCGTAGGGCACGGCCAGGCCCTCGGGGACGATGTAAAAGCCAGCCAGCCGAACAGCAACAGCGTCAGCAGCAGGCGGCTACCGAAGACGATCCGGATGCCGTCCGCGGAGACAGACCATAGCGAGGCCCGGGTCCCGCCGGCCCGGGCCGGCGCTGGGCGGCTCCGCACTCCGGCCAGGACGATGAGGGCCGACACGGCGAACGTCGCGGCGTCGATGGCCAGTGTCTTGTGCGGGTCGAGCACGGCGACGACGGCGGCGCCCGCGACGAAGCCGAGAATCTGGCTGGCCTGGAAGGTGATGTTGCCGATCGCGGAGCCGAGCACGAACTTGTCGCCGGGCAGCACGTCCGGCATGAGCGCGGCCCGTGCCGAGGAGAACGGCACGCCGGTCAGCACGGTGCAGAACAGCAGTACGCAGAGCGCGGTGAAGGGGAGGCCGGGGACCGCCATCAGCCCGACCGTGCCGATCCGCAACAGGTCGCAGACGATCATTACCCGGCGGCGCGGGAAAAGGTCGGCCAGGCCGGAGAGCAGCGGGCCGCCCGCGATCGGCGGCAGGTAGGTGAGCGCGTAGGCCAGCGCGGTGAGGAAGGAAGAGTGGGTTCGGCCGTAGACCAGGATGGCGATGGCCACCTGGGCGAACTGATCGCCGGCGAAGGAGAGTACCTGGGCGCTCCACAGCGCGCGGAACTCGCCGATGGCGAAGACCTCGCGGTAGGACGACCGTGCCTCGGGGGCCCGCCGGTGACGGCCTGAGTGGACGGCCGGGGCCCCCGGGCCTTCATAGGCCCCCCGGCCTTCGTCCCGGATCCAGGCCTCGCCGGGCTCGGCCCGGAGCTCAGACGTCACGGTCTGGCTCACCCTCAGGCGTCGGCCAGGGTTGTATGCAACGTATGCCCGGTTTCGCCGTCAAGCATGTGAATGCGCCCTGGTCGTCCAGTGACGGCCGCCGAGATCGTCGGCCGTTGTCATCACTGTGTAATTCTCGTATCGCTTACCGTGTCTGATGCGGCCGATCTTTGCAAGGGGTATGGCACTGAATCCCGGCCTACTTGGCCGCGGTCTATCCGCTTTGCTGGTTCTTGGTGTCTTCCCCTATGCTGGGGCAGTCCAGACGGTTGGCTGACGCCGTCTACGGCGGCCAAAGCCGGCGGCGGCCCCCATCGTCTAGCGGCCTAGGACACCGCCCTTTCAAGGCGGCGGCACGGGTTCGAATCCCGTTGGGGGCACGTGCTGATGGCACCGTTCCTGGCCCTGGTTCGTGCGGGTCAGGAAGCGGCCCGGGCCCTGGCCGCGATGTGCTGGAGGGTCTCGCGCAGCGGATCGCCGCCGGGGCCGAACATCTCCTCGTCGAGGTCGACCGCGATGCGGATGCCGCGCCGGATAAGTTCACCCCCGTCGGGCGTCAGGACCAGGTGCTTCACGCGTCCGTCGGCCGGATCAGGCTGCCGGTCACCAGGCCGCGGTTCACAGGGTCTGCAGCACCTTGAAGGTCATCATCCGATCAGTACCGGCGTGATCGGCCACTTCCTGCTGGGTCGGCGGCCGGAGTCGTAGCCAGCCACCCGGCGGACGCCAGCAGCATGAACTTGAGTCGGGTCAGGTTCAGCGGCCGCAGTCGCCGGTCGAACACCTGCCGCCAGGCCAGCGCCGCAGGTGCAGCCAGAAACCCGGGCTCATCAGCGGTCCGCGTGGTCCGGGCTAGCAGGCTCATTAATACCGAACGGGTCGGCGGACTCGCCCTGGTCACCCGGGCCAGCTGGTGCGTTCTTGGCGCGTGACCCGGCGGCCACGCCCCCGCGGCTCAGCCACGCCGTCTCGCCTCGGCCTCCAGCGCGGCGAAGCTGCTATGGCCCGCCGCGGTCATCGGCTGCCCCGTCCTGTTCGCTTGCCTCACTACCGGCCCGCCGGTGGTATGCTCTTCCGGGCGAAGGCGGTTGCCTTTTGCAGTCCCCATCACGGGGACCCGTCGACTACGGTTGGCGGTACGAGGTCCTGTAGAGCAGCTCGGAGTGCTCGCCACCCTGTCAAGGTGGAGGTCGCGGGTTCAAATCCCGTCAGGACCGCAGGGATCCCCGGTGAGGTTTCACTGGGGTCCCAGCCAGGTCAGGTAGCTCAGTCGGTATGAGCGTCCGCCTGAAAAGCGGAAGGTCGGCAGTTCGACCCTGCCCCTGACCACC
>CAVTEC010000037.1:0-7602 GCA_963733475.1 uncultured Alphaproteobacteria bacterium | reverse complement strand
ACCGCAGCGTGTCTACGTAACGGGAATAGCAATCGGGATGGCCGCCATACTGATGTTCTTTATGGCGTTCGCCAGCGCATTCATCGTGCGGAAGGGTGTCGGGAGTAATTGGCAGGCATTCCCGATGCCGAAGATTCTGTGGCTGAACACACTGATTCTGCTGGCCAGCAGCGTAACGATTGTGCGTGCCCGGCACTTTTTCGCGCGAGGCGACCGCGAAAGTTTCCGGCACTGGTGGACGGTAACCACGATTCTCGGATTCCTGTTTCTTGCCGGGCAGCTGATCGCGTAACGGGCAGCACTACGATAGTCAGGATGCTGTTGAACACTGAACTGAACAGGTTCCTTCGGATCCAGTCGAAGGCTCGCCGCGGCCAAAAATCTCCTGGGAGCGTCAGACGCGGTTCGGCGACGACGTCGCTCATCGTCCCACCAGTGCGACGCGGTGATTGTACCAGTTCATGAATGCCGAGACGATCAGGTTGATCGAAAGGAAGACACCCATCAGCAGGGCAATCAATTCAATTTCACGATTCGACTGCATCATCGCTGTACCCGCGAAGATCTCGTACAGTTCCGGATAGGCGACCGCGGCACCGAGTGAGCTCGACTTGATGATGTTGAGATACTGGCTGGTGATCGGAGGGACCATCACACGCAAGGCCTGGGGCATGATGATCTTCGACAACACCTGGCGTGGCCTCAGCCCCAGACTGAGTGCGGCCTCGCGCTGTCCCTTGTGCACCGACAGGATGGCCGCGCGCACGATTTCGGCGATGAAGGCGGCACCATAGATTGAAAGGCCCAGGCACAGCGCGACCAGTTCCGGCACAACCTGCACGCCGCCAGCAATGTTGAAGCCACCTAGCTGGGGCAGATCGGTGTGATCGACCCCCAAGGCGAACAGTATTAAGGCCAGCGGCAGCAGAAGCAGCGACCTAGACGCCAGTGGCAAGTGTCGCCGCCATGGCATGCGCCAGACGAACGGCACGGCGAGCAACAGAAGCAGCGCCAGTGGCCATGACGTCGAGGCGAAGTCATTGCCGACGAAACTCGGCAGATAGAGACCGCGGATGTTCAACAATGTCCCGCCGGGCAACAGGATGCTCTGGCGCGGTCCCGGCAACGTTTGCAGCACGGCCACGTACCAAAAGATGATCTGAACGAGCTGAGGCGTGTTGCGGATCAGCTCAATGAAGCCGAGGGCGATGTTGCGGACCAGCCAATTGGTCGATAGCCGCATGATACCGACCATCAACCCAAGCAGCGTGGCCAGGACGATGCTGATCGCGGACGCCAGCAGCGTGTTCAGAACGCACACCAGCAGGGCGCGCGCATAGGTGTCGCCGACAGCCCAAGGGATCAGGCGAAACGGGATGTCGAAATTCGTTGGGTCAGCCAGATAGCCGAAGCCCAGCGAGCCATGTCGCTGAACCGAGGTCTTTGCGGCGATTGAACCAAGAGACCAGGCGACCGCCACCACAACCGCAAGCAGGACCCATTGCCCGATGCGCGCGCGGGGTGACGGTCGCCTGACCACCTCAGTGCGTCATTTCCAACTGGGTGTGATGAACAAACCGCCCTTGGTGTACAGGTTGTTCATGCCGCGCGGCAGACCGAGTCCGCTCGCGCCGAAATAGGCGTCGTAGATCTCGCCGTAGTTACCGATGTCCTTCGCGATGCGATAGGCCCAGGCGTCGTCAATCCCAAGCAGCGTGCCGAAACCGCCTTCCAGACCCAGATAGCGCCGCACCTCGGGATCCTTGGTTGAGGCCTTGATCTGGTCGACGTTGGCCTTGGTGACACCAAGCAGCTCACCTTCAATCATGGCATCCTGGACCCACTTCACCAGCCGCGACCAAGCCTGATCGCCAAGCCGCGTGAACGGTCCGAGCGGCTGTAGTCCACCGATGGTCTCGGGAATGAACATCCAGTCGTCCGGCTTCTTCATGGTGGAGCGTGCCGCGGCGACCGATCCGCCATCGTCGGTGTAGCCGTCGCACCGTCCGGCATCTGCGGCGGCAAAGGCTTCCTCGGGCTTATCGAATAGCAGCGTGTTGATTTTGATGTTGTTCGCCCGATTGTAGTCGGCGATGTTGGTCTCGAGCGTGGTGCCGGTCAGCAGGCAAATTGTGGCGCCGTTCAGGTCCTTTGCGTGTGCAACGCCCAGGCTCTTGCGCACCATGAAGGTCTGTGCGGTGTAGAAGTTGTAGGCAGGTTCATCGAGGCCAAGCTGCGTGTTGCGGATAAACGTCACCTCGAAATCGCGGATCAATACGTCGATCTCACCAGACGCCAAGACCGAAAAGCGCACTTTCGACGTGGTGCCGATGTATTTGACCTTGTCTGGCGAGCCAAGCAAGGCGTCGGCAATGGCACGACAATAGGCAACGTCCAGTCCTTGCCACTCGCCTTTGGCGTCCTGATACGCGTATCCAGGAATGCCAGTGTCGATGCCACATATGAGCTGACCACGCTGCTTGATCGCGTCCATCGTGGGACTTTTCAATTCGTTCTGGGCGCGGGCAACACTGGTCAGTGCCAGCGCCGCGACAAGGACGAGGCCACAAGCGGCCAACCATACTCGTATCCGTGACATGATTTTTCCCCTGTTGTTGGCGGCACTCGACAGGAAGCTTAGTCCGCTCGTCCCACTGCCGCCAGGAGGCGTCCGCTACGCCCTGCGCACGCAAGAACGCCGAGCATGCGAGTTGTATTCTCGCATGCTCGGCGCCTTGCGGCTTCGGTTCGCTTGACTTCGTTAAATGAAAATGCCGGGCACGGCTGAAGGTGGTCCGGTGCAGGCCGGTTCAGGGGGCGCAACGGGTGCGCATTTCAGCCTGGCCTCGATGTGGGCGACGGAAAACGCCTGATTGAGTATCCCGATCATCAAGCGGGTGTAATTGCCGTCGTATTTCGTGATGGCGTAATGCAGTTCGCGCCATAGAGGATGGCTGGGCAAGATGCCGAGATCGCGGCAGATATCGGCGAGGACAGCGCCGATGCGTTGGCGACGTACTTTGGCGGCAATCTCCTTTGGCGTGGGCAGGTAAGCGAGACGCGGATCCGGGTCCTCGGTGCGCGCCTGGGTTCGCTGAGACGAAGCCGTATCGGTGGCACACAAGCTGGGGCGCCGGGGATGCGGGGGCGCGGAATTGACGTCAGCATCGAGGCTGTCGGCAATGCGGACGATCCTTTGTTCGAGCAAACGGGCGCGGTGCAGACCTTGCGTGATGCGCGAGAGGATCAGGGCGATGTCCGCGATGCCGAAGGCGAGCCGCAAATTGGGACTGTCGTTGGAGCCGCTGCGCTGGCGCAGTGTGGCGGCGAGTTCCTTGCCGTAGTCGATGAGCTTGCGGACGAGATTAAGGAGACGGCCGGAGTGGCTTGGCGGAGTTGGGTCGAGAGTGGCGGCCGCTGACATGAACAAAACAAGAACATGGAATGGCGACTGGTGTCAAGCGCTTTGTTGTTGAGGCACTTACGGGGCGCCTGTCACTGGGCCGACTGGTCTTATTGCCTATCCCAGTTCCAATTCCGTCGCGAAGTGACAGCGTGCGAATTGACCTGGAGCCACTTCTCGCAGCACGGGTGCCTCTTGCCGGCACCGTTCCTCGGCAAAACGGCAGCGTGGGTGGAAAAAACAACCTGATGGCGGTGACGCCGGGCTGGGCACTTCGCCCCGCAGGATGCCGTCCGCAGTTGATACGCGAGGATCGGGCACCGGAACCGCACGCATCAGCGCGGCCGTGTACGGATGTCGCGGGCGGCGGAACAACGTATCGGTGGGCGCCAGTTCGACCAGTTGCCCAACGTACATAACCGCGACGCGGTCGCAGATATGCCGCACCACCGAGAGATCGTGTGCGACGAACAGGAATGTCAGCCCCAGCCTGGATTGCAGCTCCAGCAGCAGATTGAGCACCTGCGCCTGTACGGAGGCGTCGAGTGCGGACACCGGTTCGTCGGCGACCACGAGCCGCGGGTTTGTTGCGATGGCGCGTGCAATGCCGATGCGTTGCCGTTGTCCCCCGCTGAACGCGTGAGGAAAACGGTGCATGAACTCTGGCCGCAATCCGACCAGCCGCAGCAGTTCCGCGACACGGTCCATCCGCTCGCCGCGATTGCGTATGCCGTTCACCAGGAGCGGCTCGCCGACATTGTCGAACAGCGTCATGCGCGGATTGAGCGAGCCGAACGGATCCTGAAAGATCATCTGGATCTCTTTGCGCAGCGGCCGGAGTTCCGCGGCCGACATCGGGGCCAGATTGGCCACCTCGCCATCTCTCCGCCGATACAATATCTGCCCGCCCGTCGGTACGATCGCACGCAGTATACAGCGTGCCGTCGTGGTCTTGCCGCAGCCGCTTTCGCCTACCAGGCCGAGGGCCTCGCCCTCTTGCATGGTGAAGCTTACATCATCGACCGCACGCACGTGACCGGTCACCCGACGGCGCAGTCCCCTTGCGATTGGGAAGAACTTGCGCAGCCCGCGAACGTCGAGCAGTGGCGCGTTCATGATGGCTCGGCCATGTCGCTGTGCAGGAAACAGCTCACCGCCTGCCGCGCCCCGAGTGCGTGCGGTGCGGGAAGCGCGGTTGCGCACCGCTCGGCCATGAAGTCTTCACAGCGCGGATGGAAGGGGCAGCCGGATGGACGATTGAACGGATGCGGCAGCGAACCGGCAATCACCGGCAGCGCGGTTCGCTTTTCTGTCTGGAGGCTGGGGATCGAGCGGAGCAATGCCTTGGTGTAGGGATGTTGTGGGGCGTGGAAGATATCGTCCACCGGCCCCTCTTCCATGACGCGCCCGAGATACATCACCACCACGTAGTTAGCCATCTGTGCGATCACGCCGAGATCATGCGTGATGAAGATGATCGCGGTGCCGTATTTCCGTTGCAGCTCGCGCAGCAGCCCGAGGATCTGCGCTTGCGTTGTCACATCGATCGCTGTGGTCGGTTCGTCGGCGATCAGCAGGCGAGGCTTGCATGACAACGCCATGGCTATCATTGCGCGTTGCCGCAGGCCTCCGGACAACTGCCAGGAGTACGCATCGATGCGCTGCTCAGGCATTGAGATGCCGACGTCGCGGAACAGTTCGACGGTCATCGCGCGCGCCTGGTCGCGACCGAGACGTTCGTGCAGCATGATCGCCTCGATGATCTGAGCGCCCACCGTGTGCACGGGGCTGAACGCCGCCATCGGTTCCTGTGGGATCAGCGCAATCTCGGCGCCGCGCAAGTCGCGCATCAGGCGGGCGCGCGGCGACAGACGCGTCAGTTCGATCGACGTTGTCGACCGTCGATAAAGGATCTCGCCACTGGTGATCCGCCCCGGTGGATCGATCAGTTGCAGAACCGCTCGCATCGTCACGCTTTTGCCACAGCCACTTTCGCCGACGATGCCGACTACCTCGCCGGGGAATACGTCGAAGCTCACACCATCGACGGCACGCACCGTGCCCTCATCCATGCGGAAGGACACATGCAGGTCGCGCACCCGCAGCAGCGGATCGGGATCAGTGACTGTAGGGATCGGAGGCATCGCGCAGACCATCGCCCACCAGGTTGAACGCCAACACCGCGACGATCACGATGATTCCGGGAATCAACAACCACGGCGCCAGAGCCAGCGTCTGGATGTTCTGCGCCTCTTGCAGCAGCACGCCCCAGCTTATCGCAGGCGGACGAATTCCGAGGCCGAGGAACGAGAGCGACGTCTCATTGATGATCATCACCGGGATGGCAAGTGAGCTGGTGGCAATGATGTGGCTAAGGAACGTCGGCACCATATGCCGGAGAATGACGCGCATTTGGCTGCAGCCTGAGAGCCGCGCCGCCAGCACGAAGTCCTCCTCACGGAGCGCCAGGAAGCGGCCGCGCACCTCGCGCGCGAGTGTCGTCCAGCCGACCAGTGACAGGATCACTGTTATGGCGAAGAACACCTGGATCGGGGTCCAGTCGCGCGGCAATGCGGCCGACAGCGCGAGCCAGATTGGGATGGTGGGCACCGATTGCAGCAACTCGATCAATCGCTGGATCACCAGATCGATCAGTCCGCCGAAATAGCCGGAGATGCCGCCGAGTATGACACCGAAGATGACGCTGAGCGTGACCGCGACCAGTCCGACTGTCATCGAAGTTTGTGTACCGCGCATGATACGAGACCACTGGTCGCGGCCCAGACGATCGGACCCCAGAAGGAAAATGCGCTGGCCCGGATCGGCCGTGCCAATCAGATGAACGTTCATCGGGATCAGGCCTAAGAGGTTGTACGGCTCGCCGCGCGTGAAAAAATTCAGGTGAACTTTTCGCTTCGGATCGGTCGTCCATTCCATCCGCAACGTCACCGGATTGCGCTTTCCGATAATGCCGGGAACCCAGGGTGCAAGGCCGCCGTCATCGAACAAATGCATGATCTGCACAGGAATGAAGGCCTGTCGGGCGTCGGTCCGCTCCGGGTCCTGCGTGGTGAAAAAGTCGGGGCACAGCACGACGAGGTAGAGGCAGATCAGCACGCCGGCACTGATCATCGCCAGATGGTGCTTGCGAAAGCGCCACCACACCAGCTTCCAGTTGGCAGCGACGGCAACACGGTCCTCTGCTGCCGCGGTTGTAACGGAGATCGCTTGCACATCGGACATGACTATCGCTCCATCCGGATGCGCGGGTCGACAAGCGCCAGCAGGATATCGGATAGCAGCGTGCCTACGATCGTCAGGAACGAATAGATCAGCAGAATTGCTCCGGCCAGATACATGTCCTGAACGGTCAACGCACGCAGCAGCAACGGGCCGATGTTCGGCAGGTTCATCACTGTCGCCACAATCAGGCTGCCCGAGAATAGCTGCGGCAGATACCAACCGATCGTGCTGATCAGCGGGTTGAGCGCCAGCCGAACCGGATAGCGCAGCACGAGGCGCCATTCGCGCAATCCCTTTGCGCGGGCCGTAACCACGTATGGCTTGTTCAGCTCATCCAGCAGGTTGGCGCGCATGATGCGTGTAAGCCGCGCGGTGCCGGCGATGCCCAGCACGAAGGCTGGCAGCCAGATATGTTCGAGCAGGTCGATCACGCGCCCTATGCTCCAGGGCGCATCGGCGTATTTCGGCGAAAACAGTCCGGTGATGCTGATGCCGAAATAGGCGAATGCGATCCACATCAGGATCAGTGCCAGCATGAAGTTCGGCGTGGCCACGCCGATGTAGTTGATTACGGTGATCACGTGATCCAGCACCGAGCGCTGGTGTGTCGCCGAATAGATGCCCGCCGGCACCGCGATCAGCCAGGTGAGGACGAAAGCCATGGCGGCCAACGCCACCGTCAGTCCCAGCGTATTGCCGATCAATTCCGCGTTCGGCCGCTGATACTCGAGCGACAGCCCGAGATTGCCGTGCAGCAGGTCACGCAGCCAGTAGAGGTACTGCACGATGAACGGCTGATCCAGACCATACTCGTGTCGCAATGCATCGATCTGGTCGGCCGTGATCGATGTGCCGGTTGCCGACAACTGCGCCACGTATTCCGTCAGGAAATCACCGGGCGGCGCATGGATGATCGCGAAGATAACGAACGAGTAGACCAGCAGCAGGAACGGCAG